>JAUYFM010000032.1 GCA_030690945.1 Smithellaceae bacterium | reverse complement strand
CCCTTAGGATTTTTATGGAAGGGCTGATATAGGTGTAATTTAAATTCATATCCAAAATGCAAATAACGTCATTTACGTTATCGGCCAGCAGGCGATATTTTTTTTCACTTTCCCTCAAAGCCTCCGACTCTCGCTTGCGCTCTCTTCTTGATTCTGCCTCCCTGAGTTCCCTCTGAATGGCAGGGACAAGGCGGGGCAGCCTGTCCTTCATGACGTAGTCATGCGCTCCGGCCTTTATTAATGCCACAGCGGTTTCTTCGCTGATGGAGCCTGAGACGATGATAAACGGAATATCCAGACCGCTTTGCTTCAGCACGGCCAGGGCTCCGGGCGCATCAAATTGTGGCATGCCATGATCCGAGATGACGATGTCAAAGGCCTGGTTGAGCAAGGCTGCTTTCATCTCCGTGGCGGTCTGTGCCACCGCATAGGTGACCTGGTAGCCCGCTGCTTTCAGCGACCGGACTTCCAGCGCCACATCCCCATCCGAATCCTCTATTATCAATACCCTGAGTGGTATGCCCATAAAGACCTCACTTCACTGGCGGTCATAAGGTCACCGGTTTATCCTTTGCCAATTCTGCAATTATATTCGGAATCATTTCGATTTCCGCGACCTTATCAAGAAAATAATCGGATCCCAGTTCCTCACATTTTTTCCGGTACTGGGGATATGTATAATTGGTCAGCATGATGACCCGGCTTGGTAATTTCTTCGCCCGAATATCTTTTAAAACATCGATGCCGCTCAGGCCGGGCAGGCGTATATCCAGGATCACCACATCGGGCTTTAATTCCGAGATGGATTTGATGGCATCCGGGCCATTGTGTGCTTGCCCGACTATTTTAATGCCGGCAACGTTGGTGAGCATTTGCTGCAGCCCCTTACAAACTATCTTCGAATCATCAACAATAAGAACTTTTATGGCAGACCTCGCAGGAAACAATTTTGATTTAACCTATCATTTATATTGGGAAATTTGTCTGTCAGGGAAACCTGATATTTTTGTAGGGGAATCCCTACAAAGAAGGTGTTGACAAAAAGAGATTAGTCGCTTAAGGCACTAATGAACAAGTAGATGAAGGAGGTATTGATATGAATACGGCAACGGTGCGGATACCAGAGGATAAAAGAGATATTCTTAGGATTATTGCGAGTATCGAGAAAAGAGACATAGGGAAAATACTCACAGATCTCATTGATGAATATATTGAGAGTCACCGAGAAACCCTTGATTTGCTCTCTAAACCTGAATGGGTCGATGTCATTGGGCAAGGCAAAGAAGAAGTATCAAAAGGCATCAAAGGGAAAGGACTTCATGAAACCGTATGATTAAGATTAAAAAATCAGGACATTCCAATTAAAAAGGATGAGGGTCATGCCATTTATCACACTGAAAGAAACGATCACCAAAAGAATCGAAATACCGTTAGAAACAGTCATTGAACTTCTGGAAAACCTTGGCGAAAAGGAGCGAAATGAAGTGATACAGAAACTACAAACCCATCCGATCGTCTTAAAGCCATTCAAAAAGGATAATCTTGCCAATATCATTAGCGATTTTTCTGAAACAAACCTGTATAAAGAAGATTTTTTGAAGGATCTTGAACAGGGTTTAAAAAAATCTTCCGTGTGTAAATAAATGAGCTTCCTTTAACTGCCTCCTCATCAACACGTCCACCCCCTTAATCCCCCGCCAGCGTGGGACAAGCAAAAGGGGTACAATCTAGTAAGATAGTTTACAAAACAAACCGGGCACATGGTTTACGCTTTGCGGCTGGTTATTTCATTTCTAAATCAAGTGTTTCCTCAATGTATTTGTAGGGAACGGTCGCGACCGTTCCCTACGCGTTTAAATTATCATTATTGAATTAGAATTGGAATTAGTGCATGGAGACGTTCAGATGAGTTTATTTTCCAGGGCATAGCGGGTCAGACCAGAATTGGTGTTAATTTTCATCTTTTCTATAATGCGGCTGCGGTAGGTGCTGACCGTTTTTTCGCCGACACAGAGTTCATCCGCAATACTCTTTAGTGACTTTCCCTGGGCAATCATACAGAGGATCTGAAATTCGCGGTTAGAGAGGTTCTCGTGCGGCGGTTTAGAAAGCGCACCCAGAGAGGAAACCATTTTCTCGGCAAGAGATGCACTGACATATTTACCCCCGGCATTCACTTTTCGAATGGCCTTGACCAGTTCTTCCGGCGCCCCCTCTTTCATCAGGTATCCCGAAGCGCCGGCTTTGATGAAACGCAACCCGTACTGGTCCTCCGGGTGCACGCTCAGAATAAGGATCGGGAGATTCGGATGCTCATATTTTAATTGTTTCAATACATCAAAACCATTTCTGTCGGGCAATGTGATATCCAAACAAACAAGCGTGCAGTCTGTCTTGCGAACAAGCGAAAAACATTCCCCGGCGTTTTTCGCTTCGCCTGCGACTTGCATATCCGATTCGTCTTCGATAATCTGCTTCAGGCCACGCCGGACCACCGGATGGTCATCGACGATAATCACTTTAATCATGATGCTCCTCCTTGCTTCCGGGGTATTTGCAAGACCAGGGCAGTCCCGCCACCGGATTGAGCACGAATGGAGAGTTCTCCTCCAAAAGCCAGAACACGTTCTTTCATGCCCAGCAGACCAAAGGATTCTGAATTCATAATTTCCTCCTCGGTGATTCCCCTGCCGTTGTCCCTGATCTCCAGAACAAGACTTTCATCCCCGAAAAGACTCTGCTCGCCCTCTCGTAAAACGACGGCAACCTTTGTTGCCCGGGCGTGTCGCACCACGTTTGTGAGTGCTTCCTGAAAGATGCGAAATATGGCAAGGGCTGTGTTCTCTTCCATGCTAATATATTCAAAGGTTGTGGTGAACTCGTGCGGGATTTCAGTACGGTTCGTAAATTCAGACAACTGCCGCTCCAGAGCGGCTATCAGCCCTAAATCGTCCAGAACGGATGGCCGCAAATCTGTGGAAACTCGGCGTACTACCTGGATCATGTGATCTATCAACGTATGACATGCCTGAATCCTGTCCATCAAGTTAGTGCGCTCTTTACCCGGGTCTGCGTCGCCCATTTTGCGTAACAGCCAGGAGAGATCCATCTTCAACCCGGTAAGTCCCCCTCCCATTTCGTCATGAATTTCTCGCGCAAGCTTGACCCCTTCTTCTTCACGGATCTCCAGCAGTCGTTGGGCAAGTGCGCGGAATTGAAAGTGAGAAGTCCTCAATTCCTCCTCTGCCTGTTTACGCGCGGTGATTTCTTTTTCAAGCTTAATTACTTGCACTTGAGCAGATGCGTGTGATTTAAAAATTTCGCCCCAAACACCAAAGATCGGGAAAAAGTAACTTAGCAATACGATGAGATGAGCTGCATCCCAATGTGAATCGTAGAAGGCCTGAGCATCAAAGACAAAAATATGAGCCAAAACCCGAACGATAATGAAAGCGGTGATACTCCAAAGAAGCGGACTGCGGGGTTGTTGCTTTACGTAGATATTGGAGTAAAATAAAAAAGCGACAAAGTATAAAAGTGCGAGAGAAAGTTCTATAAGTTTCTTTGTAATCGAACCAAGTTGAACAAAATCTGGAAGAAATGGAATATTGAAAATCAGCACGGCAACGGCGGCTGCAAAAATGAGACCGATAATATTATAGACAACAGCAGTTGGTCCCCTTTTTGCCGGAACGATTTCTTTTTTCCCCAAAATGAGAGCGATGAAGAACCATGTTAACAGGATAAAATGTCCGGTTAACCAGGTTGTGGAAATGGCCAATTCAAAAGCCGGGGGTTTTTCAGACCAAATTCCATGAAAAGAGAATATAGCGTGAACAAATTCTTCACCGCCTATGAGAACGAATCCGATTGAAATAATTAAAAAGAACCAGCGACCTGTTGTAAAAAAATGGAGCAAAACCATTATTCCCGCCGTTATGGCGAGCAGCGCTGACGCAAATTCAAAAAAAGCGTGTACATCGCTGCCGCTTCTCCAACCGGATGCATCAACACCAGGATAAAACAATAAAGGCAGGAGAAACAAAGCGACAAAGGGTAGATAGCTAACGAGTTTCTTCATAGAAAATCCCTTATTACGCGCCGTATAATCATATGTCGTCGTTCGTGCTTCACGCTTCACGAGATACGCTTCACGTTTTCCTCTCCAGTTCCCCTTCGCTTGTTCCACCCTACGAAGAAATAAAGGTTACAATGTACTAATGTCTCGTCAATCAAGAAATGTCATTTCGACCCCCATTCTGGGGGCAAGACCGCAGGGAGAAATCTAAGATTTCTCAGTCGTTATGACTCCTTCGAAATGACAGCGTATCGTTGACGTGACACTAATTTGTCTTTTTCGCCTGGGGCCGGATGATCCCGAGCTAAGAAATGTCATTTCGACCCCCATTCTGGGGGCAAGACCGCAGGGAGAAATCTAAGATTTCTCAGTCGTTATGGCTCCTTCGAAATGACAGCGTATCGTTGACGTGACACTAATTTGTTTTTTTTGCCTGCGGCCGGATGATTCCGAGCTTATGCATCCGTGCCCTGAGCGTGCTTGCGTTGAGCCCCAGGATAGCTGCAGCCCCGTCCTTGCCCTCGATGCGCCATCTTGTTTCAGAAAGGATTTTCAGCATTTGGTTTCGCTCCGTCTCTTCCAGGGTTCTCACGGCGGATGATAGGGCAGGGGATGAAATCTCCAGTTGGTCCGCCAGATGTAGAACCGGTCCCTGGCACAAGATCACGGCCCGTTCAATGATGCTTTCCAACTCCCGGACGTTCCCGGGCCACGGATAATCGCACAGCGTCCTCATGGTCTCCTTCGAAATCGTCGTGATCTGTTTGCCCAATTTTTTGGAATACCGATCGACGAAGGCCTGTACCATCAATGGGACGTCTTCCTGCCGCTGCCGTAAGGGTGGGACGGTGATGGGGAAGACGTTGAGCCGATAGTAAAGGTCCTGCCGGAACCGGCCCTCACGGACCTCTTTTTCCAGATCTCGATTGGTTGTTGCCACGATCCTGACGTCAACTTTGATAGTATTGGACGAGCCCAGGCGCTCAAACTCGTGATGTTGGATTACCCGCAGGAGTTTGATCTGCAACTCCAGCGGCAGTTCCCCGATCTCGTCTAAGCAAAGGGTGGAACCATTGGCGACCTCAAACCGGCCCATCCGCCGGGTATCGGCGCCGGTAAAAGCGCCCTTCTCGCGGCCGAACAATTCACTCTCTATTAAATTGCCCGGCAGGGCGGCACAGTTGACTGTGAACAAAGGCCGTTCCTTTCGGGGACTCATGTTATGGATGGCGGCAGCGATCAACTCTTTTCCCGTACCGGTTTCCCCGAGAATGAGAACCGTTGTGTTCGCCTGCGCCACTTGCTCGGCCCGATAGAGAACATACTTGAGACCATCACTTTGCCCGATAATATTCTCATATTGATGTTTTATTTTATTCTCATGACGGAAGTAAATATTCTCGGCCTCGAGCTGGTCTTTCATGGCTGCAATTTCCGAAAGAGCCGTCGTGAGCTCGACCGTCCGTTCCTGCACCTGCGCTTCGAGGCCGTCATGGGCTTTTTTGAGCGCATCCTCCGCTTGCTTGCGCTTGGTGATATCTTGCGCGTAGATACGCGCTACTTTCAGATGAGCAGCGACAATAATACTTTCGATAAATACTCTGCCGTTTATTTCCACTTCCCGAACCGCATATCGCCCATCTTGTTCTTGTTCTTGTTCTTGTTCTTGTTCTTGTTCTTGTTCTTGTTCTTGTTCTTGTTCTTGTTCTTGTTCTTGTTCTTGTTCCTTGATTACTTTAGTCAGATCATGCGGGAGGAAGAGGCGGACGTCATTGTCCGGGACTTTTAACTTCTTCAATATCCTCAGGGTTGAATCGTTGCAAAAAAGGATATGCCCCTTAAGGTCCGTTTCGATGACCGGATTGGGATTTAACTGAGGGAATGAAGCAAGATGCTCAATCTTGGCCTCCGCCTTTTTGTGCTCGGTGATATCAATGACCGTGGTATGGATATTCCCGGCATGGCCTTCGATATTTTCCCAGGCGATGCTTTGGAGTTGCGCAGGGAATATCGAGCCGTCTTTTCTCTTCAGTCGAATCTCACAGGTTGGGGCGTCGCGTTGTTGAAAAACATCTTTGCGGTGCTTTGCAAAAATCTCTCTATCCGCCGGTTGTGCGATAAAGTTGATAAAGGGTTTCTTAAACAGTAATTTTCTTTCGGAGCCCAGCAGTTTCGCGCCGGTTAGATTTACTTCGAGTATCAGTCCCTGCATATCAAAGGTGAAATAGCCGACGGGTGCAAAGTCGTAGAGCTCGACATACTTATTGCGCGATAACTCAAGATCTTCCTGCGCTCGCCTGAGTTCTGCATTCTGCATCGTGAGCTCGATCTGGTGGACCTCCAGCTCGTGGACGAGCCTTTTGGCATCCTTCTCGGAACGGGGCGTTTGTAGATCCGTCTTTTTCGCACGCAACCGCTTTTCCGCCTGCCCGCGCAGTTGGGTTTCCGCTGTTGGTTTTTTATCTTTGGTGGCGCCCATGAGTGCTCCTTTTTTAGGCTATTAGACTGAAGGCTGTAGGCTGAAGGTTTATTTTGTGGCCTTCGGCGTTTTGGTCTTTCTGGATGCCGGCCTTCGCCGGCATGACGCCTTCCTCTTATCCTTCAGTCTTCGGTCTTCGGTCTTCGGTCTCGTGCCCCCCGCAGGAGGGGTCAGCCTTCAGTCTTTTTATTTCCTCGCGCAATTCGTATAATTTCTTTAGCGATATCCTCCGGTGATAGAACAAAATCTATACACCCGCTGGCTATGGCGCTCTCAGGCATATCCGGCTGCACGGCTGTGTCGGGCTTTTGTGCGATGGTAATGCCCCCCACTTCTTTTATGCCGCATAACGCTGCCGCCCCATCACCATCATAGCCGGAGACAATGACAGCGATAAGTTTGCCGTCCCAGTTCTCCGTTAGCGAGCGCAGAAAAACAGTAATTACGTCGGGCCATCCCCGGGGCTTTGATATCGGCTTTAAACGGAACTCTCCATCAAGAACATGCAAATCACGCTGTTCCGGGATGATGAACACATGGTTGGGTTCGATTTGTAAACTTTCCGTGATCAGTTCAACCGGCATCTCCGTGCAGTGCGGAAGAAGCTCGTGGAGCAGGGTAGCTGTGGTTCTCAGGTGATTAACGATGACGATGGCAACACCCATATCGGCCGGCAGATGCTTCAGCAACCGGGTATAGGCGTCGAGGCCGCCGGCCGAACCGCCCACGCAAACAACAGGAAAATCTTTTGCAATATTCTTAGCTTTCATTGACAATCTCTCCTTTAATGCAGGCTGTTAGGCTGAAGTCTGAAGGTACTCGTAATAAATAAAACATTGTCATTTCGAAGGAGCGAAGCGACGAGAAATCTTTAATTTTTTCAAGATTTCTCCCTTCGGTCGAAATGACATAATGTGTCTTTTACAATACTTTTGGCGTTCATTGACAATTACTCCTCTATTCTTCAGAAGCCAGAATTCAGAATGAAAAATATTCTGTATTCTGATTTCTTGTATGAAACTTCCCGCCATAAAGCAGCCCCTCCTCTCGAGGGTGGGGATTATGGGGAGGGGGGCAGCCTTTGCTTTCACCCTCACCCTAACCCTCTCCCCTGAAGGGTGAGGGAATTCCGGCCCTTTAATCCCCCGCAAGGGGGGTCAGCCTTGAACCTTTATCCTTCTTTCTTCAGCCTTCCAATCTCCCCGCGCAGCTCGGCCTCCAGCGTCTTGGCCGCGGTGATGTTCGCAAATGTGATCACCACGCCGCCGATGACGTCTTCCATAGTACGGTAGGGCATGATGCGCACCAGAAACCAGCGCCCGTCGCTGGCGGTGATCTGCTTTTCCGAAAAGACCAGAGTTCTTAGCACCTCTTGTGCTTCTTCGGTCATCGTGGGATACAGAAGGCCGCTTGTGATATCGGAAAGCGGCCTTCCTACGTCGCCCGGGAGCAGCGAGAAGAGTTTGTCCGCACCGGGGGTGAACCGCCGCACACGGAGTTCGTTGTCCAGAAACACGGTGACTATTTCCGTGCTGTTGAGCAGATTCTTCATGTCGTTGTTAATCCAGGAAAGCTCATCCATTTTGGAGAGTTGCTCGGCATTCACCGTCTGCAGTTCTTCATTCATGGACTGCATTTCTTCCCGGGAGGTGGTCAGTTCTTCATTGGTGGATTGAAACTCCTCATTGGTGGACTGCAATTCCTCGTTGGTGGATTTGAGCTCTTCCTGCGAGGATTGCATTTCCTCGCGGGTGGTCTGGAGTTGTTCGCGAAATTGCTGAAGCTCTTCCTCAAGTTCGCGAACCCGGGTATTGCCGACAGGCGTTTTTTTTGCGCCAACCTTTGTTTTCTTTTCCAGGGGTGTAATCATGTCGGTAAAGATGATCATCACCATCCCGCGCAGCGCTTCCGGCTCTTCGATCTTCTGAACCGTAATATCAACGGTCTGTTTGCCGCCATTCGTTCCAACCTGAAGCCCCCTGGCGGTGATTGCCCCTTTTTGCCTCAGCGCCTTCTGGAAGGCGCTCCCGAGATCAAAACGGAGCCCATCGCGGGCCATGGCAAAAATATTCCAGTTGGCCTTACCGGACACGGGCTCCAAATATTTGCCCGTGCGGCCGCTGATATAGAGGATGTCGCCCTTGTCGTTGACTAAAACGGCAGGCGGGGAAAAGTGCTGCAAGAGAAGTTGGTCCGCAAGAGACTGGAGATTGGCGGCGGGTTTCAACATGGTTAACTCCTTGGGAAGTCCCGGAAGCGTTGGGATGAATGAGGATGGAAACGCCAGTGTTTCGGCAGTCAGGACGGATTCCCGCCGCAGGAATTGTCGCGACTTGATGGCGAGCGGCGCGAAAAGATCGGTGAAGTTGTTGATGGTCTCCGCGCTCCCCAGAAAAAGGACACCACCTGGTTTCAGGCTGTAGTGAAAAAGCGGCAAAAGTTTTTTTTGCAGTTCCGGTGTCAGATAGATCAAAAGGTTGCGGCAGATGAGGATATCAAGCTTGGTAAAAGGCGGGTCCATGATGACATTTTGCGTAGCGAAGGTCACCATTTCCCGGATCTCCTTGCCAATGCGGTAGCCATTCTCTTCTTTGATAAAAAACCGCTTCAGGCGAGCTTGCGATACGTCCGCGGCGATGCCCGCCGGATAGACCCCGGAACGGGCTTTGTCGATCGTGTCGCGGTCCAGGTCGGTGGCAAAAATATGCAGGGTGAAATTCTCCGTGGGATTGACCGCTTCGATGGCCTCCTTGAAGGCTATCGCCAGCGAATAAGCTTCCTCTCCGGTTGAGCAGCCAGCCGACCAGGCCCGCAGCTTCCCGCCTTGCGGGTGGGTTTTGAGAAGCGCCGGGATGACCTCATCGCGCAGTTGCACCCAGGCCGCCTCGTCCCGGAAAAAGCTGGTCACGCCGATCAAAAGTTCCTTGAAGAGGATTTCCAACTCCTGGGAATTTTCCTGCAGATAGCGGACATAGGAGGCGATTCGGTCGATCTGGTGAATACTCATGCGCCGCTCGATCCGGCGATAGAGGGTATTTTTCTTGTACATGGAGAAGTCGTGGCCGGTCTTAGCCCGAAGCAGAATGAGGACTTTAGCCAGAGCGCTATGGTCCTTCTCCTCCAGGGGGATTTCGGTCTTGGTGATAACCAGGGTGTGCCTGAGATAGTCGATAATCTTTCCGGGCAGATCCTCCGCTGGGGCTATAACATCAGCAAGCCCCGCGTGAATGGCGCTCTTGGACATACTGTCGAACTTGGCCGAGGCAGGCGCTTGCACCAGCACCAGCCCCCCCCCTCCCTTGATGGCCCGCAGACCTATCGTGCCGTCCGAACCCATACCGGAAAGGATGACGCCGATGCTATGCTCATGGCGATCTTCGGCAAGCGAGCGCAGGAAAAAATCAATCGAAAGCCGAAGGCCGCGGGGCTGTGATGGCTCAAACAAGTGCAGCACACCGTGCAGAATGGACATATCTTTGTTGGGAGGAATCACATAGACGCAGTTGGGTTTGACCCGCATTCGATCACTAACCTGGAAAACCTCCATCGCGGTGATGCGCTGGAGGAGTTCGGGCATGATTCCCTTGTGGGTCGGGTCCAGGTGCTGGACGATGACAAAGGCGATGCCGCTATTTTCGGGCACATGCCGCAGGAATTGTTCCAAGGCCTCCAGTCCGCCGGCGGAGGCGCCGATGCCGACAATGGGGAAAAGGTGGCTTTCCGGTTTAGCCGGTGTGTCGTTTAGTAAGCCGGAAGTTTTTTTCTGCGCTTCTCTGCTCCTCAAGGGAGTGCTGGAAAGAGCGGCAGCAGACAACTTCGCAAACTTACCTGTCCTGTTTTTCGGGGCCGGAGGAGATTTGTCCCGTTTATGACGGTTGTTTGCTGGTTTTGTTTGTTTTTTCATGGGTATAGGCATATCATGTTTTCCTTAAATACGCCAATCTCATTCTTGGGCGTCCGGCCTTGCGATCCCGATCTTATGCATCCTTGCTCGCAACGTGCTGGCGTGGAGGCCCAGGATGGCGGCGGCCCCGTCATTGCCCTCGATGCGCCATCCGGTTTCTGCAAGAATCTTCATGATCTGGTTTCGCTCCGTCTCTTCCAGGGTTCTTACAGCGGATGATAGGGCAGGGGATGAAATCTTCAGTTTATCGACCAGTTGCAAAACCGGCCCGGGGCTCAGGATGACGGCCCGTTCAATGATACTTTCTAGTTCGCGGACATTGCCGGGCCACGGATAACCCTGCAGCGTTTTCATCGTCTCCTTCGAAATCGACGTGATCTGTTTGCCCAACTTCCTGGAATACCGCTCGATGAATGATTGGACCATCAGCGGGATGTCATCTCGCCTAAGCCTGAGTGGCGGAACCGTGATGGGAAAGACGTTAAGCCGGTAGAAAAGGTCCTGCCGGAACCGGCCCTGGCGGACCTCTTCATCGAGGTCTCGATTGGTCGTTGCCACGATCCGCACATCAATTTTGATCGTCTGGGACGAACCCAGGCGCTCAAATTCGTGATGCTGGATGACCCTCAGAAGCTTGGCCTGTAACTCCAGCGGCAGCTCCCCGATCTCGTCTAAGCAAAGAGTGGAACCATTGGCGACTTCGAACCGACCGATCCGCCGGCTGTCGGCCCCCGTGAATGCGCCCTTCTCGCGGCCGAACAATTCACTCTCCATGAGATTGGCCGGCAGCGCAGCGCAGTTGACCGTGAACAAAGGCCGCTCTTTGCGGGGGCTCAGGTTATGGATGGCGGCGGCGATCAACTCTTTTCCCGTTCCGGTTTCTCCGAGAATGAGGATCGTTGCATTGGTCGGAGCCACTTGCTCGGCCCGGTAGAGAACATACTTCAGGCCGTCGCTCTGTCCGATAATATTTTCAAATTGATGCTTCATTTTGCTCTCATGACGGAAATAAATATTTTCGACCTCGAGCTGTTCTTTCATCGCTTGAATTTCCGAAAGAGCCGTCCGCAGTTCGACCGTCCGCTCCGCAACCTGCGCTTCAAGCTTGTCATGGGCTTTTTGCAGCGCCTCCTCCTCTACCCGCAGTGCTTCATTGCGCTTCTGCTCCGCCAGGTCGGTCACCACCATGCACACCGCGCCTTGCGTATCCGTGTGCCCGAGGGCGCTTACGGAAAGCAAGACAGGTGCAGAATTTTCATCTGCGGTCTGTAAGGCCAGTTCCAGCTTACTGTTTTCCTTTAAGCCCTGCGCAAGCAAACCCTTAAATAGCGGAAGGTCTGTTGATGAAAAATATCGGTAGATGGAGGCCCCAATAATTTTTTCCAGAGATCCCGAGACGATATCGGCAAAACGCTGATTACAGAAAAGGATTGTGCCGTCGTCAGACAGGGTGACGGCCCCTTCGTTCATGGCTTCGACCATGATCCGGTAAGGATGATCGGCGCCCGATAGTGTATAGACGCGATCACCTTCCGCCGTTTTGACAACTAGGCCATCCACCTCACCGCTCAGAATGGCGCGCAGCGTTTCCTCGGATTGAGTCATCCGCTCCGTGAGTTCCTGTAAATCATCTAAAAGTTGCTGGCGGGTTCTATCGGTATTTTTCATAAATTCGCTCTCATTCCAGATGAATGATGTAGTGCGTACCTTCAGGTGCGCATGCCTTAGCGGGTCTGAAGACCCGCACTACATTAACTCGATCTATTCAGGATATGGCATCATACAACTTAACTTATCACCTATGACCTTCAGGTCATTAGGGCACAAGCGGGAATGACAAAATTGTTGGTTTTATGAAGTTATGCAAAGCTCTCTCCATATTTTATTCTATCTTCTGACTTCTGAATTCTGACTTCTATCTTCTGACTTCTATCTTCTATCTTCTATCTTCTGTTTCAAATCAATTCCGATCAGAAACTTTTCCGTATCCGACATGTCGCCGATGAGCTTCCGAAAGGGCAGCGGGAGTTGCTTGATAAGTGTCGGGGTGGCGATAATCTGCTCTCCGGCGGCCAGCTGTGGTTGCTGGTAGATGTCGATCACCTTGAGTTCGTAGGCGCCTTCCAGATATTTTTCACAGAGTTTCTGGACATTGGCGATGGCCCGGGTTGACTTCGGGGTCATCCCTGTAACGTACAAACGAAGAATATACTTTGCGCGACTTTGCATCGCTGCCGCTTTTTCAAATTCCTCAGTGCTTATTCTTACTTTTTTTATCACCATGTCTTTTTCTCCAAAAAGTTACGGTTCAGAAGTTAGTAGCCAGAATACAGGGGCCCACGGCACTAGAGGGTTGTCTCCTAAGAAACATGAACGGGTCATTGCGACGCGTGCCCTTCAGGGTAGCAAAGCGAAGCAATCTCATGTGGTTAGATTGCCACGCAGACCAAGGGTCTGCTCGCAATGACAGCTTGTGTTTCTTCCATTTATAACCCGATGCGCACCATCGGGTAAGTTGCTCCTAAGAAACTTCCCCTCCCCTTGAGGGAGGGGATTGAGGGGAGGGGGGCTCTTTGTTTGTGATGGCACGCGTGACCTCGTGTAACCTCGTGTAACCTTCAGGTTATCAGGTTATCAGGTTATTTGCTGGTTTTCACCCTCACCCTAACCCTCTCCCCTGAGAGAGTGTGTCGCAATTCTCATTTGTCATTGCGAGACGCCTCTCAGGCGTCGTGGCAATCTCATGTATTCGGTAACTTATGAGATTGCTTCGGTCGCTTCTCTCCCTCGCAATGACATTGCGACACACTCTCTGAAGGGAGAGGGAATTCCTAACTTCTATCTTCATATCTTCTATATTCTGACTCCTGCCTTCTGTCTTCTCAAACTGATCTAATATCCAACCCCACCAGTACGCGCTCTGTGTTTGCCAGATTGCCGATAATCTTTTTAATCGGCTCGGGAAGCTTCCGGACCAGTGTCGGCAGGGCAATAATCTGGTCCCCTTTGGCCAGCTGAGGATTTTTTAAAAGGTCGATCACTTCAATTTGGTATTTCCCCGCGAGGTGCTCTTCACAGATCTTCTTTAAGTTAGTAAAGGCCGAAATCGATTTCGCGGTCTGACCGGCTACATACAACCTTAGATTCCAGACTTCTTCCGTTGCATCGCTCTTTGTTTTTTTGCTCTTACCTTTTGAAACAGCTTTCATCTTCC
Source organism: Smithellaceae bacterium (assembly GCA_030690945.1). GTDB lineage: Bacteria > Desulfobacterota > Syntrophia > Syntrophales > Smithellaceae > UBA8904. The sequence continues at coordinate 63,079 of JAUYFM010000032.1, read as the reverse complement.
TATCCTTTCGTCTTTTTTTTCGAGCGCAACGCCTGTATATCTAAAGGTTTCCCCCTGCGCAGATGCGCCATATCCAGACGGTCTTCCGCCTGGACAGCTTGTCTTTTTTGTTCCTCTTCCGCCATCAACTGCACCTCTAGTGTTTCTACATCAAACTCGGCGCGCAGCGCAGTTATGTTTGCTTCCAGGGCGTTTCTCTTGCGCTCCTGCGCGCGGAGTTTGCGCTCCGCCTCACGCCGACGCACCAAATCAATGGCCTTTTCCCCGGCTTCCTGAGCCGCCCGGGCGCTGCCGGTTAATACCTCGCCTGAACCGGTATAGATGTCGATCAGGCCAATGCCCCGGTTGGTAAGCAGGAACTCCTGAATCTGATTAGAGTGGGACATGCCGCGGGACTTCAAAATGTAGAGGCCCCGGTTGCGTTCCCCGTTGAGTTCGATGTCCCTAAGGAGTATCCACGTATCGATCAGAGAAGATATCTCTTCACTGGTGCGTTCAAGGACGCCTTCAAAATGGGTGAGGTCCGTCAGGAAGGTCGTGATATTGGACATCTTCAAATAATCGATCAGGCGCGTTAAGATGGATTTGACCTCCGTTGCCGATCCCGCGGCGTTTAAGTTGCTGATCGGATCCACAATGAAAATCTGGGGATGGAACTCATTGATTATCTTGTGGAAGGTGAGAAGATGCATCTCCAGGCCGTAAAGCGAAGGTCTGGCGGAGTGAAATCGGAGAAGCCCTTTATTCACCCATGGGGCGAGATCGATGCCGATGGAGGCCATGTTGCGGATGATCTGGCTGGGCGATTCCTCAAAGGCGGCATACAGACAGCGCTCGCCTCGCCTGCAGGCGGCGTCGGCAAAGGTAGCCGCCAAACTTGTTTTGCCCGTGCCCGCCGTGCCGGAGATGAGAATGGTGCTGCCCCGGTAGAACCCTTTCCCTTCCAGCATGGCATCCAGTTTGGGAACGCCCGTGGAGACACGCTGTGACGAAACAGGGTAGTCGAGCCCCAGGGACGTGATGGGCAGAATAGAGAGGCCGCCCTCGTCAATCAGGAAGGGATATTCGTCGGCGCCGTGAGATGAGCCGCGGTACTTGATAATACGCAGGCGGCGGGTGGAAATTTGCTCGTCGATGCGGAAGTCCAGCAGGATCACGCAATCAGCCACGTATTCTTCCAGCCCGTAGCGGGTGAGCATTTTGTCGCCGCTTTCGCCGGTAACGATAGCCGTCACGCCGCGTTCTTTCAACCAGTGAAAAAGCCTTCGAAGCTCTGCCCGGATGATCGCGGCATTCGTCAGTCCGGAGAAAAGCGCTTCAATGGTATCCAGGACAACCCGCTTTGCGCCGACGGAATCAATGGCACTTCCCAGGCGGATGAACAATCCTTCCAGATCATACTCGCCTGTTTCTTCAATTTCGCTTCGTTCGATGTAAACGTGGTCCATGGCGATGAGACCGCGCAACATCATGTCGTTGATATCAAAACCCAGAGAGATGAAGTTTTTCGCGAGATCGTCCGGCGTCTCCTCGAAGGTCATGAAGACCCCGGGTTCTCCGAAATCCAGGGCGCCGCGCAGGAGAAACTCCATGGCGAAAAGTGTTTTGCCGCAGCCTGCAGAGCCGCAGATCAGGGTTGGCCTGCCTTTAGGAAGCCCTCCCTTCGTGATCTCATCGAGCCCCTTGATGCCTGTCGGGCATTTTTCAAGAACAACAGTGTTATGTTTTTTCTTAACCATGGTTATCTCCCGGAATCTTTAATCTCGTTAAAAAGTCGAACACTTTCCAAAAGGGTAAACTCGTTTGAAGTGAAGTAATACTTATCAGAATAGAATGCTATGGAGGCCGCGTGCTTACGTGCATTAAATCATCATCGATGGAGGGTGGTTCATGGAAAATGATGTCATTTCATTTTTTGCACGGATATTAACTTATCAAAAAATATATTAATTTGCCATAGCTAAAATGCAACAGGCAGAAATACGACTTTAATCCCGCTGTTGCGGGACGAGCGTTAATTCTCCGTAGCGAGCTCGCGCGGTGGCTTTAATTAATGATGGAAATTGGATGGAGAATTTTCTATAGTGCCGAATAATTTTTGCGGGAGGTCATAAGATGCAGGATCGTCAGTTTGGGCGGATTCGTTTTGTTTACGGTGAAAACGGGGGAAAGTACCCTTTTAATCATTCTCTGTATCTGAAAGGGGACAAGGCGAGTGTGATTATCGATCCCGCCTGCTCTCTGGAAAAGCTCACGCAGCTGAGGGATGAAGGCGTCGATTGGGTCTGGCTTTCGCACTGGCATGAAGATCACATCCGCTATCTGAATCTTTTTGAAAACTGTCCGTTATGGATGTCCGGGCGTGATTTTCCGCCGCTGACGGACATTCGTATTTTTTTAGACTGGTATGGTTTACAAAGTCCCGATCAGCGCGGCTATTGGGAAAAAATCATGATCGAAGAGTTTAACTATCAGCCAATATCCCAAGCGCGTTTTCTTGCGGATGATGAAACGATTGATCTGGGGGGGCTTTCCGTCCAGATCATTGCCACACCGGGGCATACCCCTGGACACCTGTCCTTCTTTTTTCCCGAGGAAGAAATCCTTTTCCTTGGAGATTACGATCTGACGTCGTTTGGTCCCTGGTATGGGGATGTGGCCTCCAGTATTGAAGAGACCATTGCCTCTATCCGTAAACTCAAAGCAATTCCTGCCCGGAGATGGGTGGCCGCGCACAATACGGGAGTTTATGAAGAAAATCCCGGCCCGCTCTGGGATGCCTACGAAAGCATTATTTATGAACGTGATGAAAAAATACTGAACTATCTTGCTCGACCGAAGAAGCTTACGCAAATTCTATCCGCCTGGCTGATTTATGGCCGGTCGAGGGAACCCAAAGAGTTATATGAGTTTAATGAAAAAGTGCTAATACTGAAGCACTTGGAGTATTTGATTCGGCAAGGTCGGATTGTATTGGAAAACGACCTTTACGCAAAAGCCTAACCCGAGATTTGACTTGATAAAAGGACGTCATCATTGTAGAAAAGATGCAAATGATTTCTTTCCGGAGGGTTAAATGTACTGGGAAAAAGAAGTAGAGACCATGGATCGTTCCAAGCTGGAAGCGGCGCAACTGATTGCGCTTCAGGATACGCTCATCAAAGCGGAAAAATCTTATTATTATGGCAAAACGTTCCAGGAAAAGGGGATTGGTGTCAGTTCGGTGAAATCCCTTTCGGATATCAGCAAGTTTCCGTTTACGACCAAGGACGATTTGCGCGAACACTGGCCGTACGGTTTTACCGCCGTGCCGAAAGACGAACTGGTGCGGATGCACTCGTCATCAGGAACGACCGGTCGGGCGACGGTCGTCTTTCACACCGCCAAAGATATCGCCGTCTGGACGAATTTGTTGGCGCGATGCCTGTACATGGCCGGTATGCGCAAAGGCGATGTCTTTCAAAACATGATGACCTATGGACTTTTTACGGGTGGTCTGGGATTTCACTACGGCGCTGAAAAAATTGGTGCTCTGGTTATTCCGGCGGGCGCCGGCAACTCCAAACGCCAGATTCAGTTAATGCGCGATTTCGCCACCACGGCTGTTCATGTCATCCCCAGCTACGCGCTGCATCTGTCCACGGTTTTTGATGACCTGAAGCTTGATCCGCGCAAGGACACGTCCGTAAAAATCGCTTTCCTGGGCGCGGAGCCGCACACGGAAAAGATGCGCAAAAAGATTGAAGAAATATACGGCTACAAGGCATTCAACTCCTACGGCCTTTCCGAAATGAACGGCCCGGGTGTGGCCTTTGAATGCCCCTACCAGGACGGCATGCATATCTGGGAAGACAGTTTCCTGGTGGAGATTATTGATTCGAAAACGTTGCAACCGGTTCCCGACGGCGAGGAAGGTGAACTGGTTATGACGTCTTTGCAGAAAGAGGGTATGCCGCTCATCCGTTACCGCACCAAGGATTTGACCCGGATTATCCCGGAACCCTGTGCCTGCGGACGGACGCATCGCCGGATCGAAAGGATCAAGGGCAGATCGGACGATATGCTGATCCTCAAGGGCGTGAACATTTTCCCGATGCAGATTGAAAAGAAGCTGATGGACATTCCGGGTGTCGGCACAAACTTCCTGATTATTTTGACCAGGGAAGGGTACAATGACGATATGACGGTGAAGGTGGAAGTGGGCAAACAATATTTTTCCGGTGATTTGAAACAGCTGGAAAAGTTAAAAAAGAAAATTATTGAGGAATTAAAAGGCGAAATCTTAATTACGCCGAAAGTCGAACTGGTCGAACCCGACAGCATTCCGAAAGGGGAGGGGAAGGCGGTTAGGGTGATCGACAACCGCAAAGATTAATGTAGGGAACGGTCGCGACCGTTCCCTACGTGTTTATGTGTTTGTGTCCTAATTTGATGAACAACCCGAGGAGAAAATTATGATTGCTTATCAGCTTTCTGTTTTTGCGGAAGATAAACCGGGGAAATTGGCTCACGTCACGAGCGTTCTGGCCAAGGCCAAAATCAGCATCCGGGCGACAACCATATCGACTTCCGATACGTTCGGGGTGATCAATTTGATCGTCGATGACCCGCAGCGCGCGGAAAAAGCGCTGACGGATACAGGCATGACGGTGCATCTGAAGAGCGTTTTGGCCGTGCTGATTCCCGATAAGCCGGGCGGATTGGATAAGTTAATGCAGCTTTTGTTTGGGGAAGGGATCAATATCAACAACGCTTATGGTTTTGTGCTTGAAAGCTCGGCCAAAGCTGTATTTGTCGTGGATGTGGATCAAATCGAAAAAACGGAAAAGCTCGTGGAAAAGAATGGATTTAAAACACTGGATACGGACGCATTATCACGCTTATAAGAAAGGGGATTAAGTCATGACCCATCTGGACAAAGGCAAATATTTTGAAAAGCATCCGAAACAGACGAAAATTGATGAGGACCTGAAACAGGAAATTCTCAAGCAGTCCAAGGATGACAACATTGCCTGCAAAGCGGCGGAAAAAATATCTCAAAAGAGGAACATATCCATGAGCGAAATCGGCGTGGCCATTGACATACTCAATATCAACATTGCCCAATGCCAACTGGGGCTTTTCGGTTATGATGGAAAGAAAAAGCTCGTTTCCGAAGCCGAGTCTGTTTCACCTGATCTGGAATCAAACATTACAGCGGCGCTGGTGAATAACAGGCTTTCCTGCACGGCGGCCTGGAATATTGCGGACAAACTGAAGATCAAGCGTCTGGATGTATGCGCCGCCTGTGAGAAACTGAAAATTAAAGTCAAACCCTGTCAGCTCGGCGCTTTCTGAATTTACGAGAAAATTCACGGTCCGGACTTTCATGAAGGATGAACGATATGATATTCAACTGGAAAGAGACTTATCAGGAAAGACTGACCGACGCGAAAAGCGCTTTATCGCGAATCCGGCGCGGGGCGCGGATATTTATCGGCTCCGCCTGCGGGGAGCCTCAAGGGCTCTTCAAGGCGCTGATCGATTCATCGCAGAATCTTGCCGATGCCGAGGTGATTCACTTCCTGGATATCGGAGTCACCCCTTATACAACGGATAAGTATAATGAGGCTTTCCGGCACAACGCCTTGTTTATCGGCTCAAATTCCAGGGCCGCCATCAAGGAAGGCAGCGCCGACTATACGCCCATCTTTCTGTCGGAGATTCCTCTCCTGATTCAAAGAGGCTCTATGCCTATTGATGTCGCACTCATTACGGTATCACCGCCCGACAATAACGGATATGTCAGCCTGGGCATTTCGGTGGATATTACCAAGACGGCCGCGGAAGTGGCGCGATATGTGGTGGCGGAAGTTAATCCGAATATGCCCAGAACGCTGGGCGACAGCTTTCTGCATGTCAGCGAAATTTCCGCTTTTGTGGAAAACGATACGCCACTCCTCGAATTTATTCAGAAATCACCGGACAATATTGCCAAGGCGATCGGCCAACTGATCGCTGACCTGATCGATAACGAATCAACGCTTCAGACGGGTGTGGGGAAGATTCCGAATTCGGTATTTCCCTACCTGACCAACAAAAAAGACTTAGGCATTCATACGGAAGCTTTTTCCGATGGTCTCATCGATCTGATTGAAAGCGGCGTTGTCACCTGTAAAAAGAAATCATTGCATCCCGGAAAAATCGTTACGGCTTTCTGCATGGGCACCAAACGACTTTACGACTATGTGCACGACAATCCGCTGTTTGAGTTTCGTCCCTGCCTGTATGTCAACGATCCGTATGTGATTGCACAAAATGAGCGGATGGTGTCCATCAATTCCGCGCTCACGGTCGATCTGACCGGGCAGGTCTGTTCTGATTCGCTGGGCTTTGAATTTTACAGCGGCATCGGCGGGCAGGTGGATTTTGTGCGCGGGTCGGCCATGTCCAGGCGCGGCAAATCGATCATGGTGCTGCCCTCCACAACGGATGACGGAAAGATTTCCAGGATTGTGCCTTATCTTTCTCCGGGTAGCGGGGTGGTTGTAACGCGGGGGGACATTCACTATGTGGTGACGGAATACGGGATTGCCTACGTGCATGGAAAGTCCATCCGGGATCGGGCCATGATGCTGATGAACATCGCCCATCCTGATTTCCGTGGCGAACTGCTTGCCGCCGCCAAGAATCAGCGTTACATTTTTCAGGACCAGACGCTTCCGGTGGTGCTGTATCCGAAGGAATACGAAGTCAACTGGGTTGACAACAAGGGTACGTCTCTCTTTTTCCGTCCGGTGAAAGCTACGGATGAGCGGGCCATTCAGGATCTGATTTATGATTTGCCGGAACAGGATATCTTTACCCGGTTTTTCCACAGCCTCAAGTCTTTTCCCCATAAGGTGGCCATGCCGTTTGCCGCCATTGATTACAATGACAAGATGGCCATTGCCGCAGTTATCGGCAAGGAGGAGCCGGAAGGCCGCGAGAAGATCGTGGCCATCGGACATTATATCAATGATCCGAATTCCCACTATGCCGAAGTCGCTTTCACGACCCATCATGATTGGCAGGCGCGGGGCATCGGCACATTTCTGCTGAGGTATTTAATCCGCATCGCCCGCGAGAAAAATATCGCAGGATTCACGGCGGATGTGTTGTCCCGGAATAAACCGATGATGCAGGTGTTTTCCAAATCCGGCTATCCGCTAACGACACACCTGGACGCGGATGTTTATGAATTGAAAATAGACTTCAGCCGTGGAGAAAAATAAACATTGACCGGTAAACAATTGAAAGATGCCCGGCAAGGAGCCACATGGAAAACAGACGCAACTTTATTAAAAAAAGCGCCATGCTCTGCGCCGCTTTAAGCCTGTCGCTTCCCGCACAGGCGCGGGCAGTCCAGCGGGAATTGAAAACCCGTAATCCGAAAAGCGCGCTTGTTTTGTGTTACAGTCAGTCGGGATTTACCAGTCGCTATGGAAGACTGATGGCCTGTATCCTGAAAGACAGGGGATTAACGGTGGATCTGGCCGACATGCGGAGTTTCGATAAAAGACGCCTGGCGGATTATGATCTGATCCTGATCGGCTCGCCGGTTTTTTATTACGATATTCCTTCTAATGTCAGCGACTGGCTGGCTGCGATGCCGAAAATTACGGGAACGCCTGTGGCGGCGTTTGTGTCTTTCGGCGGGCCGGAAGGCAATCAGCATAACGCCCTGTGTCATATCCTTCATCTTTTAGCGGAAAAGGAAGGGGTTCCTGTGAGCATGGGTGCCTTTCGCAGTATTCCAGCCTATCCCACGCCAGACTGGGACAGCGCCAACCAGCGATCGGGCGAACATCTGCCCAATGAGGCCACTTATAACCAGGTGCGGAACTTCACCAGGCAGGTTCTGGAGAGAGTCAAGCAAGGCCAACCGGTTTCCTATGCCTCCGAAATCGCGCTCCGGGAAATGGCGCGGATGCTGCCTTTGGTCTGGCTCAACAAGAAAGCGATAAGCCTTCACACCGTCGATGCCGCCCAATGCATCAACTGTCGGACCTGCGTGAAAAAATGTCCGGTAGCCGCTATCCATCCGGAGAAACAATTTGTGGATCGCGATAAATGTCTGGCCTGCTTCGGTTGTCTGAATAACTGTCCGGCGGACGCCGTGGTCATGGAATATCGGGGAAAGCGTTTGTACGGTTTTCCGGAATACCTCAGGCGCAAGAAATTAAACATTCTGGAGCCAACGGAATTCCAGACTTGCAGCCTTTGATTATATACCGCTTGACTGACTTTAAAAATCAATTAAGATAGAGAACATAACGATACGCAAAGACATGCGTGCGAAAGTAAAATATTTCCAGGAATAAAATATAATGGAATTGCTCGTTGTTGCCCTGTTGCTGATCATCAATGGCATTTTTGCCATGTATGAGATCGCTTTGATTTCCGCGCGTCGCTCCAGTCTGGAAGAAGAAGCAAAATTCGGACGGCTGGGAGCCAAAACGGCGCTTGCCCTTCTGGCCGAGCCTGAAAAGGTTCTTTCCGCCATCCAGGTAGGCATTACGCTCATCGGGATTGTGTCCGGCGCCTATGCCGGGTTGGCTCTGGCGGAAGATGTTGCTCCCCTGTTGAAAAATGTCGGCTGGCTGGCTCCTTACGCCCACACTCTCTCTGTCGTTGTCGTCGTCGGTATCATTACATACCTTTCCCTGATCGTTGGAGAACTGGTGCCGAAAACCATCGCGCTGAATCATGCCGAACCGATAGCCATCTTCCTTTCTCCGGCTATGAAAGTATTCAGTTCGGTCACTTACCCCGTCGTATGGATTTTAAGTATTTCCACAAAACTGGTCCTGAAATTATTTGGTGTTCAAAACCGCATTGAAGCCCCCGTCACGGAAGAAGAACTGCGCATGTTTTTAAAAAAGGGTTCCGAGCACGGCGTCATTGAAAAAGAGGAATCCGACATGATTAATGAAGTCATCCGTTTCGGGGACAAGCGGGCGAGCGCGCTCATGACTCCCCGCGTGGATGTCACCTGGCTTGATATTCACCAAACCCCTGATGAAATATTGTCGGAGTCTTTGAATTCATCCTTCCCGCGATTGCTGGTGTGTGAAGATGAAGTCGATTACGTCAAGGGTGTGGTGAATGTCAAGGACATACTGGCCTACTATATCAAGCATCAAACACTGCGTTTGGAGGAGATCCTGTTGGAGCCTCTGTATATTGCTGAACAGGCGCCGGCTCTGAAAGTGCTGGAGATGTTCCGCAAAACAAAGAAGCATTTTGGGATCGTCATCAACGAATACGGATCCGTGGAAGGGATTATCACTCTTCACGATCTGACTGAGAATATTATGGGTGATCTGCCCGCTCTGGGCGATATTGACGAACCGGAAGTGTTTCAGCGGGAAGACGGCTCCTATCTGATGGACGGCTCAATGAAAGTGGAAGATGTTGAAGATTTATTGAAAGTTCATTCGCTGTTTGAAGAAGAAGACGAAAGGCCGGATGTTAATACCCTGGGCGGTCTGGCTATGTATCAATTGAACCGCATTCCGAAAATCGGCGAAAAATTTACCGCCAGTGGCTATCTTTTTGAAATTGTCGATATGGACGGCAACCGGGTTGATAAACTACTCGTTCGCGTGGTTGCCCCTGAAGCAAAAGGATAAGGCTCACCCTAAAGTTCAGAGATTTGAACCAACATAGTTTTCCAGTAGCTTCATCATCATGTCCGCGTTTTTGCGAGTTCCTGTTATGATTTCCTCCAGGCTGAGCGGCTTTTCCATAAGCCCGTTGCCGAAATTATCAACGGAACAGGCCGAGGCGTAAGACAAACCCATTTCCAGGGCAATCACCGCTTCATTGGCCATCGTCATACCGACAATGTCGGCAAAATTCGCCATCATCCGGATTTCCGCCCGGGTTTCCAGGCGGGGGCCTGTAACCTGCCAGTAGGTTCCGGTTTCCACAACCTCCAGATCACAATTCCGCGCCGCCGCGATCAGTTTTTGGCGCACGGATTCATCTAAGGAAGGCGTGATGTGGACGGCTTTATTCTGATGAATGGTGGGCGTCGCCGTGAGGGTGATAAAATCATCGGGAATAACGATTATGCCCGGACGCAAACTTATCTTCAATGATCCGGTTGAGTTGATGCCGACCACGTCGGTAACGCCGAGATCTTTCAGCGCCTGAAGATTGGCGTGATGGTTGATCTTGTGCGGTAGAATATATTCGGCGGGGTCATCGCCGTGCCGGACAATAAAGACCATCTTATCCGTCAAAACGGCCAGCGCTTCACCATGTTGATTTTTGATCCGTTGCTTGCTGCCTTTTTGAATCAGATGGCTTCTTTCCATCATAATCGTGCCCGCTAATACACCGACTCGTCCCATATCAACCTCCTTATGCTTTGATTTATAGCAGATAAAGAGGGTACAGTCAAAAAAGAAAGGGTATTCCAGCCCTAAATCAAAGCGCTATCTTTGTTGGCAGCGTCGTCGGCTTCCTCAACGTATGTAAAGATACGTCTCGTTGCCTCCTCCTTGCCGCCGCGATATCATCTTCGATTTAGAACTGGAATAGAATAGGTTAAATAGCATTTGACTTTTTTTACTGCGCTGTGACATATAGTCGGCAAATAAAAAAGGAGGGCGTGTTTCATGAGTAGCCAATTTCTTGGTGTGGCCACCGACGGCAATTTTGAGGGAGAAGTCCTGAAAAGCGACAAACCGGTACTCATTGATTTCTGGGCGCCCTGGTGCGGGCCTTGCAAGGCCATCGGACCGCTTGTGGAAGAGATCGCCGTTCAGTATCAAGACAAAATTAAAGTCATGAAACTGAATGTTGACGACTCTCAGAAGTCGGCGGTTGCGTATGGTGTTCGCAGTATTCCGACCTTGATTATATTTAAAGATGGAAAAGTATCGGACACCCTCATTGGTCTTGCGCCGAAAGATAAACTCGAAGCGTTTATTAATAAAAGCCTGTGATATCCGTTCTGACGAATACAACAGGAATAACGTGTTTTTAGTAAATTCTGATTAGGAATTCTTGTGAAATTAAAAAACATCAGTATGATCATCGTCTTTATGTTGCTTTGCAGCGGTTGCTCATTTGACAAATCGAGCCTGTTGAAAGGCAATATTTTTGATTTTTTTCGTAAGAACGAACCGGTCCGGTCAACGCCGGAAGCTCTTTACTCGCGTGGCACTACTGAATATCAGAACGGCAGCTATAAAAAAGCGAGGGGATTCTATGTTCGCCTCAAGGAAGAATATCCACTTCACGAACTGGCCATCTTAGCCGAGCTGGGCATCGCGGATTCTTTTTACAGTGATAAGGAATACGTGGAGGCGGAAATAGCCTATCGTGATTTTACAGCGTTTTATCCGACGAATGAAAATGTCCCCTATGCGTTTTATCAAATGGGGATGTGCCACTACGTGCAAATTGGAGCGATTGACCGTGACCAGACGGAAACCATAAAAGCCAGAAGAGAGTTTGAAAAACTGGTTGCCCGTTTTCCGCAAAGCAAATTTTCCATCCTGGCCGAAAAAATGATTCGGGAATGCAAGTCAAAATTTGCTGAGCATGAGTTTTATGTGGGTAATTTTTATTTCAAACAGAAAAAGTATGACGCCGCCCTGAAACGTTTTGAAGCCATCGCACGCGATTATGCCGGCGTGGGCCTGGATTTGAAGGTAGAAGCATACATTGTGGAAACGAAGGCACGGCTTGCCGAAGAAGCAAAATCAAAAAAACTAAAAGAAGAAAAAGCTAAAGCAAAACTTGAAGCAAAAACAAAAGACAAAGAAGCTTCCAAACCGTAAACAATTTATTTTCTAATCTGTAATTCAGCCATTTTGATCGTGCGAATAATATTCTGTCGGGCAATTTCCGGATTGCCCGACGTATCAACTTTAAAGTAGAAGCCTTCGGGAATTTCGCTTATTTCTTCGTATTGTTTTTTCTGCTCCTGCAGGATTTCCCAGCGGCCGTCGGATGAATTGTCATTATCCAGCATTCTTTTTTTCAGGCGTATTTTAACAAGGTCATCGGGACAGGTGCATTCAATGACATAAAAAGGCACATGAAGCCGTTGGGCCAGATCGACGGCCCCTTTGCGATCAGAGCGGTTTTTAAAAGAGGCGTCGATAATAACCGGCTTGCCCTGCTCAATTATTTCAGCGGCCAGATCGATGGCTTTTTCATAGGTTTTCCGGGAAATATCACTGGCGTAAATGCCCTGCCCGAACGATTCATGATGCTTTTCGGCAGGCGCGATCCGCAGCAGTTCTTTGCGCAGAACATCCGTGCGGATCACGTCTGCGCCGAGTCGCCCCGCCAGGTGCCGCGCCTGGTAACTTTTGCCGGAGCCGATCAGTCCCGCGGTAAGAATCAAAACCGGTCTTTCCAGGTGCGCTGCGTAAGCATAAGCCAGATCAAAATATTTCAAGGCGGTCTGTTTTATTTCAGCACGCAGGGCTGCTGGTATTTCTTTTTGATCCAGGCGAAAACTGATGACTTTTCCGCGAACGTAAGCATAGTAACAGCGGTAAAAATTTAAAAGAGCGTGCATATCCGTGTCGCCGGAGTATTTCAGATACGAGAGCGCAAAGTCTTCAGCCTGGCTGAAGTAACCGTTATAATCAAGGTCCATCGTCAGGAAAGCCACCTCGGCCGCCACATCGCTGAACCGGAATCGCTCATTGAACTCAATGCAGTCAAAAATAATAATTTCATCGGCAATGCAGATATGTTCCAGGTGCAGGTCGCCGTGGCATTCCCGGATTTTATGTTCCGCGACTCTTTTTTCCAGAAGATGTTTGTTGACGGCCAGGAATCTTTCCACATATTCTTTGATGAACTGGTATTGGTAGGCAGGGATGGTGACATCGATATACTTTTCAATTTCCGTAAAATTTTCTTCGTGATTGCGGCGGATGGTCTTGGTGGACCCCATCTCGTCAATGGCGCCGCCGGTCTGCGCGGCCGCGTGAAACCGGGCGATTTTTCCGGCCACGGCATCCATGATTTTTGCATCAGCCTGACCCTTAGCAAGTAAGATTTTGAGCATCTTGTCCAGGGGCAGCTTCTTCATGCGGACGGCGTATTCGACGGTTTTTCCATCGCCGCCGGGCGACAGGCGCCCCAGATCATCCTGCACAATCGGCACAACATCAAGATAGATACTGGGGGCAAGGCGTTTATTCAAGCGCAGTTCTTCTTCACAGTAGAATTCTCTTTTTTCGAGTGTGGTAAAATCAAGAAAACCGAAATTTACCGGTTTTTTTACTTTATACACGAAATCGCCGGCAATGAAGACGTAGGAAATATGCGTTTGCACCAGTTCAACCTTTTCAGGACAGTGTGGGTAAAAATCAGTCTGGCTCATGCTTTCAATGATGTGGTTGTGGCTCATGAATCATGCCTCGCGTGTTTGTCTTTTTGTGATGCGTCCGATCAGTAACTGACAGATTCTTTAAACAATCGCCGGCCGATAATCAAGGTCAAATGTTAATTTGTCCTTGCATGGAAACGTCATCCGTGATTATTTTGTCTCCGCTAGGAGACTGTGTCGTAATTATAACAATTGTCATTCCGAACGTATGTGAGGAATCTTAATACCTTGAATTTATTAAAAACAAGATTTCTCGCTTTGCTTCGAAACGCGTGACCTGAAAGGTTATGACATGAAAATGAATTGTGACACAGTCCCTAATGAGGGAGTTTGACATGTTCAAGAAGCTGCGCAGGATTGCAACCGTTAGATTGGGTGGAAGCATGATTTATTATCTGGCCCTGATCTATTCAATGACGTTTCGTCTAAAAGTGATTAATGATGTCGAGTGGATCAATCATCTGGAGCAGGGGGGCAGAGTTCTGATTGGTTGTTGGCATCAGCAGTTTTTTATTGGCCTGAGGCTGTTTCTCCGCTATCGGAAATACCCCACCTGTGTCATGATTTCCAAAAGCACGGATGGGGATATCGTGTCGCGCGTAGCCGAGGCGGCGCATGTTTTTCCGGTCAGAGGTTCATCGTCGCGCAACGGGGGGCCAGCCTTGAAAAAAATGATTTCCCGGTTGCAGCAGGGCTGTATAGCGGGGCATTTACTGGACGGTCCGCGCGGTCCGGCCGGTATTGTCAAAGCAGGCGTCATCGCGATCGCTTCCGGCGCGGATGCCGCCATCGCGCCTGTCTACGTAACCGCCAATCGTGCCTGGTATGCGAGGAGCTGGGATAAATATATGGTACCCAAACCGTTTGCCTGCGTTACCGTAACTTTCTGTCCACTGATGAAATTACCGCCAAACAAAGACAATCAAGATTTTGAGGAGCAAAGGCAGCTACTGGAAAATACGCTCCAGCCGCATCTGAAACGTTAAGCGCAAATCCTCTAAGATTACATGCAGGTAACGTCTGTTCTTCAGGTTACAAAATGATTTTTAAGTATGACCCCTTCGATGATCTGACCGTTGATATACAGTTCTTGCAAGACCTGGATGCTGAGAACGCCTGTGCGGAAATTCCATAAATCGGCCACAATGTTTCTGGCAACGTCATGTTTGCTGCCGGATGAAACATCATAGGCATAAATCTATCACGTGTTTACGTGTAACAAATTCTCGAGGGTTTGTCATACCAAGTCGCATTCAAAGGATAACGAACCAACGTAGTCCGAACCTTTAGGTTCGCGTGTTCAACGGGTCTAAAGACCCGAACTACTGTTAACATTTGAATGCAACTTGGTATCAATGGCGATCCACCATGTAGAGCCATTGTATTCAATGTCTCTACCTTGAATACAACTTGGAATTAGGCGGGAATGACAGGTTGATGGACTTTTTACAAGACCATCAGTCTTTGATATTCAGCCTTCAGTCGGTTCAGCCTTGCGCCCCCTTACAGGGGGTCAGCCTACTTCAACCACTTCATAAGCGCCGGCTTTTCCTTTTCCGCCCAGTCCGTGGAAAAACGAATCGCCAGGAAAGATTTGAAGAGGTCATCGATAGTCTTGACGGCGTTTTCTATCAGATAAATGCGTTCCAAAAGGCTTGCGGACGGGTCTTCCGGGGTTTCCTGCCAGTCCACCACCGGCATTTTCAGAGATTGAAAGTAGAATGTGTCGGCTTTAAAATTAAACTCCCATTCGTTTTGATCGCGGTGAAGTTTCATGCCCGTCTCTTTTACTTTTTTCCCCTGCCGAATGGCTTCCTTGCCTTCTTTAAGCTCGGCGTGCAGTCCGGAACAGACCACGCCCTGCGAATATTCTCCTTCTCCCGCTTCCAGTGCGATCCGTTTGAGCAGATGTAATTCGACTTCTTCCGTTTTGGTGAGCGCAATGCGGCCGTTTCGTTCTTCGGATTTAAACCACAGCCAGGTAAGGAACTCGCGTCCGATCAATGAAATGTCCTCAGCGGCGACATCGCCTTCGGTTTTGTTTTTCAGCGCCAGCGGATGCTCCTGCGGCAGGATGCGTTTCAGACCCAGCGAAAAAGTCTTTTTGAATAAATCTACAAAATCATCCGCGACTTTGTCGGATAGAGATGAAAAATAAACTCTGTTTTGTCCCACCGCCCATAAGACGTCATAAAAAGAAGGTACGGGATCGCTTTTGGTCATAAGCTCTAGCTTGACCTTGTCTTTGAGTCCTTCATTCATGGCCTTGCCGATACGGGTTTGTCCGTGTTCAGCCAGAAATCTTCTCTGCTCTTCCATGAAACGAATTTTCATCAGTTTGGGGGAAATCAATTTGCGGTCGATCCGCAAAGAAAAAATCAGATAATCGCCCAGCGCATAGTTGGCCTTTTCAAAGTCGGCATCCAGTATATCCGTAAGTGATACCCAGCCCATGCGCTTTTCTTCCGTGGAATTGCGCGCCTCCCGAAACGAGTTGCCTTTGATCCGGTTGTTGATAAAAGTGGTAAAAGCCTGCGGCAACTGGCCTTCCACTGAAAACTGCATAAAAGAGAAATTGCCCTTGATCAAACCCATATTAATCACCTCACAGGCGCGCACCGTATCTTATCGGAAGCGATCCTGTCAAGGATTTATGTTCTTAAAATGCCTTTATAAATCATAGAGTTTTCAATGGTGTCCGGAAAATATTTATCCATAGACAGCGTCTTTTTTTTATGTTACGAAACGACGTCCTTTTGGAGCTAATCATCATGAAAATTAAGAAAGTCGGCATTATTGCCAACATTGAAAAAGAAAATATTGCCGGATTTGCCGGTGCGTTAAAAAAATGGCTGGAAGACAGGGGCATTAAAGTTTCGCTGGAGGCGAACATCGCCGCCGCCATCGGCGGCAGCGGAGGATTTAAACTCGAAGACCTGGCGTCCAAAGTGGATTTGATTGCCGTCCTCGGCGGAGACGGCACGATGCTGCGCACCGCCCGCTATGTCGCCCAGCACCCGGTGCCCATTGTCGGCATCAATATGGGGACGTTTGGCTATCTCACGGAAGTCAATTTAAACGAAACCTATGTGGCCCTTGACCTGATTCTAAAAGGCGATTTTCTGACGGAAAAAAGGATGATGCTGGATGTGAAAATCCGCCGGGGCAAAAAAATCATCGGTTCGGGCATTGTATTGAACGACGTGGTCATCAACCGTGGCAATCTCTCCCGCATTGTGGAGCTGGAAACGGTCATTAATAATCAATATCTGACCACCTATAAATCCGACGGTCTCATTATTTCCACGCCCACAGGATCGACGGCATATTCGCTTTCAGCCGGCGGCCCGATTGTTTTCCCGGGCAAAGATTTGATCATTATCAATCCGATCTGTCCACACACGCTGACGAACCGGCCGATTATTTTCCCCGAAAATTCCGACTTGCAAATCACGTTGTGGTCGAAGGAAAGCGGCGCGACGGTTACCCTGGACGGCCAGGAATCCTACCGGATCAGTTCCGGCGATGTCATGACGATACGAAAATCAAAACATTATACAAGACTGGTTCTTTCACCGCACCGAAGCTACGGAGAGATATTGCGTTCCAAACTGGGTTGGGGCAGTTTACCAACAGGGACTGGAAAAAGAAAAAATGCTTCATGAACTGAGCATTACCAATTTTGCCATCATTGACGAGCTTCATGTTTCATTTGATGAAGGCTTGAATATCATTTCGGGAGAAACCGGCGCCGGAAAGTCCATTCTAATCGGCGCGGTCAGCCTGCTTCTGGGTGATCGAGCCACGGCGGAAATGATTCGGACGCAGACGGATACCGCCACAGTGGAAGCGCTCTTTAACATCAGGAACGATAGCCTGCTTCAGGAAAAACTGGCCGGAATGGGATTTGCAGCCAACGAGGAACTGGTCATCCGCCGGGTGATTTCGCGCACCGGTAAAAACAGGGCGCAAATCAACGGGCAGATGGCCACACTGGCGAATCTGGCTACGATCAGTGAATCTCTTATCAATGTATGCGGACAGCATGAACATCAGCTTATTCTATGCGCCGAAAACCACATCGATATTCTCGATGAATTTGGCGGCTGCCTCACGGCGCGCAAGACGTATGAAAACGTCTATTCCCGGTATCAGCAAATGCTGAACCGGATAGAAAAACTGGAAAATATGCGCCGTCATCGCGCGGAAAAAATAGACCTGATACAGTTTCATCTCAAAGAAATAGCAGACCTCAATCCCCGCGCGGGAGAAGACGCGGCGCTGGCCGATGAAAAGAAACTAATAGTTAACGCCCAAAAGCTTGCGGATTATGCCAACCGGGCCTACGCGTTGCTTTACGCCGAGAACCGTTGCGTAAGCGACCAGCTCAAAGAGGTTCTTACGCAGATTAAGGAAATACAGAAGATTGATCCGGGCTTGAATCTGTCGCAAGCCGATGTGGAGGGCAGTTTCATCGTTTTGCAGGAAGCGGCGCGCACGTTGCGCGATTACGGCAAAACACTGGTTTTTGATCCGGAAAAGCTCGCGACGATTGACGAGCGTCTGGATGCAATCAGCCGGCTCAAACGGAAATACGGCGCATCCCTTGACGCAGTGCTGGTTAGAAAACAGGAGATGGAGGAAGAGTTACAGCGCGTCGAAAGCGTGGAAGAAGAGCTGGATAAGCTGACAAAAGAAAAAATCGTAATCGCGGACGATCTGCATGAAAAAGCGCTGGCGCTCTCGGCGCTGAGACAACAGGCAGCCGTCTTGTTGAAAGAAGCGGTCGATGCGGCAATGCATGATTTAAACATGCCGCACGCTTACTTCTTCGTTGAGTTCCTGAGGCGTTGTTCCGAAACAGATAAAGAGTACGGCCCGAAAGGCGGCGATGACCTGGAATTCTATCTGGCATCGAACGCTGGAGAAGAGCCGAAGCCCTTAAATAAAATCGCTTCCGGCGGCGAATTATCCCGGATTGTTCTGGCGCTGAAAAATGTTTTATCGCAGACCGGATCGGTGGCCACAGTGGTGTTTGATGAAGTGGACAGCGGCATTGGCGGCGCCACGGCGGAAATCGTCGGGCGAAAGTTAAAGGAAGTATCGGTCCATCACCAGGTCATCTGTATTACGCATCTGCCGCAAATTGCCAGTTTCGGCGGTCATCATCTACGCGTGGCCAAAAAAGTGGCCGAAGGCCGGACCAAGACGATGGTGGAACAACTTGATCGGCAACAAAAGATAGAAGAGATCAGCCGGATGCTGGGTGGCGTGGATGTGACCGAAACGGCGCGAGACCATGCCCGCGAGATGCTCAGCGCCGCAAGCAAGGCGCTTGTTGCGGCTGATACGGGAAGGAGCAAGCATGCTAAGAAAAGCGCGCATCGGTGATGTCAAGACCATTCACCGTTTAATCAATTTGTCGGCGGGGAAGGGGGAGATGCTGCCGCGTTCCTTGATGGATATATATAATTCCGTGCGGGATTTTATTGTCTATTTCGATGAGGATGAACAGCGAATTGTCGGCGTTTGCGCCATGAACATTATCTGGGAAAATCTGGCCGAAATCCGTTCTCTTTATGTGGACGACGCTTACCGGAAAAAAGGCATCGGTCGAAAACTGGTTGAATTTTGTATCTCCGAGGCTATTACATTAGAGCTGTTTCGAATATTTTCCCTCACCTATAAGAAGGAATTTTTCGCCCGACTCAATTTCAAGGAGGTGGACCGTTCGACCCTGCCGGAAAAAATCTGGGCGGACTGTTTCCGCTGCTCCAAATATCCCGATTACTGCGATGAAGTCGCGATGATTATAGAACTATGAAATACGCGCTAAACGTTTTCCTCCTGCTGTTGATGGTCGTTGTCGCTTTAAATGGTTGTACGCCAAAAGCAACGCATAAGCCCGGAGCACCGCCGCCCGCCCGCGCGCTTACAGAAGTGGATGCGGAGAGCCTGGACTTTGATGATGATCTGGATACCGCGTCGCTCGTTCTGGCCATTGACCGCAGTCTTAACTATTACGACGGCGCCGGACGCGATCAGATGTTCCCCATCGCGGACAGACTGGTCGGCGCAAAACAGATGAAGGAATCGCTGATGGCTTTTCGCAAAATCCTTCAGTCCAACACAAGTCTTGAACAGAAGAAAAAACAGATTGCCGCGGAATTTCTGGTGCTCCGTGCGCCGGGAGAAAATGGCGATGGCGCAATCCTGTTTACCGGCTATTATGAACCATTGCTTGCAGGGTCGCTGACTCGGACAGATAAATATCAATATCCTCTTTACCGGCCGCCGCCGGACATTGTGACGGAAAAAGTATCCAAAAACGAAACGAAGATTAGCCGGAAGGCAAACGGCCTGACTGTTCCCTATTACACGCGCCGCGAAATCGATGTGGATGGTGTGCTGCGGGGCAAAGGCCTCGAACTGATCTGGGTGTCGGATCCCGTCGAATTGAATTCTCTGCACATTCAGGGTTCGGGAAAAATCGAGCTGGAAGACGGGAAAATGCTTTCGGTAAGTTATGCGCAGAACAATGGTTGGCCTTTCCGCTCCATCACCAGGAATATGTTGGATCAAAACAAAATCGAACGGAGCGATTCGTCCTACCGCAATTTTAAAACCTGGTTAAAAGGCAAAAACGAGCAGGAGCTTTTTGAGATTCTCAGTTACAATGAGCGATATATATTCTTCCGATTTGTGGACAGCGAACCGGTTGGATCGCTTGGCCAGCCGGTCACACCGGACCGGTCGATTGCCACCGATCCGGATTATTTTCCTGAGGGCGCGCTGGCGTATATCCGTTTGCGTAAACCTGTCCTGGATGATGAAAATAATGCGACAAAACGAATTAGTTTTTCGCGTTTTGTTCTGAATCAGGACAAAGGCTCGGCTATCAAAGGTCCCGGCCGGGTCGATCTGTTCTGCGGTTTCGGCCCGAAAGCGCAGGCCACCGCAGGCAGCCTGAAGGAAAAAGGGGAACTGTATTTTCTGATCAGCAAATAGTCTTTTGGATTTGAATTCGTCGAATCATCTTATACAAAGGGCCAGATATTGATAGACGAAGAAACAATTGATGAAATTTTGGAAGGAAGTCTGAAAATCCGCCAGAGCAAGCGCGGCTACCGTTTTAATCTGGATTCGCTCATTCTGGCACATTTTGTTTCCTTGAAGTCTCGTTCCGTCAATATGGATTTGGGTTGCGGTAACGGCGTCATCGCGCTGGTTTTGGCCAGACGCTATCCCTCAACGCACTGGACAGGCCTGGAAATTCAGGAAGGGCAGGCCACGCTAGCATGTCAGAATGCTGAGCTCAATGGTTTGGAAAAAAGAGTCCGTATTGTTCTGGGCGATGCAAGGGAGGTCAAAAGAAATTTTACGGCAAATTCGTTTGATAATGTTATCTTCAACCCGCCCTATCGGAAATTGTCGTCCGGCCGGATTAATCCTCTTTTGGAAAAAGCGGTCGCACGTCATGAGATCAAAGGATCGCTTGCGGATTTTCTGGCGGCGTCTAAATATCTTCTCAAGCCCTCAGGCCGGGTTTTCACCATTTATCCGGCGAAGCGTTTGGTTGAATTGGTTGTGTTGTTTCGTAAAAACAATATTGAACCCAAAAGAATGAAGCTGGTCTTTTCCGATGCCGTATCCCCTGCGGAGTTTGCTCTGGTGGAGGGACGAAGCGGATCGCGCGAAGAACTGAAAATAGAGCCGCCGCTTTATATTTACGAAGAACCCAAAAAATACACGCAAGATATGAAAAACATTTTCAGCGAGCTGGCTTCTCCTCCCGAAGCCTGCGGCGGCTGATTTCCGTTTTCATGACCCGCTTCACTATCTCGGCTAATTCCCGATCCGCCAGCGCTTCCGTACATTCGGCAATCATCTTTTTATCTCTTTCCTTGAGGACGATCTTTTCTATGGCTGCGGCATTGTGCCCGGAATCTTTGGGAGCAGGTCTGTATCCGACGGTAAAGTGAATTTCCTTGACCGGTGTCTTTCCGGCAAGCTCGTTGATTTTTTGCCGGATGTCTTCTTTCATGAAATGCAACTGTTGCACCCAGACGGAGGAGGTTGTTTTAACGAACAGGGTTCCCGCACGCCAGCCGTCGGGTTGGGTTTGCGCGGCAATTTGCGCGCCCACTGCTTTCGGCCAGAGTTTGAACAGGACGTTTTCTTCCAGTTTGGCGGCCATGCCTCTTTTTTTAAAAGTGGAAAACAAAATTTCACCAATGGATTGTAAACGTGCCTGGAAGTGTTTTTTTCTCATGGCTTTAATGTGACACAATTTGACGGGATGATCAAGGTGAATCAAAAATCGGCAGAGGCACTTGCGCGGATTATTCTTTTTTTAATCCCGCTGTTGCGGGACGAGCGTCAATTCTCCGCAGCGAGCTCGCGAGGTGATTGATTTCTTGCGCAAAAATGTCAAATATCCGTTGATTAAATAGAACGTGGCGGATGATCTGAATTTCTTTATTCTCCAGAACAAATTCAACGCAGGACTTCAGCGCCAAATAAGCGGCTTCCTGGATCGGATAACCATAAACGCCGCAGCTGATAGCCGGAAAGGAGATGCTTTGCACGCCATTCTCTACGGCCAGCTTCAGGCTATTCTGATAAGCGGCGGCCAAAAGTTGTGCTTCGCCCTGTGTGCCGTCGCGATAGATGGGTCCAACGGTATGGATGACATATCGAGCTTTGAGGTTGCCGCCCGTTGTGATGACGGCCTGGCCTGTCGGGCAGCCTCCGATTTGACGGCATTCGGCCATAATGGCAGGCCCGCCGGCATGGTGAATGGCGCCATCTACGCCGGCGCCGCCCGCGAGACGGCTATTGGCGGCGTTGACAATGGCATCCGTGTTTTCCTGGGTGATGTCTCCACAGACAAGCTCGATGAGTGTTTGATTAAACGTGGCCTGCATTTTCCTTACTCCGCGGAGATTTTATCTCCTTCTCCATAAACCAGCATCCGGTAGGTTTTTTCAATCCGGTCCCAGTTTTCTTCGCGATCCATCGACCAGTAGCGGCCGATGACGGATACCACCTGTCCCAGTCGCAAAGCCAGACATTTTTCTTCCACCTGTTGAATATAGCGGGCGCCGCTTTCCACTTGTTCGCCGCGTCTGCCCAGCATTCCATGAATAAAGAGGTGGGGAATGCCTTGTTCTCTGGCCATGTCCATTAAGGCGAAAAGGTGTTCAATGGAACCATGGGAGCTGAAAAAAGAGACAATACCCATCACGTGCAGCGCCGTGCCGTTTTGTTTAGCCATCCTCATGACGTTGATGAAAGCCTGGTTTTTGTAAAAGTCATGACTTATGATGGACTGGTCAATACTGAGGCGGTCGGAATAAATCCGGCGGCCCGCGCCAATGTGTAAATGCCCAGCCTCGGAATTGCCCACGGTTTGTGGCGGCAGTCCCACGGCGACGCCTGATGCGGCAAGCTTTGCCAGGGGACAGGTCTTGATCAATCTGTCCATAACCGGCGTTACGGCGCGCGCGATCAGATTGCCGTTTTCGGCATCGCTCAGTCCCCAGCCGTCCAGTATCATCAGCAATAAGCGTTTAACGGGTGCGAAGGAATGTCTGTTTTGTTCGATGAGCGAAATCCCGGTCATGGAGGCGGGTACAGGCAAGCCGAGGATATCCAGTGCCGTCGGCGCGATGTCGGTCAGCGTTCCCTGGGGTTTCAGTGTCAATGTTTGATCCGCGTGCAGTAAGATAAAAGGCACGGGGCTATTCGTATGACCAGTATCAACTCCGCCGTCGGGGTAAAGCCATTTTTCAACCGTGCCGTGATCGGCTGTGACCATCACGGCGATTTCCTGTCGTAGCGCTTCCTCAATGAGAAGGCCCGCGTTTTGATCTACCGCCTGAATCGCACGGAGCACAGCCGGCTCATTTTCGATATGACCGACAACATCCACATTCGGATAATTCACAACGATAAAATTGCAGCATGGATCTTTAATCTTGGCGAGGGCCGCGTCAGTGATTTCCCCGATGGACATTTCCGGGGCTTCATCAAACAGCCTGACATCTTTGCGTGTCGGGATGACGACTCTTTCTTCGCCCGGCAGCGGGTCGGATTTCTTGCCGTTGAAAAAGAAGCTGACATGAACGGCTTTTTCTGCTTCCGTTATTTTGGCCTGGGTTAAGCCCTGCATGGCGATGACATCACTTAATGTGTCGGAAAGAACGCCCTGGGGCTTAAAAGCGACCTCAACGTTTAACCCTTTCTGATACTCAATCATGGTTGCAAAGTTGACGTTGATATTTTTATCGATCGGGAATTCACGGAAACTTTGTTCCGTAAAACTGCGAGTTAATTCAATCTCGCGTTCACCGCGGATATTATAGAAAATAACCGAATCGCCCGCATGGATTCTTCCTACGGGTTCATTTTGATGGTTGACCAAGACCAGCGGGACAAGGGTTTCGTCTTCCTCACCCTGACCATAGGCTTTGCGGACTGCTTTGGACATGGGGAATTTGACTTCAGGGCACATGGAGATACCAGCTTATTTATTGGAGATGTTAATAGATGTGACTATTTAACGAAATAATCCCAAGCTGTAAAGGAAAAAATTTCGCCCTGTTTGCAAAGCCTTTTTAACTTGAAAATTAAGCGCTTAAATGATAAATGCCGCAAAAGAATTCAAGGGCAGGTTTTATTATGCAGGCTATGCTACCGGGAAAAGAAAATAAGCACGAGAGTTTGTGTGAAGAACTATTGCGGGAACGAGCGGCTGTTTTGAGCCGGGCTGGCTTTGCCGTGGAAGATGCGCTGGAAGTGCTCATGAAGATCAACCGGCAGATTGAACAAAAGATCGAGCATCTGCGAATAGTTCAAAACCATGGTTCCGGTCAGGGAAACATGAATAATAAACAGTCTATATTTGAAGAAATTAATGTGATCATTGATCAATTCAATACAGCATGTCAAAAAGCCGAAATCCAATATTATTATTTGATTGTGACTCGTGAAGCCCTGGGGCTCAGAAGGCATGAAACGGTTCGGCAACTCTACAAGATTCCTCCGAAAAGGAAAAAGATGCAGGCTATTTGATGGACAGATACAAAAAGCAGCGCACACGGATGGTGGAGACGCAGATTCGGGCCCGTTCAATCAGCGATGCCCACGTATTGAAAGTGATGGAAACTATCCCGCGTCATCTTTTTGTGGATGAAGGTTTGATTGATCAGGCATACAGCGACAACCCCTTGCCCATCGGAGAAAAACAAACCATATCTCAACCGTATATTGTTGCTTTGATGACACAGGCTCTGGAATTAAAGGGCGGCGAGCGTATCCTGGAAATCGGTACAGGATCGGGTTATCAGACAGCGATTTTAGCTAAGCTGGCTGATCGAGTTTTTTCTATCGAACGGGTGGCCACCCTCGCAACACGTGCGCGAAAGATTTTGGACAGGCTTAACTGTTATAATGTTGCCATTCGTGTCGGCGACGGCTCTTACGGCTGGAAAGAGGAAGCGCCGTTCGATGCGATTATTACGACAGCCGCCGCTCCGCGGATTCCACAATATTTGGTCGAACAGCTTGCCCCGGGAGGCAGACTTGTTGTTCCGGTTGGCAGCCGCGAGGTGCAGACTTTGTATAAATTAGCCCGCTCTGTGGAAAATCCGGCTGAAATAAAGAAAGAAGACCTGGGTGGCTGCCGCTTTGTCAGTCTGATTGGGGAGAGTGGATGGAAAGAATGATCCGGCATGCCGGTTTTCGTAGAGGCCGATATATTTTTACGAGCTTTCTCCTGATACTCGTTACTTTGCTTTTGATGATTTCCTGCTCCGGGCCTCAGGTGCAGAAAAAAAGCCAGGCAAAGGGTGTTTATCATATCGTGAAGAAGGGTGAAACGGCTTACAAGATTGCCCGTGCTTATTCGATCAGTTTGCAGGATTTGGCAGAAGTCAATAACATCATGGATGTTTCCAGTATCCAAGAAGGTTCAGTCATCTTTATCCCGGAGGCAGATCAGGCAATCGACGACGTGATGGCTCACGCCAAGACGCCCCGCGCTGATGCAAAACGAGAAAACGGCTCAACGGATGAGAAGCTTCCTGAACTTGCAAAACCGTCTAAATCGGTTGATCTGCCGCCCGCTGCAGAGAAAGCACCTCTTTTCCAACCGTTATCTTCCGAAGTAGTTGCCGCAGCCGCTGGCATGCCTAAGGCTGCGGCTGAAAAAAATAAACCGGGAATAGAAGAAAAACTGCCGATAGCGGAAAAGAAAGATGAAATAAGGCTGGGGAAAAGCATGTTTATCTGGCCCGTCAAGGGAACCGTGAAAACCCCTTTCGGGATTCAGCCAAACAAAACATACCACAACTGGATTAAAATTGTGTGCCCCGCGGGAACACAGGTTAAGGCTGCAGCCTCCGGAACCGTCATTTTTTCTTCAAGCTTACCACCCTTCGGGGAAACGATCATTATTCGTCATCCGACTGATTTTGCGACAGTATATACCCACCTCAAGAAAAGATCCGTCAAGGCGGATCAGAATATTAAAAGAGGCGAAGTCATTGCTTTAGCCGGAGAAAAAGACGACATTGGAGATACGTATATCAATTTTGAAATCCGCCTCAAAGGTAATAAACCGCGCAATCCCTTATTTTACCTGCCATAATTAACTGTCTCCTTGCCGACAAATAAATTTGCACGCGTGAACATTGATTTTGTATTTCCTAAGCATTTCAGTAAATTGCATTAATCATTGACTAAATGCATAATAAGTGCTATCTTGACACCTTATTATAGAAAGGCAGGGAAATATACAATGTTTAAAGTAGGGGATTTGGCGGTATATCCGGCACAAGGTGTCGGTGTCATTGAAGCTATTGAAAATAGAGAGGTTATGGGAAAGAAGCAGCCTTTTTATGTAATGAAAATTATGGGTAACGGCATGAAGATCATGATCCCGACGACATCGGCCAAGGCTGTGGGGCTTCGCGAAGTCATTCTGGAGAAGGAAATACCCAGAGTGTATGAAATTTTGCGTAATAAAGATGTCACCATCGATAAGCAAACTTGGAATAAGCGCTATCGTGAGTACCTGGAGAAGATCAAAACCGGTTCTGTATTTGAAATTGCCAGTGTTTTGCGGGATTTGTTTATCTTAAAAAGTGATAAGAATCTTTCCTTCGGAGAGCGGAAGATGATGGATACCGCTAAAAATTTGCTGGTTAAAGAAATATCTGTGGCCACTAATGCGCAGGAAGCAAAAGTCGAACACGATTTGCAGATGATTTTTACGGTACAATAGCGGTCTATAATTTGTTAAATAATATCATGCTCTTTGAAAAATAAAAATAGGACGGGATCAGCTTTCCTTGATCATGGAAAAAATGAGGCCTCCATATTATTTAAGAAGTATTTTAGGTGTTTATTGATGTATATATATGACATTTATATAATTTTATAGAAAGGAGGTGACGCAGTTGATCGTAAGAGCAATATTAGTTTTAGCCTGTTCGATTAGCGGTTATTTTATCACTTACTATATGCTGGCAGCGACAAACTCGTATGCTATTTTTCAGGCAATTGTCGGATTTATTATAGGTTTAATAGTTGCGCTGCTGGTCATCAGGGTTGAAAAGGATATCCGTAAGTTATCTCTGAGAATAATCGCGGGCGGTGTTATCGGTATGGTCATCGGTTTGCTGATTGCATTAATTCTTGGTTTTGGCTTGAATATGGTCATCAAGATCACACAGAATCAGCAGGTTGTTCCCTGGATTTATCTGCTTCTGACTGGTATATTAGGTTACCTTGGTTTAGTTCTCGGGTCAAAAAAGGTGGAAGAGTTCAATTTTCGTGGTGCGGAAGGCAAGAATTGTGTTGACAACCGCTTGCTGGATACCAGCGTTATCATTGACGGAAGAATTGCAGATATTTGCGATACCGGTTTTATGGATGGAGAACTGATTGTTCCGCGTTTTGTTCTCAATGAATTACAGTTTATTGCTGATTCGTCTGATTCGATGAAGCGGTCAAGAGGCCGGCGGGGATTGGATATTCTCAATCGCATGCAGAAAAGCTCCGCAATAAATATTGAAATCGTTGAACAGGATTTCCCGAAAATAAAAGGCGTGGACGGTAAACTCGTGGCCCTGGCCCAGAAAATAAATGCCAAACTCATGACCAACGACTATAATCTTAATAAAGTTGCAGAGTTGCAGGGGGTGCGGGTGCTGAATGTCAATGAACTGGCCAATGCGATGAAACCGGTGGTTTTACCCGGAGAGCAAATGCTGGTTAAGATTATCCGGGAAGGTAAAGAGCAGGGGCAGGGTGTCGGTTACCTGGATGACGGAACCATGATTATCGTGGATAGCGCGCAGAAAATGATTAATATGAATGTTGAGGTTGTTGTCACAAGTGTACTGCAAACAACGGCCGGCCGGATGATTTTCACGGAATTGAAAGAAGCCGCCGAAAAGAAGAGTATTAATTAATAAAACATATCACTGTTGTCTTTTTTGGCCGGAAAGAAATACCTTTGGCGAACGGGCCCGGGAAAATAGTTTTCCGGGCCCGTTTTTATTTTGGAGTTGTTATGAATACAGTAGCGATCATTCCCGCCGGTGGTTCCGGCAAAAGATTGGGCGCCGACGTCGCCAAGCAATACCTTTCCCTGAGCTCCCTGCCGGTGCTGGTTCATACACTCCATGTATTTCAGAAATCCGGGATCACTGATGATGTTATCCTGGTTGTGCCGCAAGATGATTTGGTATTCGTCCGGGAACAGATTGTTGAAAAATACGGTTTGACAAAAGTATCCACCGTTGTAAAAGGAGGCTCTCAGCGTCAGGATTCGGTTCGTAATGGTCTTGAAGCTATTGCGAAGCCATGCGATGTTGTGATCGTCCATGACGGCGTGCGTCCGTTTGTAACGGAAGAAATGATTGCTCGGGTTGTGAAAATGGCAGCCGAAGAGGGAGCCGCGTCTATCGGGGTTCCAGCTAAAGATACCATCAAGGAAACAACCGGTGAAAACATCGTGGTGGCAACATTGCCTCGCCAAAATTTATGGCAGACGCAAACGCCCCAGGCTTTTCGGTATGACTTTTTATGCCGGGCGTATGCAGCAGCGGAAAAAGACCATTATTATGGAACCGATGACGCGTCTTTAGCTGAGCGAATAGGTGTGAAAGTCCGGATGATTGCCGGTTCATATGAAAACATAAAAATTACGACCCCGGAAGATTTAGTTATAGCAGAAGCTTTAATGAAAGAAAAAATGAAGGAACAGATCATTTATCGGAGCGGGCTGGGTTATGACAGCCATCGATTCGTTCCAGACAGGAAACTGATCCTGGGCGGCGTTGAAATTCCCTTCGATCGGGGATTGCTGGGGCATTCCGACGCCGATGCGCTCCTGCACGCCGTCTGTGACGCACTTTTAGGCATGGCCGGTTGTGGAGACATTGGCAGGCATTTTCCCGACAACGACGAGGTTTACAAAAACATATCCAGCCTCATTCTTTTAGAACGGGTGAAACAAATCATCGAGGCCAAAGGGATGAGCATTCATAATATTGATGTCACGGTCATGATGGAAAAGCCCAAGCTCGCGCCCTATGCCGGGGCGATAGCCGCCAATATTGCGATGGCTTTAAATATTTCAGAGACAGCTGTCAACATCAAAGCCAAAACAAATGAAGGCATGGGTTTTGTTGGCCGCGAGGAAGGCGTAGCCGTGCTGGCCATTGCCAATGGTATGGAAAGGATCAAGAATGGTTGACAAGCCAAGAGTTCGATTCGCACCGTCACCCACTGGCGAACTGCATGTAGGCAATGCGCGCACCGCTTTATTCAATTGGATGTTTGCCCGTCATCACGGTGGCAGTTTTGTTTTACGTATAGAAGATACGGACGAATCCCGCAGTGCTCTTTCCTATCAGATCAACCTGCTCGATGATTTGAAATGGCTGGGGCTTACCTGGGATGAGGGGCCGGGAAAAGACGGCGCTTACGGGTCCTACAAGCAGAGTGAGCGACTGGGTATATATGCGGATTATCTGAAAAAGCTGATTGCCGCGGATCTCGTGTATCCTTGCTACTGCACGGAGGAAGAGCTTGAAGAGGAACGTCAGGCGCTGATTCTGAGCAAACGCATGCCGCGCTACATGGGCAAATGTCGCAATCTTAACGACAATCAGCGCGAGGCGCTTGCGGCGCAGGGTCGAAAACCATCCTACCGTTTTAAAGTGCCGCAGGTCCCTATCGAATTTAACGATCTGATTCGCGGGACGATCAAATTTGAGGGTGAATCCATTGGCGATTTTATTATCGTCCGTTCCAACGGTATGCCCGCCTACAATTTTGCAGTGGTGATTGACGATCATCTGATGGCGATTACGCATGTCGTCCGTGGCGAAGATCATCTTTCCAACACAGCCTTGCAGATTATGCTTTATCGGGCTTTCGGGTTTGAGCCGCCGGCTTTCGCCCACCATTGCCTGATCCTGGGCAAAGACCACGCCAAGCTCAGCAAGCGTCACGGTTCTGTGTCTGTGGGTGAATTCCGCAAGCAGGGATTTTTACCCGAAGCTCTTATCAATTATTTAGGGCTGCTGGGAAGCTCTTTTACCGGCGGGCGGGAAGTTCTCTCGCAGGTCGAGATGGTTGAAGCATTTTCACTGGAACGCGCTTCCAAAAGCGGCGCGGTCTTTGATGAAGAAAAGCTCCGCTGGCTCAACGCCATTTATATTAGAAGCCTGGCTACCGATGATTTAATAATGAGGCTTCATCCGTTTTTGCTCGAGTCTGGTTATCTGCCGGAAACACTGGATCCTCAGTGGTTTAAGAATGTGATCGAAACAGTTAAAGATGAATTGACAACACTGGCTGACATTGGCGAACACATCGATTTGTTTTTTGATGACCGTTATGAAATTACGTCTGACGCAAAACAGATTTTTGATGCCGAAAACGCGCGGAAAGTGATCAGGTCTTTTGGCGAATATCTGGAGCATGCTTCAGGTCCGTCGCAGGAAATCTATGCCGCGGCGATAAAACACGCCAAAGAAAAATCCGGCGGCAAAGGCAGAAATTTGTTTATGCCTGTCCGGGTAGCTCTCACCGGTAAAGTCAAAGGCCCGGAACTGGATAAGGTCTTTGCAATCCTGGGTAAGGATTCCGCTTGTAAAAGGTTGAGGCGGGCGAATCAGTGGATTTCCAAAAACATGAAGGGATGAAAACGCCTATTAGCCTGTTTGCCGTTGGTAAATTTTTTTTGTTTAGGGTGATATTCAGGAACAAGGAAACAGCTCTGTGCTTTTTTCTGGCTTTTTCTGTTTTTTGGGGTTTATGTTTGTCTCCTGCGGTTTGGGCTGCCGATCAATCGTTGCAGGAGTTGAGGAAATTCCTCGGGATTCTGGAGCAACAGAACGTGCGGTATGGCTGGCAGGATATTAAACCCGATAGTATCCCCTGGGAATATCACCGGACATCAAAAAACAATCATCCCCTGATTTTTGCGAATTTTGGCAAACCGTCAGGTAATTGTATTTTATTTTTAGGCGGGGTGCATGGTGATGAATTGCCTGCGGTTTATCTTATGTTTAAGTTGGCGCATTATATTAAAGATCATCCCGAAATTGTCCAAGATAAATGTATCGTGATTGCACCACTCGTGAATCCTGATGGATATTTGGTCCCATCGCCCACAAGAGTTAATGCCGGTGGTGTGGACATCAATCGAAATTTCCCCACAAAGCGTTGGCATCCCGACGCTCATCGCCAGTGGCTGGAGAAAGGCAAAAATAATCGGCGTTACTACCCGGGGCCCAAAGCGGCCTCCGAGCAGGAAACGCTCTTTCAGGTTGCGCTCATCAAACGATTTAAACCGCAGAAAATTTTGAGCGCGCATTCCCCTCTGAATTTTTTTGATTATGACGGGCCTTCGTCCAACCTGAATTCTTTTGAACAGTGGATGGAAAAAATATCCAAAGAAGCCAATCATCCACTGAAAAAGTTCGGCTACTATCCCGGCTCCCTGGGGAACTATGCCGGACATGAACGCAATATTTTTACGCTCACGCTGGAGCTGCCCACGTCCGATCCAAAACTGGGCGGCGAGTATTTCCGAAAATTCCAACCCGCATTTCTGAAGTTCATCAATTTACCGGTCACAGGAACGCCACCTTTTATAAGATTGCTGAAAAGTGATAGGTGATAATAACTTCCTTCAGTTGACCGACATGAACTACTCACCTTCGGCCAGTTGCTCTAACGCTTTGTGATCCAGAATGGTGATTGTACGGCCTGCTGTTGCTAGGATACCGTCACTGGCCATTTTTCTTAGGGCGCGGGAAAGTGATTCTGGTGTGGCACCCAGAATCTTGGCCAGTTCCCGTTGTGAAATCGTCAGTTCCACGGCAGATTTCTTATCCACGGCATTTTTTGGTAACGCATGGCGCAGGAAAGATGCCAGCCGCCCTGGAATTTCTTTTAAAGCGAGGGATTCGATGAGCGTCATGGAATCCTTGAGGCGCTGGGATAAGATCTGAATGATGTTGAACAGCAGTGCTGGTTCTTGTCTGGCTACCGTTTCCATTACTGTGCCGGGAATTAAAAGAACCGAACTTTCTTCAATGGCCATCGCGGATGCCGGAAAGGACTCCGTTGCAAAAGCTGTACAAAGGCCAAACGGATCTCCCGGTCCGAGCAGTTGCAGCGTCTGTTCTTTGCCTTCCACTGAACTTCTATAGAGTTTTAACTGTCCGGAGACGACCACATAAAATGACCGGATCGAATCGGTCTCGCCGATGACCATCTCACCTGGTTTAAATGTTTTGTAAGTTGCCTGCCTTGCCAGTAAGTCTAATTTTTCTGCAGATATTCCCGCAAACAGGCCAATATCCTTTATTTGCTTAGTGATATCCATGCGCAAAAAATATCCTCCTACGTTGATTTAGATCAATGCAACAATAAAGATTCGGGTGTATTGATAAAGCCAAAAGAAGATAACTTTTACCACAGACGTAAAAGAGAAACAAAATAAATTACCGATAAGGAGAAACCAAAATGAGCAATCTAGATTTTGTAAAACATGCGGATGATAGTAATTTTAGTACGATAGTGTTAGAAGAAGAAAAGCCGACACTGGTGGATTTCTGGGCGCCTTGGTGCGGACCCTGCAGAACCATCGGCCCGGTTCTGGAGGAAATGGCGACCCAGTATGGAGAGAGGATAAATATTGTAAAGGTGAATGTGGATGATAATCCCGCAACCGCTTTACAGTATGGGGTCCGGAGCATACCGACGCTGCTTCTGGTAAAAAACGGTCAAGTGCAGGAAACGCAGATCGGATTGTTATCTAAAAACCAATTGACGGCGATGTTTGACAGATATCTGAATTAATCGCTAATGGGGAAGGCGGGCTTGCCGTCTTCCCCATTAGAAAAGAAAGGCAAAAATGAACGATTTATTGATTTTACTTCTGATCCTGGGCGGATGGATATTTGTGCAGGCATGGCTTTTGCCTCGCATGGGTATCTCTACATGAGTGCGGCAGGCTTGTCCGGTCCAGGACAAGAAGGGGAAAACTGAAGTAGAAGGCGATCAGAGGGGCAACTAATTTTTGTAATACGAAAATTGCTGAAAGGAGAAGCAGATGAAAAAGAACATGGGGACGATAGACCGTTCAATTCGGTTTCCCTCTTGATTTTTTCTAAGGCGGACATATGTTAATGATAAAAGATAAAGCGGAAGTAGAAAATCGCATAGTCATGAATACCAAACTCGTGTATGATATTATACATGAAAAGAGGAAGCGGCATATTGCTGGGCATATCTTCGCTGCCCGGTCGGTTTGGCATCGGAACACTCGGGCAGGGTTCGCGTGAATTTGTAGACAGGCTGCAGATGAGCGCGCAGACTTACTGGCAGGTTCTACCCATTTCGCCAACGGGATTTGGGGATTCACCGTATCAGACTTTCAGTACCTTTGCGGGCAACCCGTATTTTATCGATTTTGACGATTTGTATTATGAAGGGCTGCTCCCCCGAGATGCACTGGATATGTGTGACAATCTTTTCACGGGCGATCCGTGTTCGGTGGATTATTACGCACAATATATCGGCAAGTCGCAAGTGCTGCGCCTTGCGTACCATCACAGCGCCGCGTGTCTGGCTGACCAAATCGAAGCATTTAAGCAACGGCAGGCCGTCTGGATACATGACTATGCGCTGTATATGGCGTTGAAAAGCACTTATGACATGAAGCCTTATTATGAATGGCCGGAAGAACTCGTACAACAGCGGTGCGACGCGCTTAAAGCTGTCACATTGCGCCTGGAAAAGGAGGTCCATTATCACATATTTGTTCAATACCTTTTTTTCAGGCAGTGGGACGTGTTACGCAAGTATGCAAACGGAAAAGGGATAAGTATTATTGGAGATATGCCCATCTACATGGCGCCGGACAGCGCGGATGCCTGGATGGGCCGTGACGTACTGGATAAACAAGGACGCGTTGCGGGTTGTCCACCGGATTACTTTTCGGAAACGGGGCAGCTTTGGGGAAACCCGCTCTATGACTGGGACGTGCTGAAGCAAACGGGTTATGCGTGGTGGATTAAGCGTATCGCTCATCAAATATCCCTGTGTGATTACCTGCGTATCGACCACTTCCGCGCATTCGAATCCTACTACGCAATACCTGCTGACGCAAAGACCGCCGCTACGGGGCAATGGATTCCCGGCCCGGGGCTGGACTTTTTTTGCAAAATCAAAAATGCGCTGGGCGAACTACCGCTAATTGCCGAGGATTTGGGCTACCTGACGCCGGAAGTCTTTGAACTGCTTTACGTGACTGGTTTCCCGGGTTTGAAGGTTCTTCATTTCGCTTTCGCTCCGGATGGCAGCAGCATCTATCTGCCGCACCGCTATGAGAAAAATTGTGTGGTTTATACAGGAACGCATGACAATGATACTACGATGGGCTGGTACAACGGACTTTGCCCTGCCGAGCGTGCTTTTTTGAATGCGTACCTTGACGGCATGAATGAGGAGTGTGTACACTGGCAGTTGATCCGGCTCGCCATGGGTTCTGTTGCGGATGTGTGTATCATCCCGATGCAGGATATCCTCGGGCTGCCCTCGTCTGCGCGCATGAATCGGCCGCAGACATCGCAGGGAAACTGGCAGTGGCGGCTGTCGCCGGGCCAATTTGATGACGGAGCCATGCAGAAGTTGGCGAATGTGACCAAGCTGTTTGGCCGTTTGGGATGAGTAAGATAATGGCAATATTACGAATAATTAAGAATGTATGCAAATGAAGGACTATCAGCAATATATCAATACTGATGAGATTTATCTGTTCAACATCGGAGAGGCGCAGCAGGCTTATGCCACCTTCGGTTGTCACCGCGTGGATGAACTCGGCATGCATCGCTTTCTGGTATGGGCGCCCAATGCGCGGGATGTCAGCGTTGTGGGGGATTTCAACGGCTGGGATGCTTCAAAAAACCGGATGGAACGGCTCAATACCGGCGTGTTTGTCGCGTTTGTGCCGGGTCTTCGGGACGGCGACTGTTATAAGTATGAAATAAAAGGCTACGACGGCCGAATTGTGCTCAAGGCGGACCCGTTCGCCTTTCATGCCGAGGTTCGCCCGGCGACCGCCTCGAAGGTCTGGCGCTTGGGCGGGTACCATTGGCGCGATGCGGAATTTCTGCAGCGGCGTCCGGAACAAAACAGGCTGAACCGGCCCATGACCATCTACGAAATGCACATCGGCTCATGGCGCAAGCGCGATGGGTATCACTTTGCGAATCTGCGGGATGTGGCCGATGAACTTTCTGAATATCTTGTTGAGATGGGATTTACGCATGTAGAGATCATGCCCGTTACCGAATATCCGTTAGACGATTCATGGGGGTATCAGGTTACCGGTTATTACGCGGTGACAAGCCGTTTCGGCACACCGCAGGATTTTATGTATTTTGTGGATACGATGCACGCAAAAGGCATCGGGGTCATTATGGACTGGGTGCCCGCCCATTTTCCCAAGGATGCGCACGGCCTTGCCCGGTTCGACGGTACATGCCTTTATGAACATCAAAACCCGATGCAGGCCAATCACCCGCAATGGGGCACGCTGATATTCAACTATGGCCGTCCCGAGGTTGTCAGTTTTCTGGTTTCCAGCGCTATGTATTTCTTTGACGTTTACCACATTGACGGCATCCGCGTCGATGCGGTCACGTCGATGCTCTATCTGGATTATGCCCGCAATGAAGGCGAGTATGTGCCCAACGAAGACGGGGGCAATATTGACCATTCCGCGGTGGCTTTTCTGCAAAAGCTGAATTCCGTGATATTGACCCGGTATCCCGGCACTCTCACCATTGCGGAAGAATCGACGTCGTATCCGCTGATGACCAAGCCGCCCTATAACGGGGGACTCGGCTTTGTATTCAAGTGGAATATGGGTTTTATGCATGATACGCTCAAGTATATGTCGATGGATCCCTTTTTCCGTCATGATCATCATGACAAACTGACGTTTTCGATGTGCTATGCCTTTACTGAAAACTTTATTCTGCCGTATTCCCACGACGAGGTTGTCCACGGTAAGAAATCTCTGCTCAATAAGATGTATGGCACTTATGATGAGAAGTTCGCGTCCATGCGTGCCTTACTCGGTTTTATGTATGCGCACCCCGGGAAAAAACTGTTGTTTATGGGCAGCGAGTTCGGGCAGTTCATCGAATGGGATCATCAAAAGCCGCTCGACTGGTTTCTGCTCACGCATGAAAGGCACCGCCAGATGCAACAATATGTGAAGGCGCTCAATGCTTTTTACACCGCATGTCCTGCCCTTTATCAGATCGAAGATGATTGGGGGGGATTTACCTGGCTGAATGTGGACGAAGCGCAGCACAGCGCGATCAGCTTTATGCGCCGCGGCGACGGGCCCGGTGACGTCTGTATTTGCGCTTTCAACTTCACGCCGGTGCCGGTGGAACATTTTGTGATCGGGTTGCCGGGCAATGGGCGGCTGCGAGAGACGTTCAGCAGCGATAATGTGTTGTTTGGCGGAAGCGGTCATCATCACAAGGCGACCATCACGGCATCCCACGAAGGATTTGCCGGACAGCCCTACAGAGCTGCGATTGATCTGCCTCCGCTTGCAGCCGTATATTTTAATTATGATGAAAAGGGATCGGTAGACTGATATGAACAAAGAACTGCAAAGAATCATGGCTGCAAAAAACAGGGAAGTTCTGCCCGGGATCCTGATGACCGGAGCGGAATGCGCGCCGTTCGCTAAAACGGGAGGTCTGGCGGATGTGATCGGAACGTTGGCGAGAGAGCTGAAAACACTGGGATTCGATATCCGCCTGATGCTGCCGTTTCATCGGGTTATCAAGGACCAATATCGGGAGCGTGTGCGGCACATTGTCAGCTTCAGCGTGGATATCGGCCGGCATTCTGAATACGTGGGTGTTGAACAGTACGACTGGGATGGCATACCGGTTTACTTTATCGACAATGAACATTACTTCGGTCACACCATCTACTGTGGCGGAAAATTCGAGGGCGAACAATATGCCTACTTTTCCCGCGCGATTATCGAAGCGATACCCGTAATTGGCTTTGAGCCGGATATCATCCATGTCAACGACTGGCACACGGCGATGATTCCCATGTTGTTAAAGACCCAATATGATTCATATCCGCAGGGGCGGTGCAAGACCGTTTTGTCGATCCATAACCTGGGTTATCAGGGGCGCTTTGACTTTGGTTATACAGCGCATCTGCTGGGTATTGAGGAGCGATATGATCATTCGGACTATATCGAATTTCACGGCGGGTCGAATTTTTTGAAGGGCGGCATCGTTTTTGCCGATAAGCTGGTCACCGTCAGCCCGACATACGCGCAGGAGATACGGACGCCGCATTATGGTGAGGGGCTGGACGGGATGCTGGAAACACGCGCGGACGACCTGATCGGCATCCTCAACGGCATTGACACCATAGCCTTTAATCCGGCAGCCGACCCGCTGATCCCCTATCCGTTCGACGCCGCATCGTTTTCGGGAAAGCAGAAAAACAAGCAGGCCCTGATTGCCGAACTCGGGCTCAAGATCGGCCCTGCTATGCCGGTAATCGGAATGGTGACCCGATTGACGAAACAAAAAGGGATTGATCTCGTGCTGAGTGCATTCGACGAGATCATGGAAGCGGGTCCGGGTTTTGTGCTGATCGGGACGGGGGATAAGGAATATGAACATTTCTTCCAAGGGGTTGCCCATCGGACGGGCAACCGGGCGATAGGCCTGATGGAGTTTAACGACCCGCTGGCTCATCGCATATATGCGGGAAGCGATTTCTTTCTGATGCCTTCCATGTTTGAACCTTGCGGCCTCTCGCAGATGATCGCTCTGCGTTACGGCACGCTGCCTGTTGTCCGCGCGACGGGCGGATTGAAGGATACGGTTGTTCCCTATAACGAATATACGGACGAAGGCAACGGGTTTTCTTTTGAAAACTATAACGCGCACGATATGCTCCATACCGTGCGGTACGCACTGAATATTTATCAGAACAAAGAGCGCATGAACTCGCTTCGAAAGCGGGCCATGAACCAGGATTTGAGTTTTCAAAAAAGCGCGCTGACCTACGCGAAACTATATCTTTTGACGGCCGGACAATAACCAGCATGATTTTCGTTGACAGGCGTTTCGTCGTCACATAAAGAGTCAGCCATTGCAGCGGGAGCTTCGGATATTCCCAATTTTGCAATCAAAGGCATACGTGTGAAAAACGGGATTTCAAAAATTAAGGGAATCATCGAAGGCAAATTAAAACGGTATTACGGCCGCGCGCTCGAGAATGCCTCGGATGAGGAAATGTTCCAGGCGGTGGCGATGAGTATGCGCGACATCATCCTCGAGCGCGGCGTCGAGGCCAACGCCGAAATTGAGAAGAAGGGGCTCAAAAAACTCTGTTATCTTTCGGCAGAATTTTTGATGGGCCGGGCGCTCGTCAATAACATGATCAATCTCGGTTTACTTGAAGACTACCGGGCCGTCATGACCGAGATCGGTTATCCCTTTGAAAAGCTCGAAGAGCAGGAAAATGAAGCGGCTCTTGGCAACGGGGGCCTCGGCCGGCTGGCCGCCTGCTTTCTTGATTCGCTTTCGACGCTGAACCTGCCTGTGACGGGCTATGGCATCCGCTACGAATATGGCATGTTCTGCCAGCGCATCGTGGATGGTGAACAGACGGAAGTGCCGGACGACTGGACGGCAAAAGGGGATATCTGGGAAATCGAGCGGCGCGAAGAACAGATGGAAGTCCGTTTTGAGGGCACGGTTGAAGAAGTCTGGACGGACGACGGCTTGACGGTCGCGCATAAAAACTATCAGACGGTGATTGCGGTGCCTTACGATATGCCGGTCATCGGCTATGACAGTCATACACCGGCGAGGCTCCGTCTATGGCGTGCGGAATGTCCCACCGTATTTGATCTTCATTCTTTTAACAAGGGTGACTTTGTCTACATGTTGCAGCAGAAAGAGCTTGCCGAGTCCATATCCAAAGTGCTGTACCCCAAGGACAACCATATTACCGGAAGAATGCTGCGCCTCAGACAGTATTATTTCCTGGCCTCCGCAACGATGCAGTGCATGGTGCGCGAACATAAGAAGAACTATGGTGATGTACGCACGCTGCCCGAAAAAGTCGTGATCCAGATCAATGATATGCATCCGGCGCTGGCGATCCCGGATCTGATGCGCATCCTGATCGACGAAGAAGGCCTCGGGTGGGACGACGCATACGGTATCGTGAGTCGCGTATTCAACTACACCAACCACACGGTCATGCAGGAGGCCCTGGCGGCCTGGCCCGAGCAGTTATTCAAGTCTATGCTGCCGCGTGTGTACGCGATTATTTTCGAAATCAACGAACGCTTCAACCAAAAACTCAGCAAAGCATTTCCGGAAGACCGTGACAAAATATCTCATATGTCCATTATGGCTTACGATGAGATTCGCATGGCCAATATGTGTGTCGCGGTATGTCATGTTGTCAACGGCGTTTCCCAGCTTCACGGCAAAATCCTGAAGACCCGCACCTTCCGCGATTTCTATGTGATGTTCCCCGGGAAGTTTACGGCCATTACCAACGGCATTACGCAGAGACGTTGGCTTGCAGCGGCCAATCCGGCCCTGTGCACGCTGATTGCCGATCATATCGGCGATAAATTCATCCGCGACTATCACGAACTGGAGCGGCTGAAGCCGCTGGTGAATGATCAGCGATTTCTGGCCGATTTTGCGAGTGTCAAACAGCAAAACAAGCGACGCCTCGCCGAATATGTTTATAAGCAACAAGGAATTACACTCGACGCCGACTCCGTCTTTGATGTGCAGGCCAAGCGGTTGCATGAATACAAGCGTCAGCTTTTAAAAGTGTTGCACATTTTATATCTGTACAATCGCTTTACCGGAAACGAAGGATATTCTTTACTTCGGCCTGTAACGTTCCTGTTTGCCGCCAAGGCCTCGCCCGCGTATCGGAGAGCCAAGAGCATCATCCGTCTCATTAACGCGGTGTCCGCTCTTGTGGAAGCGCATCCGCGCACCAGGGACAGCATACGGGTTGCTTTTCTGGAGAACTACAATGTCTCTCTGGCCGAATTGCTGATTCCCGCGGCGGACATCAGCGAACAAATATCAACGGCGGGTTGCGAGGCCTCCGGAACAGGCAACATGAAATTCATGCTCAACGGCGCCGTGACGCTTGGAACGATGGACGGCGCAAACATAGAGATATTCGATGCGGTGGGAGAAGACAATATCTTTATCTTCGGCGCTCGTGCGGAGGAGATTGCCTGGATGGAGACGGAGAACCTCTATCACCCGAAAAATTATTTTGACCGGAATGCGGATATTCGCGACGCCGTTTCACGCCTGGTGGACGGAACGCTGCCGGGTGTCGGCAAAGACCAGTTTCAGGAACTTTACCAATCGCTGTTGTTTGGAGACTATGACCGTGCGGACAAGTACTTTCTGCTCTATGATTTTGACGCTTATCGCGTCGCGTTTGAAAGCATACTGGCCGCCTACGCCGATACGCCCGCCTGGACGAGAAAGGCCGCAGTCAACACGGCAAGCGCGGGATACTTCAGCGTTGACCGGACGATAGACGATTATAACCGGATGATCTGGGGGCTGGATTCGATCTGAAATCTAAAAGGTCTGTGGGGGCGATGCTGATCAATTACAGAAATGAAATGCTGCACGACTCGTCGCTGTACAGGTTCCGTGATCCTGTGGGGGCTTTGGCCACCTGTACCCCTGTTACCCTGCGTATCCGGACGAGCCTGGAGAATGTGGACAGCGTGTATCTGTGCCTGTTCAGCGAGGGCTTCCGCCAGGACCATCTCATGCAGCGGTCGGACGAATACTGGCAAATTGACATCACAGCGCCGTCGGTTTCCGATGTGTACTGGTATTATTTTACGGTCAATCTTGGTGGTAAACTTTGCTATTACGGCGCCGGGGGAAGACGCACCGGCGGCATCGGTTGTGTCTATACCGATCCCCCCCCTGCGTATCAACTCACTGTTTACGATGCCGGTTTTAAGGTGCCTGAGTGGTTTCAAAAAAGCGTAATGTATCAGATCTTCCCTGATCGTTTCCAGCGCAGTGATGATCAGACGGCGCAGAAAGGCATGGCCTATCACCGTTCCAAAGGCCGCCGCGTCTATTATCATGAAAAGTGGGACGAAACGCCGCTTTTCGCCCCGCTGCCCGGCGAAGCAACCTATGAACCATGCGATTACTTTGGCGGCACGCTCAGGGGCATCGAGGCGTCTCTGGACTATCTGCAAAGCCTTGGTGTGAATGTGGTCTATTTGAATCCGATATTTGAGGCGGCGTCCAACCATCGTTACAACACCGCCGACTACTTCAGTATCGATCCGGTGCTGGGCTCGGAGGCCGATTTTGAGTCACTGTGCCGAAAGGCGGATGACCTGGACATCCGCATCATACTGGACGGCGTGTTTTCACACACCGGCTCCGACAGTATCTATTTTAACCGGGAGGGTGCTTATGAAAGCCAGGGCGCCGCAAACACTCCGGATTCGCCTTATTACCCATGGTACATGTTTAAACACTATCCCGACCAATACCAATGCTGGTGGGGATTCAAATCGCTGCCTGAGATCAATGAGGACGAACCGGGCTGGCAGCATTTTGTCATTACGGACGAGGACAGCGTCATCCGGCACTGGCTCAAAGCGGGCGCGAAAGGATACCGTCTCGATGTGGCCGACGAATTGCCGGACGACGTGCTGGCGATGATCTATACCGCTGCGAAACAGACACAGCCCGAAGCCGTGGTGATTGGCGAGGTCTGGGAAGACGCGACAACGAAATACAGTTACGGTGTCAAGCGCCGTTATGCGCTGGGGGGCATCCTCGATTCCGTCATGAATTATCCGCTGCGCTCCGCTGTGATCGGTTTTTTGAAGGGGATGTCCGATGCCTGCGACCTGAAATATTTTTTGGTGGATCAGGCGGCGAATTACCCCGGACCCATGTACTACGCGCTGACCAATCTGCTTTCGTCCCACGACGTGGAGCGCGTGCGCACCGCCTTGAGCGCGCGCATCGATCCGCATAAAATGTCCCGGGAACAGCAGGCCTCGTTCATCATCAGTGACAGCCAGAATAAAAAAGGCGCCAGGCGTCAGCGCCTGGCCGCGATTCTGCAATACAGCCTTCCCGGCGTGCCCTGCGTTTATTACGGAGATGAAAGAGGCATGAACGGTTTTCTCGATCCCTTCAACAGAGGGCCTTTTGCGGAAGCGTCGTATGATCTGACACCGGATTACCGGCAATTGGCGTGGTTGCGCAAATCGGCGGACGCGCTCATGACGGGTCATGTTGTGTTCTTTGCCCCCGATGCCGATTGTCTCGGCGTCCTGCGCTACGTGGTCGGAGGCCGTGATGCACTGGGCCGGCAGGCTGCGGATGGCGTTTATTTTGTGGCGGTCAATCGGTCGGAAACGCGCAGGCTTGTCGTGTTCGATTATTTGAGCAAAAATTCACTTTTTGTCGAGGCACACCAAAGAAACTTGCGCTCTGCGTTCAACGGTTCGTCCACCTGTCAACTGAGCCTTCAGCAGTACGAGCTTCGCGATGCTCTGCTGGAAATTACGCTGGAGGGTTTGAGCGCCGTGTGGCTCAAGATAGGCTGACAAAAACGGATGAGCGCGCAGATTAGGAAAGCAGAGCAAAACCATACCGGGAGATCATGATGACATACCAGGAAACCTATTTACACTGGAGAGAATCCGTCCAAGAAGAGAATCTGTTGTCCGAGCTGGAATCCATCAAAGGGGACGACGCTCAGATTAAAGAACGTTTCATCAGTGATCTGCCATTTGGAACGGCGGGGCTTCGCGGTATCATCGGCGCAGGCACTACCCGGATGAACCGTTACGTTGTTGGTCGTGCGACGCAAGGGCTGACGGACTATCTGTTAGCTGACGGTAAGGCTGCAACGTGTATGGTCATTGCGTATGATTCCCGGCAGTTTTCCGTCGAATTTGCCAAAGAAGCGGCATGCGTATTTGCGGGCAATGGCATTAAGGCCTGCATATTCGAGCAACTGACGAGCGTGCCCGAATTATCCTTCGCCGTGCGGCATTTAAAAGCGGACGGCGGCATCGTAATCACGGCCAGCCACAATCCCCGCCAATACAATGGATACAAAGTCTATGCCGCTTACGGCGGGCAGCTCGGTCCGGAGGAAAGCTTCGATGTGATGGCCTGCATCCAAAAGCTGGATCCGTTTAGGGATGTTAAAAGGATCGGTTATCGGGAGGGTGTTGCAAAAGGCCTTATCCTTGAAATCGGCGAAGAGATTGACCGGCTTTATTATGAATGCATGCTTGCCCTGTGCGGTGCCCAGAGCGCCGAAGATCTGAAGGTTGTCTATACACCGCTTCACGGAACGGGGCTGCGCACGGTCGAACATGTATTTCCGGCGGCCGGGATAAAGAATCTTTTTATTGTCGAGGAGCAGA
Organism: Smithellaceae bacterium; assembly: GCA_030690945.1. Taxonomy (GTDB): domain Bacteria; phylum Desulfobacterota; class Syntrophia; order Syntrophales; family Smithellaceae; genus UBA8904. The sequence goes on along the minus strand of JAUYFM010000032.1, from coordinate 19,607 downwards.
GAATGCCGGATGGCTTTTTCCCGACAGTGAATTCTCCTAATCCCGAAGATCCGGGCGCGATGGAGATGGCCATTGCGCTCGCCTCACGCCTCGAGGCCGAACTTGCGATTGGCACGGACCCGGATGCAGACCGGATGGGCGCGGCCGTGCGCAGACCCGACGGCACATACACTATGTTGACCGGCAATCAGATCGGATGTCTATTGATTAACTATATGCTTGAAAAGCGCCGCGCAGCCGGCATGCTCCGTTCGTCCGATTACATCATTAAGTCGTTTGTCTCCACCGATATGGCGGACGCCATTGCGCGACATTATGGTGTTCATTCTTATACCGTGTTAACGGGGTTTCGTTTTATTTCCGAGCTCATTACAAAATATGAGCAGACGGATGCTGATTTTATCTTTGGCTTTGAGGAAAGCTTTGGTTTTCTGGCCGGCACATTCGCCCGCGATAAAGACGGTGTGCTTGCGGCGCTGCTTTTGTGCAAGGCGGCTCAGTATTACAGGAGCCGGGGCCATAGCCTGCTTGAAGTGCTGGAAACGCTATACAAGACGCATGGTTATTACCTGGAGGGCGTGAAGAATCTGGCGTTTACCGGTTTCGACGGTATGGATAAAATGAAGGAGATCATGACCCGGTTGCACGAAAAACCAGTTGCCGCCATCGGCGATCTGGCTGTGAAATATACCGAGGACTATCTTTCGCGAACTCGCACCGATGCGGACGGCCGTGCGTCGGATATTGAACTTCCGGCAACCGACGCCGTCAAACTGATACTGGAACAATCTGCGTGGATTTGTATCCGTCCGTCCGGGACGGAACCAAAGATCAAGATCTACTATGCGGTATGTGAATCCACACGGGAAGCGGCGGAAAGTCGGCTTCAGCTTATCGAAACCGGCTTTCCGCAGATCTAATAGATGGATGTGCTGCCAAACATGATATCCTGTCCCATCATCTCCGGTGTCACCAGAACGACACCCCCTTCACTGATATGAAAACGCTTTGCATCCTCGGCATGGTCTTCACCAATGACGGTATTATCAGGAATGAGCGTTCCCTTGTCGATAATGGCGTGGATAATTCGGCAGTTTTTGCCGATGTAAACCCCGGGCAATATGACGCTGTCCTTGACCAGGCTGCCGGTTTCGATACGGCTTGCAGAAAAAATGACAGAGCGCTTTACATGCGCACCGGCAATGATACAGCCGCCGCTGATCAGTGAATCGATGGCTACGCCGCGCCGGCCTTCATCATCAAAGACAAACTTCGCCGGCGGAAGTTGCACCTGGTAAGTCCAGATCGGCCAGTTTTGATCATACAGGTTCAATTCCGGCTCGATGGAACAGAGTTCGATGTTTGCCTCCCAGTAGGCATCCAGAGTGCCTACGTCGCGCCAATAGGCCATCTTGCCTTGCTCGTTACGGTAAGGATACGCTTTTGCCAGACTGTTGGGAATGGCTCGCGGGATGATGTTCTTACCAAAATCGTGGGAAGACATTTCATCTTTGGCATCTTCGATCAAAGTGTCGTACAGGAAACGGGTCGAGAAGACATAAATGCCCATGGAGGCCAGGGCTGTATCGGGCTTGTCGGGCATGGCTTCAGGATGGGATGGTTTCTCGGTGAAGCGGGTGATGCTCAGGTTTTCATCGACCGACATGACGCCGAACTCACGCGCTTCCTCGCGCGGGACTTCGATGCAGGCTACCGTCATGTCCGCCTTCGATCTAACGTGTTGCATCAGCATATTCGAATAATCCATGGTGTAGATATGATCGCCGCCAAGCACCAGCACATATTTCGGCGAGTGGCGGTGAATGATATCGAGGTTCTGGTAGAGGGCGTCAGCCGTTCCTCGGTACCATTCTTTGCTCATACGCTGTTGGGCCGGAATAATCTCTACAAACTCGCCGATCTCGGCGCGCAGGAAACTCCAGGCGTGCTGTAAATGGCGGATCAGCGAATGCGATTTATACTGTGTCAGCACGCCAACACGGCGCAAGCCGGAGTTGACACAGTTCGACAGAGTGAAATCGATCATACGGTATTTGCCTGCGAAAGGGACTGCCGGCTTGGCACGCCATTTTGTCAGTTCTCCCAGGCGGGAACCCTCGCCACCGGCCAGCACCAGCACCAGTGTCTGGCGTGTCACTTCGGTCGAAATCTTGGTTTCTATAGGACTATAAATGTTCAGGAGATTCGACTGGCCTTCATTTCTGTTGATCATGATTCTTCACCCCCTGGCAAGATTTGATAAGAGCCTGCTTTTATTCTGGGTCAGTATAGAGGAACCCATTTTTGTATGTCAAGGACAAATAGGGCACTCACCCGCATAACAAGATAGAATAGTTGCGCAGTAATGGCAAACTTGAGATCATGGACGATATTACGGAAGAAGGCCGCAGGAAAAACAGGCAGACAAAATTAATTCTGATCAGGAAATAAGCAAAGAACTATAATTTATACTTTTCTTTAATTTCTTTTTCGGCCTGGAACCAGTCGGATATTTCATCGCTGGAAACGCCTGATTCTATCCTCTTCTGATAGAGTTCATAAGCCTTTTTTTCAACCTCTTCCAGGAATGCTTTCAGGTCAGGCTTTTTTGTTCTCTTCGCGGCCGGCGCAACTTTTTTTGCTGTGCTTTTTCGTGTGGTTTCTTTTTTTATGGGCATAATCATCTCCCTGGTCCTTTTAATATAAGCAAGTGGATTTTATGGATAACATTTTTATAAGCAAGCAGTCAATGCGTTTTAGTTCTTGTCATAGAGTCCCATCATGTTGTACATTATGCTATCATTATGTATTCAAACGACGGGGGGGAGATCATTGTGTGCCTCAATGGAGGAAATTAAGGGAATGAAACATGATTGATGCAGTAGTTGGAATTGATATAGGAGGCACCTTTACAAAATATGGGCTTGTTGACAAAAAAGGGCAATGTCTCAGAGTGAATTTGATCAAAACAGATCAATTCGTTGATTTTGATGAATTTTCAGAACATTTGCACAAAGAAATTCAGGGTCAATGTGATTCACTGAGTGAAGAAATAAATATTAAAGGCATCGGAGCCGGTGCGCCCAACGGAAATTACTATCGGGGTACTATAGAGCATGCGCCAAATCTGAAATGGAAAGGGATTGTGCCGTTCGTCGAAAAGTTTAAAAAATACTTCCCCGACTTACCTGTTGTGCTTACCAATGATGCCAATGCCGCTGCCATAGGCGAAATGGTTTATGGGGGCGCGAAGAACATGAAAAATTTTATTGTCATCACTTTGGGAACAGGTCTTGGGAGTGCTTTTGTTGTGGATGGCAATCTGGTTTATGGACAAGATGGATTTGCCGGCGAACTGGGACATGTGAATGTTGAACAAAATGGTCGTATCTGCGGGTGCGGCAATAAAGGTTGTCTGGAAGCATATGTTTCGGCAACAGGAATCAAACGAACCTTATTCAATATCCTTTGTACAAGATCCGAAAAAAGTGATCTACGGAATGTAAGTTTTAGTGAGCTTACTTCAAAAATGATCTATGAGGCGGCAACAAAAGGTGATGCTATCGCAAGGGAGGCCTTTGAAATTACTGGAGAAATATTGGGGGTTAAATTATCCGATGTGGTTGCGATAACAAATCCTGAAGCAATATTTATTTTGGGTGGACTTGCAAAAGCCGGCGAACTTATCTTTAAGCCGACTCAACTATCCATGGAAAAAAATCTTTTCCCTGTCTTCCGGGGAACAGTAAAACTTTTGCCTTCACAGTTAAAGGGGGAAAATGCAGCAGTTCTCGGAGCCGGAGCTCTTGCCTGGAAGGAATGGAATATTCAATCTAAGCGTTACGCGCCCGGTCAGACTTCTTGAGTTTCTCTGCGAATCATTTCCTGAGCGGAGCCGGAAATCCGTAAAAGCGCTTGTTGAACTAAGGCAGATCATGATCCGCGATCAGTTCGTCACCTGGTTCAATTATCAACTCGAGCCGGGGATGGATGTCATCGTCCTGAAAAAGAAAACATCACAGAGCCTGACGCTCCGGAAAATGAATTTGCTCTATGAAGACGAGCATCTTATCGTCATTGAGAAGTCGGCAGGGCTTCTTTCCGTCGCCAGTAAAAAGGGAAATGACGAAACCGCCTTCAGCATTTTAAAGAGCGCTGTGAAAAAAAACTATCCCAATGCCGAGCTGCATGTCGTTCATCGCCTTGATCGTGATACCTCAGGCGTCATGATGTTTGCAAAAAGCAAAGAGATTCAGCAGAAATTGCAGGACAATTGGGATGCCGTCGTTACGAAGCGAATATACTATGCTCTCGTCGAAGGATGTGTCAAAAACATGAAAGGTGAAATTGTATCCTCTCTTAAAGAAAATAAATCATTGAAAGTGTATTCGTCAAAAACGCCGGGAGATGGACAAAAAGCGATTACCCGTTACCGTGTTTTGAAAAGGAATTCCCGATATTCAATGCTGGAAGTTGAATTAAAGACGGGCAGAAAAAATCAGATACGCGTTCATCTTCAGGACATAGGTCACAGTATCGCCGGTGATAAGAAATACGGGGCGACAACCAATCCGCTTCGTCGTCTTGCGCTGCATGCGGGAATCCTGGAGTTTACCCATCCGGCAACCGGCAAGTGTATGCATTTTGAAACGCCAATTCCAGCAATTCTGGAAACGGTGTTCAGGTAGTGAGATCAGAGGGGACCCAGCTTTTGTCTTCTTTACCCTGGACCAATGGTGAACCCAATGGGACATCCCTTAAGTATTTAAGTTTCCTTGACCAGTTGGGCGACTGCGCCGGTCCGGGTTCTTCAGACACCCCGGAGTGGTTCTTAAGTGGATAGCTGCTCTGTTGGTCATACTGCTTCCTGCAGTTCCGGTAGAGTGCTGCAGTAAACCTCATCGGGAGTCATGTTGTCAAGCCCCTGATGGCGCCGTCTTTTATTGTATCGATCAAAATACTTTGTAAGCTCCTGTCTGGCCTCAGCTATTGAACCATATGCTTTTATATAGACTTCTTCATATTTGACGCTCTTCCAGAGCCGTTCGATGAAAACATTGTCCATCCATCGGCCCCGTCCGTCCATGCTGATCCTAATGTCGTGTGTGGTAAGAATGCTCGTAAAGGCATCAGAGGTAAACTGGCTGCCCTGGTCGGTGTTGAATATCTGTGGTCTACCATATCGGGTGATCGCCTCTTGCAGGGCCTCGGTACAGAATGAGGTATCCAAGGTGTTCGAGAGCCTCCAGGAAAGGACTTTTCTGCTTGCCCAGTCCATCACGGCCACAAGATAGCAAAATCCTTTGGCCATAGGGATGTAGGTGATGTCCGATGTCCAGACAGCATTGGCTTCCGTGATCGAAAGTCCTCTTAAAAGATAGGGGTAGATCTTATGGTCCGGATGAGGTGCCGAGAGGCGAGGTTTCTTATAGATTGCCTCTATCCCCATCTTCTTCATGAGCGTGCGAATATGACTTCTCCCCACCTTGTAGCCCTTGTTCCAGAGTTCATTCTTGATGCCTCTGCTGCCCTGAAAAGGGTACTTCAGATGCATCTCATCCATGAGGCGCATAAGCACTCTATCTTTATCGCTTACCGGCACAGGAGTGTAGTAGATGCCTGACCGGGAGAGATTCAAAAGACGGCACTGCCTGGTGAGTGACAATGGATGCTCCCTGGTGATCATTTCTTTGCGCTCGGCCCGCCGATACGTCCGAGCGCGACGGATAAAAAATCATTTTCCATCGTGAGTTCTCCGATCTTCGCATGGAGTTGTCTCGCGTCTGGTTCTCCGGATTTCTTCTCCTTCTCAAATACCTCTGACGCTCTGTCTAAAAGCTGCGTCTTCCATTGCGTGATCTGGTTGGGATGAACCTGAAAGCGCTGCGATAGTTCTGCAAGGGTTTGCTCTCCCTTGACAGCCTCCACTGCCACTTTTGCCTTGAATACTCCTCCGTGATTCCTTCTCGTTCTTTTTGCCATTGTCACTGCTCCTTTCTGTGTAATTATAGAGCAGCTCTTCACTTATGTCACTGTCCATTTTTGCTGAACCGGCTCTGACTTGGCGACATCGATAAATTTCTAAGGTGCTGTTTTAAGTTGACATTCATTTATCCTATTCATGAAAATATGGCGACCGATCAATGCGCCACTTATGGAAGGTCCTCTGTTGCCTCCGTCCCTGTGTTTGTCCCTAAATTACTTTTACCTGGTTATGGTTTTGCCTATCAAAGGATAGCTAACCATGGTATGCTACGCCCATGACGATCGATCATAAACCGGAAAACATTCTGAAGCTTGCCCGACAGTTTATGGAAAGCCGGATACTTCTCACCGCAGCCGAGTTGAACCTCTTTACACTTCTGGACGAGGCGCCCTCAACCGCCGAAAATCTGGCGGGCCGGCTGCATGCCGATTTACGGGGCTTGACGATCCTCCTTGATGCTCTGTCTGCGATGGGTTTGATGATCAAAGAGCCGGACGATACGTATCGATGCTCTCCCGATGTTGCAGCCTGCCTGAGCGATAGTAGCCCTCACTCGGTTCTGCCGATGATCCACCACGCAAACCACCTGTGGACAAGCTGGTCCAACCTGACATCCATAGTCAGAGGCTCAGAACCGGCTGAAATTACCGCATCCGCTGCCCGGAATACCGATGAGATGCGCGCCTTTATCGGGGCTATGCATGTGGTCGGAGCGCCGCTGGCCGAGAAAATTGTGACGGCTGTCAAGCCTGGCGAAGCCCGAAACCTGATTGATGTGGGCGGCGCTTCCGGTACCTACACAATTGCTTTTCTTTCCGCCGCGCCGAAAATGAAGGCAACGCTTTTTGACAGGCCCGCGGTCATTCCCATAGCGCGCGAACGCCTGACTCACGCGGGGATGGCAGACCGGGTCCATTTTGTGGCAGGTGATTTTTACGCAGATGAACTGCCCGGTGGACACGATCTGGCGATGCTTTCCGCCATCATCCACCAGAACAGCCCCGAACAAAACGTCGAGCTGTTCCGCAAGGTGCTACGCGCGATGGTATCCGGTGGACGGATGATTGTCCGCGATCACGTCATGGAGCCCAATCGGATCAAACCAGAAGCAGGGGCCATCTTTGCCGTCAACATGCTGGTGAATACGCAGGGAGGCTCTACCTACACTTTCGATGAGATCAGAACCTGGCTTGCGGAGGCGGGATTCACGAAAGTGCGGTTACTCCAAACCGGCTATCAAATGGACGCGCTGGTCGAAGCCTTCAAGCCTTGATGGACCGGGCATGTGCCTATTCCAAAGGGTGGATGTGGGGCCCTAAAGTTTTTAAGGACTGGGACACAGGGGGCTGTTACCTTATTCAGCTTAAAACCATTTGTGTTAACATTCTGCAGGGGTTTATGCTCTGGTAACTGAAACCCGGGGAGAAATAATTTGAAAAAAGCCAAAACAAGCTTCTTTTGTCAGCATTGCGGATACATGTCGCCCAAGTGGCTGGGCAAGTGCCCGTCGTGCAATGGCTGGAATTGTTTTGCCGAAGAACTGGTCTCCGAGTCGGATTCCGGCAGCCACGCTGATAGGGCCTTTGACGGCAAGCCGATGCCCATTGAAGAAATTCCGGCCGAGGAGGGCGAGCGAACGCTCACGGGTATTGCGGAAATTGACCGGGTGCTGGGGGGCGGCATTGTGAGCGGGTCGGCCATTTTGATCGGCGGTGAACCGGGAATCGGCAAATCGACGCTCATGCTTCAGGTGATGAAGAATCTGGCCCAAAACGGTCAAAAAGTTCTTTATGTTTCCGGCGAAGAATCCGCCCATCAGATCAAGTTGCGCAGTAACCGAATTGGTGCGGCAGCCAGGGATTTACTGGTGCTGGTAGAAGTATCTCTCGAAAAAATCCTGGAGCAAATTAAAAAAGTTCAACCGGCCATTGTGGTGATTGATTCCATCCAGACCGTCTATTCGGGCGATTTAATGTCGGCACCCGGCAGCGTGGGTCAGGTGCGCGAAGCCTCCTCAAGGCTCATTCTATCGGCTAAGAAAAACGGGATTCCGGTATTCCTGATCGGGCATGTGACCAAAGACGGATCCATTGCCGGTCCCAAGGTACTTGAGCACATGGTGGATACCGTTTTGTATTTTGAGGGGGATTCCGGGCATGCCTACCGGATCATCCGCAGCATCAAAAACCGCTTTGGTCCCACCAATGAAATCGGCGTTTTTGAAATGCAGGATAAAGGGCTCAAAGAAGTACCCAACCCTTCGGCTTTCTTTTTAGCCGAGCGGCCGCAAAACGCCCCGGGTTCCGTGGTTGTAGCCAGTCTGGAAGGCACCAGGCCGATTTTAGTTGAAATTCAGGCGCTGGTCAGTCAATCCAATTTAGGAATGCCGAGGCGTACGGCTATCGGCGTGGATTATAACCGCGTGTCGCTTCTTGTGGCGGTTCTTGATAAGATTTGCGGCCTGCATCTGGGCGGTTCGGATATCTTTATTAATGTGGCGGGCGGCGTCCGGGTGGAAGAACCGGCGGTTGATCTGGGTGTCGTTGCGGCAATGGCATCAAGCTTTCTGGACCGGCCAGTCGATGCCCGAACGGTGATTTTGGGGGAAGTGGGGCTCACCGGAGAGGTGCGGGCTGTTTCACAAATGGAAGTTCGGGTGAAAGAGGCTGCGCGTCTGGGGTTTAGCCGATGCATTGTGCCCAAAACAAGTTCCGCTCAATTATCCAAGGTGGCAAATATGGAGATCAGTGCGATTAGCTCGCTTAAGGAATTACTGGAAAATCTCTTCTGAACGACATCGTAAAAAATACCGAAAAAAAATTTCTAAAACCTTGACACGGGTGAATTAGTGCATAAAATAGCGCCGCTTAGGAAGCATTCATAAAGTTAATATAAATAAGAGAGAAAGGAGAATAAAAAGCATGAAAATCAGACCTTTACAGGATCGAATCATTGTAAAACGTTTGGAAGAGGAAACCAAAACCAAGGGAGGCATCATCATTCCCGATTCAGCCAAGGAGAAACCCATCGAGGGTAAAGTGGTCGCAGTCGGCAAGGGTAAAAAGACGGACGACGGCAAACTGATCGCCATGGATGTCAAAGTTGGCGACAAAGTCCTTTTCAGCAAATACGGCGGCACCGAAGTCAAGATCGATGGCGAAGAGTTACTGATCATGAGAGAAGACGACATTCTGGGCATTATTGAAAAATAAGAAAATAATAAGGAGGAATATATAAAATGGGAGCAAAAATACTTCTTTACGATGAGGAAGCAAGGAAATCGATTTTGAAGGGTGTCAACACCCTGGCTGATGCCGTAAAAGTAACTCTCGGTCCGAAAGGCCGCAACGTTATAATTGATAAGAGCTATGGTTCACCTACCGTGACCAAAGACGGTGTGACCGTGGCCAAAGAAATCGAATTGGAAGATAAATTTGAAAACATGGGCGCGCAGATGGTCAAGGATGTCGCCAGCAAAACCAGCGACGTCGCAGGCGACGGCACCACCACCGCAACCCTTCTGGCACAGGCCATTTACCGTGAAGGCGTGAAAGCTGTTGCGGCAGGTTCGAACCCGATGGACATCAAACGCGGTATCGACAAAGCCGTCGAAGTCGTTGTCAAAGAACTCAGTAAAATGAGTAAACCCACCAAAGATCAAAAAGAAATCGCCCAGGTCGGCACCATTTCCGCCAACAACGATGAAACCATAGGCAATATCATTGCCGGTGCCATGGACAAAGTCGGCAAAGAAGGCGTCATCACGGTTGAAGAAGCCAAAGGCCTCGAGACTGAGCTGGAGATCGTCGAAGGGATGCAGTTCGATCGCGGCTATCTTTCTCCCTACTTCGTCACCAACGCCGACAAGATGCTGGTAGCTTTGGAAGATGTGTTAATCCTGATTTACGAAAAGAAAATCAGCGGCATGAAAGACCTGCTGCCGATTCTGGAACAAATCGCCAAAATGGGCAAACCGCTGCTCATCATCGCCGAAGACATCGAAGGAGAAGCGCTGGCTACTCTGGTGGTCAACAAGATTCGTGGCACCCTGCATGTAGCAGCCGTTAAAGCTCCCGGTTTCGGCGACCGCCGCAAGGCCATGCTCGAAGATCTTGCCATCCTCACCGGCGGCAAGATGATCTCCGAAGACATGGGCTATAAACTGGAAAACGTGAAGATCGAAGATCTGGGACGCGCCAAGAAAATTACCATCGATAAAGACAACACCACCATTATCGATGGCGCCGGCAAACGTGCTGATCTCGAAGGCCGTGTCAAGCAGATTCGCGCTCAGATTGAAGAGACCACTTCCGATTACGATAAAGAAAAACTTCAGGAAAGACTGGCCAAGCTGGTCGGCGGTGTTGCCGTGATTAAAGTTGGCGCCGCAACTGAAACCGAAATGAAGGAAAAGAAAGCCCGTGTGGAAGATGCTCTGCATGCCACCCGCGCCGCTGTGGAAGAAGGAATTGTTCCCGGTGGTGGAGTTGCCTATCTGCGTACCCTGCCCGCGCTGTCTAAGATGGCTTTGGAAGGTGACGAGCAAGTCGGTGTCAACATCGTTAAAAAAGCGATTGAAGAGCCGATCAAAATGATCGCCCAAAATGCCGGCCTCGAAGGCAGCATTGTGGTTGAAAAAGTCAAAGAGAAGAAAGGTTCCTATGGTTTCAACGCCCGCACCGACGTGTATGAAGACATGATCGCAGCCGGTGTCATTGATCCCACCAAGGTCACCCGCTTTGCTCTGCAGAACGCAGCCAGCGTTGCCTCTCTGCTCCTGACAACTCAGTGCATGATCGCCGATAAGCCCGAAGAGAAGGGTGCAGGCGGCGGAATGCCCGGTATGCCTCCCGGCGGCGGATACCCCGGTATGGGAATGTAGGAAAAAAGGCTGAAGGTTGAAGACTGAAGGCTAAAGGTTAAAAGATTAAAGCCCCTTGTCCATATGGACAAGGGGCTTTTCTAATTCATTGACATCAACAGACGCTATTTTACCTCAAACAGGCTCATTCTGATTCGGTTGGATAAGGAATACCATCGCTGCACGTTGTTTTCGAGCCGGTAATAGTGGAGAATGTAAACGACTGACAGGATCAGCAGCAGCGCTGTGAGAAGAAGATAGGGAAGAGCAAAATGGACCATGGTAAATCCAAAGGCCGTGAGGAAGAAAAGGCAGACAAACATCATGGTGATCAGATGGGCCAGCCGTTCGTGCTGTATCCATGAAATCTGTTTGTCATGGTAGGCAAGAAACTCGCGGAGTGCCTCTTCTCCCGGATTTGTCTCCAGCAAATCTGAAACATAGCGGTCGTGCCGTTTGATGTAGTCGATCATAAGATGCCTCTCTGTGTTTTAAGAATTTATTACGCTTTTGAAAAAAACATTGGCGTCCTTTTTTATATCAAAAAAGTCTTTACCCGGTCGCATTTTCCGTTCCGGTTCACCTATTGCTTTTAATTCCATGACATTCATCAAACAGTGCAGAAATATTTTCCCGCACGCTTTGCCGGATCCTGGCAATAGAATTCTTTTAAAACGCGGTAAAGTTCAGGCGCGGATTTAATCATCAGGAGCGGCTGATCAAAAAAGTGCTCCGTGGCCACGGCGAAAAATTCCGCTTCATCCGTTGCGCCGTATTCATCGAGGAAAGTCCGTTTGCCTTTTTCAATATCCTTGAGTAACCGCAGATATTCGCGAGAGCAGGTCGCAACCCAGTCCCGGTATTTCGCGCTGTCACGCAGTTGGGGCGTACCATCCGCTCTCCCGTCCTGTATATCCAATTTATGGGCAAATTCGTGATAAACCACATTGAAGCCCGAACCGTTTTCGAGTCCCCCTTGCAGGGCCGCATCCCAGGCCAAAATTACCGGCCCCTGCTCGAATGCTTGGCCGGAAACGGGGCCTTCGGGTTCCATGGGTTCCATCGTGGTTTCGAAAAAACCAAGTTTGCGTTCAGGCAGGACCACGTCGGAAGGATAGACAATAATCGTTTCAACGTTTTCGTAAGTGTTGTGGGGAAGGTTCAAAATAAGAAGGCAGGCCTGAGCGGAAATCGTCACGCGGATTTCATCCGTGAGCGCCAGTCCTCCGCAGCCCTCCCATGATTTTTCAACGATGAAGACCTGGATCAGTTTGTGCAGCCGCCTGCGTTCATCATCATCCAGCATGCTGTAGTGAACGAAATTCCGGCGGATAATATCCTCCCAGGCGGGAGGAAACGATTCTTGCAGAATCTTTTTGCGGCGGCGGTTCGTCCACCAGCGAAACATAAGGATTCCCTTTTTATCGTTCTAGCTTCGTTCCACAAATTCCACGATATTGCCATCCGGATCTTTGACCATTGCGATGCGCACGCCGGGCCGAAGCTCTTTTTCCGGCAAAGTAAATTCTATGCCGATTTTCTGAAGATCAGCACAAAGTTCAGAGAGATTCTCGATGACGAAGGTTACATAACGGAATCCGAGTTGATTTTCCAATCCAACCGCACCGCGGGGAGGAAGTACTTTGGGGTCAATCAGTTTGAAATCGCTTGTGCCGAATCGCAGTCGGTGCATAGTGCCAAACCATAAAGGAAATGTGCCCACAAATTCCAACCCTAATATATTCTGATAAAAGTTGAGGCTGGCCTTGATGTCACTGACAATCACGCCCATGTCCAGAGAATTCTTTGCTGGCTTCATCATGTTGGGTACTCCTTTCTGAGTACGAACGGAACCTTAGCATTAAAAGATAAAATTAAAAAGAACACAACGGGCATCAATAAGTATTCTGCAGAAATGAGGGGCGGGAGGCTATTTGCTCCCGCCCCAGAAAAATGGTTATTCCAGCAGATAGGATGCTTCGGGGATTTCCATCACGGAATTATCGCCTTCCTTGATGACGCGCAGGATCAGTCCCACGTTGGGAAGCATGTTATGGGCGAAGAACTTCGCCGAAGCTACTTTCCCGGCGTAGTAAGGGTATTCAAAATGTTCCTTGCCGATCTCATCGATTTTCTTCTGAGCGATCAGGGCGTGTTCCAGCAGAAGCTTCGCTCCATAGATATAGCCGGTAGCATGAAGGATTCGTGTGGCAAAGAAACCGATCATGCCGAACTTGCCCTGGCCCAGGTATCCGGCCATCGTTCCCTGGATGTCCTTGTACTGGTTCAAGGCCTCGGCAAGCAGAGCGACCTGCGCACTTAAATTTTTATCATCTTTATTATCGGCGACAAATTTTTCCAATTCTGCAAACCACAAGGCAAATACCTGTCCCCCGGCCATCATCCATTTGCGGCCGATGAGGTCCATGGACTGAATGAAGTTGGTGCCTTCCCAGATGGGGTAAATCCGGCTGTCCCGAAGCTGTTGGGCGATCGGGTAATCCTCGGAGAAGCCATAACCGCCGTAGCACTGCATCGCTTCGGAAATGCTGAGGAACGCCATATCCGAACACCAGGCTTTGACGATCGGTATGTTGACTTCCACAAAAGCCTTGGCGCGTTTTCGTTCGTTTTCATCGGCGGTGTTTTCCGCGATATCCAGACAGTAGTAGGACATGGATATCATCGCGCGGCTGGCCTCGGTGATGGACTTCTGATACATCAGCATGCGGCGCACATCTTCGTGATTAATGATGGGAACACGGCCTGCTTTGGGGTTGGTGAGCTGACGTCCCTGAATACGCCCGGCGGCGTACATGGCCGCATTGTTGTAGGATACCGTGGCTGCCGCATTAGCCGCCAGTCCCGTCATGGTGCGTTCTTCGTTCATCATCTGGAACATCTGGGCCATGCCTTCGCCTTTTCCTTCCACTGGGGCATTACCCAGGAGGTAGCCCCGGCACTTGTTTTCTTCGCCAAAATTAATGATGCTGGTGGCCGATCCCCGGAGACCCAATTTGTGTTCGACGCCGCCGCAGTTGACGTCGTTGAATTCACCGATTTCTCCGGCCTCATTGTGCCAGTATTTCGGAACGACAAACAGGGATATTCCCTTGGTGCCCTTGGCGCTGCCTTCAATGCGGGCCAGCGTCAGGTGGATGATGTTTTCGGTAATATTTTGATCGCCGCCGGTGATGAAGCATTTCGTGCCGACAATATTATAAATGCCGGGTTCATTGGTGGGGGTGGCCTTGGTGACGATATCGCCGACATCCGAGCCGCTGTTGGGTTCGGTCAGATCCATGGTGCCGGCCCACTGGCCGGAATACATTTTGGCCAGGAATATATTTTTAACCTTATCGCTGCCGAAGTCGCGGATCAGGCCGACCGCGCCCGTGGTCGCCATGACGTAGGGACCCGAGGCCGCATTAGCGGCGCCCATGTATTCATTGGTCGCGCCCAATATACACAAAGGCAGAGAACTCGGGTCACTGTGATCGGCATTGCTGGAGCCCAGGCCGCTTTCCTGGACAGTCCAGTAAGGCTTCATGAAGGATTCGGGAACAGTAACTTTGCCGTTTTTATACACGGCGTGAATTGTATCGCCGTCCTCGTTGGTGGGCGCAACTACTTCTTTGGCTATTTTCATTGCGTTTTCCAGGATGGAATCGATGTCGTCAACGGAATAGCCTCCTTTGAAACGACCGGCCTCAAAGACCTTGGACATGTCGAGCCATTCTTTAAAAATAAACTTGTGTTCGCGGGTTGAATACAAAAAATTTGATGCCATAATTTTGGTTCTCCTTTTACCCAGTAAAGTAGAAGCTTTTGGGCCTGTTATTCTAAGCAAAAAATTGACCATAAGTCAACATATTACAAAGTGAAAGATTTTAATTAGATAAGCGCTTTTTGATTGTGATTTTATTCCATTTGTCAGTAAAATTGTAATTTTCTTGACACTAACTGGCAACCCCAATATGCTCCACAAATATTTGTGATAAACATAATAAATACAGTTCTCTTGCAAGGGTAAATCCGGAGCGTGTATGAACGATATCATTAATAAACTTAGAGGCCGCCTTGGCCTAATTGTTCTGGTAGTGGTTATTGTTATCATTGTCGGTGGATTTTACATTTATCAACAATATCGAAATACACACATTTCGACAGAGGACGCCTATGTTACGGGAAGAATACATGTGGTGGCGTCCAAAGTGCCCGGGACCGTCAAAACCCTGCTGGTAAAAGACAACCAGTTTGTTAAAGAGAAGGCCATATTGCTGGAAATTGATGATCAGGATTACAGTGTAAAAGTGAGGGAATCTGAATCGACCGTGGGAGCTGAAAAGGCAAGGCTTGACGAGATAGGCTCGCGCGCAGAAGTTGCCCGCAAACAACTTGCGGAATTTAATTTCCGGTTGGAATCCGTCAAAGCCAATCTCAGGCTTCAGGTTGTTAATCTAAAGCAATCGGAAATGGATTTACAACGCATGGAACGCCTCTTTGCCAAGAAGATCATTGCCGAAGAACAACACGAAAAGGCAAAAACGGCTTATGAAGGCAATCTTGCCCTTGTGGAATCGGCAAAAGAACAGGTAAGCCAGGCCAAGGCTGCGCTGGAAACCCAACGTGCGCTGATTAAACAGATGGAGGCAGGGCAAGTATCACAAAAATCATCCTTGAGACAAAAGCAGGAAACACTGGAGGCTGACCGCTTGAAGAAAAGCTATACGGCAATTTATGCGCCATCCTCGGGGTATGTAACGAAGAAATCGGTGGAGACAGGTAATCAGATTCAGGCTGGTCAGCCCCTGATGGCGATAGTTTCTCTGGATGATGTCTGGATCATAGCCAATTACAAAGAGACTCAGCTCGAAAAAGTCAAGCCAGGACAGAAGGTGGTCATTAAAGTTGATTCTTATCCCGGCAGGAAATTTTCCGGCAAAGTTGAAAGCCTTATGGCGGGGACGGGGGCGGCTTTTTCGCTTTTTCCGCCGGAAAATGCCACCGGAAATTACGTCAAAGTCGTGCAGCGAATTCCGGTTAAGATTATTCTTGATGCCGGTACCGATCCGGATAAGCTCTTAAGGATTGGCATGTCTGTAGAACCGGTTATCACGGTGGAGTGATCAATTCTTATTTATAATGAACTTCTAAGGCAGGCGTATATGATGTCCTTCAATGATGTTTTTTTTGTTCTGGCCATTCTGATGCTCTGTCTGCTGCCCTTCGTGCTGTTTATGCGCCATGTTGATCATAGTATTGTAAAGCCATAATCTTCTTTTTTCCTTCAGTCTCGCGCCCCCTTTAGGGGGTCAGTCTTCAGCCTTGCGCCTATTTTTATATTGATAAGATAAACGCTCTCTGATATTTCACATCCATGCAAATGCCATTTTACCTGAATGAAGTTATGCTCGTCATTGCGGTCATCTCTTCCATGATCATTGCCATTATTTTTCCTGACTTCGGGTCTTTATTTCAGGCTTTTCCCGTGTATTGCGTGATGATTAATTTCTTCCTGAGTTATCTCTCCATTGATTTGGAGTCTGTCTGGAAGGCGCTCAAAGGCCACATTGGACAGATTCTTGCGTTTACGGTTTTGAAGCTTGCTGTTCTGCCTGTCATTATTTATTTCATTTTTTATTTTGTTGCTCCGGCTTATGCTTTGTCCGCGTTGTTTCTGACAGGTGTTTCTACCGGTGTTGTCGCTCCGATGATATCGAATATGGTGAAAGGCAATAGTTCTCTGGTCCTGGTTGTGGTCGTCATTACATCGGTACTGGTACCGTTTACGCTGCCGGCGCTTATTAAGATTGTCGCGGCAAGGGAACTGACGATTTCCTTTTTGGCCATGTTGCGTATGCTGGCATTGGTAATGTTCATACCCATCATCGCTGTTGAAATCATCAGATACCTCATGCCGAAGCTTGTCGCGCCGATTCTGAAAATCCAATTTCCTGTTTCACTACTCCTGTTCGTCCTGATCAATTTTGGCGTCTTCTATCGCTACGCGCCGTTCTTCAAAAAGGAACCTTCCGTGATTATTCTGGCGACGGTTGTGGTATTTGTGCTTGCGACGATTTACTGCGTGGTTGGAATTCTTTTCTTCAGAAAAGGAACGCTTGCAAATCAACTGGCGGGCGCGGTCATGGTGGGGAATATCAATAACGTGCTGGTGATCGTTTTCTCGTCCCAGTTCTTCGGTCCCGTCGAACCAATGGTTGCCGCCATGTATATGATCCCCTTCTTTGTCATCGTGATCCCCTTGCGCTACTACCGCCACCGAAAAACCGGGGCGGTATAATTTGACTGGAAGGGCAAAACGGGTCTGCGACAAATTTATGGGCGAGAGCTTTGAATAATCGCCAATTCTGTCATTTCGACCGTAGGGAGAAATCTTTAACAGTGCATAATATCTGAGATTTCTCGTCGCTCTCGCTCCTCGAAATGACAATTTTCAAAGGTCTCTGGGCGCCATATTCCCTGCAGAGACGTATTCCCCCCATTGGAAAAGGGGGGGTAGGGGGGATTTGTAATAAAAGCATGAGAATATTTCTACTCCCGCAAATCTCCCCCAACCCCTCTTTGCTAAAGAGGGGTGAAAAACTGCTCTACCCATAAATTTGTCGCACACTCGGGCAAAACCCTGTCCTTGATTTAACTATTTGCACATCGACTCAATTAACTTGATTTTCAGGACAAATAAATATTAAACGATTTCTATGATGGACATTTTACAAAACAACTATATCCGGATCATCTTCAGTTCTGTTGCCGTTTACTTTTTTATCATCTTGGCCATTCGTCTGTTCGGTAAGAAAGAACTGGCTCAGCTTTCCGTTTATGATCTGGTGTTTATTCTGTTGATCAGCAATGCGGTACAAAACGCCATGGTAGGTCCCGATTCAACACTCACAGGGGGCCTCGTCGCCGCGGCTTCTTTGTTTGTGGTCAATTTCATTCTCAAACGATTACAGCTCCGCTTTCCTAAGTTCGAAAAGGCAATCCAGGGTGAGGCCATCATGCTTGTGTTTCAGGGGAAAATATTATCTTCACATATGAAGAACGCCGGGATCACGGAGGATGAACTGATGGAAGTGATCCGGGAGCATGGTGTTGCCTCCGTATCAGAGGTAGATTTAGCGGTGCTGGAGGTTGACGGCAATGTTAGTGTCCTCTCTACTGAGCTCCATAAGAAAACGACCAGGCGAAGGAAAGCTCATAAAATCATCTCTAAGCAGCAATAGTGCGAAACTTTTACAATTGAGGCATAAAATGATGATCAACTTCAAAATCTTTTCCGATTACATCTGACCCTTCTGTTATATCGGCAAGGGCCTTGTCGACCAACTGAAAAAAAAATACGCAATCGAAGAGACGTGGGTGAGTTACGAGTTGCATCCGGAGACGCCGCCCCAAGGTGTATTGCTCTCCGAGAGATTCAAAGGTCACGACCTTTCTTCGTTTTATGAGCAATTGCGGGCGCGGGGGAAAGAGGTGGGCGTTGTTTTCGGCGACCGGGCGCTTCTTTCCAATTCCAGATTGGCGCTGATGGCCAGCGAATATGCCCGCGACGCAGGCCGCTATGATTCTTTTCATGAGGATATTTTTTACGCTTATTTTACAGAAGGCCAGGATCTCGGCAACCAGGATGTGATTGCCGCCATTGCCGCCAAAAGCGGCTTGGATGCAAAAGAGACGCTTGCTGTGGTAAATGACGGGCGCTATGCGTCACGTTTGGATGAAGCCGGAAGGGAAGGGCAATTGATCGGCTTGACGGGTGTGCCCTTGTTTATCGTCAACAACAAATACAAAATCGTCGGCGCCCAGCCGATTGAAGTCTTCCGTAATCTTCTCGACAAGATGAAATGATGTTCTTCAAGCCGCCTGATTTGTCATTGCCCAGCGCATGCCGGGTGACCGGGAATCCGTGCGCCCGGAAGCGGGCGCGACCAGAGAGGTGAAAGTCCTCTCACGGGGGATGCTCACCCCCGATAGTTGAAGGTAACTGCGTCGCCGTGAGGCGGGGTGGAGAGCAA
This sequence comes from Smithellaceae bacterium, assembly GCA_030690945.1. GTDB lineage: Bacteria > Desulfobacterota > Syntrophia > Syntrophales > Smithellaceae > UBA8904. The sequence continues at coordinate 721 of JAUYFM010000032.1, read as the reverse complement.
CCGGAAGCGAATAAGCAGTCCGTAGGATGACGAACACGATTCGGCCTTACGTAGCGATGAGTCTGCGGATTCAAGGCGAAGTCCAGACCCGGAGAGATGAAGAGACCGGGAAGCCTGTCACGCTGGGTGAGCAGCGAAGAAGCGATGGCAGGGCTCGTCGGGTGTTTGGTGACGGAATGTTTGGAAGGTCGCGCCAGGTGAACCGGGGAGACCTGTCCGGATCGAGACGGTAGTTCATTGTCCCTGATAAGGATACGAAGAGCCCGCCGGACAGGAGTCAGAGCGTCCATAGTAGCGAAGAAGCGGGGTAATGCCTGTGGAGCAAAGGGACGCAGGAAAGTGGATGCAAGATGTTTATAGAGAGCGAAAACAAAACCGTGGAAGTGTCCTGCGGGACTAAACAAACGGAAGAAACCCGGGCAATGGATTGGGTGGAACGTTCTGTGTGGACAGATCGCATGCTGGAAGCCCTCGACAAGGGGGTGAAAGGAGAAGTTTGGTTCAGTCTGATTGATAAGCTTTACCGATCGAAAACCCTTTATGCTGCTTGGCAGACTGTTAAGAGGAACGGCGGCAGCGCCCCGGGTGGCCACCCAAAATCCCCCACCTGTGGCCACTTGAAAATCCCCCACCCAACGGCTGCTTTTAAGACCTGAAAAACAGGTTTTCAAAAGTGCCTTCACAAACGGTTGGCAGAACGTTACAGACTCCCATTTCACAA
>JAUYFM010000027.1 GCA_030690945.1 Smithellaceae bacterium | reverse complement strand
GTGAAATGGGAGTCTGTAACGTTCTGCCAACCGTTTGTGAAGGCACTTTTGAAAACCTGTTTTTCAGGTCTTAAAAGCAGCCGTTGGGTGGGGGATTTTCAAGTGGCCACAGGTGGGGGATTTTGGGTGGCCACCCGGGCTTGACAATTTTCCGGTCTTCAATGCATTATATATCCAACATTAGCTCATGTTGTTGAGGTGTTATCCTTCCTTATCATTTTTGTCTGTGACGCAGTTAGGTTTTGTTTTAAAAGTTAACCATTCTAAACGAATTGATTCTTTACTGCACTAATTACAGGTTCGTGTTTCCTGGATGATGTTTGTTTGAATTTGTTTCGGGTTTCCGGCCTGCCATGAAAAACGATAGTGCCAGCTTTGTACAGAGCCGCAAAGGGGGGTGCGATGCAAAGAAAATTCCTGTGGTTTATCTTTTTTTCCATCTTGGGCCTGATTTGTTGGATTGCCGTTCCTTCGCAAGTAACGAGCGCAGAAAAAGGCGGCAGGTCTGAAACCTGTAAAATGTGCCACCAGGGGCACTATACCAGTTACATCAATTCTCCTCATTCCAAAACGGCCATCCGTAAAAGTCCGGCAAATGCCGAAGGATGCGAATCCTGCCATGGGGACGGCAAATCCCACATCCAGAAGGGCGGCGGCGGTGGAATTGATATTTTCATCTTCAGGGATAAAAAAGTTGACGGGACGGCAAAATCGGCCAAATGTCTCGATTGTCATGCCGAATCACGAAGCCTCACCCATTGGGATATGGGCGCTCATAAGACTGCCGGTGTCTCCTGTGATAACTGCCATACGGTTCATTCCGGGAAAAAGATGAATCTGAAGACGCCTCAGCCGGAACTTTGTCTTTCCTGCCATCGGAGCATTCGCGGCCAGATTGCCAAGCAATCGCATCATCCCATCAAAGAAGGTAAAATAAAATGCACGGATTGCCATGATCATCACGGCGGCTTTGGGGATAAATTCATCAAAGGCGGCTCCGTCAACGATCTGTGCTACAAATGCCATGCGGAAAAGCGCGGCCCTTTCATGTGGGAGCATCCTCCTGTTGAAGAAAACTGCAAAACCTGCCACACCGCGCATGGGAGCAACCATGGAAAGCTCCTGACCAACCGTACGCCTCAACTTTGCCAGAGTTGCCACGATGCAACGCGTCATCCCGGAACGCTCTATACAAAATTCGGTAATTTTGGGGGTACGTCGCAGTCCAACAAAATGTTTGCCCGTGCCTGCCTGAATTGTCATTCGGAAGTCCACGGCAGTACCGGTCCTTCGACACGAGGCAAAACCTTGGTCAGATAGGAGGTGACCCATGAAAGGAATCAAAACGATCATAACGATTATGGCGATCCTGGGAGCCTGGGGGACCGCCTTCGGTGAAGAAGGAAAATTATCCGGTGATATCTCGGTGACGGGACTTATTCGGGAAGGAAAAGACACAAGCGCCAAGTTTAACGAATACCGGGATATCCGGGATGGCGTCTATGGAAGCATCAATCTAAAGTATGATACGCCAAAGCAATATATCTTTTTCGAATCGAAGGATATTGCCTCCCACACCCAGAGTTACGCGCTTGAGGGCGGCCGTTGGGATATGTTTCATTTAAAACTCTTTTACAACGAAATTCCCCATAACTTCACCTACGATGCCAGAAGCCTCTACGCAGGTGTGGGCACGAATGTCCTGACCTATCCCGGGGCAACACCGGTGACCGACCCGACCGTCTGGAACACGTTCGACTACACTGTCAGACGGAAAAATATGGGTGCCGGTCTCAAGCTCGATTACCTCAATCCTTTTTATCTCGATGTCAATGTTGATCAGCAGAGGAAATCCGGCGCGTATCCGCTTGGCGTAACCGGAACATCCCCCGGTGGAATCGCCATCGAGCTGCCCGTAAACATTAATTATACGACGAACAACATCAAGTTGGAAACGGGGTATTCAACCAAGCCTCTGTTTTTGTCTGTTAATTATTTATACAGCCGCTTTGAAAACGACGACGGTCTTCAGTATTTCCGCAATCCTGCCACGGCAAATACGGCATCAGCAATGGATACGCTATACCTTCCGCCGGAGAATGATTACAGCAAGTTCGGTTTTAAGGGAGGGGTGGCGCTTCCTTTCAACAGCAAGATCAGCGTAGATCTCTCCTCGGCACGAGCCCGCTCTTCCGCAAAGCTGGCCAACAGCTATGTTTCGAATGTTCCCGGCGGGCTGACCGGGATCACTTTGAGCAATCCCTATTTCAACGGCAATGTCAGCACGGACCAGTTGAATCTTGCTTTGACGTCAAATCCGAAACCTTTTTTCAATACCAAAATATTTTACAAGTATTACAACAAAGACAATAAATCCGATATCATTACCACTACCGATGGTGCGACGGTACTCAATAACCATCTCTTTGATTACCGTAAGAACATCTATGGTATTGAAACCGGCTTGAAACTGCCCGCCCAGTTTCGTATCACTGCCGCCTACAGTTTCACCAAGACGGAGCGCGCCCGGGAAGATTTACCGAAAAACCGGGACAACCTCATCGATTTGGGGCTGAAATGGGGCGGCCTGAAATTCATGAATGCAAAAGTGGGCTATGAATTTCTGGACCGGGCGGCGGAGTTTGGCATTCCGATGACTCCTGTTGTGGATTTGGAGCCGTGGGTCCGGCGGTTTGACGCTGCCGCACAGATCAGGAACACCTACAAGGCGTCTGTCGAATTTTACCCCCTGGACACTTTAAGCCTGAACATCGGGTACAAATATAAGCATAGCGACTATAAGGATACAATCCTGGGGCTGAAGGACAGTAAGACGCAGGAAGTCAATGCGGATGTCAACTGGCAGATTCACAAGCGCGTGCGGCTCTTCGGTTACTTAGATTTCGAGCAACGCATCCTGGATCAGCTCCAGCGACAAACAACTGTTGCCAATAGTCCTTATACCCCGCCTACGGCTACGTCTTTTAACTGGACCTCTGCGGCGAAGGAAACTTCGTACGGGTATGGCGTCGGAGCCGATTTTTCAATCATCACTGACAAATTAACCCTTAATCTGTCTCACAATTCCATCAAATCCGACGGGGCAGTCGATTACACCTATCTACTGGGAGCTGTGCCCTTGCCTGCCGGGCAGACTCAAGATAATATTGACCTCAATGTTTGGGACAATTATCATCTGAACAATTTCGTGGTTAAGACAACATTTCAGGTTACGAAAATGGTAGCCGTGACGGGAGCCTATGCCTTTGAATCATTCTCATACAATGATTCCCAGTACAATAACTATCTTTATGTGCCGGGTACGGCGGGTTACATGACAGGGGCATACGCAAACCAATCCTATCGGACCCATGTCGTGTTTCTCAGTGTCAACGTGAAATTCTAACCCCTTGATCCCCTGATCGGGATGACTGGGAACATTGAGTATTCGTCATTCCGGTCTTGCTGTGCCGCCCGCAGGGTGGTGACCTCGCGTGACCGCACGTGCCCTTCAGGGTATCAGGTTATTAGACATACGGAGGCGGGAATCCAGGAACAGATCGAAATGTCATGATTAAAGATTTGCCCCTATTCGTTTCCTCTACCCATGTTCTATATCCATTTATCCCTGTCTGCCCCTTCTTTAAATTTCTTGACAAACTGTATCCCATAAAATACATTAAAACCATGATAGAAATCCTGCAGACGGAAAATTATCGGAAGTGGTTTGATAAACTCAAAGACCGAAATGCCCGTGCTAGAATTGATATTCGTCTTCGAAGGTTGTCTCTGGGAAATTACGGAGATGCGAAGTCTGTAGGCGAGGGGGTATCTGAATTAAGGATAGATTATGGCCCGGGATACCGCGTTTACTTTACAAAAAAGGGAGCCCGATTGATCATCCTTCTTGCAGGCGGAGATAAAACGACGCAAGCCGGTGATATTGAGAAAGCAAAAAAACTTGTTCATGAAATAGAGGTATGAAAAATGAAAAATGAAAAACTCAGCGCCTGGGATGCCGCTGATCATCTAAAAACGGAAGCCGACATGGAAGCTTATCTGGAGGCGGCTCTGGAAGAAAATGATCCTGCATTGATAGCCGCCGCACTGGGCGATATTGCCAGAGCCAAAGGCATGACCGAGGTCGCCAAAAAGGCGGGGCTGGGTCGTGAAAGTTTGTATAAATCCTTATCTGCGCAAGGCAACCCGGAATTGTCAACGGTGCTGAAAGTGATCCATGCGCTGGGATTAAAATTGCAGGTTCGATCAGGGAAGACACGAAAAGCAGCTTAGAAAAAGCAATTCATCAAGATCGGATGCGAAGAGATGGACATGATGAAGATCGCAATGCATTAAAGTCCTCCATTACAAAATAAGCAATTGTCAATTGCGTGGTCAGGCAGGATCCTTGAATTTGGGAGGCTGTTTGGTAAAGTTTGCGGTCACCGCCTCCAGCTGGTTAGGACTCCCCATGAGTGTCATCATCAGTTCGGATTCCATCATCAGGCCCCTGCCCGAATCTCCATGCCACACTTCGTTGATGAGCTTTTTCGCCGCGCGCACGGCATCAGGATTTTTGGAGGCGATCTCCCGGGCCAGGGCCATGGCTTCTTCATAGGGCTTTTCACAGACATGTGTCACCAGGTTCAATCGGGCCGCCTCTTCGCCTTTGATGACTTTACCCGTAAAGATCAGTTCCTTGGCCACGTCAATTGACACGATATCACGGATGGTCTGGGTAACGCTCATATCCGGAATCAATCCCCATTTCATTTCCATCAGCGAGAATTTGGCATCGGGTGTGCTGAATCGGATGTCAGCCCCCATGGCGATCTGGAAACCACCGCCCAGCGCCACACCATGAATGGCCGCGATTACCGGCACGGGAAGCTCCTTCCATCCGTATCCGATATGCTGATAGATGTTGGAAATCCGATTCTGGTAGCGATCCGTGAGATTGGGAAACTTATTTTCTCCGGATTGCAAAGCTGCGAAGTTCTCAACATCCAAACCGGCGCAGAAACTTTTGCCCTCGCCGGAGATGACGACGACCCGAACACCGGGTTCCTTGGCCAGCCGGTTGATGGCGTTGGCCATGGCGTCAATCATATCAAAGCTCAAAGCGTTGTATTTTTCGGGCCTGTTGAAACGGACGTCCGCCACATGATTTTCTATTGAAATGGTTACCAGTTCACTCATGGTTCCTCCTTATACCGGTATTATTATTTTATGACTTCCACTATGGTAGTTATATGACTTGCAACAGATGTCAAGTTAGTATTTCTTCAGGTTCCGAAAGTCGGGCTAAGCGGGACACCCTTAAAAAATTAAGTTACTGTCCGCTTAATCTTCTTTGCCGTGCGGCTTTTTGCAGACTTCGGCAAGCCATGTGTTGACACTCTTTTTTTCGTGCCTGGCGACTAAGGCTAACACGCTATGAAGTGCCGGACTGACACGCACGACTGCGCTGTCGTCAGAAGGCTTTTCCGGTTCTTCGTTTCTTTCGGCGCAACGATCAAGATACGAGTCAACGGCTTTCTCAAAGGCTTGCCTGATTTCCTTTACGGAATCACCATGAAAAGTTATGGAATGGCTCATGTCGGAAATACAGCCAATAAGACATTCGTCTTTGCCGTTGTATTCAATCTTTGCACAATAGCCTTTATAGGTCATTGGCTTGTCCATGGTTTTACCTCCAGTTGTTCCGGGAATTCACGCGCTGCCTTTACTTGGTATGGCCTGGTTTCTTACCGGGGTGGGAATGGTGGAAGTCGTCGCGTAAATCGCCTTTAAAAATCACTATATGTGAACCCCATCGATCAACTCACAATCTGTTGCAGGAACAAAGCTTCGATTTTTCGCTGTTCCAAATTCCGGGGAGCAGGTTCGAAAAATATCGCGGCAATGATCTTACTGATCTTGCGGTGTGTTCCTACCCATGCTTAGTACGATACTAAATACTGATTGTCAATGATTGAGGTGTGCGCGGTTTGGGAGTTGGAGACGCCCCTAAAATTGGGAAATAAAGGGGAAACAAAGGGGACGGTTCTATTTATATTTGTTTTCCCGGTTATTCTTTTATCTTTGGTCAAAGCTGATCGTCCTTCGTGGATGCCTGCGGCAGCAACGTTTGCAACAATGCGACGAGTTCGGGAATTCTTTCCGTGGCAACAACCCAGATTCTTTCGTTTTTGACTTCCCCGTATTCATGTATCAAAATATTTCGCTGCCCGATGATGTTTCTCCATGGAATTTCCGGGTGAGATTTTTGAAAATTTTCAGAAATGCGATTTGCCGCCTCGCCGATAATTTCCATATTTCGCTCAACGGCGTTTCTGAGCATCCTATCCGTTTGAAATTCGTGGAACGTGCGCCCGGCAACAAATGCCGATATGGCTCTTGCGGCATCCAGCATGTCCCACAAGTACGCCGGGTCGTGGCTTTCGTTACGCGGCATAGAGCACCTCTTGCTCTGCAAGCATCGACCGTCGGCGATAGGGATTGCGTATGGCCTCTTTTTCTACAAGGTCTACCTCACGGCCAAATATGGTCTTGAGTTCATCTTTCATATCGACAAGATCATACAGGCTCCATGCGGAATTTGCTTCAAAACTCAGCAAAACGTCTACATCGCTGTCCGACCGGAAATCATCGCGAAGCACTGATCCAAACAACGAAAACTCCACGACCTTCCATTTCACGCAAAAAGCCCTGATTTTTTCCATGGGAATGTCAATTCTGGGCCGAGCCATGCTTCACCTTTCTCTTTCGAATAATGGATTACATAATTTTTAATTATATTAATGATATATAAGAAAAACCCCCTCCAAGTCAAGAACAAATACCAAGGGGGATATCCTTAAGAAATTAAGTTACCATTCCGCTAGCCATAACTTCTTCCCCAATTTCGCGTCAACATGACTTTTGGGCCCTGAAAAACATCCTGTCTGCGATTGAAACGAGGGGCCAACGGTTCTATTTATTCATGCTGCTGTTTTTCTTCGATGGGTAGCTTTGCTTCCTGAACAAAACGCGGCATAAGTTCCTCGTTCTTGACTTGCCTGAGATAAAGATTCATTAATACCTGATAAGAAACGCCGACGTCATCGGCAATTTTCTTGAAGTAGGCAATCACGTCTTCGTCAATGCGAATGCTGATCGGTTTCTTCAACGTCTTGGCGTATAGATTTTTGATCGCTTTTGAAAAGTCATGTTTATTTCTCATATTTTCCTTTTCTTCCAATATTCTTCTCTTTCATCCTTGTCAGCTTTTTTGGCCGATATGATTCTTATGGTTTCCTCATTCTCTTCTTTGACTCATTCGCAAAAGGAAACAACCAATTCTTTTTTCATATATACAATGTATAGGATTTAGGCCTCGTTGCCAACTATAGGTAAAGAGCGCGCGCTACATTACCGCCAGTATATAATTTTGAAGGGCATCCCCCATCACCCGGCAAGCCCACTTGACAACCGGAAAATGATAACCATATATAGGCTCGCAATAACCATGCAGAAAATCGGTATGTCGAATAAAATCAATTAAGATATAGCAGGAGGCCCTATGAAAGCAAAGAAGCAGACCCATCAATTTAAAACAGAAGTCCAGCAACTCATGAACATTATCATCAACTCTCTGTATTCGCACAAGGAGATCTTTTTGCGGGAACTTGTTTCCAATGCATCGGATGCTCTCGACAAGCTGCGGTTCAAGGCGCAGACGGATTCCCACCTGATGGGCACGGACACGGACCTGAAAATCAAGATCACCCGTAACAAGGATAAGAATACCTTCGAAATATCGGATAACGGAATCGGCATGACCCTTGATGAGGTTGTGGAAAATATCGGGACCATCGCCAAGAGCGGGACGGCGGGATTTTTGGAAGCCGTGGGCGCCGCAAAGAATCAGGAGACGGTCACGCCGGAACTGATCGGCCAGTTCGGCGTCGGCTTCTACAGTGCTTTCATTGTCGCCGAAAAGATCACGCTGACAACACGTGCCGCGGGAAGCGACAAAGGATGCCGGTGGGAATCCGCCGGAGACGGCTCCTATACCATTGAAGAATTCGATAAGGAAACCCGGGGGACGACGATCGCCCTGCAATTGAAAAAAGTGGATACGGACGATCAGGATTTCACCGACGAGTGGACCATCCGCGGCATCATCAAGCGGCACTCCGATTTTGTGGGCTATCCCGTCGTCATGGATGTAGAAAAAACGGAACCGGTCCTGGATGCGGAGGGCCTTCCGGAGAAGGACAAGACACAAAAGGTCATCCGGGAAGAGACCCTCAACTCCATGAAAGCCATCTGGACGAAGGATAAGAATGAGGTTACCGAAGAGGAACACAGCGAATTCTACCAGCACGTCAGCCATGACTGGAATCCGCCGCTGGCCCACCTTCACCTGAAGCTCGAAGGAACGACGGAATATAGCGCCCTGCTGTATATCCCTTCCAAGGCCCCCTTTGACCTTTTCACCCATGAGCAGAAGCACGGGATACAGCTCTATTCCAAGCGGGTCTTCATTATGGAAAACTGCAAGGAATTGATGCCCCTGTACCTCGCCTTCGTAAAGGGCGTTGTCGATGCCCCGGACCTCAATCTCAACGTCAGCCGCGAGATTCTCCAGCAGGATGCCCTCGTCCGGAATATCAAAAAGAACCTCGTCAAGAAGGTGTTGGAGCTCCTGTCCAGCATGGAACAGGGAAAATACGAGACCTTCTACAAAGAATTCGCTTATATCTTCAAGTCGGGAATCTCCCAGGATTTCGATAACAAGGATAAGATCGCCAGCCTCTTACGCTACAAGACAACAAAATCCGACGGAAAATGGGTTTCACTGAAAGACTACGTTGCCCGGATGAGCCCGGACCAGAAGGACATTTATTATATTACCGGCGACAGCCTGACCTCGCTTGTCAACAGCCCTCATCTTGAGCAACTGAAGGAAAAAGATATCGAGGTATTCCTCATGACGGACCCCATCGACGAGTGGGTCATCCGGGATCTCCATGAATTCGAGAAAAAAACTTTCAAGAGTGCGGAGAAGGGGGATCTCGATCTGGACAAGCAAGACGACAAGAAAAAAGAGGAATACGGCAGCCTGTTTGAATTTCTCAAGGCAAGCCTCGCTGAAAAGGTGAAGGACGTCAAACTCTCCACCCATCTGAAGAATTCCGTGGCCTGTCTCTCAGGAGATACCAATGACATGAGCGGCTATATGGAGAAAATCCTCAAGGCCAGCGGCCAGGACGTGCCGCAAAGCAAGCGGGTGCTGGAATTGAATATGGATCATCCGCTCCTAATGAAGATCAAGGGAATCTTTGAGAAGGACAAGGAAGCCGATGCCCTTAAGGATTACACGACGTTTCTGTACGATATGGCGGTTGTCTCCGAGGGAGGAAAACTCGATGACCCGGCAAGATTCAACAAGATGATCGGCAATCTGACGGCCGGTGGCATTGATCAATAAGGGAATGGGAATTGAAATATTGAGGACGGTTGTAAATTCCCTTGCCGTATAAAGCTCTACGTGTTTAACTTCAAAACATGTTAAAAAACGTCCTTATCCATCTCGGTTTTTATCATGAAACATTCAGGGTCTTAGCCGCAATGGCCGTGCGCAGGCCAAAGGTAACGGGGAGGATTCGTTGATGCGTCGATACCTGATTTTGTTTCTGGCAACTGCCCTGCTCGCTGTCCTGTTTCTTCGTATCGGGTATCTGTATGTTGAGGTGGGTAAGGGAATTGCCGAAAGCGATGGTAAATCCCCCACGATCTTTTACGGACGGCCTCTGGAAATCCGCAAGGGAGATCACCTGGGAAACATCCATATCGTCGAGCAACTGAACAGGCTTTCCTACAAGAAAGTCACAGGAAAACCATCCACCGCCGGCACGTTTTCCAATGAGCCAAATCATCTCCGGATATTCCTCCGTGACAAAGGAATCGAGAAGCGCTTTCACGGGATAAGCCCATTGGATATAACGCTTCGCGACGGCCGGGTCATATCGCTCGCATCTTCCGTCGGCAAAGAATTGGAATCGATTCAGCTGGAACCGGAAGAAATCGGCCGCATCATGAATCCGAAACTGGAATCCCGGCACCAGGTTACTCTTTCCGCCATTTCCCCTTATCTGCAAAACGCTGTAATCGCTTCTGAAGACGCGCACTTTTATTCCCACTTCGGGATTGACATTCTCGCCATTGGCCGCGCCTTCTTTGCCAACCTCAAGGAACAGCGGTTTGCCGAGGGCGGTTCCACGATTACGCAACAACTTGCGAAAAACTTCTTCCTCTCTCCGCAGAAGACCGTTGCGCGTAAACTGCGTGAAGCGGAACTCGCCGTGGTTCTGGAGCTGCGGTACTCTAAAAAACAGATCCTGGAGATGTATCTAAACAAAATTTATTTAGGACAGACAGGCTCCGCGTTAATCTACGGCGTCGAAGATGCGGCAAGCATCTATTTTTCGAAGCATGCACAGAATCTTTCCCTGGAAGAGGCTGCGCTCTTGGCCGGGATTATCCGCGCCCCAAACCGCTACAACCTCGTCAGAAATCCCAGGGCGGCAAAGGAACGTCGTGATAAAGTCCTGTCCAGAATGCAAAAACTGGGCATGATCCAGGAAGACCAGGCGCGCAGGGCAGCCAATACACCGGTGCAAATCAGGGCGGGCGTGGTCCCTGTCCACCTGTCATCCTATTTTATTGATTACATCCAGCGGATCACCAAGGAAGAACTGGGAACGGAGGGGCTCTATCATGCGGGATACCGTTACTATACCACCCTTGATCCCACTCAGCAGGCCGCCGCCGAGGAGGCAGTCACCGGGGGACTGGAAGCAATCGAGAAAAAGGCTCTCCGCGCCAATGAGCCACTGCAAGCCGCACTGGTCGCCATTGACCCTAAAACAGGAGCGATGACCGCCATGGTCGGCGGACGAAGCTATGCGCAAACCCGGTTCAACAGGGCGGTGGACGCCAAACGTCAGTCGGGGAGCGCTTTCAAACCTTTTGTTCTGCTGGCGGCACTTTCGGAATCACTGGCAGGCGAGCAGAAGATGACCCTCTCCACCCTGGTGTCCGGTGAATCCATATCCCTTCCCACGCCCGAAGGGATATGGACCCCATCGAATTTTGAAGACAAAAAATACGGAAAGATCACGATTCGGAAAACGATTGAAGATTCCGTAAACACGGCCACTGTCCGGCTGGCCAATGACGTTGGCTTTAAAGATGTGCTCAAAACCGCCCGTCTGGCAGGAATTAAAAGTCCTCTTTTACCCGTTCCTTCGATGGCGCTGGGAAGCTTCGAGGTCACGCCTGCAGAGCTCGCCTATGCCTATGCAACGATGGCTTCAGGGGGCATCCGCTTTGAACCATTTCCCCTTTTTTCGGTCACCACGTCAGATGGAGACACGATCATCGCCAGAACGGTTAAAAGCAAACGGGAGCTTGATCCGCGGGTGACCTATCTTGCCGGATATGCGCTGGAGGGCGTGCTGGAACGCGGTACGGCGAAAGAGGTGAAGGCCTTAAAAATTAATTTCCCCGTATCGGGAAAAACCGGCACAACAAACGGCAACCGGGACTCCTGGTTTGTGAGTTATACGCCCGACGTCGTCTGCGCCGTCTGGGTAGGGTACGACTCCGGAGCCGATACGGGACTGACCGGAGCGACCGGAGCGCTCCCCATCAGTGCGCGGTTTCTGCGAGCTCTCTATTCCCAATCCGGACCACCAGCCGTCATCGTACCGGAGGGAATCGAAACGGCATTGATCGACCCCGCCTCCGGCTACCTCGCCACGGCTCTATGCCCTCAAACGTTTCAGGAAGCCTACTTGACGGGAACAGCACCGAAGGAAACCTGTCCTGACCATCCGGTGAATCCAGTGATGAATGCCATCCGCAACAAAATGCGCGATGCCGGGGAATTCTTGCTCAACCTGTTCAAATGAACGACCCGGCGCATCATCCCCCGGGATTGTAATCTTTCCTCACATTTGATAAAGGCTCTATGGCTGAATAAAGTAACGGAAGGACTCCTATAACATGACTGATATCTATGAACGATTACGCGACAGGCTTGAAATGATGGCAACCGGTTACCCGGCAACGGTAAGTGGCGTTGAAATCAAAATCCTTCGACAGCTTTTCAGTGACGAAGATGCGGACCTGTTTCTGAAGTTGGAGGCCAGGCCGGAAACGGCTCAGCAGGTGAGCTTGCGGCTTGAGGCCGATGTTGCGGATATGGCGGCCAGACTGGAAGGAATGGCCCGCAAGGGGCTTATCTTCCGAGTCAGGCAAGATGCTGCGATCTGTTATTTCCCGGTGCCTTTCATTGTCGGTATCTATGAATTCCAGTTGAATAATCTGAATAAGCCGCTCTTGAAGGACATCTCCCAGTATTATCTGACCGGTTTGGGCGCCACGTTTCACGGGCAGAAAACACCCCACCTGCGTTCCATTCCCATCAATGCCGAAATCGTCGCCGACCGGCCTGTCGCTCCTTACGATAATGCGGCGGCCATCATTAAGAGCAAATCGCGCATTGCCGTTGCCGAATGCTTTTGCCGCAAGGCCGTAAGCTTGTATGGAAAGATCTGCTCTCATCCCCTGGAAACGTGTCTGCAGTTCGAGACCTTTGCCGATTATTATGTGGAAAACAAAATGGCACGCTACATCAGCACGGATGAGGCTCTGGCCATCCTGAAGCAAAGCGAAGCGGAAGGCCTGGTGATTCATATCCTGAATTCCCAGAAAGTGGAAGCCATGTGCTGTTGTTGTTCCTGTTGCTGCGGCATGCTGATCTCTCTCAAACTCTTCCCGGCCCCGGCCCTGGCAGTGAAAAGCAATTATGCCTGCCTGTTTGACGAATCCCTCTGCACGCAGTGCGGCGTTTGCGCCCAACGCTGCACCGTGGGAGCCTTTAAGATGAAGGATGAAAAAATCGAGTTTTATGCCGATCGCTGTATCGGCTGCGGCCTTTGCGTCACCACCTGTCCCGCTGAAGCGTTGAAGCTTGCCAAGAAACCGGACGATAGCCTGTATACCCCGCCGCCAACCGTCTATGATACCTATGCTGTGATGAGCCGGGAGAAAGTCAAATAAGCCTCCGGAAGAAGCAGCGATGGATAAAACAGCAAACGATAACATGCGTGTTAATAAATAATAGACAGTGAGGAAACAATGGAAAACCGACGCAGTTTTGTAAAGAAATGCCTGACGGGATGCGCGGTGGGATGTTTAGCCATGGCCGCGCCCGGATTGTCGGTCTACGCCTGCGCCGGGCGGCCGCAAACCCCGATCAGTAAAAGAAATCCGAAGCGGGCCTTAGTTCTCTGGTACAGCCAGACCGGCCATACCGGGCGCATCGGCCGTATTATCAGCCATGTCTGGGAGAAGGCTGGACTGACGGTGGATACGGCGGATTATCGGGAAATTGAAAAGAGCACATTCGGGAAATACGATTTGATTGCCGTCGGCACACCGGTGCATTACATGGATGTGCCTGTTAATCTCCAGGATTGGATTAAAACACTGCCGCGCATCGAAGGAACCTCTGTGGCGGCTTACGTAACATTCGGCGGCAAAGGCAATGGACAGCACAACACAGCCTGCGGATTGCTGGAACAAATGACGGACACAGGCGGGGCGGCGGCCGGAATGGGACTCTTTGGAAATATGTCAACTTTTGCGCCAACCTGGTCAACAGGCAATGCAGCTCGGATTCTGGCGTTCAGGGATCGGCCCAATGAAAAAACCTACCAGCAGGCGCGCGCGTTTGCCGACAATATTCTGGCCAACGTGGCAGCAGGCCGGACATATAAGATTGACCGCGAATTCGGGTTGGAGTCCCTGATGGGTATTGTTCCGCAAATCGGTCTGACCAAGTTGATGATCACAAATCACCACATTGATAAGAGTCTTTGCATCCAATGCGGGACCTGCATAAAAAAGTGTCCGGTGGGCGCTATTCATTTGCAGACCGGGACTGTGGACTCCAAGCGCTGCATTGCCTGCATGGGGTGTGTCAATAATTGTCCAACTCAGGCGATGAAGATGAATTTTATTGGCAAGCCGGTTTATGGTTTTAAAGAATTCCTCAAGCGTAATCATATCAAGATCATGGAGCCGGCTGAACAGAGCGAATAGTGAAATCATCAAAGAATATAGGGATATATCCTTTACACCTTGCAACGATAAAAAAATTATTTGACAGTACATCAACGAATGCTTATATATACCCCTAGGGGTATGACATGGAAGAACATCGGAAAAATGTTTTAAACCGCCTGCGACGAATCGAAGGGCAAATCCGCGGTCTGGAAAGGATGGTGGAACAGGAAGCACCCTGCGCCGACGTGCTCACCCAACTGTCTGCGGCTACTGCAGCCATGAAGAAAACGGGGGTTGTCATCATCCAGGCCAATGTGAGGCGATGCATTGAGGAAGCTGCCGCAGACCGTGACAAAAGCCTTGAAGATTTTCAAAACGCGTTAACCCGTTTTATCGGCATGTCATAAAAATTGATCATCATTTAAGAGACAGATGTTTGGGAAGAGAGATGCCTCAAAAGGCTTCTCTATACAAAAGTGAAACATATAAAATGGGGAGGTAATTTATTTATGAGGAAAATGATATGGATGAAGGCGGCTGTATTGGCGATAATGTTGTTACTGCCGTTTGCAATCACGGCTCCGGTACAGGCGGCGGCAAGGGGCATTGATCCCATTGTATCTGCGGATT
Organism: Smithellaceae bacterium; assembly: GCA_030690945.1. GTDB lineage: Bacteria > Desulfobacterota > Syntrophia > Syntrophales > Smithellaceae > UBA8904. The sequence goes on along the minus strand of JAUYFM010000027.1, from coordinate 12,408 downwards.
GGCTCGAGAAAAACCTGAACAATCCAAATCTGGTCATCGTCGATTTGCGCAAAGTGGAAGAGTATAAGGCAGGACATGTTCCGGGCGCCGTAAACGTTTTCTACGGATCCTGGGCCATCAAGAGGGGAGACCTGCTAAATGAACTGCCAGCCATGGATGACTTGGCGGATGTTATCGGCGGCGCCGGAATCGGGGCGAATTCCCTCGTCGTTCTCGTTGATAAAACGGAAAAGATTCCTGATCAATTCGGAATGACCCGCGTAGCCTGGACATTGAAGTATGCCGGCATCAACAACATCGCCATCCTGAACGGCGGACAGGACCAGTGGGTCAGAGAAAAAAGAGCCTTGTCGCAGGATATGGTAAAGCCCCAAGCAAAGCCTTACAAAGCGGCATGGAACAAGAATCTCTTTATAGATAAGGCCTCTGTGCAGGCTAAACTGGGCAAGGCTACAATCCTGGATACACGTGCGCCCGGTTTTTATGATGGAAAAGAGAAGCTCGCCTTTGTGCCGAAACTCGGCCGGATCAAAGGGGCAGTGAACCTACCGGTGGGGCAGCTTTATACCAAGGAAGGCCTGTACAAAAGCCAGGCGGAGCTCGCGTCATTAGTGGCAAAGGCAACGGGAGGCGATCTGGACAAAGAGTACATACTTTATTGTGATACCGGAAAAACTTGCACCTCCTGGGCTTTTGTCATGACAGAGCTGTTTGGGTATAAGGATGTAAAGGTCTATGACGGATCCTCCATGGAATGGCTGGCAGATCCGAGTGCTCCGTCGGAACCCTAACCACATAAAAAAATAGTCTCAGAACACGAAGCAAAAGCCCGGCGGTTAATCCGTCGGGCTTTTTTTACAGCAATCAAGTCACTGGTAAAAACTAGGAATCAATATCGGGAAACAAGGGTTTCTGTTTGGAGAGAAAGGCCGTAATGCCGTGGATACATTCACCCGAGACAATCAGTGTGGTCGCCTGTTCTCGTTCCAGTTCAAGGGCGGCGTGCATAGGCAGTTCCAGAGATTTTCTAATGACCGCCAAGGCATGGCGAACGGCTCGGGGCCCGTTACGGGAAATGGTCTGTGCCAGAACCATGGCCTCCGTCAGCGCCATGCCCGGTTGGCTTACGCGGTTGACCAGACCGATGCGCAAGGCCTCCTCGGCGCCGACCTTGCGGCCGGTGAGAATCATGTCTGCCGCCCGTGATACGCCAATGAGCCGCGTGAGACCAGGGCCACCGCCCCAGTCGGGCATGAGCCCCAGCTTTGCCTCGGAGAAACAGAACACTGCGGTGGAATCCATCACCCGCAAGTCGCAACGCGAAGCCAATTCCGCCCCACCACCATAGGCGTCACCATTAACAGCCGCAATCACAGGCACGGGCAGGCTCACCAGACCGTCCACAGCTTCCTGAAGGCGCCGGATCAACGCCTCAACCGGCGCTCGCTCCCGCCTTTCCACAGCGCCAATCAGGCCGCTGACCTGAGGGTTGTCAGGGTTGACATCAAACCCCGCGCAGAAATTCTTCCCTGCCCCGGTGACCACCACGGCACGCGGGGTGTGCGACCGCAACTGCGCAATAACCTGCTCCAGTTGCACCCACATGTGCTCATCAAATGCGTTGCTGCGTTGCGGCCGGTTAAAAGTAACTATGGCCACACGATCTTTTTGCTCAAGAAGAACACCATCATTTTGCATAATCCATCCTTCTGCTTACAGTTTTTATTCCTGACGTGATCATATTGAATCCCGCTGTTGCGTGACGAGCGTTAATTATCCGCGAGCTTGCTCGCGAGATAATGACGTTCATTTCATACCTCGACAGCGAGCTCGCGAGGTAGTTGATTAATGCATTCCCGGTCGTTATCACTCGAAAAGCGGTAAAGACCGGGGGAATGGGTATCACTTCACGTATTGGATCACCTGGATCAGCACACCATCCGGGTCCTTGATAAAAGTGGTAAGCCGGTCAGGACGGGGGTTAAACGGGTCCATAAGGACATTGGCGCTCTTCACACGTGCTTCTTTCACTAATCCGTGTATGTCATCCACCACCACGCTGAAGTGGTTCAGCCCTGTCATGGAGGATGGATCCGCCTGGGCATCGCCGGGATTAGCCTGCTCAATCTCGATCTGAATCGTGTCATTGCCCACGAAGGTAAATTTCTTCCCCCAGATCTCAACCGTATCAATGATATGAAGTCCCAATATATCCCGATAAAACCGGATCGATGCTTCACTGTCCTTCGCCTTGATCCCCAGATGGTACCATTTCATATCAGCCTCCGATTTGCTTCTTTGTGAGTTTGAAACACACAGAGGCCACATCGATGGTCTGACGGATATCGGATTCCTTCATGGCTGCGCACACAAACCAGTTGTGATGGGGGTGGAAAAAGATGCCCCGGCGCGCCGCCTGACCGCAGAAAAACCGGTTCGTTTCAAAAAGGGGATCATCGGCAAAAGTCATGAAGGGCATCGCCGGCGGGCCGGTGAGGTTAACCTTTATGCCCTCGGCGTTGGCGGCGTCCGTCAGGCCTTCCATGAGCAGAGTTCCCATCTTGTCGATGTGCTCGATGGCGCCGCTGGCTTGAATTTCATCGATGCACGCCAGGGCGGCGGCAAAAGGCACGCCCGAAAAGTAATGGGTGCCGGTAAAGAATATTTGCTTCGCCGCGTCCATCAGAGCCTTCCGCGCGGCGGCGACGGAGATGGCATAGCCGTTGGCCATGGCCTTGCCGAAGCACTGGATATCCGCGTTAAAACCGTAATGCTTCGAACTCCCCGCGAGATCCAACCGAAAGCCGCAGCGGACGTCATCGACAATAATCGTGAACCCGTCCTTTTCAGCCATTGTGTTCACCGCATCAACAAAGGCTTTGGTCGGAAGCTCCTGATCCCTCATGGCATCGTGGCGATGCGGGGTGAGAATGATCCCCGCCACGGCGCCGTGATGTTCCGACAAAACCCGCTTGAGGTCTTCAACATCGTTGTATTCGAAATAATGCACGTGGGTTTTCCATTCTTCCGGCACGCCCTGTCCGTGGGGCTGACACCAGAAATGGGAGCCGTGATAAGACCCTTTCGCCACCAGGATATCCATTTTCCCGGTGAATATCCGGGCCAGCGTAATCGCGTAGGATGTCACGTCGGATCCGTTTTTACCGAACACGCACCAGTCGATGCCATCGATGGTTCCAACCATTTTTTTCGCCAGCGGCAGCCACTGGTCGGAGGGCAGGGTAAAACAGTCCGCATTCTCCCACTGTTTTTTTGCCGCCGCGTCGACCTTCGGATGCTTGAGCCCCAGGAGATTGGTTCCGAAGGAGCACATGTAATCGATATATTCATTTCCGTCCACATCCCATATCCGGCATCCCTCACCGCGATGAATAAAAGCGGGATACGACCCGAAGGTGAGAAAAGCAGGAGTCCGGGGTCCGTAGATGCCGTTGGGCACGTATTGCTGCGCTTCCTCAAACAGCTGATAGGATTTTGGAAATTCGTACAGTTTCATGAAAGCCCTCCTTAATGTCGCGAATCAATAGAATCATATTCAAAGGCCAAGTCCGTGAAGGATGTAGGCCAGGGTTATGCCGAGGTATGTTCCAATCACCCAGCCGATAATGCCGGTGATGACCCCGGAAAGAACAATTTCCTTGTTCTTCAGCGCGGAAGCGACCATGGGCACGAGAGGGGGCGAGCATATTCCCGCAACGGATGTAATGATGACCGTGTCTGCATCTATATTAAATATTTTTGCCAGGAGAACGTGCAGCAGCAGACAGACGAATATCGTGAAGGTCACATAGGCAATCATGATCGGGGCGGTGGACACCAAGCGGTTAAAGTCCGCCATGGAACTCACGACGAGACAGAATATCAGAATAAAGTAATTACCGAACTGATAGGTCATCCGGATATTCCTGATCGCAGGCACAAAAGAACAAAGGATACCCAGCGTGGAAATGGCGAGGATCGTAATCACAAAAGCCGTATCCTCATTGAACAGGACAAAGGATAAAGCGCTCAGGATAAAGATGAGCACCGACAGGCCCAGTGCCCTCATAAGCGCAATGAAGGTCTTCTTTTCGAATATGCCGGTGTAGGAATCGAAATCAGGGTCCTTTTGCATCGACGCATCCCGGACCGGTTGGAAGGCGGGTAAAAACTTCAGCAGCACACGCTGTCCGATCGTCATCAGGAAAAGCAGATAGACCGTTGATACCAGAACGTCGGATGTATGCGCGGCGATATACAGGGTCTGATCGGTCCGGAGCGCCGTGGCGATCGCGCCCAGATTCACCGTTCCGCCGGTATACACGCCCACGAACATTCCGGCAAGTTTCCAGGTTTCCTCTCCCACCCATCCACGGAAAATAAAAAAGCCCAGAATCGCCACAATCAGTATCGCCAGAACCTGCAGCCCGAAGGAAAGAAGCGATTTCCCCGCGAGCCGGCTCCAGCGCCTTACGTCTATGGAGAAAAACATCAGCGGCAGAGCCAAGCTGATGGCGATCAGCATCAGGGGATTCTGTACGGGAGTAAGATTCGCGGGAAGGACTCCGATGTTGCCGATCATGATCCCGGCGATGTAACAGATAACTACCGCGCCGAGTTTGTTGCAGATGGAATATTTCCCGGCCAGGTAAATGGCCAGAACAGGGAAAAGAAGATAAAACACGATGAGTGTAATGAGAAGAATGCTGGCCATAACGCCTCACTTGAAAACAAACATCATTCAGTTACCAAACGGTCTCCGGCAATGAGTGGCTGTCAGGGTTTTTTGATAAAAACCTTCTTCCCGGACGTGAGAGTATAGGGAGGCCCTGTTTGTATGTCAATTGAAATATTGGTCACAAAATAAAGAGAAGGCCGTGTTTAATGAACACTGCCTTCTCCTGCGTGTACTGCTATCATTCGCGCCGGTTAGTGCCGGACAACCGGAACGATGCTCTCCGCTTCCTTCATGACTTCCCCTGAACCAGACCTTCTTCCTAACGAAACAGAAGGTTCAGGTGCGGGAAGAAAATTCTGAGGGGTGGCGGGGGCGGTGGAAGAAAATACGCAACCGGTTCAGGCGGGCGCACAGGGACTCTGTGAATAATCACAGGCCGCCAATAAGGTCCCCGCTGATCGCGCTGATTGCGATAGTCACGATAATCGCGATAATCGCGATCATTGTATTGATAATGCGGCCGTCCATACCCGTCACGATTGCCATAGCGCTGTCCATTGGACCAGCCCGGATCAGCAAAAGCAGAAGCCGCGAGGCCCGCAACCATCAAAACTGTAATCAATATCATGGTTAATTTTTTCATGTCCATATTCTCCTTTCATATGTAACTCACTGTTGATTGTATACATGGCATATACCGTGCCAGAGAAACAGTGATGAGTCATGATATTAATATTCTTTAACTATTTAAAAATGATTGGATTAACAAGCCACAATTCCTCTCACCGTTGTATTGAATAACGGTTCAGAAATATCCGGTTTGAATACCCGGTTGGATCAATAGTACCCATATCCTGTGAAGAGTGGAAGCAGGCTCAGGTCATGTCACGGAAGGTTATAAACGGACAATCAACTTTCCTTGTTCCCGGTAAGCGCACGCAGGACGTCGGAAACCGCGTCCTTGTGCTCCACCAGAATAACTTTAATGCCGGCGCTTCTGCCGGTGATCAATTGCCCCAGTTTTATGCTGTCAACGTCCAACTGGCAGCCCAGAATTCGGAGATGGTGCTCGATGAGGGCCTGCTCAATGTGGCGATAAAGGCGCTCGGCGCAGTCATTGGAGAACAATAGCAGACGGGAGACCCGATCATTTTGCGGTAATTTTGTCCTTTGTATCATTTCATCGATGCCCTTTTTTTCAGCGGCGAGTTTGTCAAAAATATCATCAAACCCAAAGCGGACGCGCCTTTGCAACCTGGCCCTCTTAATCGCGCCGGTCAGCGCTTCACTGATATTCAGCACAGGCACTTCTATTTTGCCTTCCGGCCAAAGCCTGGTTTTTCGCGTCTCTAATGCCTGACGGATTTTTTCCGCACTTCCTTCCGCTTCCAGTGGACGTGGGAAACGTATCGTTGACAAGTTCACAAGATGTTCCTTTTAAGTCGTAAATTTTGCGGCCAGTTCTTCGAGTTCGTCCCAGCGGTCGTAGGCCGCAGTCATTTTCGTCTCCAGTTGCTCAAGCCTTGCATTCACATCCAGCACACGGGCGGGATTGTTGGTTTTATATAAATCCGCAGAATTTAACAACGCCAACAATTGGGCTTTTTCTTTTTCCATCTTTTCAATTTTTGGGGGCAGCTCTGCAATCTCCTGCGTTTCTTTAAAAGACAATTTACTTTTTTCTTTGGGTTGCTTTTCCTTTTTGGCTTTTGCCTCTTTGGGCGCCGCCTTGGACGTTTCCTTTATTGCCGCGCGCTGCCTGAGCCAGTCATCATAACCGCCCACATATTCCTGCAGGCGCCCTTCCCCTTCCAGCACAATCGTGGAAGTGACAACGTTGTTGAGAAACGTCCGGTCGTGGCTGACAAGCAAGATCGTTCCGCCGTATTCCAGAAGGCGATCTTCCAAAAGTTCCAGCGTTTCCGCGTCCAGATCATTGGTCGGTTCATCGAGCACCAGCACATTGGACGGCTTGCAAAAAAGCTTGGCCAAAAGCAGGCGGTTTCGCTCGCCGCCGGAAAGAGAGGCAACCGGCGCAAGGATCTGCGCGGGCGGAAACAAAAAATCCTGCAAATAGCCGACGACGTGGCGGGGGGCGCCGTTGATGAAAACGGTATCATTACCGCAGGCTATGTTGTCTCTCAGGGATTTGCCCTCGTCAAACTGCGCGCGCAGTTGATCGAAATAAGCAATCGCAATCCCTGTGCCAAGCTTGATCTTCCCGCCGGAGATGGGCAGTTCCCCCAGCAAGACTTTGAGTAGCGTGGTCTTACCGGACCCGTTGGGACCAATAATGCCGATTTTATCACCGCGCAAAATCCTCGTGGAAAAAGAATCGATGATCTTTTTATTTTCATAAGCAAAACTGATTTTTTCGGCGTCGGCCACCAGCCTGCCGCTACGCTCGGCTTCCGAAACGGCAAGCCGGACATTCCCGTCCCGTTCGCGCCTGTGCGCGCGCGCTTCGCGCAACGCCAGAAGCGCGCGCACGCGGCCTTCGTTGCGCGTGCGGCGGGCTTTTATGCCTTGCCGGACCCAGATTTCTTCCTTAGCCAGTTTTTTGTCGAAGGTTTGCCATTGCTTTTCCTCGCCTTCCTGCATGGCCTGTCGCCTTTCGAGATACGTCGCATAATTGCAGGAAAAGGAAAACAGCTTGCCGCGATCGATTTCCAAAATGCGCGTGGCGATTTTTTGTAGAAACGTCCGGTCGTGCGTGACAAACATCAGGGTCTTGTCGTAATTTTGGAGAAACTCTTCCAGCCAGAGGATGGAATTAATATCCAGATGATTGGTGGGCTCATCCAAAAGCAAAATATCGGGATCGGCAACCAGCGCACGCGCTAAGAGCACCCTGCGTTTCAATCCTGCCGATAGCAGCCTGAACTCCGCGTTTTCAGAAAGCGACGTGCGGGAAATCACCGTTTCCACTTTCTGGTGATATTGCCAGGCGCCCGCCGTTTCCAGTTTATGCTGAACCTGTTCGATTTTTTTTAGAAGCGCCGGATTGTCGCCGTGGGTTAACTGCAAGGTAAGCTCGTGATATTCGTGCAATTGATCCAGATGTTCTTGACCGCCTGCGGCGACCACATCATAGACCATGCCCGGCAGATCCTCGATATCCTGGGGCATTATCGCGACGCGAACGTCCCCGCTGGAAACAATTTCCCCCTGGTCAGGAACAATGTCGCCATGAAGCAGCTTCATCAACGTGGACTTACCCGAACCGTTTCGTCCCAGAAGTCCGATGCGTTCCCCCGCTTCAATCTGGAGCGACGCGCCGTCGAGGAGCTGTGGTCCGCCGAAGCTCACAGAAATATTATTAATCCAAAGTAACGCCATAATAATAATCATGTCACAGTCGGCTAAGCCAGGCAAGTTGATTTAAAACAAATGACTCCGGCGGGCCTACTCAAATCTTTGATTGGTATTAACATTTGTACGCGGTCTCCGGCACATATTTGTAAGTTGCATAATTTACGTCTTTTGGGTATAAACGCACCGTCTGCTTCATACCAGATAGATCAAAAATATTTGAAAACGTTAAGGTAAATCATGGCGGATAGAATCGAAGTTGGGTTTAAAGAAGGCATTCGCGATGCTTTGGGCGAAAAGACCCAAAAGCGCATTACCGATAATCTGGCGCTGGCCGTGGCAAAAGTTGCCACCGTCGAAGTATATACCATCGCCGGCGAGCTTAGCGCCGCCGAATTGCAGGAAGCAGCCGCTGGGCCTCTCTCTGATCCGGTCATTCAGGAATTTTCCATCAATCGACCGCTGGCGAAAAATTTTGATTGGCTCATCGAAGTCGGCTTTCGTCCGGGCGTGACCGATAACGTCGGCAAAACGGCCCGCGAAGCGATCGCTCTTTTACTTGGTGAGAATACCGGTGAGCGGAAAATCGCCGTTTATACCTCCCGCCAATATCTGATCAGCGGCAAAATATCTCAAACCGACGCGGGAAAAATCGCCGCCGGCCTCCTGGCAAATGACTTGATCGAACGCCATCAAGTCATCGCGGCGGGTGATTTTGATTTTAACCGAGGACTCGCCGCTTTTGTGCCGCAGGTAATGGGCAAAGATGAACTGCAGGTTGCTCTGATCAATCTGGCGGCATTCAATCCCAACGAGCTCATAAAAATCAGCCAGGAAAAACTCCTGGCTCTGAATCTGGAAGAGATGCAAGCCATTCAGGCTTATTATCAAAATCCCGCCGTCATCAAAGCCCGCAAAAAAGTCGGGTTGAATGAAACCACAACCGATGTGGAACTGGAATGCCTGGCGCAAACCTGGTCCGAACACTGCAAACATAAAATTTTCAACAGCAAAATTGATTATACCGACGGGCGTAATAAATTAAAAATTGATTCGCTTTTCAAAAAATATATCAAAGGCTCGACGGCCAAAATCCGCAAGGCCAAAGGCAAAAAGGATTTCTGCCTTTCCGTTTTTGTGGATAATGCGGGTATTATCAAATTCAATGACGATCACAATCTGGTTTTCAAAGTGGAGACGCACAATTCGCCTTCCGCGCTTGATCCTTACGGCGGGGCGCTCACCGGCATTGTCGGCGTCAACCGCGATCCTTTCGGTACGGGTATCGGCGCAAAGTTGATTTTCAACACGGATGTGTTTTGTTTTGCCTCGCCCTTTTACAAAAAGAAACTGCCGCCCCGTATCCTTCATCCACGCCGTATTTACGAAGGCGTGCGCGAAGGCGTCGAACACGGCGGCAACAAAAGCGGCATCCCCACCATCAACGGAAGCCTTGTTTTTGATGAACGGTATCTAGGCAAACCCCTGGTTTACTGCGGCACCGCCGGCATCATGCCCGCACGCCTTAACGGTAAGCCCACCCACGCCAAGGAAATCAAACCCGGCGACGTGATCATCATGACCGGCGGCAGAATCGGCAAGGACGGCATTCACGGCGCGACTTTTTCTTCAGAAGAACTCCATGAAGGCTCGCCGGTTACCGCCGTGCAGATCGGCGATCCCATCACGCAAAAGAAAATGACGGATTTTCTGCTGGTTGCCCGAAATCGCGGCCTTTACCGCGCGATTACCGATAACGGCGCAGGCGGTCTGTCTTCGTCCGTGGGTGAAATGGCGACCTACTCCGGCGGCTGCGAAATTGATTTGTCGCTGGCGCCTCTGAAATACGCGGGGCTTCAGCCCTGGGAAATTCTGGTATCGGAAGCGCAGGAGCGCATGTCACTAGCGGTTGATCCGAAAAAAGTGGATCAGTTTATGGCACTGGCCCGCAAGATGGGCGTGGAAGCCACGGCCATGGGCAAGTTCACCAAGTCCGGAATATTTCATGCCCGCTTTGGCGAAAAAACCGTGGCGTATCTGGATATGGATTTTCTGCACGACGGCGTGCCGCAGATGAAACTGACAGCCCAATGGCAAGCGCCGAAAAACGCCGAGCCGACCTTTGCCGAACCCGCCAATTTTAATAAAGCTTTCATCCGGATGCTCTCGCGTCTGAATATCTGCTCCAAAGAAGCGGTCGTGAGACAGTATGATCATGAAGTCCAGGGCGGCTCTGTGGTCAAACCCATGGTGGGCGTGCAAAACGACGGGCCGTCGGACGCGGGTATTGTGCGTCCGCTTTTGGATTCCATGGAAGGCGTGGTGGTGGCGCATGGCATTTGCCCGCGTTACAGCGATATCGACGCCTACCATATGACAGCTTGCGCCATTGACGAAGCCATCCGCAATGCCGTGGCCGTGGGCGCTGATCTGGATCATCTGGCGGGACTCGATAATTTCTGCTGGTGCGATCCCGTCAAGTCCGCCAAAACGCCCGACGGTGAATACAAGCTTGCCCAACTGGTGCGTGCGAACATGGCCATTTATGATTACACCACCGCCTTTGGCGTGCCCTGCATCTCCGGCAAAGACAGCATGAAAAACGACTACTCCATAGGCCTTACAAAAATCTCCGTGCCGCCGACACTGCTTTATTCGGTCATCGGCAAAATCAGGGATGTACGCAAAGCCGTTACCATGGACGCCAAGCGGCCGCAGGATCTGGTTTACATTATCGGAGAAACTCTCGATGAACTGGGCGGCTCTGAATGGTTTGCCGAGCACAAAGCCATCGGCAACAAAGTCCCGCAGGTGGACGTAAAAAAAGCCATCAAAAAATATCGCGCCCTGCACAAGGCCATCCAGTCAGGCCTTATCGCCTCCTGTCATGATTGCTCCGACGGGGGCTTAGGCATCGCGCTCATCGAAACCGCGTTTGCCGGGGGATTGGGTATGAATATCGACTTAAAAGATGTTCCTTATCGCGGCAAGAAGCGCAACGATTATGTTTTATTTTCCGAGACGGCCAGCCGCTTTGTCGTGACCATACATCCGAAAGATCAAGGCCGGTTTGAAAAAATCATGAATGGAAGCGTACTGAATGAAATCGGCTTTGTCGCAGGCGACGGACTCTTCCAGATCACCGGCCTCAATGGCAAACTGATTATGAAAGAAAAAATCAGCAACCTTAAAAAAGCCTGGCAGAAGCCGCTTAATTTTTAGACAGGATTAAAGATATGACCCGCAAAGTAAAAGCAATTGTGTTGACCGGCAACGGCACCAACTGTGAGATGGAAATGGCGCACGCCTGCAAACTCGCCTGCGCCGATCAAATTGATATTGTGCATATCAGTGAATTACTTTTCGGAGAAAAACGTCTGTCCGATTATAATTTCCTGAATCTTCCGGGCGGTTTTCTGGACGGCGACGATCTGGGCTCAGCCAAAGCCGGCGCCAACCGCTTTCTGCATGCGCGCATCGCCGGTTCGAGTGAAATGCTTATCGAAGACCTGCTCAAGTTTATTGCCGACGGGAAGCTCATTCTGGGCGTCTGCAATGGTTTTCAACTCATGGTGAAACTGGGATTGCTTCCGGCGCTTACCGGCAATTTTACAAAGCAAAGCACTACGTTGACCTTTAACGATTCAGGACGATTTGAAGACCGTTGGGTGTATCTCAAGGCCAACGATCAAAGCCCCTGTGTTTTCACTCGCGGAATCGATATGGTTTATTATCCGGTGCGTCACGGCGAAGGTAAGTTTGTGCCGGAAAGCGCCGCCATTCTGAAAGAAATCGAAAAGAAAAATCTCGTGGCGCTTCAGTATTGCGAGCCTACCCGTGCCATCACGATGGACTATCCAGCCAACCCCAACGGCTCAACAAACGCCATCGCCGGCGTCTGCAATGAATCCGGACGACTCTTCGGTTTAATGCCGCACCCCGAAGCTTTCCTGCACCGCACCAACCACCCCCGCTGGACACGCGAAACTCTGCCGGAAGAAGGCCAGGGCCTGGCGATTTTCCAAAACGCGATCAGTTTCATCCGCGGCAAAGATTTCTAATGTCTCGTCAATCAAGAAATGTCATTTCGACCCCCATTCTGGGGGCAAGACCGCAGCGAGAAATCTAAGATTTCTCAGTCGTTATGACTCCTTCGAAATGACAGCGTATCGTTGACGTGACACTAGTTTTTTCCTGTTGATTTTTCGAGCTTGCCGTCTATACCAACACATATAGACGAAGGAAGAGATTTGCATAACTACATAAAAACAACAACATTGATAGGGGTAGGGACGACACATTGGTTTGCATCGCCCCTCCCTCCGAACCGGACTGGCGGATCTCCCGCATCCGGCTCTCCAGTCGGTGGTTTTACCTCATTGAGGACTGGAGTAATTTCATATGGGCGTCCACAAGAC
>JAUYFM010000022.1 GCA_030690945.1 Smithellaceae bacterium | reverse complement strand
TCCTTCCCTGAAATATTCTTCGGGAAGGTTTACAGATTCCGCTATGCGTTTTCAAGTCGAAGACAAACATAAATTGCATCTTTCGTGAAATATGTTAACCTTTTACAAATCTTAATTGTCGGTTATTCCGGACAGTAGTGTCTTAATTACTTAAATCTTAAAACTTAAAACTTTGTTATATCGACCGCGCCCTACTTCGAAACGACATGAAAATGAATTGCGACACAGTCTCATTCGCCGGAATGACGAATGGAATGATTTTTCAAACGCCTTTGATGCTGTACCAGAGTCGGCCGACATACTCTCTGAAAATAAGCGTGTTGTTTAAAAGCCATTGCGATTGCGGAATAAACCGGACGGCGGGAGTGCCTTGAGGCGAGGCGTAAAGATAGCTTGCCGGCAGAGCCCTCACATTGCTGAAAAATTTTCGAAATTCTATTTCGCTTCGTTTCATGTGAAAGGCGGACGTCACCAACCCGATCTTGATGCTTTTATCGACAAATATTTTACTGAACTCCACCGCGTGTTCATATGTGTTTTTTGATTTGGCTTCGATGCGGATTCTCTCCCCGGGTACGCCGAAGGCTTCGGCCATTTGCGCCATCAACGCCGCTTCGGTTATTTTACTGTTACCTTTCCCGGAACAGACAAGATATTTGGCGTTGTATTCCTTATACATTCGAACAGCGTGAACCAGCCTGACGGTGGTGGCCTCGCCGGGAAATGTTTTGTTGAGGGGTTGAATATCATAGAGCCCCCCGCCCAATACTACGATAACATCAAACGTAATTTTTTCTCCGACCGGATGGGTCGTGATATAGTCTTTCTCCAGTTTGTAACTCAGATAGTTGGATACCGGCGCGATGCTGAATCCGTAAAGCAAAACAATGGCCAGGAATAAAACCAAAACACCGCTCTTTTTCTTGCCGCCAATCAGGCAGATGAAAAAAGAAATGAGCAGGAGAACAAAAATGACAAAGATGGGATCAACAAATGATTTGAATACATCGTAAATTTGGTCCATGATTTAGCTGCTCCTATAGCTATAGACGTGAAACCCCTTCGGGGTTTATAAACCTTACCCAAAAGGCTTAAACAAAGCGTTGAGACCTTTGAATTTTGTCATAACCTTTCAGGTCACGCGTAACCTTTCAGGTCACGCGTTTCGAGAAGCGGCAGCGACGAGAAATCTTAACGATTTTAAATTAATAAGATTTCTCCCTTCGGTCGAAATGACAGAGAATCGGTATTTTTCAAAGGTCTCGTGTTGATTTAGAATTGGAATTACAGCTCCGCCCTCTCGGTTACATAAATCCCGCCATTGATCCGGGCAGGTGTTGATTAATACAAAATATCTTGCATACTGTCAACGCATTAGGAACAATTTACCAGTTTCACAAACTGGTTATTCATGGAAGAAACTGATCTATCCAAGTAAGGCAAATTACGTAGTGCGTAGCTTTAGCTGCGCTTTTGTCCGCGCAATGTTAATTTGGTCACCTATTACGTGGCTAAAGCCCCGAACTACATTGACATCAACAACTCGCCAAGTTAAAGTTTCTTACGAGGGCAGCATTCGATTTGCACGGTTTTATCGGCTGCAAAAATGCCATTGGATGATTTGTACATAGACACCCAATTTTTTCCGCAGGCCGTCTGCCAAACCCAGCGTGAACAAAACGCCGACTGAACTGAGCAGTGTATTGGCCAGCAACCGCAGAAAAATAACAGCCGCCGCGGCCCGGTAGTGCGCGCCGCCATGCCATTTGCGTAAAAATTGGTAACGCGACCGGTAAAATTCTATCCGCGATTGCGCACGGTGGCCGATACTCTGGCCCTGAAGATGATAAATCAAAGCGTCGGGCACCTGATAAACCCGCCAGTCCTTGCGCCGCATCGCGTAAGCCATGTCCGTCTCTTCAAAAAAGAAAAAGTAACGGTCATCAAAGAAGGAAACGTCGTCCAATGCCTTTTTACGAATCATCATACAGGCGCCAATGGCCGAATCCACTTCCAGCGGCCCGGCATGCTCGTATCTTTTACTGGGATATTTGCGGGGGAAAAGGTATTCGAGCAGCGAGGTATTTGTTGCGAGCGTTAGCAGCGTCGGAAAGGAAGCGATGGAATTTTGTTTGCTGCCGTCGGCATTCAGTAACTGGCCGCAGACAATCGCCGCCCGGGGAGTGGCTTCGGCGAAAGTCCACATTTTTTTTACCGCCCCGGCCGTCAGGACAGCATCCGTATTAATCAGCAGGGCGTACTGGCCCTGCATGACGGCAAAACCCTGATTATTGGCGGCGCCAAATCCGCGGTTTTCCTTATTGGCAATGGTTTTGACCTGCGGATATTTTGCCGCAAGCATGGCCGTCGATCCGTCGGAGGACGCATTATCCACGACGATAATCTCGTACGTCAGCGCTTCGCTGGTTTTAATAATGGAATTCAGACAGTCTTGCAGAAGGTCTTTGGTGTTCCAGTTGACAATAATGAATGAAATATCCATTGCCCATCACTTTTCGGACAAGCGTCTTTCCCATCGCTTGGCATGCTTTAAAAAAACATACCCGGCGGAATTCATCGCAATAACAAATCCGGGAATGCCGTCCAAAAAACCGAGTTTCCAGAGATAGCATTCAACAAATTTCCCCAGAGCGTGAAACAGTCCGGCCGCAACAAACCAGCCGCCCTTGGGATGCCCCTGCCGCGCATAGACCTCCGAGAAGCTGTTCATCGTTACCACCTGATCGGAGATGCTCCGATAAACATAATGAAGAAAAGGCTGGGTCAGGTTTCCGACACGGCCTGCCGCAACCAGTTTATCATGAGGATTCACGCCCTGCCAAGTTCCTCTGCTCCTGCGCACCAAACGCACTTTACGGTCCGGATACCAGCCGCCATGCCTGATCCAGCGCCCCAGATACCGGGACAACCTGGGCATGGAAAAACCGCCGACATCCGTTCCGGCGGCATCCACCGCCCTCAGTATTTCCGCCGCCAGCGCTTCCGGCACTTCCTCATCCGCGTCCAGACAAAGTATCCATTCATGCGCGGTCGCCTCCAGAGCAAATTGTTTCTGGGCGACATATCCCGGCCACTTATTAAAAATGACTTTGGCGCCGGCGTTTTGACAGATCGCCTGCGTGCCGTCGTGGCTGCCGGAATCCACAACAACGATCTCATCGGCAAAGCCTAAGCTTTTGAGCAACCCCCCGATACGATCGGCCTCATCTTGTGCGATAATGGCAACGCTGATTTTTTGTTTTTTCAAATTATGACTCTTTTTTTGCGTTATGTTTTTTACATCCGCGATGGCGCTTACCCAAAATGAATCTCCCCGCCGCAAGCAGCGGGGTATCTTGGCGGAGCATCGCTCTCTTCTTCGTCGCAAGCGACGGGGAATATGACCCGAAGAGATTTAATTTTCCGTGCTAATATCGTACCTCATTATAATTTTGTCATATCGACCAGCGGGAGATATCTTGTATTTTAGTACAGTCATTAGATTTCTCGCTTCGCTTCGAAATGACATATTGTACGGATATTCATGAGACACTACACGAGGACTGTCTCAAATTACATGAAGATTTTCTCTTATGCCAAAAATTGCTGTGGTCATACCCAAATATGGTTTAGTCGGCGGCGCCGAACAATTTGCCGCCGAATTAACTGGAAAACTTTGTAGCAGACATCAAGATACATTTCAAGTGTTTGCTAACCGCTGGCAGTCAAATTCTCCGGCTCTTGCATTTCATAAAATTCCGATTATTTCCTTTCCCCTGCTTTACAACCGCCACGATGCGCGGCAAAATATTTGCAATTAACGATGGGGTGTGTAAAGATCCTGACCATTATGCACAAGGGTTGTGTGAGGGCCCTGATGTATTTGACTGAATCCTTCTTAAAAAGGTGGATGTGATAAAATCAGATGACAGGTCGGCCATCACAGCAAAATAAAATTCGTCTTTTTCAACAAAAGGTATTGATTATCAAGTTGCAGTACGTGGGGGACACGTTGGGTGTTATTCCCGTCGTCGCCAATTTGAAACGTCATGCTCCGGGTCTGACCGTTGATGTTCTGATTCATCAGGAATGCGCCCAGCTGATTGCTCATCACGCGGATATCAACAAGGTATGGGTGTATGACCGTGAGGAAGCCAAAAAAAGCTTTTTTTCGGCAATCACCTATCACCTGCCTCTGATCATGAAACTGAGGCGGGAAAAATATGATATCGTTATTGCCCTAACCCAGGGAGACAGGGCTTTTTTTCTGTCGCTTGCCTCGGGCGCGCCCCTGCGCCTCACCTATAACACAAACACCCTATCAGCCAGGATGATGAATGCCTTTGCGGTTGAACAAACCGGGCGCAGGCATTTTATCGAGGTGGATGTGGACATACTGAACTACTTTGGCATTGAAAACCGGAATATCCAATTGATGATTCCCATCCCGGACGGCGTTCGTACGAAAATCAAAGGCGGGCTGACACCCGGGACAGGTTCGAAAGGAATAATGGTGGCGATTCACCCGGGCGCGAGAAAAAAAATGAGACAATGGAGGCCTGACCGCTACGCGCAAATCGCGCTTAACCTGTATGAGCAGTATCAGGCTTCGATCATACTTCTGGGCGGCCCTGGAGAAGAACAACTCCTTTCTGAGATTGAAAGCAGGATGGGTTTCGCCGCTGCCTTAAAATCCTGCAATTTATCGCTGATTGACATGGCGGCCGTCTTCAGCGAATGTCATCTTTTTATCGGCAATGATTCGGGACCGGGACACATCGCGGCGGCCGTTGGTTGCCCCACGTTGAGTCTTTTCGGGCCGAACTACCCGGTCATTTGCCGCCCCTATATTGCTACGGGCGAAGTGATCTTTAAAAACCTGGATTGCTGTGGCTGCCGTCAGGAGGAACACTTATGCATCCGTCCTGAAAACACGTGCATGGACCTGATTGAGGTGGATGAAGTCTGGCTTAAAGTAAAAATGATGCTGGCCAAAACTAATTGTGAAATTACTTTCTACTCAACATTTCAATCAAACCCATAGTCTTCTCCTAATAATAATCCTTATCCTGTTCGTACGGCAGATGGATGTTATGGGTAAATTTTTTCAGCAGTTTCGGATAATCGGCAATCGTTTTACTCTTCAGAGGATCATAGATTTTAATATAAGATTCCACGTCCGGCCATTTTTCGTCCCAGAGCCTGCGATTTTTCTCCGACCAGTTTTTATCGATATAGCCATCGTAGCATTTGTCGCGCGCCTGGTTTTTTTCCGTCATCTTGTGATAATGCCAGACAAATGAATCCATACTCACTGCGGTGCACCCTCCGGCGAGAAAACAGCGCAGCGAGAAATCATTGTTTTCATAGCAAGCCTTCCAACGCTCGTCAAAGTAACCAACCTTATCGAAAATCTCGCGCCGCCAGAACATGACATTGAGTTCGGAGCCAATGACCCTGACATAAGCTCGCCCTTTCCGCCCCAGGACGCTGTCCAAAAGTGACTTCTTTCCCCTGCGCAATGACTCTAAATTGACATGTTCGGCGCCAAAGGGCTCGGAGGGCGTCCAAGTCTGATAGTCGAG
This sequence comes from Smithellaceae bacterium, assembly GCA_030690945.1. Classification (GTDB taxonomy): domain Bacteria; phylum Desulfobacterota; class Syntrophia; order Syntrophales; family Smithellaceae; genus UBA8904. Next base: position 73,679 of record JAUYFM010000022.1, on the reverse strand, counting down.
ATCGCTTTTATCTGTAAAAGGGGTGATCTGAAAATTCTCCTGAATCTGTGCTTTTTCGAATAAATCCTCGTCCATGCCGGAGGTGATCAACACATCCGACGTGATGAGCCCGATCACCGGCGACTTGCAGGTGCGGACAAACCAGTTGATCGCGCCGCTGATGCCCAGGTTACGGTTAAGCAGCACCAGAGAAAAATCATATTGCCCCTGCTTCTCCTGAAGCCACCCGCGATGACCGGACACGGACCCCTGATCCAGCAACACAACATCGCAAGTAAGTTTCTTACTTTTTCTTTGATAGAAAGCATCGATCGTGGCCGCCAGGCAATCAGCAGCTGTTTTTTCACCTTCCGGATTATAGTTTAATATCAGGTAAGAAATATCTGGGATCATGGTTTCAATGATTTGCGAATTTTCATTTTAATGTGAGATCAGTAGCATATCGTCCACAGTTTTAAAACATGAAATTTTCTTTTATCTGTGTTAGAAATTGGCATCGCACGCCACCGGAGTAACACCTTGTCCAAGAGTAAGAATTTTGAATTTGTTCAGCAGCTCCCACGAAATGGATTTCAGCCATGAAAAAGATCGCGTTCGCCATAGAAAAATTCAGCAGACATGCCGGAGGCGCGGAGTCATACGCTGTTTCTCTGACTACCACACTTATCGAGAATGGCTGGGAAGTACATCTGCTTGGTGAATCCTGGGATGGTGAGCCGAAAGGAGCTCATTTTCATCAAATACGTATCCCTAAATTTCTTCCGGCGTGGATCAAACTGCTGCTATTCGCATTCCGACACAAAAAAATCGTCGCCAGGGGAAATTATGACGTGGTAGTGGGTTTTGGTAATACGATTGAGATGAACGTCTATCAAAGTCACGGCGGCGTACACCAGTACTCAACCGCCAGAATGGTTTATGCGGAAAGAAGCGCCATTAAGCGCTTTGTGAAACGCATATTCATTTTGCTCTCCATGAAGCAATGGGTAAGGGCATGGATCGAAGCGGCTCCGTTCCGGATGACGCCAAGGCCTAAGATTGTCGCTATCTCCCAGATGATCAAAAAAGATATGGAATCGTTTTTCCACACGAACCCGGATGAAATTGAAGTCGTCTATAATGGTGTCGATACTAAACGGCACAACATCTCTTTGAGGCAACAATTAAGAGGACCGTTAAGAGGACAATGGGGTACTGGCGACAATGATGTTGTTTTTCTGTTCGTGGCCTATGACTTGAAAAAAAAGGGTATGGAACCCCTCGTCGAAGCTGCCGCAAAATTAAAAATGACCGGAAAGGATAACTTCAAGATTATTGTGGTCGGCGGATCACCCTATCGCTCACTTCTGAAACTTATCGAACGCCATGACCTTAATAATCATGTCATATTCGCAGGACGGGTGAAATCAATAGATGACTTTTATGCAAACAGTGATGTCTTTGTGCTTCCCACATACAGCGACGCATGTTCGCTGGTAGTCATTGAGGCTATGGCCAGCGGTCTGGCTTCCATTACAACCATGGTTAACGGCGCCGCCGGTATTATAGCCGACGGAACCAATGGATACATCATTCCTCATCCGGCTGATTCTTCTGAGCTCGCCGATAAGATGCATTTATTGATGGATAATGAAAAGCGCCAGATAATGTCTGAAGAAGCTTTTCGCACCGGCCAAAAATACTCCACGGAGAGGAATCACAGGGAGATGATGAGAGTGTTTGATGAAGTGGCAAAAAGGAACATCCGTTAAGGCGCAGTTTCATCAACAGACATCATGTTAACTTTATCATTAACCACAGCAGCAGATGAATAAAATGGTTCAGGTAAATTGATGTTATTCCATTTCCTGATCAATAGGAACATTAAAAACAGGGAAAGCAATCTTACTTACCAAGACCAATAGTCTATTCCTTTAAAAATCCATTTTATCCCATAGGGATAATAGGTTTATAGAAATACATACCAAAAAACAATCTACGACCCCATCGGGGTCGCACGTATGTTGACACAATTAGCTATAGACGTGAAACCCCTTCGGGGTTTATAAACCTTATCCAAAAGGTTTAAACAAAGTGTTGATTTAGAATTGGAATTACTTATCGCGTTTAATAAGTTCAAAGTGAATTTCCTGATGCGCACTGGTGTTGGCAAAGCCATATAGGCTTTGGTAATTCATCTGATATCCCTTCAGCCATTGCTCTAATAAATAATCCTGATGGGTATTCCCATGGATATTTTTTCCCATTTCTTTCTGAACCTTATTACAGGGGATATTTACAATCTTTGATTTTTTATAACCGGCTCCCCTCCGAATCAGAAAAAAACGGCGGAATTTCTGCAACTGATCTTCATAGGTGTTCGGTGCGGAAAACCGGATTAACTTTGTCATAGCAGTTATTTCTTGTGTGGAGAAGAAGTGTCCGTCAACCGACAGAGGATAAGACCAGTCATACAAACCCTTATCCCATTTCCAAAACATTTTGTCCTCTTTACCGCCTGGATAAGACGTGAATACCGGCAACGGCTGTTCTTTTTGGACGGGATAGCATTTTGTCAAGTTTAATCCCATTCGTAAAGACGGAACTATTTTATCCGTATCGAATTGGGCAAAGTCAGAAACATTAAATCTATCAATAAAAAGGATATCATCTACAAGGAAAAAAATTTGGGGGGCTAGCACGGAATCTAATAGCTTTATAAGATCATCCCGAAAAGAATTCTTTGACAATTGTTTAATAAATGAAAATTTATCTGAAAATATTTCCATGACTTCCTCATAGGCTCGCTGATGCGCTGGCGTTGAGGTTTGATATAAGATGTGCAGCGGTACTGGTGAAACGACTTGTTCGGAATAGGAACACAGAAGCGCATGAAGTTGCAAAGCCCTGTCCTTGGAAAAAACAATCCCCTCTGCAGGATATTCACTGGATTTCGCCACGCGGATCATGCGTGATTCATAAAGTTTTGCAAACGCCTCTCTCTCCCATTCATCGTCGCTTGTTTGCAGGACAAGTCCGAATCTTTTCAATAAAAAGTTAATGCTTGAATGGAAGAAGTTACTCACGATTCCATCTCTTCTCAAAGTTAAAAAACTGTTTTATCTTTAATGGCATCTCGTGCCTGAATCTTCCCAAAAACCGCGGTCCTGCACGATAGAAATCCCTTTCGCGGCGGCAGGCGTAGGCAATATGAGCATTTTCAGGGAACGAAAGTGGACTTGGTATGTTTTCCACACCATTCAACGCAGATTCAAAAATATTTGCTCTTGCCTTATAATTATCACGACGGTTAAGTTTCGAATAAAATGTCGAGGGGGTTTGCCGGTAAACCACATAGGGATCAGGTAAACTCCAGATTTCGCCGAGAGCGCCTATACGCAAGCACAATTCGTAGTCTTCACCAATATGAGGGTTAAGTTTTTCATTATAAAGACCTGATTGCTCAATAGAGTCCCTGCGCAACATGAGAGATGAATGGATGAGATAGTTTTGGCTGAGAAGTCTATCGTAGCTTATCTTTCCCAGCTTCTCCTTTTTAAAATATAATGGTGATCCATTCCAATTTCCTGTTCCATTCCAGTAAAAGGCGTTACATCCTAATGCGATACATTCAGGATGGCTTTTAAAAAAATGCAACTGATATTTCAGCTTGTCGGGTAACCACAGATCATCATCATCAAGAATAGCAATAAACTGAGCATGCCCCTGTCGAATGGCGCGATTTCGCGGGATTGATGGAAAGCCCGCATGGGTCCCCGGCAGATAGGCAAAGCGGTTATCCTGCAGGAAAGGTTTGATGACGTTATACGTCTGGGGTGATTCGCCGTCTTCAGCAATCCAGCATTTCCAGTGCGGATAACTTTGATTTGCCACACTCTGTAAAGTTTCTTGTAAAAGGTCGTATCGTTTATAGGTTGCTACAATTATATCTACGGTCATCAGCTTCTTTAAAATATCATATAATTTTATTATCTTAAGGTGATTACTACTAAAGATTATCTTCAAGATCAAGGGGAATCAGTGAGCTGAAATATTTAGAATAACCAGCAAAGTGAAAGCCTTATCTCGTCATCTTTGCGGCATCCAGCGTATTTTTCATCAACATAGCAATAGTCATCGGCCCGACACCGCCGGGCACCGGTGTGATATAACCGGCCTTGGCGGCGACTTCGTCAAAAGCAACGTCACCGGCCAGTTTGCCGTTATCCAGACGGTTAACACCAACATCAATCACCACCGCTCCCTCTTTCACCATATCTGCGGTAATCATCCGGGCCTTCCCCACAGCGGCAATCAGCACATCGGCGCGCGAGGTCACCGCTGGCAGATCTTTCGTTTTGGAATGACATATCGTGACGGTCGCGTTTTGCGCCAGAAGCAAAAGCGCTATGGGCTTACCGACGATATTGCTGCGTCCGACAACAACAGCGTCTTTCCCGGAAAGTGTAATACCGGTGCGAGCAATTAATTCCATGATGCCCCGGGGTGTGCAGGGAACAAACAGCGGTGAGCCGGTAACGAGCCCCCCCACATTGTAGGGATTAAACCCATCAACATCTTTGTGGGGATCAATGGCGGCAATGATTTTATCGGTAGCAATTTGCCTGGGCAGTGGAAGCTGAACCAAAATACCGTGGATAAATTGATCGTGATTCAGATCATTGATCAGGCGCAATAGTTCTTCTTCGCTGGTATCGGCGGGAAGTTTGTATTCGCGGGAAAGAAACCCGACTTCCGCACAGGCTTTGGCCTTTCTTCCCACGTAAACTTGCGAGGCCGGATCTTCGCCGACGAGCACAACAGCCAATCCGGGAACAATACCGGTCTTCTCTTTGAAAACCAAAGTTTCTTCACGAACCGACCGACGAATATCCTGAGCTATTTTGTTGCCATCAATAATAACCGACATGCATTACCTTTCTGGATTGTCATTTTCCCTTGTTTGTTGATTTGCTTATGCCCGGAACAAAAAAGCCCTAAAACGCACCATAAGGTGCGTTGAGGGCATTAAATATTTTACAATGATAGAACAATACTTAATACAATTCTAATATTTAATCAGTCCATGAATGCGGAGGATCCGATGTGCAACAAACTTTTTCAAAGCGTCCTTTACGTTCGACCCTCGCATCTTGCACAGATCATTATTTTTACTATTTCTTTGTGATCAAATCATCCACAATTTTAAGCACAGCGTTGATTTCCACGCTGCTCCACGGGTTGTTTTTATCGGTGTACTTTAAATATTTTATTTTTTTGTCTTTGCCGATCAACACAAACACGGACTTGCCTTTACAATCACCCAAGCTCCAAGCATTAGGAAGGATGTGATCAGGATCGGTCAGGATTGTACTTTTATATTTTTCGATCTTTTCCTTGACTTTTTTTCGAATAATGAAGTTGGGCACAAGGGAGTCTTTCATATTAGCAACACCCAATCCCCTGTACACATCCTTGCTGTATTTTTTTGCCTTCATCGCGTCATTCAACGGATCGCCAAAATCAGAGGCACTTGTGTCGGCATAGGTTACGGCAAGCACGTGAGTGCCAAAATCCGGCATGGTTGCAGGTTGATCACTAGCATCCCTCAGTTGAGGATTAGACAATTCCTGCCCCACTGAAGCGGCATTTACAAATCCGGCGCTAAGAGTAAAAGCAATGACTAGACATGCAACGACAACCATCAAACTTTTCCATAACAATGATCGCTCCATAGCAAACCTCTCTTAAATGTATTTTGCAAGTATTCTCTCTGATTAAACAATGGGTGTCAAGAGAAAATTACCAGGGAAGCTAAAGCTTCAAAAATACAAGGGCTGTTATTAGCATCATTAATTTATCTTCTTGAAAAAACATTCTTTCTTTGTTAAGGGGGCGATGAGATTTCCGGGAGGGTAAGAGACTATTAATCTGGCACTGCTTTTAGAGGAATCGGTTCAGAAGCACGCAGATCGACCTGTTTTGATTGCGGAAAATCGGCGCATTACTTACAGGCAATTGTATTCGGCTGTTCAAAACGTTACGCAATCCTTAAAAAACAGAGGCATAAAAAAGGGTGACAAGGTGGCCCTCATGCTGCCGAATATCCCGGAATTTGTTTATTGTTATTTTGCGATCCTCGAACTGGGCGCCGTTGTTGTTCCATTGAGCATCGCATCCACACCCGCTGAATTGCTTTATCTTCTCAATAACAGTGACGCTAAAATATTTATAGCCCAGACATCCGCAGCGAAAAAATATCAGGAGATTAAGGATCACCTTTTAACCTGCCGTTCCCTGTATGCCGTCGATTCTGAAGAGATAAGATTAGCCGTGAGCCAAGAGCCCAGATCGCGTCATCCGGGCGGTCTCTCCGCAGCCATTGATCCCGATGATCCGGCAGTCATGATTTACACGGCGGGTTTAACAGGCAGACCACTGGGTGCGGTCCTTACCCATCATAATCTTTGTTCGCAACTCAGTATGATTCAACCGATTTTTCGAAGAGTGAGAGATGACGTCGGCCTTTGTTTGATCCCCCTGTCTCACTCTTTCGGGGGCACCGTAAACATGCTTAACGTCATTCAGGCGGGCTGTTCCACCGTCATGATGGATCGATTGACCATGGATAGTCTTTTCTCTGCTATCGAAAGGGAAAAAATAACTTATATCTGCGCCGTTCCCCGGCTCTATATCGGAATGGTTTTTTATGAAAAAGCGGCAAAGCATGATCTGAGTTCTTTGAAGCTTTGCGTTACCGGCGGGTCGGCCATGCCGGCTGATTTCATCCCTGTTTTTGAGCAGAAACTCGGCGTCCGTATCCTGGAAGGCTACGGGCTGACCGAAGCCTCCCCTGCCTGTTCTTTCAACAGAATAGAATCCACGGCAAAACCCGGTTCCATCGGTTCCGCTCTGACCGGCATTGATATCAAAATTGTTGATGATACGGGACAAGAGCTACCCCGCAATGAAATCGGCGAGGTGATTGTCCGGGGCGCCAACGTCATGAAGGAATACTATAAAGATGAAGCGGCCACCGCTTCCGTGATCAGAGACGGCTGGCTTTATACCGGAGATCTGGGCAGGATGGACGAGGACAATTATATTTTTCTGACGGGCCTCAAGAAAAGAATGATCATCACCAGTGGCTTCAACGTTTATCCGCGCGAAGTGGAAACAGTCCTGAATCTACATCCGGCCGTGCAGGACTCATGGGTCGTAGGCAAGGAAGACTTGATGCGCGGTGAATTGGTGAAAGCACAGATTGTTTTACGCGATGGGTTTCGTCCGGACGACAAAGAAATCATCCGGCATTGTAAAGTGTATCTCTCCCCTTATAAAGTCCCGCGAGAAGTGGAATTTGTCGCGGCCGTCGAATAATCTCAAAGGTTTATCCTGCTTTACAGATCAAATGCCCTCTACATTTAAATCCATTACGAAATTTATGACTTCCCGACAGACACCATTTCTATCAGTGAAGGATCATACTCTTGGGGTTTCTCATACCCCAGAAGATTGAGGAGAGTCGCCGCCACATTGGATAGACCTTTTTCTTTGATATCTGCCATCCGGTATTCGCCCTGATACAAGGGATCATAGATTATAAAGGGGACCGGATTCAGGCTATGCGCGGTCTTTACTGACTTTGCGCCCTTTTTGTCTATCGTGAACATCTCATCCGCGTTGCCGTGGTCGGCTGTGATAACGGCAATGCCTTCGATCTCCTTGATGACCGCCAGCAGATCTCCAACACATCTATCCACGGTCTCCACCGCAATAATGGCTGCATCCATAATACCTGTATGCCCGACCATGTCGCCGTTCGGGAAATTCAGCCTTCCGAATCTGTAATCGCCACTCTTGAGCAGGTCTATAACAGTATCCGTGATCTCTTTGGCCTTCATCTTCGGGGCGCGGTCAAACTCAATCCTGTCGGAAGGGATCTCCACATATTTTTCAAGGGATGCATCGATATAACCGGAGCGGTTGCCATTCCAGAAATAAGTCACATGGCCGAACTTCTGTGTCTCAGATATGGCAAAGGTCTTTACCTTTTCAGCGCAAAGGTACTCGCTGATGACGCAATCGATCGCCGGAGGTTGCACAAGAAAATGGGGCGGTATATGGGCATCTCCGTCATACTCCATCATTCCCGCATAAAATATATCCGGAAGAGGTCCCCTGTCGAATTCAGAGAATTCCTTCTCGGAGAATGCCCTGGATATCTCAATGGCGCGATCACCCCGGAAGTTGAAAAAGATCACGGCATCCCCGTCTTGGATCGTCCCATTGGGCTTTCCAGAACCATCGGTTATAACAAACGCTGGCAGATACTGATCCGTTGCCTTCGGGTCTTCCTCGTAAAAAGTCTTCACTGCAGCGGAAGCGGATGGAAACGGCCTTCCCTCCCCCAGGACATGGGCCTCCCATCCCCTCTTCACGATATTCCAGTCGGAATTGTACCTGTCCATGGTGACCTTCATGCGTCCGCCACCGGAGGCGATGGCGTAATCAAGATCTTTTTCCACGGAGGTCTTTTTCAGTTTTTCCTCTGTGGGAATAATATAATCAAGCGCTGTCCTCTCTCCCACATCCCTTCCGTCAAGAAGGGCATGGACCCTGACTCTCTTGAAATTCAGATCAGCGCATTTGTCGATCATGATGAAGAGCTGTTCAATATGTGAATGGACATTCCCGTCTGAGAGCAGCCCGATAAAATGGACCGTCCCCCCGTTTTGGGAACGCTTTACGATGCTGTCCCAGACCTCGGTTTGAAAAATTCTTCCCGTTTTGAGCGCCGCATTTACAAGACGGGCGCCCTGTTCAAAGACCCTCCCGGCACCCATGGCATTGTGCCCTACCTCGCTGTTTCCCATGTCATCATCTGAGGGCAGTCCAACTGCCATACCGTGAGCCTTCAGTTGCGTGTATAGATCAGATTTGAACAACTTATCAAGGTTGGGTGTATCGGCCCGGTAAACGGCATTCGTTTCATCTGCTTTACCTATGCCCACGCCGTCCATGATAATCAACAACAGGGGGCCTTTTCTGCCATGAAAAGATTTTAATTTATTGAGATGTAATGACATGTATCTGCTCCTTCAGCTTGACCGCGCGCCCCCTTCAGTGGGGATCGGTCGTTCAGCCTGACAGCCTATTTGCCTAATAAACAAAGAGCCCTTTCTTTTCAGATCGGGCTCTTTGTTAAATCAGTTAATCATGCTGGTCGTGTTTGCACTAGACCGCACATGCATCAACGGGTGGCTTAACTTCTTCTTTGCCCATTGCCTTAACAACCAGTTCAGCGATATCCCAAGCCTGCATCGTTTCGCTCATCTGCTGATCCTTGATGCCGTCAGACATCATGGTGAGGCAGAACGGACAACCTACGGCAATCGTGTCGGCCTTAACGGCCATCGCCTGCTTGGTGCGTGCATTGTTGATTCGCTCTCCGATATCTTCTTCCATCCACATTCTGGCACCGCCGGCGCCGCAACAGAAGCTCTTGTCGAAGCTGCGCTCCATTTCCACCAGTTGGAGACCGGGAATGGCTTTCAGAATCTGACGAGGCTGATCGTAAACGTTGTTGTAACGCCCGAGGAAACAGGAGTCGTGATAGACAAACGTTCCCGACAGCGGCTGAGTCAATCTGATCTTGCCGTCGGCAATCAACTTCGCGATGATCTCGGTGTGATGGTACACTTCAAAGTTGCCGCCGAAATTCGGGTAGTCTTTCTTCAGCGCGTTATAACCGTGCGGACAGATGGCGATGATTTTCTTCACGCCATAGCCGTTCATCACGTCAATATTGGTCTGGGCCAGCGTCTGGAAGAGATACTCGTTCCCGGCGCGCATCGCTGAGTCGCCACAGCAGCCTTCTTCATTACCCAGGATACCAAAGCTGACACCCGCTTCCTGCAAAATCTTAGCCAGTGCGATGGAAATCTTTTTGCCGCGGTCGTCAAACGAACCCGAACAACCCACGTAGAACAGATATTCCACACTGGGATCTTCAGCCAATGTTTTGATGCCCAATTCCTTGGCCCAATCACCGCGCAAATGAGCACCCACACCCCACGGATTGGAGTTGTTTTCCATATTGCGACAGGTCAATTGCAGTTCGGGAGCGAAATCCGCTTCGGTCAAAACCTTGTAACGCCGCATATCAATAATCTTTGGCACATGCTCGATGGAAGCCGAGCAGTGTTCCATGCAATACATACAGTTGGTGCAGGCCCACAGTTCATGCAGGTCAACGACTTCACCCACAAGAGCCTTCTCCGCAGGGGCCTTGTCGCGCTTGAAGGAGAGCACTGCCTTGTCGACGACGGAGTCAACCTTGTTCAGCCCCCGCATAAAGACATTCTGCTTGGCCGCCTCACCGCTCGCCTCGAGTTCCGCCTTTTTTGCCGCCACCGCCGCCGGGGCGTTTTCCAGCCAGTAGGTTTTAATATCCTGGACCATTTTCTTGGGCGACAGAGGCTTGCCGGTCAGATAAGCCGGGCAACCGTCCTGGCAGCGTCCGCAGCGCGTGCAGGCGTCGGAATCAAAAATCTGCTTCCAGGTAAATTCGTCCAGCTTGCCCACGCCGAACGCTTCCGCATTTTCAAAATCACGGATGGGTTCAATGTAACCGGTCGGCTTGTAGGATTCAAGGAAATGGTTCGCGGGCGTCGTGATGATGTGCAGCAGGCGCGAATAGGGAATGTACGCGATGAAACCCAGCCCCAGAACCGCGTGCAGCCACCAGGTTAATTGGTGCAGGATGCGGGCGGTGTCCAGTTCTATGCCCGTAAAGGTGCGGGACAAAAGCCAGCCCACAAACGACCAGACTTCCCAGGGCGGATTGGTTACGTATATGCGCAGCGCCTCGACGATAAACCCGGTAATGATGATGGCGCCGATGAGTAGAAGAACGATAACGTCATCGGGGGTGTTGTCGATCTCGCCTTTATAACCCAGACGGTCCGGTTTTTGAACAAAGCGGCGGTCGAGCGCAATAATCACACCGATCAGTACCAACAGTCCGAACAGATCCATCAGAAATGAAAAACCTAAATAAAAATTGCCTTTCAGGAATGTCCAGCCAAAGAGCGGTTCCGTAACATGATGCTGGCCGGCATCAAAAGCGGCGCCAAAAATTAAAACAAAAAAACCAAAGAAAATTAAGGCGTGCATGATTCCGGGATAAGGGTCTTTCAGGACTTTATTTTGCAGGAAAATTTCTTTGAGAACCGTTATGACTCTTTCCTTGATGTTGTCCAGGCGCATTTCCGGCTTGCCCATCGCTTTCCATATCCGCCAGCGATGGTACACACCATAGCCGAATATGCCCAGCGCAACCGCCGTGAGCGCGAAAAGCAGAATCTCAAACACCGGCAGGGGGATGTTCCAGAAAACTTCGCGGCCTTCACGACCTACATAAAATGCATGTTCTTTCATTGATCCTCCAACATAACTTGAGGGCTGATTCTTGACTACACCATAGCCAGCGCCAAAAAAAGGTCTTTGCCCCACGATGCGGGGCAAAGACCTCATAAATTAATTAAGCAACCAGCTTCTTACAAACAGCTGTCAACTCGGGAACAACCTTGAACAGATCATCCACCACACCGTAATCCGCTTTGGTAAAAATAGGAGCTTCCGCATCTTTGTTAATCGCAACGATGCACTTGGATGAGCTCATACCGGCCAAATGCTGAATCGCGCCGGAAATACCGCAGGCGATGTAAAGGTTCGGAGAAACAACCTTACCGGTCTGTCCAACCTGATCTTTTTGCAGTTTCCAGCCGGCATCAACTGCCGCGCGGGACGCACCAACCGTACCTTTAAGCACTGCGGCCAGTTCTTCGAGAATGCCAAATCCTTCGGGGCCTTTCATGCCGCGACCACCGGAGACAATCACGTTGGCTTCCGTCAAATCGACTTTGCCACTGGTGTCTTTCTGAACTTCCAGAATTTTGCTCTTGATCGACGCTGCATCCACAGCCGCGTCCACTTTCACAACAGTCCCGGCTTTGGCATTTTCAGCCGCCGGAAACACATTGGGACGCAAAGATGCCATCGCAGGTGTTGCGCTGGTGACGATTTCGCCAAAGCACTTTCCTGCATACATGGGACGGATGGCAACAAATTTGCCACCGTCAAGCTTTACATCCGTACAATCTGTGGCGAGGCCCGTGGCTAATTTCGCGGCCACGCGGGCGGACAGATCTTTACCCTGAACCGACGCGCCCAAAAGCAGGATTGCCGGATCATTTTCTTTAACCACTTTGGCAACCACGGCGGCGTGCGCTTCGGTGATGTAAGGTTCCATGGCGGCATTGTCGCCCACGAAAACTTTATCTACACCGTATTTGCCGAGCTCCGCGGCCAAACCTTCTATACCTGAACCAAGCAGAATGGCGCTGACTTCATCGCCGGTCTGGTCGGCAAGCTTGCGGGCTGTCGAGGCCAGTTCCAGGCTGATTTTCCTGAGCGCGCCGTCCCGCTGTTCTGCTACTATCATGACTCCTTTTGCCATTTTCAATTCCTCCGCTTCTTAATTAAATAGCTTTTGCTTCTTCTCTGAGTAACCGGCCTAATTCCGCCGCCTTTTGCGCGGGCTCATCTCCGCAGATGATCTTCCCGGGAGGCCTGGCCGGAGGTGGAACAGTCTTGGCTACTTTCGCTTTCGCGTCGGTGGCAATACCAACGGCGGCAGCGTCTTTCACATCAACTGGTTTCTTCTTCGCTTTCATGATGCCGGGCAGCGACGCGTAACGCGGTTCATTAAGACCCTTCTGACATGTCACCACACAGGGCAATGCTGTCTCAATCAGAAGTTGCGCGCCTTCAATGGGGCGAATCACTTTGACGGAGGAGCCGGCAAAATCCAGCTTGGTGACCAGCGTTAACTGCGGCAAACCCAGAGCTTCAGCCAGCATGGCGCCGACCTGCCCTGAGTCATCATCGATGGCACGCTGTCCGCAAAAAATAATGTCGTGGGGCAGGGTTTTGATCACCGCGGCCAGAGCGTTGGCTACAACAAACGCATCGGCATTGTCAAAAGCGGGATCGCAGATATGCACACCCTTATCCGCACCCATGGCCAGAGCCGTCCGAATCGTTTCCATGGCTCTCGCGGGGCCGACGCAAACGACTGTGACATCGCCACCATTTTTTTCCTTCAGTTTTAATGCTTCTTCTACGCCAAATTCATCATAGGGATTCATAACCCATTTGATTTGGCCTTCCTCGATGCCCGATCCGTCAGCTTTCACTTTGATCTGTGCTTCAGTGTCCGGCACTTGCTTCACACATGCAATAATATTCACTGTCAAAAACCTCCTTCTCCTGCACGTCGCACAGATGGGGCGAACCGTGCATTTAAAATTTTCTTATACCTTTCATTCTATAAAAACGCCCGATTCCCTCTGGGAGAGAACCGGGCGTTTGCATTACTGTCTGTTTTTGACGATATCATCAACCACCGACGGATCGGCCAGCGTGCTGGTATCTCCCAGCTCGTTTAGCTGATTCGCGGCAACCTTCTTCAAAATTCTTCTCATGATCTTGCCGCTGCGTGTTTTGGGAAGACCATCCGCCCACTGAATCTTATCGGGGGTAGCAATCGGCCCGATTATCGTACGAACGTGAGCGATGAGTTCTTTCTTCAGCTCGTCGGATTTAGCAACACCGGTCTTCAAGGTCACGAAGGCGTAAATGCCCTGTCCCTTGATGTCATGCGGCATACCGACAACTGCTGCTTCGGCAACGCTGTTATGAGCAACCAGAGCGCTTTCCACTTCGGCTGTTCCCATGCGGTGACCGGAAACATTGATAACGTCATCAATACGACCGGTAATCTGATAATAGCCGTCCTTGTCGCGGCGGCAGCCGTCACCGGTTACATAGTAGCCGGGGAACTGTTCAAAGTAGGTTTCCTGAAATCTCTTGGGATCGCCATAGACGCCCCTCATGATGCCGGGCCATGGTACTTTGATGCACAGTGCGCCGCTGGCCACTGTATCTTTGAATTCTTTTCCTTCATCATCCACAAGCACCGGCTGTACGCCGAAGAACGGCATAGTGGCCATGCCCGGTTTGATATCAATAGCGCCGGGAAGCGGGGTAATCAGAATTCCGCCTGTTTCCGTCTGCCACCAGGTATCCACGATGGGGCAATTGCCCTTACCGATCATATTGTAATACCAATTCCACGCTTCGGGGTTAATCGGCTCGCCGACGGTTCCCAGAATGCGCAACGATGAAATGTCTGCTTTACCAACCCATTCGTCGCCTTCTTTGGCAATCGCGCGGATAGCGGTAGGTGCGGTGTAGAAAATGTTAACTTTGTATTTTTCGACCACCTGCCAGAAACGGCTGTAGGTCGGGTAATTGGGAACGCCTTCAAACATAACGGATGTCGCGCCGTTGCAAAGCGGTCCGTAAACAATGTAGCTGTGACCGGTGACCCAGCCCAGGTCGGCCGTGCACCAATAGACGTCGCCGTCATGATAATCGAAAACGACCTTGTGGGTGTAAGAAGTGTAAACCAGGTAACCGCCCGTGGTGTGCATAACGCCTTTGGGCTGTCCGGTTGAACCTGACGTATAGAGGATGAACAGGGGATCTTCGGCGTCCATCCATTCCGGTTCGCACTTGGCATCCACTTTGGCCATTTCGTCATTGTACCATTTATCACGGCCGGCAGTCATATCGCACTTGATTTTGTCGCCGACTCTGTTGACAACAATTACTGACTTGACAGAAGGACATGCTTTTAATGCATCATCAGCAATAGCTTTCTGTGGAACAGCCTTGTTGCCACGGAAGGTTCCATCGCAAACCACCAGTACTTTCGCTTCGCAGTTGACAATTCTGTCACGCAGAGCGTCGGCGCTGAATCCGCCGAAAACGATGCCATGGACGGCGCCGATACGGGAGCAAGCCAGAGTGGCAATCGCCAGTTGCGGAACCATCGGCATATAAAGAACAACACGGTCGCCCTTCACGACACCATTAGCCTTCAAAACATTGGCAAACTTGCAAACTTCTTCGTGCAGCATTTTGTAGGTGTATGCTTTTTCTTCGCCCGGCTCGTTGCCTTCCCACTGAATCGCAATCTGGTTGCCGCGTTTTTCGAGGTGCCTGTCGAGACAGTTGTAAGAAATGTTGAGTTTAGCGCCTTCAAAGAATTTCACATAGATGGGACCTTTTTTAATATCAAAGTTATAATCCATAACTTTGTCCCACTTCTTAAACCATGTCACCTGCTGCTCGGCGATTTCCGCCCAAAAAGCTTCCGGCTGCTCAGTAGATTTTTTCCACATTGCATCATAGGCAGCTCTTCCGCTGACCCAGGCATTCTTCTTCATTTTTTCCGTAACCGGATATATTTCCTTCAATTGAACCTTCCCTGCATCCGCCATGTTAAATATTCCTCCTAGTTTTAAATTTTTGAATTTTTAAACGTCTGTTCAACGTTTCGCCAAAAAAATAACTTATCCATTTAATTCAAGGCACCCATCACTACATAAAATTTTTGAAACACCACCACTCTTTATTTTCCGCAGCATCGAGCACCGCTTTTAAATGCCATAGATTAACTGGGAATAAGCCTGCAAGCACGAGCGCCCAGTATGCTTAAGGTGTGCAATGAGTAAGTTAACTCATTGAGTTGAGGTGTGCACCGCCATCTGTGAACACGTTAAAACTTTATTTTTACCTTAAGCGGCGAAGCGCCCGAGAAAGCTCGCCTGCGTCACTTTTTCATTAAAGAATTAACTATTTGCCCCTGATACGCATGTTTTAGACGGGGCGTCACTTTTTTCAAAGCGCTAAAAGTATTGAATCTTACTGATTTCTGAACATGAGGTCAAAATTTGACCGCAAGTCAATCTATCCTTGGGGACTCACCTACTCTAATATCAACATCCTGTCAAGAAATATTTAGGGCGGCAGACAGGACATTACAGACGGGGCTATGCAGCGCCTTTTAACTATAATATTAATAATAAAATCAATATATTATAATGACATGACCTGAGTTATTCCGGAACTCAAATGAGCAGCCATGCCGGCTACTAGATAATGAATTTTTGCGCTCAGGATATTGTAGCCTTCCGACGTCATGCAACCAATGATGTCGCTTAGCAATCCGACCCGATCGGGCGCACAGACGATCAATGGCTCAGTAAAAAACCCGCTTGACTATTGTCCGGTATTATGATCATGTTCCGTTTCAGAGCGTGCTGTTTTTTAGAATACTGAACCATCTTTTAATCAATGAGACGCAACCACCGGAACCGCTTTTTGTCCTGGTGGTTTTTTGTTTATCGCCCGGTAAAGACAACACGACCCATGAAAAGTCGCAGGCGATATCGATAAACCAGGCAAGAACAATTGCCTGGCAGGTGAGGCATACAGGCCCTCCCTTCAACCTTCCTTCTCAATCAGGAGCTGGATGGGGGTGATGACGATGCTTTGTGGAACCCCACGGGGGAACGAAGGTTTAACATATGCCAACCATTGGCATAAAGAGAAAGGGAACTAAAATGAACAAGAATTTGTATGTCGGCAACCTGTCTTTCAAGGTCACGGATGAAGACCTGAAGACAAACTTTGCGGAAGCTGGCGAAGTCGCTTCCGCGTCCATTATTAAAGACAAATTTACCGGTCAGTCCAAGGGATTTGGTTTTGTCGAAATGAAAACGGAAGAAGGCGCAACTCAGGCCATTCAGAAGTTTAATGGCGGCATGCTGGACGGTAAGGCCATTACAGTTAACGAAGCCAGACCGAAGAAGGAATTTGGCGCAGGCGGCGGCGGTGGAAACCGTGGCGGCGGTGGCGGTGGATATCGTGGCGGCGGCGCTGGTGGAAATCGCAGCGGTGGTGGCGGAAATCGTGGCGGCGGTGGCGGCAGATACTAGAAGTAACTGAAAAATTGCGTTACTTCTAAAAATAAAGAGCAGAAGGTTATTCAAAACAAACCTTCTGCTCTTTTTGTTTTAAAAATCAGGTTGTTCTTCTTCCATCAAAAACTGAATCTATTTGCTCGAATGAATATAGTCTGTAATTTTTGCAGCGATGGTTTTTACGACAAATTCAAATTCATCAACATCCTTATCCAGGAGCGTCATACGGAAACCCAGCAGCGGCGAGAAAAATGACGTCAGCGGCACTACGCAGATACCTGTGGACGCCAGCAGGTAGTAAACGAACCGTTTGTCGTACTCAATGTCTTTGGTGAGACTCTCTATATAACTTCGTATTTCCGGCTGCTCAATCGGCAGGAATTGCCGTTCATTGAGCACCGATTCGTTGAACAGGACCGTCATATAAAAGGCGCCGTTGGTTTTGTTGACAATCAGAAAAGGAACATCTTTCAAAATGCCGTAGGCAATGTTGGAGAGCTTTTCGTAATGCTGCGTGCGCTCCCGCAAATAATTTTTATATTCCGGATGCGTCATGATCCGGGGAATTGCCATTTGCGGAAGCGTGGTGGAGCACACTTCCGACATCTTCTGATGCAGAATTGTATTGATGAAGCGGGCAAAAATCGGGTCTTTGTCCGCGTTATACACTTCCATCCAGCCGCAGCGCGCGCCGGGCCAGGGAGCTTCTTTGGATATGCTCTTCATGGCGATTGCGGGAACATCGCCGATAATATCGCCAATCGGCACAGTCGTTTTGCCGTTATAGACTATATTGATATAGGTCTCATCGGAAATCACAAAAAGATCGTTTTCTCTGGCGATCCTGACAATATTCTGGAGCGCCTCGACCGGATACACAAATCCGGTGGGATTATCGGGATTAATAATCAGGATGCCGACAATCGCCTTATGGCTTTTGACTTTCTGCTCCAGTTCACGGAGATCGGGATGCCAGTTGTTATAAGGATTCATCCGGTACGTATTGGACGGAAAAGAAGCATGGAGCACTTCCGCCATAAAATGCGTGGAATACGTCGGCTCCGGCATGATCATGCGGGCATCCACCTGAATGGAACTATAGGCGCGGGCAATCGCGTCACCCAAACCGTTGAAAAAAATGACATCCTCAGGCGTAATCTGAACTTTGCCGCGTGAATTAACGCGATCAGCAATGAACGTACGCGTGGCATCCATCCCCTTGGTGGGTGAATACGCGTAAGAGGCGTCTTCCTTAATAATATCGATGAGAACCTCTTTCATCCAATCGGGAATTTTTTCACCTTTTTGTACCGGATCGCCGATATTTTCCCAGATAATTTTCACGCCGTATTCCTGAAGCTTTTTGGCGATAAGCACGATGTTACGGATTTCATAAGTCAGCCCGCTGCCGCCGCGGGAAATTTCAAAACGCATAAGTTGTCAAACTCCTTAGATATTTTTATAGTGATCCATAATACATATTTTTAAATTTATCCAGAGTTTTTTGAGTTTCACGCTATTTGCGAGCATGGCAATAATTTTATGAGGGACAAAAAAACCTTTTCGTGATATTTGAAGCCGATAATAAAAAACAAAAGGACATAGATTATGGACGACACAAAGACTTTTGCCGAAATGTTCGAGGAATCCTACTCCACCCCCAAGCGTTTTTCCGTGGGAGAAAAAGTAGAAGCGACGATTGTAAAAATTTCTCCGGAATGGATTTTTATTGATCTGGGCGCTAAAAGCGAAGGCTATATTGACAAAAAAGAATTCCTCGATGACACGGGCAATCTGACCGTTAAAGAAGGCGACACCGTCACCGTCTACTTCCTTTCGTCGCGTCACAGCGAAAGACTCTTTACCACCAAACTGCTGGCACGCAAAAGCGTGGATGAATTTCTAGTCAACGCCTATCAAAATGAAATTCCTCTCGAAGCCACCGTCGAAAAAGAAATTAAAGGCGGTTTCTCCGTAAAAATCAGCGCCAGCGCGAGCGGCTTTTGTCCCTACTCGCAAATGGACAGAAAAAGAATCGATAATGCCGTAGATTACGTCGGCAAAAAATTCGATTTCATTGTCATAGAATATGGAGAAAACGGCCGCAAGATCGTCCTGTCGCGCCGCCCGTTGCTTGAAAAAATCGAAGAGGAGAAAAAATCCGCCCTGAAAGACTCCCTGCAAAAAGGCATGACGGTGCAAGGCATCGTAACCTCCGTGCGCGACTTCGGCGCGTTTGTCGATATCGGCGGCGTGCAGGCGCTTCTGCCCGTTTCGGAAATGACCTGGGGCAGAGTGGAAGACACCCGATCTCTCTATAAGCCGGGCGACACCATTGAAGCCATCATCATCAACCTGGATTGGGAAAACGACCGCGTGACTTTATCCTTCAAGGATACGCTCCCCGATCCGTGGAATGAAGTTGTCGGCAAATACATCGAAGGCAGCATCCACAAGGGCAAGGTATCGCGGCTGACGGATTTCGGCGCGTTTATCACGCTGGAAGCGGGTGTGGATGGGCTTTTGCATATCTCCAAACTGGGCAAAGGGAAAAAGATCAAGCACGCCCAGGACGTCCTGTCCAAGGATCGCGAAATCGACGTGAAGATCGAAAAGATCGACCGCGAGAATAAGAGAATATCACTGGATCTGGCTACAAGCAGCGAGGAGAAAAAAGGCTCGTCGGAAGAAAAAGACGACTATCAGAGCTATATGCCCAAAGCGCCTAAAACAATGGGCACGTTCGGTGATCTGCTGAACAAGGCTAAAAAGAAGAAATAAAGAAGTGATGGTGTAAAAAAATTATGGGTTTAATCCGTTTGTTGATGAGCGATCCGGCGGCCTTTGTCATGCTGGCCGTGTTGCTTTTGTATTCTGTGATTTTACACGAGCTGGCGCATGGCTGGGTAGCCTACCGGATGGGCGATGCGACGGCTAAATGGCTGGGCAGGCTGACGCTCAATCCGATCAAGCACCTTGATCCCATCGGCTCGCTGATGCTTTTGATTGTCGGTTTCGGCTGGGCCAAACCGGTCCCGATCAACCTGGAAAATATTCCCGCGCCGCAAAGACGCAAGGGATTGATCCTGGTTTCCGCCGCCGGCGTTGCGGCCAACATCATCATTGCCTTTTGCGCACTGCTTTTATGGCGGCTGATTTCTCCCGAACCGGGCAGTATGCTTTATCAGGTGCTTTATTTACTGTCGCATATCAACATCATGCTGGCGGCATTCAATTTAATCCCTATTCCGCCGCTGGACGGCTCGAAAATTCTGATGGGTTTCACGCCGGAATCATTCAACCGCGTGCTGTATCAAATCGAACCTTTCGGGTTTTTTATTGTACTGGGCCTGCTGTTTCTGGGAGCGCTCAACCCGGTGATTGACATATTCCAATACGGCATTATAACTTTTATATCCTTATTTTTACCTGCATAAGCGAAAGAAAGGAGGAAATACCATGATGACTTTTTCCGAGTTATTACAGAAAAGACGGGCAATCCGGGATTTCGAAGAAAAAGAGGTCCCCCTCAAGATTGTTGAGGAAATCCTTCAGGAAGCGACGCTCGCGCCGTCCGCCAGCAACAATCAACCCTGCCGTTTTGTCGTGGTTCAATGCCGCAAAACAATCAAGGCCCTGTCTGACGACAGCAAGGCCAATCTCCTGCAGGATAATGCCGACAAAAAGATCAAACTCAATCCCGACTACGTTACGTTTCTTCAAAACGAGAATTTTAATGTGTTTTACAATGCGTCCTGCGTCATTTATATCGTCGGGGCAAAGTCGGTGGGTTCGCTGGATGTGGACGGTGCGCTTGCCGCAAGCTACATCATGTTTTCTGCGGCAGCCCGGGGCTTGGGCACCTGCTGGGTTGCCTTGGGCGCAAATATCCGCGATCCTAAATTAAGAGCCGAGTTGGGTATTCCCGACAGCTGCCGGATTGTCGCACCGATTATTCTGGGCTATCCCAAAGCCATTTCCGCGCCGTCCGAACGGCACGCACCGGATATTCTTCGCGTGATTACGGAAGCGCGTTGATGACAGACTAACAGGCTGTTGAAAAAGGCTCATGTGCTGCGTTACGCTTCGGATCTCGCATGCTCACGTACTCTCAAAGTACGCT
Source organism: Smithellaceae bacterium (assembly GCA_030690945.1). Taxonomy (GTDB): domain Bacteria; phylum Desulfobacterota; class Syntrophia; order Syntrophales; family Smithellaceae; genus UBA8904. Next base: position 52,679 of record JAUYFM010000022.1, on the reverse strand, counting down.
CCGCTGCTCGACCCTCGCGCGTCTTGCCTCTAAGTCTTCGCGTGCCCTTTAGGGTATTTGAACAGCCTGCTAAAGATTGGCAGCCAGAGTTCTTAATCCGGCGGCAGCATCTTTTTTCCAGTGGATGCGGATAATCTTGCGGCCTTTATCCGTGAGCGCAAGCCTGTCCGCTTCGGCCTGCGAGGCCTTGAGCTGCCCGAAGGTCAGCGACGAGTCGGATTTGCCAAGAGCATCGGGAATCTCAATATCCCTCTTGTTTCTGCCGGTCAGCTGAATAAACAGGCCGCGGCCGGCATCTCCTTTATGTAACTGGCCTGCCGAATGCAGGTAGCGGGGTCCGTAGCCGACCGTTACGGCTATCCCATATTTACGAGAAATCGCGGCCCGCAACTCTCCCAGCGCTTTGTCGATCTGCGGTGACGGACTTAAATAAACCTGCAACCCCACATAAGCGTTTGCCGCCGCGGGCGTTAGAAATTGTGTCAGCGCTTCGGAAACGGTCGTCCCGGAAATATCGCCGTAAACATAACAGTCGCCGAAAGTCTGCGCGGGCTGCATCTTTGACCACGCCTCATTGTTTTTGAGTTCCGCAATCATCCGGTTCGTGTGCTTTTTGGTCGCTTCGACATCCGGTTGATCAAATGGGTTGATTCCCATGAGATGAGCAGCGACAACCGTCGCCATTTCCCACAGAAACATTTGACCGCCCAGATCATAGACATCGCTAATCCGAATTTTCAAGATGGGATGCCCGGCGCTCGCCAGTTGGGTTATCCGTGAATTCCATTCGTCCCGGTCATGATGAAAAATGACAAAGACCCGGTCTTTCCCGTAAGCGCTTACGTCCATCTGCGGTTCGTTCAATACCGGCAGAATTCCCTTGCCCTCTTTGCCGGTGCTCTCTGCAATTAGTTGTTCCAGCCAATCACCAAAAGAGCTCCAGGACGGCGGAAGCATCAACGTGAGCTTATCGCGGCCGTACTGCGCCAGTATTCCCAAAGCGGCGCCTAAAAGACATCCGGTGGAATCGCCTTTGCCGGAAAAGAAATCAGTTTTTTCCTGCCTGGCGGCCCCCACCGCGCTTTGCAGCAGTTTTTCGATCTGCACGCCAATTAATGCCGCGGGTATCATTCCCACCAGGGAAAGCGCCGAATAGCGGCCGCCGATATTGGGATTGTTGGAAAAAATATATGGAAGCTGCAATTGCCAGGCCTGCTCAAGCATCGGACTGCCTTCATCGGTAATGAACATAAAATGCTCGTTGGCCGAAATCCCCTGTTTTTCGTCGGTTAAGTTGTAAAAATAATTAAAGAGCGAAATGATTTCCAGAGTCGATCCCGATTTTGAAGAAACAATAAAAAGCGTTTTCTCCAGGTTGAGTTTTTCAGCCACGCCGAGGATAGTCACTGGATCGGTTGTATCCAGAACTTGCAGCCTCGGAAAACCCGGCGCGCTTCCGAACATGTTGTTGAAAACTTCCGCCGACAGACTCGATCCGCCCATGCCCAAAAGGACAACATCTTCAATACTGCCGTTGGTGAAAGGCGTAAGCGAGGTTCGGATTCTGCCGGCGTTTGCGGACGTTTCCACAGGGGCATGCAACCAGCCCAGTCGATTGGAAATTTCCTCAGGCACCGGTTTCCAGACGCGGAAATCGTTGGCCCAGATGCGCGCAACAATATTGCTGCGGCGCATTTTCTCCAATGCATTGGTTACGGCGCTCTGATAGGGACCGAGTAAAAAAGAAACACCTGTCTTCTGCATGACATTTCTCCTTCGTTAATGAATGGACAGCATTTCTTTGGCCACCGCGACAATGTTAGCAGACGTGAAGCCGAATTTTTCATAAAGCACCGGCCCGGGCGCGGACGCGCCGAAGGTTTCCATGCCGATAATTTTTCCCGTCAGTCCCACATAATGTTCCCAGCCAAGCTTGATGCCGGCTTCCACGGCAAGGCGGGCGGTTACTTGCGGAGGTAATACGGAATCGCGATACTCCTGCAGCTGGCGGTCGAATATTTCCCAACTGGGAAGCGAGACCACTCGAACCTTAGCGCCTTCTTCGGCAAGTTTACGGGCGGCCCAAAGCGTCATCGCGACCTCCGAACCGGTGGCAATCAGAATTAATTCCGGATTCGGCGATGATTCCCATAGGATGTAACCTCCTTGACGCACGCCGGTGGCGGAAGCACAGACCTGCCGATCCAGTACCGGTAAGTTCTGACGGCTGAAAACCAGCGTAGTGGGACCGGTGGTATTGGTTAAGGCTATCCGCCAGGCTTCGATTGTTTCATTGGCATCCGCCGGACGCAGCACGGTCATATTGGGCACTTGCCGCAAATTCATGATCTGTTCAATGGGTTGATGCGTCGGACCGTCTTCTCCCACGCCAATACTATCATGCGTGAAAACAAAAATAGCGCGCAAACCCATCAGGGCCGCCAGCCGCATGGGCGGGCGCATGTAGTCGGCAAAAGTTAGAAAGGTTGCCGTGTAAGGAATCACACCGCCGTGCAGCGCCAAACCCACGGCAATGGCTCCCATCGCATGCTCGCGCACACCGAAGTGGATGTTACGTCCCGTGTAATCCCATGCCCCGCCCACCATGCCGTGCAGGCCTTCGCAGGACAAAGCCTCACTTTGGAAATCACCCAGACCTTTGAGCCAGGTAAATGTTGAGGGATTGAGATCCGCCGAGCCTCCGGCCAGTTCCGGGACTTTGGCCGCAATGGCCTGCATGACGATTTCAGAGGCTTTGCGGGTGGCGACATCTTTGGAATCAGCGGGAAATTCGGCGAGTGCCGCTTCCCAATCGGCGGGAAGTTCGCCTGCGAGCGTTCTTTCCAGTTGGGCGGCCAGAAACGCGTCTTTTTGCCGGTAAGCCAAAAGTGTCGAAAGCCACAGTTTTTCGCTTCTCCTGCCGCGGGAAACAGCCTTGCGGAAATATTTGCAAACATCATCGGAAACATAGAAGAGCTCTTCGGTCGGCCAGGCGCAAGTGTCTTTCGCGCCTTGCAGTTCCTTTTCTCCCAGCGGCGAGCCATGCGCATCGCAGGAGCCTTGTTTGCCGGGCGCGCCGTAACCGATGGTCGTCTGCACACAAATCAGCGAGGGCTTGCCGGTTTCTTTTTTAGCTTTTTTAATAGCCCGGTCGATGGCGGCGACATCATTGCCGTCCTGAACTTTTTGCACCTGCCAGCCGTAAGACTTGAAGCGCATTTCGATATTTTCAGTAAAGGATAATCCCGTGGAACCGGCGAGAGTGACTTTATTGTCGTCATAAAGAACAATCAGTTTGCCTAACCGTAAGTGACCGGCCAAAGCGCAGGCTTCCGCAACGACACCTTCCATCATGTCTCCGTCTCCGGCCATAACATACGTGTAATGGTCAACGATGGGTTGTCCTTCGCTGTTGAACCGCGCCGCCAGATGCGCCTCGGCAATGGCCATGCCGACAGCGTTGGCCAGTCCCTGTCCCAAAGGCCCGGTGGTCACTTCCACACCCGCCGTATGTTTGTATTCAGGATGTCCCGGAGTGCGGCTGCCCCACTGGCGGAAATTTTTAATATCGTCGAGCGACAGATCATAGCCGGTCAAATGCAAGAGAGCGTACAAAAGCATCGAGGCATGTCCGGATGACAGAACAACGCGGTCGCGATCCGGCCATTCAGGATTTTTAGGATTATGTTTGAGGTGTTTTGTCCATAAAGTAAAAGCCGCCGCCGCCGCGCCGAGCGGCATGCCCGGATGGCCGGATTTGGCTTTTTCAATGGCGTCGGCAGCGAGAAATCGGATGGTATTAATGCACTTTTTCTCTACCTCATTTTTGCTTGACATATTTTCTCCTTAAAAAGAAAGATTGTTCATTCATGCCAACTCGCGTTCTGTGGCTAGCTTTGTTGGCAGTGTCGACTGCCTTCTCAATGTATGTAAAATAAGCCTCGTTGCCTCCTTCTTCTTGCAACCTCACTATTCTTAGAAAGCGAAATGGTATAAAATAAACATTCAATTATTGCACTAAAAATTTATAATTTTCAGAGTAAGAAGTCCCCATGCAAAGTATCTGAGAAATTTACCGGCAAACATAAATATTACAACCTTTAGTGCCGGAGCTCTCATAAATCCGAGGGCTACAGCCAGTGGATCACCAATTACAGGGAGCCAGCATAAAAGAGAGGCAATGGCTATACGGTCTTTAATTTTTGAATGGAGGGATTTCACTTTTTCCATTCTGATATTCATGTACTTTTCAAGCCAATCCCATTTTATCAGAAAGCCGAGAAGATAACTGCTCATACCCCCCAGAGTATTGCCTGCCGCTGCAGAGAGCAGGCAGAGTGTAAAATCATAATCCCCGTAGAGCATGGTACTGAACAGAACCTCTGAACTGAACGGGAGCACAGTTGCAGCAAGAAATGCTGCCAAAAAGAGTCCGATATAACCAGGATCAAGTAATTCTGTCATTTGTCAGACCATCGGATTTTTTAATCAAAGCCCTACCGATGTAATTCTTCACAAACTTTCTGTTGACAGGATAGAAGGAGATAGTAACAATGTTTCTCAAAAAACCCTCCCTCTAATTTTTAAAATTAACCTTTTATAAATCTGCCCCATCCACTTATTTCCCCCTCGTAATTCTACGCTTGATCAACTTTACCACTTCAGTAAATACGAGGAGCGTCAGCGGCAGCAGCGTCACCAGCAGCCAGTCAAAATTTACAAGAGCTGTCAGGCCAAATGCGACCTGCAGTGCCGGCAGATGAATCATACCAATAACCATTATTATTGTAACGAGTACACTAGCCACAAGCGCAAGATTGGAAAACGGATGCATAATGAAAATGCTCTGATGCAACGAGCGACAGGCAAAACCGTTTACCAGTCGCGCAAACACCAGTGCGGTGAAAAACATCGTACCGGCCTTTAGATCACTCGCGCCGGTATGCAGCGCATATGCGTAAACCGTTGTTGTCAGGAGAGCAATCCACACCCCGGCGAGGAAAATTTCTGACAATGCAGAAGTGTTTAATATGCCTTCTTTAACCGCACGCGGTTTCTTGTCCATGATTCCCGGCTCCGGTGCTTCAACACCCAGAGCAATGGCCACCAGTCCATCCATGACAAAATTGATAAACAATATCTGCACTGCAGTCAGCGGCAGAGGAAGTCCCGCAACCATTGCGATTATGATGCCAATCACCGTTCCCATATTTCCGCTGAGCAGATACACCAAATATTTTCTGATATTCTCAAATATTGTTCGCCCCTCTTCCACTGCCGAAACGATCGAAGCAAAATTATCATCCGTGAGAATCATGTCGCTTGCTTCCTTGCTTACGTCCGTTCCGGTGATTCCCATTGCGATGCCGATATTGGCTTTCTTGAGCGTCGGTGCGTCATTAACGCCGTCACCGGTCATTGCTACAATGTTGCCCTGTGCCATCAACGCTTCAACGATGCGGTACTTGTGCGCCGGTGAAATGCGGGCAAAAACATTTGCCTCGTTGACAATGCGGTTGAAGGTCTCATCACTCATCTGTTCGATTTCCTCACCGGAATAGGCGCTGCCGTCTTTCAATATGCCAATCTCCCGCGCAATCGCTACGGCGGTAATTTTATGATCGCCCGTGATCATTACCGGACGGATGCCGGCGCTTTCACAGCGACGGATCGCTGCAAAGACCTCGGCGCGCGGCGGATCGATCATACCCACAAATCCGACAAGTATCATCCCCTCTTCCGGCTGCGCTTTCGTAAAAGATTCTATCTTCTTATAAGCAAATCCGATTATGCGGAGCGAATCTTCGGCAAATTGCCTGATCACGTTTTGTAAATGCATCCTTGTTTCATCGGTGATCGCAATGATGCCCTGCGCTGTCATGATTTGCGTTGAACAACCAAGCATTACTTCTCCGGCGCCCTTGCTGTAAGCAAAAGTTTCGTTATTAATTGAGTGGTAGGTGGTCATGCGCTTTTTTTCCGAGGTAAACGGATCCTCGGCGATACGTGAGATATGACCCCGCTGCGCATCGCTATTCAAACCGGCTTTTGCAGCCAACACTACCAGCGCGCCTTCGGTAGGATCACCGGTAATCACCCACTTGTCTTTTTTAATCAGATGTGAGTCGTTGCACAGCGAACCGATCTGCATGAGTTGCGCAAGGGCAGCATTGTCGTTGTCATACGCCACCTCATTGCACTTCAGCTCACCTACCGGATCATATCCAGCGCCTGTAACGGACACAATCTTGCCGTCAACATAAATACGGCGCACCGTCATCTGATCTTCGGTGAGCGTGCCGGTTTTGTCACTGCAGATGATATTAACAGCACCGAGCGTTTCCACCGCCGGCAGTTTGCGAACCAGGGCGCGGCGTTTCACCATACGGCGCACCCCCAGCGCCAGAGAAATGGTTACCACCGCCGGCAACGCTTCCGGAATGACGGCCACCGCCAGGGCAACGCCCCAGATGAACATCTTTACCAACTCGTATCCTTTTAATATTCCGGCTGCGCTCATTGTGACGGCAACCACCAAAGCAAAGATGCCGATCCGGCTGCCCAGTGCATCGAGATTCTTCTGCAAAGGGGTTTTCTTCTCCGGTTCCTTCTTCAGCATCTCGGCAATTTTGCCGAATTCAGTGTGCGAACCTGTTGCGCAAATCAGCGCCTTACCACGTCCGTTGGACACAGCGGTTCCTGCATAAACCATATTGAGGCAGTCACCCACCGCACAATTTTCAGGAAAGGTCATCCCGGCATTCTTAACAACGCCCTGCGATTCACCCGTAAGCACCGCCTCCTCCAGCGTAAGGTTGGCCGCTTCGATCAAACGGGCATCCGCCGGAATCGTGTCGCCCGTCTTGAGTACCACAACATCCCCAGGCGCCAGCAACCGTGCTTCAATCAAGTGCTCCATGCCGTTGCGCAGTACCAGCGCCTTGTGCGCCGCCATTTTCTTGAGTGATTCAATTGCCTTCTGTGCCTGATATTCCTGTACAAAACCCAATATCCCGGCCAAGAGCACAATGACAACAATCGATATCGCTTCGATAGTATCGCCCATCAAAGCCGAGATGATTGACGCAATTATCAGAATCATGATCAGCAAATTAGCAAACTGCCCTAGTAGCTTCTTCCATGCCGGATCTTTTTTCGTTTCGGTAATTTCATTGAATCCAAAGGTGTCAATTCGTTCGTTGGATTTTTCCTCCGACAATCCTGCCTCTGTTGAACCCAACCGGGTAAACGCTTCGCCGACACTAAAACTATGAAATTTTATATTGTTGATTTCCTGCATGTTGACTCCTGATCAATTGTATTAGTCTACGCTATTTGTTAAGAAATATGCTTTCCAGTTGAGTAATCATATTTCGTTCTTCAGCAGAACAAGGATACCCATTAATTAAGCAGGCGAATCGTAGAAAATGTTGCTGCTTTTCTAATTTTTCAGCATACTTTAGTCTTTAGTTGTCTTCTCTAACGCGTCATCAATCCAGCGCACATATTCTTTGCTGCCTTTAACAATCGGTACGGCTATAATCTCCGCTGTTTCATAAGGGTGCAGGTTTTTAATCACGGCTTCCACTTTATTGTAAAAATTATCCCTTGTTTTGATCAGGCAGAACCACTCCTGCGTTTTTTCCACTTTGCCCTTCCACCGATAGATGCTGGTAATGGGACCGGTAATCTGCACACAGGCAGCCAGCTTTGTCTCCACCAGATGTTGAGCGAGTGTTTGCGCCTGCTCCTTGGTTTCCGTGGTGGTCGTCACTTGAATGTATGATATCATTTGTTCTTCCTTAAAACTTAAATCTTAAATCTTTTTCCCATCTCATACATCATAATTGTTGCTGCTTGCGGTAGGCTCAAAGAATCCGTCCGAGCATTACCGGGTATGCACCAGCGCTCATCGGCAAACGCCAATAAATACTCCGGCAGGCCATGACTCTCACTGCCTAAAAGCAGAGCTGCTTTTTGTGGCAGCGGGCGCGGCGGTAGTCCCTGGCGCACATCGCTGCCCACAAGATAATGATGCTTTTTTATTTGCGGCAGTGCCTCTCTTAAATCAACATCAGAGACAATAGTCAAATGAAAAAGGCTGCCCATCGAGGCACGGACAGTTTTGGGGTTCGTGTAATCGGCGGAGTTGGCGCTTAAAATTATGTTGCTAAAACCAAACCACAGTGCGCTGCGCATCAACGCTCCGACGTTGCCGGGGTTGTTTGTCTCATGAAGAATTAAGGTATTTCCAGGGCGCGTGGATAAAAAGGTAGTCCAATCCAGTTCCGGCTTGATTTGGACTACAGCCATTATCCCTTCCGGTTCCTTATCCTGGCTGAGTTTCTTCCACTGAGAGCGGGGGATCGAATAAATCGGTATATTGTTATCTGCCTTATCCACCAGCCCCTCCCAGTCTTTGATTTTTTCCGGCAATACCAAAATGGCTTCTGTTTGCCCGTCACTCGATAATAGCTCCTCTACAACCTTTACGCCTTCGACCAGAAAAACTCCTTCTGCCCGCCGCGCTTTGGTTTCGGTAAGCCTAGCCCATTTTTTCAACTGGGTTTGTGAAGCGCTGGAAAGCTCAGTTTGCATAAAGATGCCCCTCCTTCATCTTTGCCGGAGGCACTTCACCTTTGAAGGTATTGATGAGCGCGAGCATCACCCAGAACGACGTCCACAATAGGGCTTCTTTTATTTTTATCACATGGCTTTTGCGATTGATAATGCCCAGATCCAGCACCAGCATGGCAACAACAAAGACCGCGAAGAAAACCCACCACAAAATCATTGATGTCACATCCTTTTATAATGTGCGGCGCAGCGCCTGAGCCGCGGTATGAATAATGTCCCATGCCGCGCTGAACGGCGGGGCGTAAGCAAGATCAATATAACCGATTTGATCAAGGCCCAGACCCGTCCACAGCGCGACGGAAAGGACGTTGATCCGTCCCACAGCTCCGGCAAAGCCAACAGCCTGCGCGCCCAGCAATTTTCCCGATGACCGGTCGGCAATCAATTTCAGGCCGATTTTTCTCACGCCCAGAGAAGGCGCCATCGCGCTGCCCCAGGTGATATTGCTTGCCGGCGAGTAACCTGCCGCGACCGCCTCTTGTTCCGATAGTCCCGTGGCCGCACATTCCAGATTAAACAGCCGGAAGGACTGTGCGCCGACGATGCCGTCAAAGGTGAGTGGTTTGCCGCCGATGTTGCGTCCGGCAACGCGGCCCTGTTTGTTGGCAATGTCACCCAGTGGAATGTTTACCCAGCGGCGGCTGACCTTGTGAAACGATTCGCAGCAATCGCCCACCGCATAGATATTTTCGATGGATGTCTGCTGGGCAAAATTGACGGCAATCGCGCCGGATTGACCGATTTTCAAACCCGCCGATTTTGCCAGACGCGCGTCAGGCCGGACGCCGATAGCCAGCAGGACCAGATCGCCTTCATATTCGCCTTTATCCGTCGTGACGCGAAGCGGCGCGCTTTTTCCCTTTTCGATGGATTGTGCTGTGGCGTTGGCTACAAATTCCACGCCGTGGGCTTGAAGCTCCTCAAGCATAATGGCCGACAGGGCAGCGTCCCAGCGGTTGGCCGGCAGCGCGTCCTTGTGGATGATGGTGGTATGAATGCCCGCGGCATGGAGCGCTTCACTCATTTCCAGGCCGATGAAACCGCCGCCAATGATCACAACACGGTTGGCGCTTTTTTCTTTAAGCCAGGTTTTGATGGCGATGGCGTCTTCAAGATTCCGAAGCGAAAAAACGCCGGGTAGAGTGAGTCCCGGCATATCCGGCACAAACGCGGATGTGCCCGTAGCCACCACCAGAAAGTCGTAGGGTATGCGACGGTTATCCTGAAGTTCGACAATATCTTTTGTCGGATCAACACCGACCACGCGCGTCTGGAGCCAAACGTCGATACCGCCTTCTTGGAACTTTTCCGGCGTGCGCGCGATCAGTTTGCCTTGATCTTTGATTACATCGCCGATGTAATAGGGCATCGGTCAGGCGGCAACCGCGACAAATTTTCCTTGTTCCACCATCGTAATCCGCAGAGATGGATCGTTTCGTTTCGCTTCGGCGGCCGTTGAGCCTCCGCCCGCGCCGCCACCGACGATCACCAGATTCTTTCCCATAAAACCTCCTGATTTATTTCAATAAAGAGGAAGATTGTTTACGCCAGAGTATGATGGCAATACCCGCCAGCATCATGACTATACACAGGACTTGTCCCATCGTGTTGAATGCCAGAACAAGCCCCAGGTGTGCATCCGGCTCACGGAAAAACTCGATAATGAAGCGCACCAGACCGTATCCGAAAATATAAAGGCCGATCATGAAGCCGTCGAAGGGATTTCGCTTACGCAGCAACCACAGGATGACAAATAGAAATAGACCCTCGAACAGGGCTTCGTAAAGCTGTGACGGATGGCGCAGACTCTGTGTCGCATCCAGCGGAAAATACATTCCCCACGGCACCGTGGTCACACGGCCCCAAAGTTCGCCGTTGATGAAATTGCCGAACCTGCCGAACATGTAACCCAGGGGTGCTGCCGCGCACAACCAGTCGCCGAATTGCCAATATCGAATCTTGTGTTTACGGCAGAAAAAAAGGGTTACCAAAGCTACGCCGATCAGGCCACCGTGATAAGACATGCCGCTCAAACCGACAAACCGGAAGCCATTAGAAAAATCAAATGGTATAATAATTTCGAGCGGATGGGACATGTAGTAGTTGAAATTGTAAAATAGAGCGTAACCGAACCTTGCGCCGATAATCAGTCCAACCATCGCCCAGACCAGGTAATCCTGGAAAATTTCCGTCGTTAATGGAATCTCTTTGCGTTTAATCCGGTAGGCAAACAAGAAATACACGACAGCGAAAGCCACCAGATACATGAGGCTGTAATATCGCAGTTGAAAAGAGCCGATGCTGAAAAGCGTGGGACTGATGTGCGAGGGCAGATGCTGCCAGGCGCTGATGAAAAATTCCATAGATATTTTTTCCGTTCGAAATATTTAATAAATCCGTTAAAAAACGATATTTATTGTCACTTCGAACGAAGGTGAGAAGTCTTGTGTTCAAAGATATCTCCCTGCGGTCGATATGACAATTAGAAATTAGTAGGTCTGTCCTTTCACGTCATCGATATACAACTCAGCGCTGTGGACGGCGTTGGCGCCGTCGCCCGCGGCTGTGACAACCTGGCGAAAAAGCTTGGAGCGGCAATCGCCCGCGGCAAAAATACCTGCGGCATTGGTTCGCAAATGTTCATCCGTTATTATAAAGCCGGTTTTATCCATTTCCACCAGCCCTTGAAACATTTCCGTGTAAGGCAGGCGACCGACAAAAATGAAAGCGCCGTCGGCGGCCATTTCGCGGATCACTCCGGTGTTGACATCTTTCACCTTGACACCTGTAACAAACTCAGTGCCGGTGATTTCCGTAATCGCTGCGTTCCAGACAAATTCAATTTTCTTTTCGGCAAAAGCCCTTTTTTGCAGCATTCCCGCCGCGCGCAGTCTGTCGCGGCGATGAATTACAATTACTTTTTTGGCAAAATGCGTCAGGAAAAGCGCTTCCTGGACAGCTGTGTCGCCGCCGCCCACTACAATGACGTCGCGGTTGCGGTAAAAGGGCCCGTCGCAGGTGGCGCAATAGGATACGCCACGTCCTACAAATTCTGTTTCTCCCGGGACATCCAGATTGCGCCACATTGCGCCTGTCGCGGCAATAATACTAAGTGTTTTATAGACTTTGTCTCCGGCGGTCACTTCCCAGAGTACCTGGGCTGCGGGACTTTTTTTGACAACCGTTACGTCTTTGGGAAGAACTTCCAGGCCGAATTTCTGTGCCTGCTTTTTGAAAAGCTGCATCAGCTCAAACCCGCCGATGCCGTCGGGAATGCCCGGGTAATTTTCTATCATATCCGTTATGGTGATCTGGCTGACTGTACCTGCGCCTTCGATGAGCAGCGTCTTCAGCGCGGCGCGCGCGGCGTAGATACCGGCCGTGTAACCTGCCGGTCCGCCACCGATAATGACAACATCATAATCATATTCCGGCAAGTTTGCCTGCGTCATAACAATCTCCTGTTGCTTTATCGCTGACTTTAATCAGGAAGAGAGGCTTTTGTAAAGACTAAATTGATAAGATTTTAAGCGCCAAAAGGAAAGAAAAAGACATGCCTTATTGAAGTCGATGAAGATGTGGCGCGTTCATTTATAGAAGATTCCATTTCTTCCTGGGGCGATAAATACTTTAAAACCCGGACAAACTTTACCAGGAATGATAATTTCCTTGACAAACAAGATGACCGGTCATATTGTGCCGACATGGTCAGGGAAAATATTCATATCAAGGAAAAACTACTGGAAGTCGGCGCTACCTTGTTTTGCGAGCGGGGCTACCATGGTACGGGCATACAGGAAATCGTAGATGCATTAAGCATTCCGAAGGGGTCTTTCTACAGCTATTTTAAAAGTAAAGAAGGCTTCGCGGCAGAGATTGTAAAACATTATGCAGACCATGTCTCCGAGGTGTGGAATATCTTGATTGCCAGGGGACCCGATGATGACCCGCTTAAAATGCTGCGTAACGCTTTCGAGTCCATAATTCAGGGCCAGGATGCCTGCCGCATCAAAACGGGCTGTCTGATCGGCAATTTGGCCGGAGAATTGGCGGAATCCAGCGAGTTATGTCGCGGCACCCTGAAATCGGTGATGGTTACCTGGTGTGACCGCGTGGCTTATCATCTCGAGCGCGCCCAGGTTCAGGGTACCGTGCGTCGGGACATTAAGGCAACTAAACTTGCCCAATTCTGCTGGGATGCATGGGAGGGCAGTCTTTTGCGCATGAAGATAGAGAACTCGACGGAACCGATTCGCGACTGCGTTTCCCTTTTATTTGACGTCTTCCTGAAGCCTAAGTGATTTCATTAATTTAATCTATGCCTGCTTGTAAATGGGCTGGAAAAAAGGAGCTGGAAAAGAGGAAATGAATATGAGTCTTTTTATGATCGATCAGAAAAAATGCAAGCGTGACGGCATCTGTGTGAAAGATTGTCCGGCACAGGTGATTGCTATGGCGGATAAAAACGCCTTCCCGTCACCGATAGAGGATGCCGAAGAGTTCTGCATCAACTGCGGCCACTGCGTAGCCGTATGTCCTCACGGTGCCTTGACGCTTTCGTCAATGCCTCTCGATGCTTGTGCATCCCTGCAAAAGGACCTTCTTCCTGGACCGGAGGCCGTGGGGCAGCTTTTAAGGGCGAGGCGTTCCATACGCCAGTACAAAACAGAACCCGTACCCCATGATCTTTTGGAGGATTTGATTGATCTGGCCCGCTATGCGCCCACGGGGAGCAATAAGCAGCAGGTGCACTGGACGGTTTTTGAAGACCCGGCCCAGCTGAAGCGCTTCGCAGCGATGGTGATCGATTTTACACGACAGAACCTTCCGGGCATTACAGATGAGGACATGGTCCGGCGCATGCGTCGCATCATCACCGCCTGGGATAACGGGAAAGACCGGATCCTGCGCGGGGCGCCGAACTTGATCCTGGTTCATTCCCCGGCCGACCTGCCTTTTGCCGAAGCGGACTGTGTGATCGCCCTGACCTATCTGGAACTCTATGCCTATGCCAGAGGGCTGGGAACCTGCTGGGGCGGCTATTTCACGGTAGCGGCCAATTTTCATGCACCCCTGGCCGAAGCCTTGAGCCTGCCCGCGGGGCACCAATGTTATGGCACGGTCATGTTAGGTTACCCCAAAACCGGCTATGAGCGAATTCCGCAAAGAAATACACCGCTGGTGACATGGCGGTGAGAGAAAGGGATGGGAGGGACCGAACGGGTATCGCAAATCTCCGCGCCCCTCTGAGACTTTGCCACAAGGTCATTGCGAGGCTACCCTCGGGAGCCGTGGCAATCTAACGGTTTGAGATTGCCACGGCGCTGCGCGCCTCGCAATGACAAGAAAGATTGCGACACAAGAGTAGCGCCGGGGTGGAGTTAATGTATTATTTACAAAAAGGAGAGCATCATGAAGGACGTTTATCAACGATTGGCGGAGTTTCTGGACACCTTCCCCCAGCGGTATCCGTTGCATACGGAATCGGGAATTGAGCTTAGAGTTCTGAAGCACATTTTTTCACCCGAGGATGCAGAAATGGTGATGAAGCTTACCCCGATGCCGGAAACGGCCACGGAGGTTGCCTGCCGTATCGGAGCGGATCCGGAAAAAACCGAGCAGATGCTCTTTGAGATGTCCCACAAGGGGCAGATTTTTCGTATTGGGAAAGCCGGGAGCTATAAATATATGGCAACCGCATTCCTGGTGGGAATCATCGAGTTTCAAATGAACCGGATGACTCCTGAATTTGCCAAAGACATGGCGGAGTTTGGGCCGATTCTGTTTGACGCCACCTGGATGAAAGGAAAAACGAGGGATCTGCGGACGATTCCCATTTCCGAAAGCGTGGACTCGGATGCCCAGGTCATGCCCTACGAAAGTGCCGAGGCGGCCATCAAATCCGCCAAGTATATTGGTGTTTCCGATTGCATGTGCCGGAGACAGAAAGCACTTCTGAACGAGCCCTGCAGCAAGCCAATGGAGGTGTGTTTCCATTTCGGCAGCGGCACCCATTACTTTGTGGAAAACGGTATGGGCCGCTACGTTGAGCAGGAAGAAGCCCTGGCCATTCTGAAGAAAGGTGAGGAAGCCGGTCTGATCTGTCAGTTGAGTTCCTCCCAGAACGCCGTCGCCCTTTGCATGTGCTGTGATTGCTGCTGCGGCCCTCTTATCGCTTATAAAAAATGTGCTAAGCCCTCGGAGATGGTTAACAGCAGCTTCTTTGCCCGGGTGAGTGAAACCGATTGTATCGGCTGCGAGCTCTGTGAAGAGCGATGCCCCATGGACGCAATTTCCATGGACGATGTCGCCCACATCAACCTGGACCGCTGCATCGGTTGCGGCGTCTGCGCCGTCACCTGTCCCACCGAAGCAATCAAGGTCTTCCGGAAAGACAAGGACAAGGAATTCGTCCCGGAAAAAGACCTGTTCACGGCGACCATGGCAATTCATCAGCAACGAAGGGAAATATGAGAAAAATCGGAAGGAGCACAACCAAACCATGCGTATTAAAGAAAAACTGATTCATACCGCCCTGGGTGACGGCATGATCGACAAGGACGGCGCCGCCGTGGCCGTGGCCCGGATGGACGTCAAAAAATCATACAAGGGAACCGGGCCCCTGCTCCAGAAAGTCATCCGTAACACCGATGAAGCGGCTTGGCAGGACATCAAGGCGAAGATCAATTATACCTACGAAAACATCGATGCCGCCCTCACCGCCCTGGAGGAGGAGACAGGGTTTCTTGCCCTCCTGCGCAAAAGACTCGATCTGGGACAAAAGATTCTCTTCAAGCCAAACCTGGTCAGCACGGAGAACATTGACCCCTATACCTATGGTCCGACCCCGGGAAGCACGGGAAATACGGAATGGCCCTTCGTGGCTGCCGTGATGCGCTGGTTCCATGACAAAGCGGGCATCAGCTACTACCGGATGTGCATCGGCGAGGCCGCCACGGCCCTGTCCAGTGTTGCCGCCCATTACCGCCGGATCAAAACGGCGGGAAGGCCCGTGACAACCGAAGCGGTCATTGAAGGACGCTCCGATAATTTCTACGGGGGGTGGGGTTTCTATTTCGTCCGCCGGTATCTTGCCGAGGTATCCGATACATCCATGGGAGACGATGCAATGCAGGGTTTGGAAGAAAGCATGGCGGGCATCTATCTTCCCCCGGGCAAGGTGACGGACAAGCTTATGGTCTACGACCTGAACCGGATCTGCGACGATCCGGCAAAAGGAAGGGATATCCCCGTTCCAGATGGTGAGAATTTTGATTCTCTCATTCTCCATAAAGTCATCATCGGCGGCGATCCTTCCGATGCCGCTGATCGGTCCGCTTACCCGGGATGCATTCTGATTAACCTGCCTCGCTTGAAGGTTCATGCCCAGGCCCTCTTTACCAATATTATCAAAAACCTCGGTATTGGCCTCTATCCCATGGAAGTGTCCCGTTCCAGCAACTGTGCCTGGGAATACGCAACGCCCCACCGGAAAATTCCGGGGATGAAGGGCGCCATTCCGCATCAGGTATGGGTTCCGGAGATGGACTCCGCAACCTGCCTTCCCAGAAAAGGCATTGACGGGAACTATCTGGTGAAAAAGACAGGCGGCCTGACGGGAACCATGATCGATATCATCGCCGCCGTGGCCAACCAGAATATTTTTATGATGCACATCGTCGATGCCGTGGAAGGCATCAATCGGGATCATCAGGGACAAGGCCTGGGCATCAAGGAACCCGAGGGTCTCGTGATGGCAGGTATCGACCCCGTGGCGGCTGATCTTTTCTGTGCCCGCTACATGTTCAGCAATGTGGGCCTTAAAGAGGCCGAGGAAAGTGGCCTTGATGACGGCATGGGCGGGTATTTCCCCCAGGCTGTTCCAATGCCGCGATATGACGGCCAGGCTATTATCACCGAAAAGGCCTATGACTGCCCCCTCCGCAGGGATTACTGCTTCGAGCGGGCCCTGCAGCGTGGTCTGGGGAAACGCTCCTATTATGTGGTCGGCCATGACGCGATCACGGGGCATCCCCTGGCCTCCTTCCGTGGTCGACTGGGTTTTGTGGAAGGGAACCGCTTCAATGAAATCGTCACCAGCGCCCTTTATTCCGACACCTACAAAATGCCCTGGGATCTGCAGAAAACATTCTTCGGATACATGGATGCCGTTGATACGCTGGAGGGGACATCGCGGAAGCGCAGTTTTCTCGACGCCTTTGACGAAACGGGTGACGGCACCGTGACCTATGAAGAATACGGAAAGAAGGGGCTTTACGGGCCAACCAATATTTTGGGTGGTCTCAATATGAGCACCAAGGCAGATGAAGATGAATCGGAACCCTTCCGGGCCTTCTACGCCATGCTGTCCAACGTCCCGAGGTGCTCAAACCCCGAGTGGAACCCCGAAGGGCACGACTTCACCAGAGAACAGGTGTACGGGTTGGTAACTGTTGTGGCCCAACTGATGGCCCAGTCACTCAAAGAGGAAGCCGATCCCTTCTTTGCCGGTCTCATGTGGGGAAAGGGGAAATGGCCCAGCTACTCCCTGGCCTTCGATCGGTATATCAAACAGGTGCTCTATGGATGGAAATACCCCGGCAGGATCGGGATATCGAGTCTCTATGGAAGCGCCTGCGCGTTTGCCGATCACCGGCAGAACGGCCGAAAGTTCCTTGGCAATGTCCGCGGCGTCCCCGATCCCGAAGCGGCTCAAAAATATGTGGAGGCTGTGCGGGAAGGCCGCATGATGCCCCTGGATTTCACATTCTATACACTTCCAGGTTATGGCGGGACCAATCTTCCCAATGTGGAGGAGTCCTCCGACCCGAAAAAAGTGCTCACGGTCATCTTCGAAGGGGGGACAAAGCATTGGCCCGACCCAAGAACAGAAGACCTGGAATCCGGTACATGATCTAATAACCGAAACATTCAATTCTTTAGAGGAGAAGACCTATGGAAACATTAGAACATCTGCTGACCCCCCTGCGGGTCAAGTCCATGAATATCCCCAACAGGATCGTCATGCCGCCTATGGGCACACGGCTGGGCAACACTGACGGCACGGTTAGTGAAGCAACCTTGGCCTATATGAAGCGTCGGGCCCAGGGAGGCGCCGGGCTTATCATCACCGAGATCACGGAAGTGCACCCTCTGGGCGCTGTGGCGCCCCAATGTCTGGGCGTGTGGGATGACAAATTCATTCCGGGGCTCAAAAAGCTTGCCGCTGTGGTGCATGCCGAAGGCGGCAAGATCGCCATGCAGCTTCACCATTGCGGCCGGGAAAGTATGTTCCAGACCCAAAGGAAGACAGCCGTCGCCCCTTCGGCCATTCCGAGTTACATCTATGGCTTCCTCGGAACGCCCAGGGAGATGACCCTGGAAGATATCCGGGAGACCATTACGTCCTTCGGCACAGCGGCTGTTCGTGCCAGGGCCGCAGGCTTTGATGCCATAGAACTCCACGCCGCCCACGGCTATCTCCTCATGCAGTTTCTCTCGGCCCATTCCAATCAGCGGACTGATCAATATGGCGGCGATTTCCGGGCCCGGTCCCGGTTTATGATCGAGTGCCTGGAGGAGGTCCGCAAACAGGTTGGGAACGATTATCCCATCTTGATCCGCATCTCCGCAGAGGAATGCATCCAAAACGGCTATACCGTCTCCGATATACAGACGATTATCCCCGACCTCGTTTCCGCCGGCGCGGATATGATCAACGTATCCTTCGGCACCCACGCCAGTGCCGCCGTCAGCGTTGATACGCCGAATGCGAGCGCCCCCATTGAATATGAGCAGGGCTTCAATGTCGGGCTGGCCCGCAAGATCAAAGACGTGACGGAGGTACCCGTTATCGCCGTGGGCCGTTTCACGGATCCCTATATCATGGACGAAGCCATTGCCCGTGGTGATGCGGACATGATCGCCGTGGCACGCCAGCATCTGGCCGATCCCGATTTCCTGAAAAATGCCATGGCTGGGCATCCGGAAGACACGAGTGAATGCCTTGCCTGTAATCAGGGTTGTATCGAACGACTCATACTGGAGCAGCAGTCGGTGCGTTGCGCCATCAACCCGGAAACGGGTCAGGAACTGATCTATCCGACAAAACCGGCGGTGGTTTCCCGAAAGGTGTGGGTGATCGGGGGTGGTCCGGGCGGTCTTACTGCGGCCTATGAGGCGGCAAGACTCGGCCATCAGGTCATCCTTTTTGAACAGGAAAAGGAGACCGGCGGACAGATACGCTTTGCTGAAAAGGCCCCCCATAAATCGGCCTATGGCACATGGATCAGAACCCTCACGGCGAAGTGCCGGAAAAAGGGCGTTGATATCCGGACGGGAACGGAAGTTACGGAAGAAATGATTGTCCAGGGAAACCCTGACGTCGTCATTCTGGCTATTGGCGCCGATAAGTCCACTTGTCCGGTCGAGGGTATTTCATCCTCTGTTGTCTGCGACGCCTGGCAGATTTTGAATGGCGATGTTATCCCCAAAGACCACGTCGTCGTCATCGGGGGCGGTCTGGTGGGGATGGAAACGGCGGATTTCCTCTGTGAGAAGGGCCTCAAGGATGTTACCCTGGTTGAGATGCTGGCTAACCCGCCTGTGCCGCCAGTCTCAGCCCATGGCAAAATGCTGCATCGGCGCCTGGGGGCTGCCGGAGCCAGGCTGATGTTTAACACGACCGTCAAGGCCATCGAGCAAGGATCGGTTCTGGTCAGCACCAATGGGAAAGAGCAAAGGCTGGAACCCGTCAGCCAGGTCATCGTGGCCATCGGCGTTACCCCCCGGAATACCTTTAAGGATATGCTTCGGGAAAAAGGCATCCGCCATTTCATCATTGGCGATGCCAGCACCCCGCGCCGCATCATCGAGGCCACAACAGAAGGGGCGAGCGCGGCATGGACGATATGAAACCTGGTTTTTAAGGCTTCATCACCGCCGAAACGGCCACGATGAAGGGTAATACCAAGTCGCATTCAAAGGATAACGAGACAATGTAGTCCGAACCTCGGGTCACCTTCAGGTGATTAGGTTCGCGTATTCAACGGGTCTAATAACCTAAAGGTCACAAGCGACCCGTACTCCTGTTAACATTTGATAGCAACTTGGTATAAAAAGGAGGGAGACACCATGTCACTGGTCCATTTGGAGGCGGGCGCGGGTGAGGCCATCCGTCTATCGCTGGCCACGAAGGAGTCGAACCGGCCGATCCGCATCGAACTCCATTCCACGGGCTGCTGTGACGCTTCACTGGGCCTGTGCCTGGATGGAGTTCGCGAGGCAGACCTGATTTATGAATCCGACGGTCTGCAATTTGTCATGAGCCCGGAAATCCACCAGCTGGCAGGAGACGTCACGATCGCCTGTGCGCATAACCAGAACAAAGCGGGTTTTGTCATCAGGTCGGCAAAACCCGTGAGTGAATGGGACGGGTTTGGCGTATGCCATATCAGAACCTGACCACCTATGAGCATCTCCGTTTATGTGTCCGTCGATCAGTCGGAAAAGAATTCACCTTTTCCACATAATCCGGAACACGCAAAAGATCATTCTCATCCTCTTCCACCTTGAAATATCATACATAATGTTTGATTTTTCAAGGTAGATCTGCTAGGTTACAGCCATGGAGATTATTAAAAGACAGCAAGATCAAGCTGCATTGTCCAAATTGATGGCAATTTTCCCCGTAGTGGCCATCCTCGGCCCCAGGCAGTGCGGTAAAACAACACTGGCAAAGACTATTGGCGCCGATCATTATTTCGACCTGGAAAATCCGCGGGACGCCGCCCGCCTGGATCAGCCGCAGCTTGCGCTCGAAGATCTTTCAGGTGTAATTATCATTGACGAAATCCAACGCATACCGGATTTATTTCCGTTGCTGCGTTATCTTGTCGATCAGAACAAAAAGCGAAAATTTATCATTCTGGGTAGTGCTTCACGGGATTTAATCCGCCAGAGCTCAGAGTCACTTGCCGGCCGAATTGCTTACCACTACCTGGGTGGTTTTCGTTTAAGCGATATTGACGAGACAAAGATCAAAATGCTTTGGCTGCGTGGCGGATTACCCCTGTCTTTTCTAGCCAGGACAGATGAAGAAAGTCATGTGTGGCGGAATCAATATGTAACAACATTTCTGGAACGCGACATCCCGCAACTTGGCATCAACATACCAGCCCGAACATTACGTCGCTTCTGGACAATGCTCAGCCATTACCACGGACAGATTCTCAATTACGCCGAACTGGGCCGATCTTTCGGTGTATCCGATATGACCGTGCGTAAATATTGCGACATTCTTGAGGGAACGTTTATGATCCGCATTCTCCAGCCCTGGCATGTCAACATTGGTAAACGGCTTGTAAAGCGGCCCAAATTTTACCTATGCGATTCCGGACTGTATCATAGTCTTTCTTCCATCGAGACGCAAAAACAGTTGCAAACATGGCCAAAGCTGGGTGCTTCCTGGGAGGGTTTTGCGCTTGACTGTGTCTGCCGAATGTTGGAAAAGCAGGATAACGAACTTTATTTTTGGAACACACACGCGGGCGCGGAGCTTGATCTTTTCTGGCAAAACCGCGGCAAAAACTGGGGTGTTGAATTCAAGTATGAAGACGCGCCACGCCTTACCCGATCTATGCAGACAGCCATGGACGATTTACAGTTGTCTAAATTATGGATTGTTTATCCCGGCAAACAAAAGTATCAGCTTAGTAAGAACATCTCTGCCTTGCCGCTGGATTTGTTAGAGACCGACTTGCTGTAAGAAACTGCGGGCCGCAATCCTGGATAGCTTGCAGGTCGTTTGTCAGGTCGCGATTCCATACACCGGATATGGTACTGTTTGTTTTCTTGCCGGAACACAACGTCATCCCGATGATGCCCGAACCATTGGGCACCTGCACCTCATCAATCCGCAGCGGATGACAAATACTCGTTTTAATCATGCTTATTTTGACCGCTTTTGTACAATTCCCAAAGGATGAACCATGAATTTTTCCAGGACCCATCCCTATTCACTTCAGTGGCGGTGCGGGTTACAGAAGAATTGAAGGAGGAAGTTAATAAGGTAACAGCGTGCCCCCTGTAACACTGTAACAGTCTCTAATCTTTTATCGGCAAGAACCCTTTCTCATCCAAAGATTTTATAATGCCGCGTAGCAGATAATTGTTATCAAAACGGATGACATATTTGCGGGAACCTTCTTTTTCCGGCTGCAACATCTTCTTTTTTTTCAAACGGGCAATCTGGCGGGAGATTTCCGGCGCCGATTTTTTCCTGAAGAATTCTCCGATATCCGAGGCCTGCATCACGCCAAGCTCGACTGTTTTTCTTAAAACCCTGGCTTCGGTGTCTGTAATGACTTCTCTTTCACGCGCAAAAGCAATTGCGGGAATAATGATTTCCTTTTTTAGAAAATTATATTCCGTCAGCCGGTCAATTTTTTCTATTTCCAGCTTTAAGCCGGATAAGACATATTCACACCACAATGCCATTGCTTGATCTGTGCCGGAATCAGCTTCAGATAAGTAATCATAATATTTGTCCCTGTCGTTGCAGAACACCGCTGTCGGATTCAATATCCGGCCGGTGTCAACATGAAACCCTTGCTTGACGAGCAACGCATAGGTGA
This sequence comes from Smithellaceae bacterium, assembly GCA_030690945.1. Taxonomy (GTDB): domain Bacteria; phylum Desulfobacterota; class Syntrophia; order Syntrophales; family Smithellaceae; genus UBA8904. The sequence goes on along the minus strand of JAUYFM010000022.1, from coordinate 30,408 downwards.
ACAGGCGAACCGTTCTGCCATTGCCGTTATTGAAGGGATGAATCCAAACAAACCGGTGGTGCGCGATAGCTGTTTTAATTAAATCATATTTTGGTAAAACCGGCTGATTGATGAACCTGATCAGTTCATCCATATAATCATTGACCTGTAAATATTCCGGCGGTTTATGATTCGAACCGGCAATATTGACATTTTGTATTCGATAAACACCCGGTGACTGATCGCCTTCACCATTCGGGGCTAGTGTCAAATCGTTCACCGTCAGGCGGTGCAACTGGCAGATAAAAGCGCGGTCCAGTGGGAAAGATTTCACATTTTTATCAATAAAATCCATCGCCTTTTCCATATTCATGATTTCGCGTATTTTTTCATCAGCGGATGATGATCCTTCCAAGCGATTTTCGATAATTTCCGAAAGCGTTGTACGGTTCCCTTCAATCCGCGCCGAACAGAGACTCTCCAGCATATGAAACAGCTCTTTTAATTGGAAAAATACCAATGGATGGGTCGTACCGCCAAGTTCTTTTTTGCGCAGATAGTCCAGTTCGATAACCAAATCAGTCAGGTTGGAATCAAAAGAAGGCCCAACGAGTTTAAGATCAAAATGTTTGAAAGTTGCCGCCATAATTAAACACCATGTTTGCCCCGTTTGAAATGTGAGACTTTTCCAACGGGGCAAGGAAATATTTTACATAACGCGAAATAACATTTAACACCAAATTAACGTAAGACACTATAAACTATAATATTTTAATTGTCAATAAAATATTAACAATTAACATCACGTAAGCTTTTAGTTTACAAGTAAGCCAAATATTAAGTCACATTCTTACCCATACTTCGCCGTTCCAGCTCGCGCTCCACCACCGGTTTGGTGATGCCCAGAAATTCAAGGGCGTAAACATCCTTCATGGCCTCGTCCGCCTGTTCGGCCAGCGTGGGTGCAAGGGTCTTTTGAAAATTGTGTTGTTTGGCCGATTTCCGCTGGCGGCCATAGGCGTCTGTACTGATCTGATGGGCCGGCACGTTGCGGCTCCAGACCATTTCCGCCGTCATCCGCAGGTAGTATTCCCTCGCATCCGGGTCTTTGATCTTGGTCATGACGGCAATATTTTGTCCCCAAGGAATTTCTCTAACAAGCTGTAAGAGATTTGGAAAATCTTTATATTCCGTATACAGTTGACGCATGAACCACAGGTTTTGCGCCGAAAATCCGGTCGATCCGGCAAATTCTTTTTGCAAATCCTTCGCCAGACGCTCGACGGCAATAGCGTGGCTCCTTGCCAATGATCGCGTGTTTACTAATGACAGGTAAAATTTTCCGCCAATAACTGTTTTAATACATCCCTTTCCGTCTGCCCCTGGATTTGAGGTCTTAAATTGAATTTGTTAATCCTAAGGAACCGGTAGCCGTAGCTTTCCAGTTCCATTTGTCTTTGCGGGCCGCAATCCTGGATAGCTTGCAGGTCGTTTGTCAGATCGCGATTCCATACATCGGACATGGCGCTGTTTATTTTCTTGCCATCCGGGCGAATTGATCGATGAATAACTCATAAATTATTAATTCCTTCTTCTGTATCTTCTTTTAGATGAGGCTATAATAATCTGATCGATTTATATTGCTGAGTACTTAAAATGTGGAAAATCTTTATCATAATTATCGAGAAAATAACATAATGGATTGCGGAATAAAGTATTGTATCTTTTGAGATATTAATAATTTGTGTTTAGCCGGAAGGAAGTTAGGTCGATCCCCTTGCACAAAGCAAAGCACATCGCCCGCTGTGCTCCGGCAGGTCGAGCATTGCTCAGGGCGCGCGGTTGCTTTGGGCTTGGCGGCGTTGCTGAAGGTTCAATTTTCCATATTTCCACGGGACTGGTGCTTTATGTGCAAATTGTTACCCCTATAGTAAGTTAGTTTTATTGTAACATTATGGCATTGATGTAGGGGAGATTTGTAAATTTTACTGCTGAAAATGTTTTGTTTCTATTGCTCATCGGGTAGCATGGAAAGATAAATGGGTTAGCTACATTTATATAACTACTTAATTTTATTGGTGCCCCTGGCGTGAGTCGAACACGCGGCCCACAGATTAGGAATCTGTCGCTCTATCCATCTGAGCTACAGGGGCAACCTTGGTTTCAGGTTCCCGCAGGATGCGGCGATTTAACATTCTTTGCCCGGAGTGTCAACTTCCGGCGCTTCACTTGCCTGCGAAATCCTTCAGATGCGTTTCCAGCAAACGGTCTTTATTAAAGTTTACCAACTTCAGGTTTTGTGGTTTCGTGCCGACAAAAGCGCATTTGGGCACCAGTCCGATCAATTCCGATTCCAGGATCTCAATGCCCCGCTCGGCCGCAAGCTTTTCCACCTGTTCATAAATCACTTTAAACGGTGTTTCTTTGCAATTCGTCAGGTTCATGGAAACCTGCGCCAGATGCCTGCTTTTTAAAATGACACCGATAGCGCGCACATGCGGGAGGCCGCCGCTTTTCTCCCGGATCAGGGATGCGATTTTTTGCGCCAATCTCAAATCATTACAATTCAGATTGATATTATAGGCTACCAGCAGTTCGCGCGCGCCCACGGCCGTTGCGCCCGCGCGCGGATTAAATACCGGCTTGCCGGCATCCGGAGCATCGCCAGGATTGGACATCTTTTCCGCCAACGCCTCGTATCCGCCGCGCCGGACATTCGCCAGTTCGCTGCGCTCGGAGATCAACGCCGCATGGCCATAAAAATAAGCAGGCACGCCGAATCGTTCATATAATTGATGACCGAAGAGATGCGCCAGATTCACAGCATCTGCCATTTTTGTTCTTCCCAGCGGAATGAAGGGCACCACGTCAACAGCCCCCAGTCGCGGATGGACACCGGTCTGACTGCGCATGTCAATCAGTTCCAGGGCCTTACCCGATGCGGCCAGCGCCGCTTCCAGCACATCTTCCGGTTTTCCCAGAAACGTAAAGACACTCCTGTTATGATCACTGTCCCCGCTGTAATCAATCAGGCGGATATTGGGAAATGTCTTCAAGACGCGGGCAATCGATTCGATTTTATCCAAATCGCATCCTTCGCTGAAATTCGGCACACATTCGATAATTTTCATGTCTATACCTGATAAAATTTTAGAGTCGGCAATTCCACACAGGTGAGTTTGCCGCCGTAAACCGCGCCAGTGTCAATACCGATTTTATTATCGGTAATCAGAGGCGCGCTGAAATGAGTATGTCCAAAGACAACTCGTTTCCCAAAATCATAGTCGGAATCAATAAATTCCTGCCGGATCCACTGCAAGTCACGGGAAGACTGCCCGCCAAGCGATATCCCGGGAAGCAGGCCGGCATGCACAAATACAAATTGATCCGTTTCATAATACGGCAAAAGCGATTCAAAAAAGCGCAGATGATCCACGGGAATTTTTGCCTTTCTTGCACGCGGGGCATCCGCCCGGGATATCCCGTAAGCTTTAAGCGTCATCATGCCGCCGTTTTGCAGATACATGTCCTCGTCCATGCCTTCCAGATAGCGAATCAGCATGTCTTCGTGATTTCCACAAAGACAGATCACTTTTTGATGTATCTTTTTGAGGCCCAAAACGTAATCGACCACGTCCTTGCCTCCGCCTGCACGGTCAATATAATCGCCGATAAAGAGCAATGTATCCTTTGCCGGATCGGCTGCGATGTCCTGGATAAGACGCTGGAGCTTATCCAGACAGCCATGTATGTCTCCGATGGCAAATATTTTATTCATCATCGAATGCCGTCATGAGCTACATCTTAATCCAACAGAGCGGCCGTAAAATCTTTACTGTCGAAGGTTCGCAAATCATCCAGGCCCTCTCCGACGCCGATAAACCGCACCGGAAGCCCCAGTTCGCCGGCAATGCGCACCACAACGCCGCCCTTGGACGTTCCGTCGAGTTTCGTGAGCACGATACCGGTAACGCCGATATCCTCTTTAAACATTTTGGCCTGCATGACAGCATTCTGGCCTGTTGTGGCGTCTAATACAAGCAATATCTCATGCGGCGCTCCCGGCAATTCCCTGCTGATAACCCTTTTGACCTTTTTGAGCTCTTCCATCAGATTGGTCCGGGTATGCAGACGACCTGCTGTATCCACAATGACAACACCTTTAAAACCGGCTTTAATCTTGCCGATTGCATCAAAAACAACAGCGGCGGGATCGGCATTCATTTTCTGCTTGATTACGGGCACAGAAACACGCTTTCCCCACACTTCCAGTTGCTCGATGGCCGCCGCCCGGAAGGTATCGGCGGCTACCAGCAAAACATCATGACCATCATTACGCAATAAATTAGATAACTTACCAATGGTTGTCGTTTTACCGCTGCCATTGACGCCGATCGCCATGATGACAAATGGCTGATTCTTGGGAATCACCAATGGTCTTTCAATCTGCTTCAGGATCGCAATCATGCGTTGCTGCAAAACATTCTTGATTTGCGAGGCGTCCTGTAATTCCTTTCGCTTCACCCTCTGCTGAACATCATCAATCAGATCATGGGTAAATTGCGGCCCCATATCCGCTGTAATCAGCAGCTCTTCTAACTCGTCAAAAAGGGACTGATCCAGCACCTTTTTCCCTAAAATAAGATCATCCAGATCCATGGTAAGGACTTCGCGCGTTTTGGCAAGTCCCGCTTTTAATTTATCAAATAAACCCACTTAACAACAAATTCCTTTCTTCAAGAATAATCTTTGGGAAATGGCCTGCGAAACGTCCCCCGGGAAGCCCTTCGCATGAAAACGGCCAAGGCTATTGTATATTCATAACGATTTTTGCTGCTAAAGTAAAGGAATGGATTAGTTCAGATTGACGGAGACCAGTGACGATATGCCCTGTTTTTGCATGGTCACACCGAAGAGCGTGTCGGCGACTTCCATCGTGTTTTTGTTATGCGTAATCATAATGACCTGGGACTTCTCGGCAACATCCCTGATCAGACGGTTAAACAGGTTGGTATTGGCGTCGTCGAGCGCCGCATCGACTTCATCAAGAATCAGGAAAGGCGTCGGGCGGTACAGCAGAATGGCAAAAATCAGCGCGATCGCCGCCAGAGATTTTTCACCGCCGGACAGCAGGCTGACGCTTTGCGCTTTTTTACCCGGAATCTGAATATCAATATCCACGCCTGTTTCCAGTAGATCATTTTCATCGGTCAAGAGCAGCTCACCACGGCCGCCGGGGAAAATATGAGCAAAAGTATCTTTGAAACACACATTGACGGCGGCAAAGGTTTCGGCAAATCTTTCGCGGGATATTTTATTAATCCGGGTTATCGTCCTTTGCAGTGAAGACAGTGACTCGTTAAGATCGGCCAACTGCGTCGTCAAAAATTGATTGCGTTGATCGAGTTCTGCATATTCATTGAGCGCCAGCAGATTCACCTCGCCAAAATTTTCAATCGTCTGCTTATCTTTTTCCAAGAGGGCGGTAAGTTCGGCAATTCTGTCATCGTCCACCATCGTGAAGTCCGTCATTATGGCCGCCAGATCAACATTATGTTTTTCAGCGACCACGTTTTGCAGATTCTCGATGCTCAAAGCCACTTCACGGCACTGCATTTCCAGTTCGTTCACTTGCCGGCGCAAATCATCAAGCTTCTTTTTGATATCCCGAATATCGTTTTCCTGAACCTTCAGCAGGTCGTCTTCCTTCGCCCGCTTTTCCTTCACTTCGGCCAATACGGTTTCGCAGGAGGCCAGATTCCGGTAAAGCTCTTGCAGGGCCGTCTGATCCGTTTCAACGGCGGAGGTCAACTCGGCCATCTGGCGTTCACAGGAAATAATCTCTTCTTGTTTGCGCGCAACTTCACTTTCATTGACGCTGCTATCATGCTGCAATCGCGCGACGGTTCTCAGATCCGCTTCCTTCTTCTCCGCCAGGGAGGCCAGCAGAACTTTTTTATCCGTGAGAAGCCTTTCCTGCGCGTCAATGGCCGCTCGCGATTGCTGCCGGCGGTTATTGAATACGGAAATGATTTCGTTGAGCTCTTTTTCCGCCGCTTCTTTCCGAAGAACATCCGCTTTGATCTCAAGCAATTTTTGTTCGGCCTGGGCCTCTTCTGTTTTAATATTCTGACGGTTGTATTCGAGGACGGCAATTCTCTGTTTTAATCGTCCCGTTTCATCTTCGAAACGTTCCATATCCTTTTTCCGGCCGTTCATATCTATCTCCAGCCGGTGCGCCCTGTTTTTCAATCCGGTGAGTTCTTCATCCCAGCGGGTAATCGACAAAACCAGTTTCTTCTTTTCCTGAATTTGATCTTCCAGTTCGACGGAAAGCCTGGAAACTTCCGTTACCAGTTCCGCGATTTCTCTTTTCGTCGCCAACAGACTTTTTTCCACAGCCGATCCGCTGCCGCCGGTCAACACGCCGTGCGGGCTGATGGTATCGCCGTCCGGCGTCACAAAGGTGCCCCGAAAGCCGTTTTTCTTCCATAGGGTAATGCCTGTGGCAATCGACGGTGTTAATAAGACATCCCCTAACAGACAATCGGCAATCTGCTTGAATTCTTCCTCAACAATCACTTTGCGCAGCAGAGGCTCCGCTTCCTGGAGGTGCTCGGCGCTATATGTATCAGCGCTATGACCGCGCAACTCCACCGGCACGAAACTGCCTCGGCCCAGCTGATAACTTTTTAAATAGTCAATGGCGCGCACGCCTTCTTCCTGATTTTTCACAACGACGTATTGCAGCTTGTCGCCCAGCACCGCTTCCACGGCCGATTCATATTCGCGTGGCACATTGATGTGATCGGCCACCACGCCGTAAAACGTGTTCGGACTTTCCTGCGTTTCAATAACCTTTTTCACGCCTTCGTTGGACCATTTAAAAGCGGCCTGAAATTCCGAAAGCGATTGCAGACGAGATGACTTGCCGCCCGCCTCTTCTTTGATTTGCGTGATTCGCTCTTCGACCATCTGCAAATCCGATTTGGCTCTGTCCAATTCGTCGGCGGTTGTTTCTTTCTGCTCTGCAAGCCGGGTAATTTCTTCTTCTTCCGCCGCCAGGCCCTCGGTAAGCAATTGTAGTTTATCCGTCAGTTCGGCAAACCTGTTTTTGTCCTGCTCGATTTCACGGATTTCCCTCTCTTCGCGCTTCCGGAAATCCTCCATGTTTTTGTTGAGGCTCGCAATGATATTGTTGAACTTGGCCAAATCCTGCATCACATCAATGTAACGGATTTTATGTTCTTCCAGCCGGCTGTTAATTTCCCGGTCGCCTTCCAGGAGCCCTTGAACCTTTTGCTGTCCTTCATCCAGGTCCTGTTGCAGCTGGGTCATCTGGTTAAAAGCGTCCGCAGCTTTCTTTTGCAGATTTTCAATCTCAACCGTCAGACTCGACTTCTTATGCTCCATTGAATCGATTTCAGCCTGATTTTTTTGTTTGCGTTCCGAGGCTTCCGTCATTCGGCGGCGCGAAAACTCAATATTCTTTTCCTTGATGTTAATCGAATTCTTAATTTCATAGAGTTCGGTTTGATGGCGGCTGATCAGTTCATCGTTTTCCAGCAGCTTCGCCTTCATTTCTTCCAGAGCGGATTCCTTCGCCTCCATGTGAGTTTTGATGGCTTCAGCCTGCTCGGAGAGCCGCACACGCGCGTCCTGCAGCGCGACGTTTTTCTCGGCCAGTTTGGCAAATCCCTGCCGGGACAAAACCAGTTCCGTCTCTTTAATGCGCAGTTTTACTTCTTTGTATTGTTCAGCTTTTTTAGCCTGCCGGGCTATGGCGCCAAGCTGGGATTTGACTTCCTTGTGGATATCGTTAAGACGCAAAATATTCTGTTTGGTCGCCTCCATCTTACGAACAGCGGCATCTTTGCGGCTTTTGTATTTGGACACGCCGGCCGCATCTTCGATAAACAAGCGGCGGTCTTCCGGTTTGGCTTCCACCAGAGAGGACACGGAACCTTGCTCGACCAATGAATAAGTTCGGGCGCCGACACCCGTGCCCATAAAGAACTCTTTGATATCGAGCAGACGGCAGGGCACGCGATTGATGCAGTATTCGCTGTCACCGTCCAGGATAACTTTGCGTGAAATGGATACTTCCGTTAATTCGCCGTAAACACCCGGAAAGCTCGATCCGTTACTGGCCAGCATCATGACGACTTCCGCCATGCTCACGGGGGCAGCGTCCTCACTGCCGTTAAAGACCACGTCGTCCATTTTCTTTCCGCGCAATGCTTTGACTCGCTGCTCGCCCATCACCCAGCGGATCGCATCGACCACGTTTGATTTTCCACAGCCATTGGGCCCGACAACCGCATTGACCCCTTTGGAAAAATCAATAACAACCTTGTCGCGGAAAGATTTGAAACCTGTTAGTTCCAGCCGTTTTAGTTTCATGACGTATCTTTAATCGAAGTGTTTAAATTTTAAAGAAGTCTAACAAAAGATATTTCCTTTGTAAAGCGAAAATACAACAAAATGTATTCATAAAAAAATTATACCACAATATATAGTGCTTTGATCATTGGGACAAGAAAAATGGGATTTAAGGAAAAGGCGGTATGGAGAAAAAATTGGCTGAGAAAACATGGAAATTTAAACCGGAAACCCTAGCGGATCACTTTTTGAGAAAATCCTTTAAAAAATGCCTTCCAGTTCCTTCCCACAATAGGGACATGAATTCCCCGATAGATGACTAGCAACAACTCTATAGCTATAACGATTAATTAAAAGTTTGTTGCAATTTGAGCAATAGGTGTTTTCACCCTCGTCGCCCGGCACATTACCGCTATACACATACTTTAAGCCGGCTTCTTTACCGATATGACGGGCGCGATGCAGCAAGGCAACAGGGGTTGGAGGCACCTTGAGCATTTTAAACTGCGGATGGAACCTGCTAATATGCCAGGGCGTTTCCGAACCAAGACTGGCAATAAAAGCGGCAATATCCTTTAATTCTTCGAGAGAATCGTTCAATCCTGGAATAAGCAACGTTGTGATTTCAATCCATATTCCACGATTCTTCATTTCCTTCAAACTGTCCAGAACCGGATTGAGTCTCGCGCCACATTGTTTCTTATAAAACCCATCGCGAAAAGACTTTAAATCCACATTGGCGGCGTCAAGATAAGGCGCCATCATTTCAACAGCTTCCGGCGTCATAAAACCATTCGTCACAAACACATTTTTGAGACCCTCCCGGCGGGCGATCTTTGCGGTTTCCAGAGCGGTTTCCAAATAAACAGTCGGTTCCGTATAAGTATAAGCGATTGTTTTACAACCGTTTTTTTGGGAGCGCTCCACAATGACCGTAGGCGCGGTATCTTCGCCTGTAATCATAAGGGTAGAACGGGGCATTTGAGATATTTCATGATTTTGGCAAAAGTCGCAACTGAAATTGCAGCCGACGGTGGCAATAGAATAGGAGCGCGACGCTGGATAAGCGTGAAAAAACGGCTTCTTTTCAATAGGATCAACGTGCTCGGCAATCAGAGTCCCAAAAACCAGGGAGTACAGAATACCATCCTTATTTTCTCTGACACCGCACAAGCCACGCCGACCGGAGTTGATTTTACACCGGTGAGCGCATAATGCGCACTGCACGCGGGAATCGGTAAGCTTTTCATAAAGCAATGCTTCGCGAATCATTGCTCTCTCTCTTGCAGCATGCCCCGAACAGCTTCCGGAGCTGCCGCCTGCGTTTTCGTTTTCAGTTCGAATGAATTCATGATGGGATTTTGCGCAGTTCGATAGGTATATCTGACTGGAAATACCATGCCGACAAACGCTCCCAGAGGGTTATTTTTCATGGGGAAAAGTTCTTCAAACTCCGAAAAAAATGTATAAACCGGATAAGGGAAATAAATCACGGACCCCCAGGTGACAGAAGGAGTCGCCATTGTTTTGTTGATAATGGATTGCATTTCACCGATGGTGAAAAAACGCATGGCTGAGGTGACGGAAAAACCAAAAAGCTTCCGCACGGATTGCTGTATTCCTGCAAGAGAATGTTTATTGAAAAACCCGACAAAAACGCGGCTGCGGCTGACCCGGACGGCTTCCGCCATAACTTTGCGAGGATCATCCGCGGCCTGCAGACCATTGATTAAAGTGACCACATCAAATTCATTATCGGAAAAAGGAAGATCTGTGGCGTTTCCCTGGACCAATTCGCATCGATGACCGAGTTTATTTCGAGCTAACGCCAGAGCAGTATCTGATGAGTCAATCCCCGTCAGGATACAATTTTTCTGCTGGAACAAACGCAAATAGTTCCCTGTCCCGCACCCCACATCCAGCAATGCTTCACCGGCCAAAGGAGACACCAACTCCAGAATTAACTTCTCCTGCCGGGAAAATATATATCGGCCCGGTTCAGTTTCCAGCCATTGGTTCTCTGAAGCGGCCTGAATTGGATCGAACAACATGAAGCCAACCCCCTCATCAATTGCTGCATTACTTATAAATTTCCCCGCAACGCTATCCGCTCATACGAAATTCTGCTTATACAAACATCAACGCTTGGTTTATTATACTCAAAATCCAGATTATTGCATCAACGTATTGTTCATCCGCCAATGTCCGACATATCACGGTGACATTTTTTCAGATGCCTGTCCGTGCAATCCAGGTCGTGTTTTTCCGGCTTCAGTAAAATCGCTTGTTGGATAAGGGCGGCCAGTTCGTCGTCATTACAATGACGACTCAAAGCCGCTCTTAAATCGATTTCTTCATCCTTGAGCAGGCAGGCGCGTAATTTGCCGTCCGCCGTTAAGCGCAGGCGGTTGCAGGTCGAACAAAAATGGTCGCTCACCGGATTAATAAAGCCAATCTCGCCTGGTCCGCCTTTAACCTTATATATTTTGGCCGGACCATCTGTTTTGTTTTTCTTGCCCGCTAAGGGTTCAAGTTTGAAGTGTTTGCAAATTCTGTCGAATAGTTGATTCGTCGGCATAAAATCTTCCGGTTGGTTAGCGTTTACCGAACTTACCGGCATAATTTCGATAAATCGAATCTGGAAGGGTTTCTTCAGCGCCAATTGCGCAAAATCGAGCACCTCATCATCATTGAAACCTTTTATCACAACCGCGTTAATTTTTATGGGCGAAAAACCAGCCTTTTCCGCGGCGGCAATGCCCCGAAACACATCGTCAAGATGACCGCCCCGGGTTATTTGGAAGTACTTGTCTTTATCCAGGGAATCAAGACTGATATTGATTCTGGTGATTCCGGCCTTGAATATGTCTTCTGCATATTGATCCAGCAGAATGCCGTTAGTCGTTAAACTGATGTCCTGAAGACCTTGTGTCTGCTTTAATGCAGCGGCAAATTCGGCAAAGCCACGGCGGACGAGCGGCTCGCCCCCGGTTAACCGAACCTTGACCAGACCCATTTTAACCGCCTGGGAAACGATGCGGATAATTTCTTCATACCGGAGAATATCGTCATGCCCCTTCAGCGAAATTCCTTCTTTAGGCCGGCAATACGTGCAATGCAAATTGCATCGGTCCGTGATTGAAACCCGCAGATAATTTATGTCCCTGTCGTATTTATCCAGCATGGCTTGAACCTAAAGACTCCTTTAATTATCTGACCGACGTTCATTAACATAAACTTTCCGACAAAACAACTTCTGCATTTTGAATCCCGCTTAAGCGGGACGAGCGTTCATTCTCCGTAGCGAGCTCGCGGAATAAGGACGTTCATTTCATACCTCGACAGTTTGGCGAGGTGGTTGATTCAGGCAAATCATTCAAAACCTATGATTGTTATATATGCCCTCGAAACAAAAAGTGAAATGTTTCTTGACATGACGCTATTTCTCGTTTAAACGAAAATGAATCGAGTTTCCTGCCTGTTGTTGAACCAAGCGATCACGTCAGAGCAAGGCCAAATCATCTGGAGAAACTATGGAGAAAATGCCCATAACCAAAGAGGGTTTCGAAAAATTAAAAAAAGAATTGGAAACCATTAAAAATGTCTCCATTCCGGAGAATATTAAAGATATTGAAATTGCGAGAGCTCATGGTGATCTTTCCGAAAACGCAGAATACTCCGCAGCAAAAGAACGTCAGTCCTATCTATACGGCAAATCACAGGAAATAGAAAACAATCTGGCTTCCTCCAACATCATACCGTTACCTGGAAAGGTCAGCGGTAAAGTAGTATTCGGATGTTTTGTAATCATCGCCGATAGCGACGACGGCGAGGAAATTAAATATCAATTGGTTGGCCCTTTTGAATCGGATATCAATCAAAACAAAATATCCGTGACGTCACCGATCGGCAGAGCATTGATCGGAAAGGGCATCGATAATGAAATTGTCGTTAAAACTCCTGGAGGAACCCGCAACTTTCAAATTATTGATATTTCAGTTGAATAAGCAATTACAATACCCCAAAAGCCACACAGACAAATACTGATACCAAGTTGCATTCAAAGGGTAACAAATCAATGTAGTCCGAACCTTTAGGTTCGCGTGTTTAACGGGTCTAAAGACCCATACTACTGTTGACTTTTGACGGCGACTTGGTATGATACTGATAAAAAAGGCAGTCCATAGCGTAATGAGCTGCCTTTTTTATCAGTATTGCGACGAATGAGTTTTATGAGAATTTATCAGCAATGCTAATCCGGTTAATAGCCCGGGTAAGAGCTAAATGCATTTTTTCATATTCGTCATGTTCTTTTGTCAGCTGCGACAAGCTGGCTGTTGCTTTTTCTTTTGCCTTATTTGCCCTGTCCTTGTCAATCGCATCGGCTCTTTCCGCTGTCTCAATCAACACAGTGACCTTACCCCCCGTTACTTCCGCGTAACCGGTATTGACGGCATAATATGTTTTTTTACCACTGGCAAGATAATAAAGTTCTCCAATATCCACAAAGGTTAAGAAGGGTTCATGGCCTCGCAACACACCAAAATCACCTTCTGTTCCGGGGATAGTAACTTCATCGACTTTTCCGGAAAAAACCATTTTCTCCGGCGTCACCACTTCAAGAATTAATTCATCCGACATTGAAATCCTCGCTTATCAGGAAAGCTTTTGAGCTTTTTCTACGGCTTCTTCGATGCCACCGACCATGTAAAAAGCCTGCTCAGGTAATTCATCATGTTTGCCTTCCAGAATTTCCTTGAAGCCTCTTACTGTATCGGCAACGGAAACAAACTTTCCTTCCGTTCCTGTAAACTGCGCGGCAACGAAGAAGGGCTGGGACAGGAATCTTTGAATCTTTCTGGCGCGACTCACGGTCTGCTTATCGCTTTCGGAGAGTTCATCCATACCCAGAATGGCAATAATATCCTGCAAATCTCTATATTTTTGAAGCGTTACCTGAACCTGTCGGGCAACGTTATAATGTTCAAGACCTATAACATTCGGGTCAAGAATACGCGACGTTGAATCCAGGGGATCCACTGCGGGATAAATACCCAGTTCCGCTATCGGACGGGACAAAACGACGGTTCCGTCAAGATGCGCAAACGTTGTTGCCGGTGCCGGGTCAGTCAAGTCATCCGCGGGAACGTAAACACACTGAACGGCGGTAATTGAGCCTTTTGTCGTCGAGGTGATGCGTTCCTGCAATTCACCAAGATCTTGGGCCAGCGTCGGTTGATAACCGACGGCCGAGGGCATACGTCCCAGCAGAGCGGAAACTTCAGAGCCGGCCTGCGTGAAACGGAAAATGTTATCAACGAACAAAAGCACGTCCTGGCCTTCAATATCCCGGAAATATTCCGCATTTGCCAGAGCGGTCAAAGCAATTCTTGAACGGGCTCCAGGCGGTTCGGTCATCTGTCCGTAAATCAAAGCGGCCTGTTTGATAACGCCTGATTCCAGCATTTCACGATAAAGATCGTTTCCTTCACGGGTTCTTTCACCAACGCCTGCGAACACGGAAATACCGCCATGGTGCATGGCAATATTATGAATCATTTCCATCATAACGACGGTCTTGCCGACGCCTGCTCCGCCAAACATGCCCATTTTACCGCCGCGGGGGAAGGGAACCAGAAGGTCAATAACTTTAACGCCTGTCTCCAGAACATGAACTGATGTATCCTGCTCCATGAATGTCGGAGATAGACGGTGAATCGGCATGTGAGTCTCAGCATTAATGGGTCCCATACCATCCACAGGACGACCGACAACGTTCTGAATTCTGCCGAGGCATGATTTGCCGACGGGAACTGTAATCGGCGCTCCCGTATCTTTGCATTTCATGCCGCGGACCAAACCATCGGTAACATCCATGGCGATACAGCGGACAACATTGTCGCCCAAATGCTGCGCGACTTCAATAACCAGGTTATCTTCATCGTCGTTGATCGCCGGGTTGGTAATTAAAACAGCGTTTAAAATGCTGGGAAGTTTCCCCTCTTCAAAAGCCACATCAACAACGGGTCCAATAACCTGAACAATCTTTCCGATATTCATAACTATCTCCTTACAAATAGTCGCATTAATATATTTTACATGCGGCAGATTACCGCAGAAAAATTAACCTTTCGACAGAGCTTCCGTACCGCCAACGATGTCCATCAACTCTGCCGTAATAGCCGCCTGTCTTGCTTTATTCATTTTCAGAGTCAGCGTACTGATCAGTTCTTCACAGTTGCTGGTTGCATTATCCATAGAGGCCATGCGCGCGCCATTTTCACCGGCTGACGTTTCCAGAAGAGCACGGAAAACCAAAACATGAACATACATCGGCAGCAATTTATGCAGTAATACTTCATCCGATGGTTCATAAACATAATCCAAGCGCTTATCAGACTCAACTTCAGTATCCTGACCAATCGACGGCAAAGGAAACAACCGGACAACCGTAGGCTTTTGGACGGAAACATTGACAAATTGGTTATAAATCAAATACAATTCATCGTATTCTTCCTTGATAAAAGGCGTAATGACTTCGTCAGCAATGGATACCGCCAATGTCATGTCAAATTTACTTAAGAGATCTACTTTTTGTGCAATAACATTCACCTTTTTCCGGAAATAATCTCTTCCTTTCCGGCCGACACTGATGAGTGCAATCTCTTTGCCTTCTTTGCCCTTCTCTCTTATAAATCGTTCAGTCGCCTTAATCAGATTTGTATTGAAGCCGCCGCAAAGTCCCCGGTCGGACGTCATGCAAATAACCCTGATTTTTTTGGGATCGCGGACGGTCAGCAGTGGATGCGTCATGCTTTCCACGCGTAACGCCACACTATTCAGAACATCCATAAATTTTCCGGCGTAAGGCCGGAAATTTTCCATCTTCAACTGCGCCGATTTAAATTTAGACGCGGCAACCATGTTCATGGCGCGTGTAATTTGCTTCGTCTTTGCAACGGCGCCAACTTTTCTTTTTATGTCTTTAAGCGAGGCCACTGAAAATTCTCCTCAACTGTTTAATTTAAACTTTTTAAATTTTTTCCTATTGCCTGAATTTATTATAAATTCAGTTTTTATTTTTTCTAATCTATCCTGCTACAAAAACGGAGTCGAAAGCCGTTAGAGCTTCCTTCATCTTTTTTTCCAATTCAGGAGAGATAATTTTCTTATCTTCTATTTCTTTAAGAATATCAGGATGCTTGCTTTCAACAAAACTTAACAACTGCTTTTCATAGATCTGGACTTTATCAACATCGATTTTATCAATAAAACCCCTTGTTCCCGCAAACAGCACGACAATTTCCTGCCCCAGAGACATTGGCTGGTATTGCGGTTGTTTAAGCAACTCAACCAGACGGACACCGCGATCCAACTGCGCTTGTGTGGATTTGTCCAGATCGGAACCGAATTGGGCAAATGCCGCCAGTTCCCGGAACTGGGCCAGATCAAGTTTCAGCGTGCCAGCAACCTGTTTCATCGCCTTCACCTGGGCGGCGCCGCCGACGCGGGACACGGACAAACCGACGTTGATAGCCGGGCGGATACCGGAGAAGAACGAACTCGGTTCAAGATAAACCTGGCCGTCTGTAATCGAAATAACGTTTGTGGGAATATATGCCGATACGTCGCCTGCCTGGGTTTCGATAATCGGTAATGCCGTTAAAGAACCGCCACCAAGTTCCTGACTGACACGGGCTGAGCGTTCCAGCAGACGGGAGTGGTTATAGAAAATGTCGCCGGGGTAAGCTTCACGCCCGGGAGGACGACGTAAGAGCAGTGAAATCTGACGATAAGCAACAGCCTGTTTAGACAAGTCATCATAAACAATCAATGCATCCTGACTTTTATCTCTGAAATATTCACCAATACTGCAACCGGCGTAAGCCGCGATATACTGAAGCGTTGCCGGGTCAGACGCGCAACCTGCAACAATGCATGTGTAAGACATCGCGTCATGCTGCCTTAATTTTTCCACAACCTGTGCCACGGTGGATTTCTTCTGGCCGATGGCGACATAGATACATTTGACGCCTGTGTCTTTCTGGCGAATGATCGCATCGATGCAAATGGCTGTTTTACCAATTTGGCGGTCACCGATAATGAGTTCACGCTGGCCGCGACCGATCGGTGTCATGGCGTCAATGGCCTTGAGGCCCGTGTACATCGGCTGATTAACGGGTTGGCGTGCAATAACACCGGGAGCAACCATTTCAATACGGCGAAACTCGTTGGACTCGATGGGACCCTTGCCGTCCAGCGGTGCTCCCGTCGCGTCAATGACACGGCCGAGCAGTCCTTCACCCACCGGAACCTGCGCGATTTTGCCAGTTCTTTTAACGATATCGCCTTCTTTGATATGCGTAACCTCTCCCAAAACGGCAACACCGACGTTATCCGCTTCCAGATTGAGCACCATGCCCAGGATACCGCCGGGGAATTCGAGAAGCTCCATGACCATTGCATTTTGCACACCGTAAACTCTCGCGATACCGTCACCGACGGACAAGACAGTTCCCGTTTCGCTTATATCCAGCTTTTTTTCATAGCTTTTAATTTGCTCAGAAATAATTTGACTGATTTCTTCCGCCTTGATTGCTTCCATGTTTTATCTTGCCTCCCCTAAGAGATTCCTCATATTATTCAATTGGTTTTTGATGCTGCCGTCATAAAGCGTATCACCAACACCAATGACTATGCCACCCAAAAGGCCAGTGTCATTTTCAACAGTCACTTCAACTTTCCGGCCAGTTACTTTCTCCAGATTAACACTGATGAAATCCTGCATTTCGCGAGACAGCGGAAATGCTGTTTTTATATTTACTCCCACCTTCTGCAATGACTCATCCATCATCTGTCTATAGCAGATTTCGATATCTGAAAGAACGTCGATCCTTTTCTTATCGATCAGCAATTTCAAAAAATTGATCGTCATTGGAGAAAGTGATAATTTACCGATGATCTTCTCCAATACATTTTTTTTACTGTCCTGTTCAAAAACCGGATTGGCTAAAAACCCTCCCAGATCCTTATTCCCTGCAATAATTGAAGAAAACTGCCCGAGTTCTTTGTAATATTGCTCCAGCTGCTTTTCTTCCTCGGCAATTTCAAAAAATGCGCGAGCGTAACGTTTAGAAATATTGCTGATCAATTTTTGTTCACCACCTTATCCATATATTCCTTGACCATGGCCTCATGATCCTGGGCGGTAATATTCCTTTTTAATATCTCTTCCGCCATCTGCACCGAAAGCGCAACCGCTTCACTGCGCAGTTGACCGGATGCCTTCTTCAGCTCCTGCTCAATTTGAGCCTGAGCATCTTCCTTTATTTTTCCGGCAATTTTTTTTGCGTCCTCAATAATTTTTTGTTTTTCAGCGATACCCTGAGCTTTGATCATCTCAAAAATACCGTCAATTTCCAGGGAAGCTTTATCAATCTTTTCGGCATACTCCCTATACTGTTTCTCGGCATCCGCCTTTTGAGCGGTGGTGCTTTCCATAGACTCCTTAATTTCCTGACGGCGACCAGCAAAAAATTCCTTGATTTTAGGTGCCAATATCCAGGCCAGAAAACCAATAATAATAGCTGCATTTAGAGATTTAAAAGCAAAGCCTTTCCACTGGGAAGAATCACCACCCTCGCCGCCACCTGAGGCATAAGCCAAGCAGACTGAAGCAAGAACAACCATCAGGGAAAGAAGCAATGAGAAACGAATTGATCGGTGTGAAAATTTCATTGGACTCTCCTTCCCAAAACCTTTTCAGCAATCTCGAGCGAAAGCTTGCGGGACTGATTACCCAGTATTTGCCGCGCCGCCTGCATTTCCTGATCCATCTTCTTCTGAGACTCCTGAATCATCAAAGGTATTTCGTTTCGGACGGCGTCCACGATGCTTTTAGCCTGCGTTTCGCCTTCGCCGATAATTTCTTTTTTCAACTCAGAAGCGCTGGCCTTAGCCTTGTTGAGTTTTTCATCATATTCAGCAGCTTTTTTATCAACAGAGTCCTTGAAAAGTTTAATCTCGTTTTCAAGCTCTTCAAGTTGCTTTTTACGGCGGTCAATGATGGATAAAATGGGTTTATAAAGAAGATAATTGAGGATAAAGACTAAGGCTATGAAAGTAGCCATCTGAACTAAAAACGTATAATCCGGAATTACGGTGACCACAACTTACCTCGTCGTTTTTTTCAGAACCTGTTGCCCCTTTAAGCTATTTTTGCCGAGGAGCAATCGGGGTGAATTAAATTTAATCTACATTTCAAACAGCGAAATCTCTGGCAGTGATTTATTTCAGAAATTTAAAGCTCAATAACCGGGCTTATGCTGAAACTAGCTACACCGCGAGGGCGGAGGTTACTAATCATACCCTTGTTTGCTTGTCAAGCTTTTTTATGACCGGCGGTCTATTTTTGATAAATTCGGTGTTATGGCAATTGAAATAAGTGTTTGAAAGGACTTAGTCCACTGCCGAACTAATATTTTTTTGTTCTTTCGATTCACTCATATGTGATCTGCCGTCAAAAAGCGCCCCCTCCTCCATAATAAAGACTGGCGTACGTACGTCGCCAAATAATTTGCCTGTGGAATGGATGTTGATTTTTTCTTTAACTTCAATACTGCCATGAACTTCACCGCCGACATAAACACTACGAACCACCATATTTGCCTTCACTAAAGCGCCCTGGCCAACATCAACGGATCCCTGACCGTAAATCTCTCCCTGAAAGTCACCATCAATGCGCACATTACCCTTGAAAATAAGTTTACCGATAAACTCGGCGCCCTTCCCTAAAAAAGCTTTTGTATCTTCAACATGTTTCTTTTTTTCCCACATATTCTTCTCCTTGCAATTCTGGATGACAAACACATCAACGTTGTAAAATAAATCTGCGCACACTCACATTCATCAATAGTCCTATCGCTCCCAATAACGTCACTATCGCCGAGCCGCCGTAACTTAAGAAAGGCAATGGAATACCCACAACCGGTATCATGCCTAACACCATCCCCATGTTAATCACCACCTGCCAGGCAATCAGCGCGGTAATGCCAAACGCGAGTATCGTGCCCAATAAATCTTTTGAATGCCAGGCAATTTTTAAGCCCCAAATGATCAAAGATATAAACATCAGCATCAACACCAGGCCGCCGACAAATCCCCACTCCTCAGCAAACACGGAAAAGACAAAATCCGTCTGCTGCTCAGGTAAAAACTTCAACTGGGTTTGCGAACCTTTTAAAAATCCCTTGCCTAAAAATCCTCCGGAACCAATCGCGATCATCGATTGAATGATGTGGTAGCCCGTACCCAGAGGATCACTCTCCGGAGAAAGAAATGTCAGCAATCTGTCTTTTTGATAATCTTTTAAAAAGAGCCAGGCCAGGGGCAGCATGGCCAACACGCTGGCGACGGCGATTAAGATGGACTTCCAATTCATACCGATAAACAGAACAATCGAAGCGGAAACAATAATGGTCACTAACGCCGTCCCTAAATCAGGCTGTTTTAAGATCAGGACACCAGGAACTATCACCATCAGGAAAGGAACAAATAATTCCCTCAACAAGTAAGGTTCGTTGGATTTATGATCGTCAAAATACCGGGCCAGGGCGATAATGATGGTCACCTTCATCAGTTCGGAAGGCTGAAATAAAAGGAATCCGAAAGAGATCCATCGTTGCGCGCCATTGGCCGTGTGGCCGAACAGGGCCACAAAAACCAGGGACGCAATAGAGATCGCATAAATAATATAAGCAGCTTGATTAATAGCGCGGTAATCAATTAAAAAAGTAACAAGCATTAAAGACAGGCCTAGCATAATCCATTGCAACTGTTTTAAGTAAAGCGGTGATCGATTATCGATGAGACTGAAACCGGTGGAATAAATATTGATAATGCCGATGGCGCAGATAGACATCACCAAGGCAAATAACATCCAGTCAAAATTCTGGAATATGCGACGATCGTATTTTAAAAAAATCATTTTCTTCCTTAAAATGCAAATCCTACGGTGAGGCATCAAATTTGTAAAAAGTTCATCAATCTCCGGTTTGATCGGCCGGTGGAATAATTACAGCAACCTGGTCCGTCTTTTCTTTTCTCTTGGCATCGAAATAGGCATTCAGAATTTTACGGGCAATCGGCGCGGCAACGGCACCGCCACCTCCGGCGTTTTCGGCAACAACAGCTATCGCTATTTCCGGATTTTTCATCGGAGCATAGCAAACAAATAAAGCATGATCTTTATGAAATGCGGCTATTTTTTTCTGGCGGCGGGCTTTGTCGTTCTGCGGCAGCCCAATCACTTGGGACGTTCCTGTTTTACCGCAAACATCGGCATAAGGCCTGCGTGCGGCGGCGCCGGTGCCGCCCGGTTCATTCACCACACCCCATAGCGCGCGATTGAGCACCGCCATCGTTTGCTGGCTCAATTTGAGTTCGCCTGTTTTTTCGGGCAAATATTCCTTAGTGATGCTGCCATTGGACAATTCGATCCGTTGAACAAGAAGCGGCCGCCACCGAGTACCCCCGCTGGCCAGAGAGCTATAGGCTTGCACCAACTGCAGCGGGGTTGCTAAATTGAATCCCTGACCGATGGATATCGATATCGTTTCGCCGAGCTGCCACGGTTCTTTCATGCGCGCCAGCTTCCAGTCTCGCGTGGGAACAAGCCCCTTTCTTTCATGATCAAGCTCAATGCCGGTTAAATCGCCCAAGCCAAACATCTTCGCATATTTTGCTATTTTATCCACACCGAGCATCTTTCCGACCGTATAAAAATAGACATCACAGGACTCCACCAGCGCCCGGTGAAGATTAACCGACCCATGTCCATGTTTTTTCCAGCAGCGATAGCTTCTATTCCCCAACTCGAAAGAACCATTACAAAATATTTTAGTGTCGGGATTAACACTGCCTTCTTCCAACGCAGCTGCGGCTACAATCAGTTTATAGATTGAACCGGGCGGATACTGTCCGGAAATGGCCTTGTTGGATAAAGGCTTCAGTGGATTTTTTTGAAGCTTCTCCCATTCATCACGGGCAATACCGCTATTAAATAGATTCGGATCAAAAGACGGCGAGCTGACCATCGCCAGAATCGAACCGTCCCGCGGATCCATCGCGACGGCCGCGCCGGCAAGGCCTGCCAAAGCTTCCCAGGCAGCCTTTTGCAATTGGGCATCTATCGTCAGCACAATATTGGAACCGGAAACAGGATCAATCCGTCCCAAATTCTTAATGACCTTACCAAATGCATTGACCTCAACAAGTTCATTGCCGCGACTGCCGCGAATATGCGGATCAAGAACTTTTTCGATACCGTACTTTCCTGTAATATCGCCGGACAAATAATCTCCTTCTGGTTCTTCCAATTCCCTCTGGCTGACTTCACCCGTGTAGCCGGTAATCGGCGCAATCATTTCTCCATCCAGATAAAGGCGGACAGGTGTGACCTCGATATAGACGCCCGGCAGATCAAGTACGTTTGTTTCCACCAGGGCGACTTTTTCCATACTGACATTCTTTTCCAGTCGGACAGGCAGATAAGGCTTAATGGTCTTGGGGAAAGGCCGATCGGAAGAAATCTCCAGCGTCTTCGTTTTATAAATATCTTTGAGCCTCTGGAGCAGCAACTCATGATTGATGCCCTTGGTGGGCATGTACAACACATCAAATGACGGACGATTATCGACCACAACAGCCCCGTTGCGATCCATAATCAAGCCGCGTAACGGCTGGATTATACGAAAACGCACGGCGTTGTTTTCCGACCGCTGCTTGAGTTCATCCCCCTTGATGACTTGCAAATACCAGAGGCGAACCAGCAGCATGGACAGAAGCAGCCCGATCAGAATGAGGACGATTTTAAGCCTCTGCCGAAATTCTGCCGGTTCCGGTCCGTTGCGGAGGCCGCATTGTTTTTCCATACATTAACCCCTCTACCTTGCGCATCACATAAAAAAAGCCGACGGAAAGGACGCTGATCAGCAAAGCCTGCGGCACAAAAACCAAAAGCACGTTATTCAACATGTCAAATTCAAACACAAAATGATAGAGCGAAATTAAGATCAGCGACTCCACAAGAGAGCAAATCAGACTGAAAAGAGCGATTAAATAAAACTTCCCCGAGGCAATCCGCGATGAAACAAAAAAAGAAAATATAAAAATAAGCAAGTAAATCACTGTAAATAATCCAAGAATTGATCCGGATACACCATCAAACATAAAGCCCATCATGAAAGACAGAATAATACCTTTCATCAAATCCAGACGAAACCCGGCATAGATGACAGCAACCAGCGACAGTTCCAGCGTGAGCCAACCGGAAAAAAGGACGTCGGCCAACATACTTTGAAATACAACCAACCCAATGGTCACAAAAGGCAACAATAAATAATAAATCATTTTGTTGTTTTCTTTTCTGCGAAAATTTCCTGTTGATCGGCCACCAGAACCAGAACCTCCTCCAGTGTGGTAAAATCAACCAAGGGGGCTATCTGGATTTTTAAAAACAATCCAACATCCATAGGGTCAACATGACTGACCTTGCCAATAAGCAATCCTTTGGGGAAAATATTGCTCATGCCGGATGTCATAATCACATCACCTTCTTTGACATCCTGAATTTTGGAAACATATCTGACCACACAACCACGCGATCCGGCGCCGCGAACAATTCCATGCACCCGCGTCCGTTGTATCAGCACATCCACGTTGGAATTCTCATCAATCAGCAGCAGAACTTTCGAACTGTGCCAGGAAACATCCGTCAATCTTCCGATTAATCCGGGTGGAACGATGACCGGCATGCCGCTTTTCAGACCATGCGCACTGCCTTTGTTGATCCAGAGAGTTTTGGAAAGGGCTGCCTGTTCCCGGCCGATGACCCGGGCGGCAATAGGACTGTGATGATAATCATTTTGTAATGAAAGAAGTTTTTGCAGTCTTTGCGCCTCCAGGTAGCCTTCTTTGTAGAGGATCAATTCCGTCTGGAGCCCTGCTATTCTATTTTTCAGAATTCTATTGTCTTTTTCCAGCTCAACCAGATGAATATAGCGCGTCCAGGCCTTACTGACACCTTCGATAGACGCGTTAAGCATTTTTTGCACAGGCGCTGCCGCTTCCAATACCAGCTTTTTAACAAAACTCGTACCGGAATCGTATTTCAAACTATACGAAAGCAGGATCAGAGCCGCAGTAAAAATGGCGCCAACAAAGATGATGGTTCGATAATTCTTAAAAAACATTCTTTACCTGATTCAGGAAACCAATATAAGTAAACTCAGACCTGAATGGTGATGTCTTTGAGCACATCCAGTTGATCCAAGGCCATACCGGCGCCGCGGGCAACAGCGGACAGGGGGTCATCGGCAATCGTGATGGGCAGACCGGTTTCTTCCCGGATCAGAACATCTATGTTTTTCAATAAAGCGCCGCCTCCGGTCAACACAATTCCACGGTCAACAATATCACCGGCGAGTTCCGGCGGGGCATTTTCCAAAGCATCTTTAATCGCGTCGACAATCAGCGTCACGGGTTCGATAATCGCTTCCCGGATTTCTTCAGAGTTTGTTTCGATAGTCTTCGGAATGCCTGAAATCAGATCACGTCCTTTGACATCGATCGTTTTTATTTCACTCATCGGATAAGCGCAACCGATTTCCATTTTAATGATTTCCGCCGTTCTTTCCCCAATCAGTAAGCTGTATTTACGCTTCATGTACTGAACAATTTCTTCGTCGATCTTATCCCCGGCCACCCGCACTGATTTGGCATACACAATACCTGCCAGGGAGATAACGGCTACCTCCGTGGTGCCGCCGCCAATATCGACCACCATGGAACTGATGGGCTCGGCAATCGGCAACCCCGCGCCGATAGCCGCCGCCATGGGTTCCTCAATCAGATAAATCTCACGGGCGCCGGCCGACTCGACGGTTTCACGCACCGCACGGCGCTCCACTTGCGTAATGCCGGACGGCACCGAAACAATAATCCGGGGACGCACCAGCGATTTGCGGTTGTGAACGCATAAAATAAAATGTTTCAGCATGGCTTCCGTAATATCGAAATCCGCGATGACACCGTCGCGCATGGGGCGAATGGCAATAATATTGCCGGGTGTGCGCCCCAGCATGCTTTTGGCTTCATTGCCGACCGCCAACACTTTTTTTATTCCACGGTGATCCTTGTGCACGGCAACAACGGAAGGTTCATTTAAGACAATTCCCTTGCCTTTAACATAAACCAATGTATTGGCTGTTCCAAGATCAATCGCCAGATCATTGGAAAACTTTCCCAGAATATAATCGAACAGCATGTATCCTCCTGATTTTTCCCTCAATGTGTCGTATTTATATATTTTTTTGTCTATATCGCATTTCATCCCCCTAAGCAACGCATTTTTAAAATGTATTTGCAATTTGTAAATGACTGTAATACTAACGGTAAAGATTTTACTTATTATGAGTTGTTCAACATTCGCATTCGAGGTGACTATATGCTGAAGTTTTTCCGCAAACACGCACGAGGCTGGTTCATGCTTATCTTCATGGCCATTATTATTTTTGTTTTTGTCCTTTATTTTGGAACAGATAGAGGCTCACAGACAACCAACGCGGTCGCAATCGTCGACGGCACTGTCATCAGCGAATCCGAATATTATAACGAATACTCAAAAATGACGGATATGGTGAAAGCGCTTTACGGCGGCGCCTTAACAGCGGATATGCTCAAGCAGATGGATCTGAAAAGGACAGCATATGACAACCTGATCAACCGCCAGATTATCATTGCCAAAGCAAGCGATTTAAAACTGCAGGTATCCGATGACGAGTTAAAGCAAATGATCATGACCATGCCCGCCCTGCAAACGGACGGAAAATTTGACAACTACAAATATAAACAATTATTACGCTACAACAAGTTAACCGCCGAAGATTTTGAAGCCAGCCAGAAAATTAATCTGGCCGCCGGTAAAATTGAAACCATTATTCGTGAAGGGATTAAAGTATCCGATCAGGAAGTGCTTGATTTATATGCTTTACAAAATCAAAAAATCAACCTCAATTTCGTTCAAATTTCCGGCGCCGATATAACCAGACAGGTTACTCCATCGACCAGTGATCTGGAAAATTATCTCAAGAATAACAACAACGCCTTTCGCGTTCCCGAACAGGCAAAAATTAAATATCTGTATTTTGCCGCCGAGATATTTTCTCCCGCTGAAATCAGCCCTTCCGACATCAAAGATTACTACAACCGTCGCAAAGAAAATTACAAAAACAAAGACGGCAAGCCCCTGGGACTGGAAGAAGCCAAACCGATGCTCATTAAAGAGCTGAAGCAAGGCCGGGGGATGCAAAACGCCTTTGCCGAAGCCAAGAAAGCTCACGATACAATCTACCAGGAAGACAATTTTGACGCTTATGCCGCAAAGAATAATCTAAAAGTTCAGATTGCCGATTTTTTTCCACTCAACAAACCGCCGCTGGCGCTCGTTTCCTTGAAGGATCTGGCACAGCAACTGGCGGGTTTGCAGAAAAATGATATCAGCAAAACTTTTGCCACCGACAACGGCTACTACCTCATCCGCATTGAAGATAAAAAGGCCGCCTATACGCCACAGCTCAAAGCTATAGAAAATGACGTTCGGCAAAGCTATCTGAAGGGTGAACAAGATAGAATCGCCGCCGAGGAAGCCGCGACCATGCTCGAGAAACTGCGAAAAGGAGAAACCCTGAATAAGCTTGCTCAGGAAAAAGGCTTCAAAGTACAGGAAACCGGTTTGTTCCAGCCCGGAAATGTTATTCCGAAACTCGGTTCTCATCCGGAGGCCATGGAAATGCTTCTATCTCTTTCCTTGAACCATCCCTACACGGAAAAACCTCTGAAAATCAACAATACGCACGTGATTTTCAAGCTCATAGAGATGAGCACGCTGGACATGAAAGATTTCGAAGCCAAAAAAGAGACACACAAGCAAGTGGCGATGAACCTGAAAAGAGAAGAAGCGATGAAATCATGGCTGGAAGGAAACAAAACGGCAATGATTAAAGAAAAACGGCTCAAGATCAATAAAGAGGCAAAAGATTTATAGAGGGTGTCATTAATCCCTACTCGCTTCACTCGCGGGATAATTCGACTAACAAGTTTTAATTCACTGCGTTCCTGAAACTTGAGTCTCATTAAAAAAGGGAAGAACCAGTTCATGGTTCTTCCCTTTTGTTTTTGGTGGAGATGAGCAGGATCGAACTGCTGGCCTCTTGAATGCCATTCAAGCGCTCTCCCAGCTGAGCTACACCCCCAATCAAGACTTCCTGAATCGAGAGGCCCCCTTAACATGCGCTTTTGTGGCTTGTCAACAGTTTTTAGCTTGACATTTTGCCCCTCGTCTATATAATCGCGCCCGTGCCGGAGTGGTGAAACTGGTAGACGCAGGGGACTCAAAATCCCCCGCTCGCAAGGGCATCCCGGTTCGATTCCGGGCTCCGGCACCAAATAAAAACAAGGACTTACGGCATTTCAAAGAAACCGAAAGTCCTTTTATTTTTCTGTTTTTTCCATTTTGTCCCCACTCTGTCCCCATTTTTTATTTTTCACCCACAAAAAAGGCGGATGCTTTCACACCCGCCCATCAATTAAATATCCCGTCCGGCTCCTCAGTATCGCTCAGGTTGAATCATCCTTACATCAATGGCGGGGGAATCTTGGGCTGTGGGGGTTCCTTGACAACTTTGAACCGGATCTGCTGGTTGTTGGCGTCGAGCACCTTGATCACCCAATCCTGAAACACAATCTTGTCCGACGTTTTAAGGTCGTAGTAGACCTGCTGGAAGAAAGGCGTCCGAGTCAAGCCCACGCTGTATGTCCTGTCAGTGGTAAATGGGCTGTACTCTCGGTTGGTGATGTGTAGGACATCGCCCTCCCGTCCGGCGTAGCGCAATTCTCTGTCGATCAACTGCACGAAGGAGCTGTCGTTGTAAGAGCTCCTTTTCCAGAGATCCCGGTTTAGTCCCGTAGGGTCATATCGGGCGGCAAAGCATCCGGTTTGCACCATTTCGGAGCCCACCGCCGCTACATTTTCTTCTCCGAGGTTGTATGACGTGTACTTCGTGCACTGATAATTCCAGCCACAAGCAACAATCGGAAGCAACAAAATGAGAACTAACGCTAGACGTTTCATCGTTTACCCCTTTCTTACAAACACTTGATAAATTTATTTATTCATTTCTTTTTTTATAAGTCAAGGTGTTAATGGCACAAAAAGGGCGGATGCTTTCACACCCGCCCCGGATTATTTGATTCTGCGCGTTACATCTACTTAGTTTCAGTAGTGGGCAGTTATCAGAATTGAGGATTACTATTTGAAAGAGAGGAACGCAACATCAGCCGGAGCGTAGCGATCGGCTGTATGTACTTGTTAAGCAATGCTATTTTTAAAAAGCAGCATGCTTGAGCAACTAGTGGCACTCATTGAAATTCCACATCAGTGACGATGACTTTTACTTTCTTGTTCCAGTCGGATGGTGCATCATCCAGCCTGAAACCAAAGCGCCTGCTATAGTTTGGCTTCAGAGGTGTATTGTCACTCATACTAAATGAATTCTCCAAGACCAGCACTGGATGATATGTTTTTTCAAACACGACCTTGTCGTTTATATCAAGGCAGTATGCAGTAACTTCAACTTCTTTGAGAGTTCTGTCGCCGTTATTTTTTACCTCCCCAAATACACCGGTCCTGTTGATGAAGTCAGAACCAGTATGGACATTACGCACTTCAAGTTTATCAAAATATGTTTTCTTGATCTTGTATTCTTCAATTTTTTTATCGATCTGTGCAAGTTTTTGTTGAACGGTTGTATTATTATTATCCATTGAAAGAGCTTCCAGATACTTGGCCTTCGCCTCCACAAGTTTTTTGCTCTTTTCTAAATTCGCGGCCTCCGCAGCGATGTCCCTTGCTTTCTTCTGCCCTTCCCAGTTCAGAAATACACGCCAGCCACCTTCCTCCTTTACCAGATTGTACTTGTCGTTGGTGGTCGTCATTGGTAAAGACTTGTCTTTAAGTTTTTCGGTGATCATCTTTTCCATTGCCTTAGTATCTTTTTTGTCGCTAAATGCTGAAGCAAATGCAACACTCATAAGATCACCCATTGCTTTGCTCATATCAGGCGCGGTAATTTCTACCATGGCCCCAGCATTACTGCCACTTACCTTTACATCTTTAACATTAAAAGAGATTTTCCCTGCAAATATCTTTGCAAATGGATTATCGATGAATTCTGTCTCATATTCTTTTTGATTCTTGAAATTTTTATCTTTGGAAGACAAGAGTTGATAACTTTCGCTGTAATTACCCTTGCTATAGCTATCCAAATATTTCATTAGGACGTCTTTTGGGCTTGGACTAAAAAGATTGCAACCATAAATAATAAGCAACGCAGGTACACATAAGAAAATAATTTTCTTCATTCGATAATTCTCCTTTCGCTCAACTAATATACGAACTTCGTTTTTTCCGACATTTTGGAGTTTATAGGGGAAAGAGCCATTTTTCTCTAAAAGCATTGATAACGTCCAGTTTAACAGGCGCTTCTTTCTATCACCACAAAATGCGCCATGGAAGACTCAGCAGAAGCCGATGATCCGTAAGGACCGGAACATACGGGCCACACATAGTAGCTATTTGCCAGTAATAGACATGGCTCGCGGTGGTATTGCGCCAAACAAGGTCTGTCTTGCCGTCCCTATTGAAGTCTCTTAGAGTACTGTTAGGGTTCGTACCCCCAGAAGTCTTTGTAATATGATGAACCAACGTATCCCGTCCCTATATAGCCTTTGCTCCCGATGGAGAAACCGACGGCACTACCTCGCGCTGTTCCCCCGAAATCGGCCTTCTGGGTCCACGTATTGGCGGCAGGGTCGTATTCCCAGAAGTCTTTGTATTCTGATGACCAACCGTATCCCGTCCCGATGTAGCCCTTGCTTCCGATGGAGAAACCAACGGTAGAAGTTCGCACTGTCCCCCCGAAATCGGCCTTCTGGGTCCAGGTATTGGCAACAGGGTCGTACTCCCAGAAGTCTTTGTAAAGTGGTGATGACCCACCGTATCCAGTCCCGGTGTAGCCCTTGCTTCCGATGGAGAAACCGACGGCGCCATCTCGCGCTGTCCCTCCGAAATCGGCCTTCTGGGTCCAGGTATTGGCAACAGGGTCGTATTCCCAAAAGTCTTTGTAAAAGCCATCATTATAATTAACTCCTGTCCCTATGTATCCCTTGCCCCCGATGGAGAAACCGACGGCATTATATCTTACAGCCCCCCCCAAATCGGCCTTCTGGGTCCACGTATTGGCGGCAGGGTCGTACTCCCAGAACTCTTTAAAATATGATGTACCATCGGATCCCGTCCCAACGTATCCCTTGCTCCCGATGGAGAAACCGATGGCACCATATCTTGCCTTCCCACTAAAATCGGCTTTCTGAGTCCAGGTATTGGCGGCAGAGTCGTACTCCCAGAAGTCATTATAATTTAAACCTGAACCATTGTTTCCTACCACTATGTATCCCTTGCTCCCGATGGAGAAACCGACGGCACTACCTCGCGCTGTTCCCCCGAAATCGGCCTTCTGTGTCCAAGTGCCTCCTGAAGTCACTGTTACAACTACCGTGTAATCCTGTGTCGTAGCATCGGCCGCTGTTACTGTATATGTCACGGGACTGATGAAGTTATTTGGCGTTGTTCCGGTTATCTGAAGGGTTGAGCCCACTTTCACGCTGGCTCCGGTTGTAGAGAATGTCGCCACCAGAGACGTCACATTTGTGCTATAGGGCATAGTTACCGCAATGGTTTTTGCCGTTTCATTAATTGTTCCAGTAACTCCGGCCAGGGAAAATGCCGTAATTGCTTTTGCTGGTGATGCCGCCACTGTTACAACTACAGTATAATCCTGTGTTGAAGAATCAGCCGCTGTTACTGTATATGTCACGGGACTGGTAAAGTTATGTGCCGTCGTTCCACTTACCTGAACGGTCGAACCAACT
>JAUYFM010000020.1 GCA_030690945.1 Smithellaceae bacterium | reverse complement strand
TCCTTCCCTGAAATATTCTTCGGGAAGGTTTACAGATTCCGCTATGCGTTTTCAAGTCGAAGACAAACATAAATTGCATCTTTCGTGAAATATGTTAACCTTTTACAAATCTTAATTGTCGGTTATTCCGGACAGTAGTGTTGCCTGGTATCTAATCACCCCCTCAAGGTTTATTATATCACGCACTGCTTTTAATGACATGCTTATCATCGGTGGCGGATGTTATAATTCCTTAAAGGTGATGGTATAACCCAGGTCGAATCCGAACAAGTCGTCGATGGTCTTGCCGTCCACTTCCGCATAAGGATACATGAAATAATTCAGAGGTTCACCTTTTTGTGGAGGATCAAGTATCAGATCCCTCCCCGTCCCATAGGCGATCCGCTGCTTATCTACAGCACCAAAGTAATATTCTCTTACTTCCAGTTCCTGGCCCAATTGCAATTTCTTCTCCAGCATAGCCTTTCTTACATCGGCTGGATCAACGGGGACCCAACCATATCCGGATAGATAGAATTCCGCCCAGCAATGCTGCGCCTTCGTCATCTCGCCTTCCTTGCCCTTGGGAATACGGATGCCAAAAATCTCGCGGGACGGGATACCGGCACTCCTTGCCAGAGCTATATATACCGATGAAATATCACCACACTTGCCTCCCAGGCTTATCAACAGTTGCTCTACGCGTCCGAATCCGCAGCCTTTGATATTCGGGTCCCGATACATGTTGTCCACGATCCAATCATAGATGGCTCTGGACTTGCCAAGGGTTGATGTTTCTTTTTCGGTAATCGTTTGTGCAAGCTGTTTTACTTTGCCGCTCGTTGGTCCAAGACTGGTTGACGCGAGATAGGGTTCAAACAGTTTTCGGTCCAGTGCCGTTTCCCGCTGGGGAAAGTCTTTTCTGACGATTTCTTTTCTGTCGACGGTGAAGGTATAGGTCAAGATCCTTTCCTGCCCCAGATTTTTCCACTCCGCATAGAGGATTGAATTCCCGAAAACTTTCTCTTTTTGAACACCGGAAGATGTGTAATTTCCGTCAATCTTCACATGGCTGACAATCTGATTTTCATCCGTGACTGGATAAGGAATCCAGATACGAACATCCTTGCTGTTTTCAGGAGCTTTGAGATTCAGTTTGAAGATCACCTCGACCGGTCTGGCCATTACTTCGAGTGGAAAAATAAGTAAAACGGCCAGCACAAAAATGTAATGAGTTATTCTTTTCAGTAACATACGCAACTCCTTCAATTTCATTTACTATAATTACTATTAGTATAGTAGTATATAAGATTATCTGTCAAGAATAATTGTTCATGAACGGATTTTGGAATATCCAGGCAATAAAGCGGACTACCCAAGATGGTCCGGGGTAATCCGCTTCATTGCTGATCATTTCAAGTCTTTTCAGTTTGCCAGTTCCTGACCGACCGAGGCACCATCTTTACTGCCGATGCACAAATAAACACCATCATCGGTTATGTGGACAATGCTGCCTTTCATGTAAACTGTGCCACAAGCCTTACTGCCTGCCTTCTTTTTTCTCGCTACTTATAAATCATGACGTCTTGAAATATCGGTCGACTATCTCGTCCAAGGCTATCTCCAGTGTTATTCCATCGGCGCGGCTCACGTTGGCATGAAGTTGTTCGGCAATAGTATCGAACACAGCGAGAAGGTCAGGATCAAAATGACTACCATCACCAGCATGCATGATATCCATCGCTGCGATCAGAGAAAATGCTTTCTTATAGGGTCGTTCGGAGGTAAGGGCGTCAAAGACATCCGCAATGGCAAATATTCTGGCGTTTAAAGGGATGTGGGTATTTTTAAGTCCCGCCCCGTAACCGGTACCGTCAAATTTTTCATGGTGATGAAGGACAACATCGGCTGCGTCTTTTAACCACGCATAATGACCGATGATATCGATGCCATGACGCACATGGGTCTTCATGTTGGCAAGCTCTTCATCCGTCAATTTCCCCGGTTTGAGCAGAATATTGTCGCTAATGGCTATTTTGCCAACATCATGAAGAAAAGATCCCTTGATCAGGGCCTGCATGTCTTCCTTTTTTATACCTGTCGATTCGGCAAGACGGACAGCGTAGATTGTAACCCTGTAATTGTGGAGGTTGGTATCGCTGTCTCTTTTTGCGACGGCGCTTCCCAGTACCTTAAGCATCCCAATGTTGGCGTGGGACAGGTCGGTCGTCAATCGAAGCAGCCCTTTGTTCAATATCAGCACAATCGGATAGATCACAGCAGTCGTCAGAAAGATGATGAGTACCACCTGTAGCAAGGAAAAAACAATGCGGTTCCTAATCTCCGCCATAGTTTCGGCAGTCACTTTGTAAATGCCGTTTAAGTAGCCGATAATCGAATTGTTCTCCGTCTTCAGGGGGGCCAGGATCAAGACATAAATCTGTCCGGCACGACCATAGAATTTTTCGTAGTGAACCTCTTTATCCATGAAAGGGGAGAGACCATGTTTCTTGATTTTTTCCTCAATGACCTCCCCTTCGGGATGGCGCATCTCGATGATCTTCTGCTTGTTCCCATCGTAGAGTTCCACCGCGATGAAGTGTTCCTTCTGAATATGCCTCTGGCTCTCTTGGATTAACTGTTCGCGTTGACCAGTTTGAGGGCCTGTAAGATAATCCTGCATGACCTTGACAAAGCCTCGGGATTCTTCCGTTGCCATCCTGCCGACATACGAGTCAATCTTCCTGATTTCGATAAAATAAACCGCAGCCCCTATCACAAGGGAAAGTGCAGCCCAAACCAGAATCAGTCGAGTAATCAATTTTTTGTGAATTCGTGAATCAGGCACCATCGGACAAATCTCCTATCATCGGCAATGACAAATCCTGCATCCTCACGTGGATAAATATCATTCATTCCGACTAAAGGGAAGACGAAATGACCCCACCCGCCAATGCTGAAATTAAAGCAATGGCAGACGGGGTTCATTTCGTTTCGGAGGCTCGTTTTCATTTGCCATGTAATATTATCATATGAAATGGCAACGACATATCATAAGTAATGGTCACCAGCCTGTGAGCTAATACGTCTCAGCCTTTAAAATAACTTTCTTAAAGATGACCGCTCCATCCTTTTGAACTTCAACAACCCGATACATTTCAACGCTCTCTGCATTACTTTTGTAATACCTGATCTCGCTACCGTTTGCCAATTTTTCGACTTTCTCGGCCGCCCCCCAGAGATAATCCTGAACATCAGCATCGGTTGCATGACTTGGCTGCGGCAATAAAAATGCCACCCCCAGCGCTACCGCAAAAGTTCCGATTGCCAGTTTTGTTTTCATTGTCTTTTTCACTTTGAACCTCCTAAAATATTTTTTAATTTTTTGCTCACAAATTGTTTCACCGTCGTAATGCCATGGCCAAACTGATCCGTGGAACGATACCAGTGGGTTTGCATATGATATGCCAAAACACAACATACTGTATATATTGATATTTTCATAAATAGCCCAATTAAAAATGGAGAATATTGTGTGGAGAAAGTAGAATAGTCTTCAGTGAAAATCGGTTTAACGCAAAATAACGACTATATAGACTTGAAAAAAACTATCGATTACCTGGTTGCTTCAATTTGAAGAAGATACGCTGATACTTACAATTTATAATAAATAGGTAGTCGCTGACATAGTCTTTAAAGCTGGTCAAATAATTCTAAATCAAGATTTCGAAACTAATGGAAAGAAAGGGGCTCTTTATATCAACCGGTCCTCACCGGAATAGACGAAGCCGGCGTTATTGCGCACATAGCCTAATAGCGTGACGTTGTATTCCCTGGCCAGATTGACGGCGGCGGCCGTGGGCGTTGATCGGGAAACCAAAACCGGAACACCCAGGCGTATGACCTTGGTGATAATCTCTGAGGAAACCCGCCCGCTGACAAACAGCATTCCGGTTTCAACCAGCGCCATTTTATTGTTTTTCAGGAGTACACCGCCGATCTTGTCAAAGCAGTTATGCCGTCCGATATCCTCATTGAAAACGGAAAAGTCTTTGTGCCGGAAAAGAACGCTATGCACACCGCCCACGCTCCTGTAAATCTCCGATTGCCGCTCGAATTCTTTCATGGCATTCAGAATATCGTGGATGGAAAATTTATCCTGATTGGCGACAGGCAGAAATTTTTCGTGCTTGAGAGGATTGATATAGGTAAAGCACTTTCCGCAGCCGGAGGTTACACTGCGCAGACTCTCACACTTTTCGACCAACCTTCCGGGAACAAGATTGATCATGACGGCAAAGAGACGCTCGTTATAGGAGATGTCGGCAAGATCTTCGATTGTGTCGATGACACCTTCACTGTAGAGAAAACCCAGCGCCAGTTCTTCGGTTAACTGATTGAGACACAAAAGTGACGCGTATTCTGTGCCGTTAATATAGATTTTCAGTGATATCTCGCCGATGACATCTTTTTCTCTATCGCGCAGAAAAGTCACGCCGTTATCGGAGGAAATCTCTTTTACGTCAAAATTAGCGAACAATCTTTCATCCATGTTTTTCCCATTCATATTTGATTTACCTTCCACGCAAAACAGGTACTGCATTAGCTTTTATCGTCTTTTGCAGCGCATCCACATCCTGCAGACTGCAAACTACATTATTATATTAATGAAAACAATCGTTGATTTAAAGAGAATTGTAGACAGGTAATTTACATTGCTGTTTTAATCAATCCTGTAGCAGAACTTCACCTTGCGGCCAGGGGCCGTGGCCTGAACCAATGAACTACCCCGCAGCAAGCTTCGGGGAATATGACCCGAAGAGATTCAATCCCGATACGATAAGTATTCTCACACGTTCACCAATTTCTTGCTGTACTCCCTAATAATCAGCTGTCACCATCCTCGTCCTGCCAAGAGTTGCTCAGACGGAAGTTGCGATATTTCCAGACCCGGCATGGCTTCGCCGATAGCGGTTGATGCTGCCAGAACTTTTGCCGGATCATTGAAAAAGGCCGCCGCCTTGACAATCGCCCGTGCCCGCGCTTCGGGATTGTCGGATTTGAAAATACCAGAACCAACGAAGATCCCATCACAGCCCAGCTGCATCATGAGGGCGGCATCCGCCGGAGTCGCAATACCGCCGGCGGCAAAATTGACCACAGGCAGGCGTCCCAGCCGCCGTACCTCGATTGCCAAATGGTACGGAATGCCATTAGTCTTGGCAAATCCAGTGACCTCTTCCACAGGCATTCCCGCCAGAATCCTGATTTCGCGATTGATGGCCCGGATATGACGCACGGCTTCCACGACATTCCCCGTTCCCGCTTCACCTTTCGTGCGGATCATGGCCGCACCTTCAGAGATCCGGCGCATAGCTTCGCCCAGGTTGCGGGCGCCGCAGACAAAGGGAATGGAGAATTTGCTTTTATCGATGTGGCATTCCTCATCAGCAGGAGTGAGGACTTCACTCTCGTCAATATAATCGATTTGCAATGCTTCGAGAATTTGCGCCTCTACAAAATGTCCAATGCGCGCCTTAGCCATAACCGGAATGGTCACGCTCTTTTTTATTTCCTCGATCATCGCGGGATCGGACATTCTCGCCACACCTCCGTCTCTGCGGATGTCGGCGGGAACCCGCTCCAGGGCCATAACCGCAACGGCTCCCGCTTCCTCGGCAATTTTGGCCTGGAGGGCATTTGTGACATCCATGATGACGCCGCCTTTGAGCATTTGCGCCAATTGAAGATTCAATTCATACCTATTTGAACTCATTTTATTTTCTCCTATAATTGTTTATTATTTTTTCTCAGCATGCCCGTCACATCAATGGCGCGCAATATTTCCAGTTCCCGTGCCGACGGTTCCGGCACAACTTTTGCGTCCGGAGATGATTTTAGATTCCAGCCCGCTCTCAGGCTGTTCTTTGCGCGACGTCTAGTGCATTCATCAGATCGTTGATAAGATCTTCGCTATCTTCAATCCCTACGGATAGCCTGATCGTCCCATCGGTAATCCCCCGTTTTTCCCGTTTTTCTTTCGGTATGGCCGCGTGTGTCATCACGGCGGGATAGCAGGCCAACGACTCCACCGCGCCAAGGCTCTCCGCAAAGGAAAAGACTTTAAGGCTTTTAAAAAAACGATTGGCTTCTTCCCTTCCGCCACGAATCCGGAAACTGACCATTCCACCGAAGCCGCTCATTTGTTTTTTGGCCAGATCGTGCTGCGGATGATCCGGCAGGCCCGGATAATGAACCGCTTCCACAAAAGGATGACGCCGTAAAAAAGTAGCTATCTGCAGGGCATTTGCCTGATGCTGTTTCATTCTCACACTCAGCGTTTTCAAACCGCGCAGAGTCAGCCAGCAATCAAACGGGCCTGGCACGGCGCCCGCCATGTTTTGATAGTAGCCCAGCGCCTTTTGTATTTCCAAATCATTCGTAATGACGGCGCCGCCGACGACATCCGAGTGGCCGTTGATATATTTGGTCGTGCTGTGAACAACAATCCGCGCGCCAAGTATAAGCGGCTGTTGCAGATAAGGTGATGCAAACGTATTATCCGCAACCAGAAACACAGAATAATCACGGCAGATCTTCGCAACGGCCGCTATATCCACAATATGTGTCAATGGATTGGAAGGCGTTTCAATCCAGATAAGTTTTGTCGCGGGCGTGATGGCCCGTGCAAAATTATCCGAATCATTGCCATTGACATAGGTGAAATTTATTCCGTAATGCGTACGATACCACTCAAATATGCGGTAACTGCCGCCATAAAGGTCCTCCGTGGCAATCGCATGATCGCCGGGAACCAATAAGGACAAAACAGAAGAAATAGCGGCCATTCCCGAAGAGAATGCGCAACAATATTTTCCGTTTTCCAGAGATGCCAGGCAGGTTTCCAAAGCCTTGCGCGTAGGGTTGCCCGAACGTGAATATTCATAACTCTTAAATTTTCCGATTTCCTCCTGTGTAAAAGTTGACGAAGGATGAATCGGCTGTATTGTTGCGCCGGTTGTCGGATCAGCGTCCTGACCGGTATGAATTGCTCTTGTGTTAAATTTCATTTTTTTCTCCAAACATTTTTCTCCCACGCGGTGTTTGTCCTACCGATGGGGAAGATTATTCTGTCCAATAATTACTTCCGAACATTCTTAGTCCAGTATTTGACCAGATCGATTCTGGAAAGGAAGCCGTAAGGGATGTTGGCTTTTGTCACGATGACGGCTCCATGACCGGAAAGAAGTAAACGGTACGGCTCTGCAATGTCAATGGCCTCATCCACCTGCGGCAGCGGCCGGCTCATCGTCTGGGCTACTTCTGTTTCATTGAGGTCAAGCCCGTCATTTAAAAGCTTGACAAGCGTCACCTCGTTCAAATTGCCGACTACACAACCCTGATCAATCACGGGCACATGCGAAATATCATATTGTTCCATCAGCTCCACGGCCCGGATGGCCCGATCACTGGAACGGACGGACAACAAGGCATGCACACCGCCTTTAAACCGGATCACATCCGCGGCCGTAACAAGCTCAGGATTATTTTGTAGCAATCCGTTTTCCCGCATCCAGGAATCGGAAAATATTTTGGTCAGGTAGTTGCGTCCCGTATCCGGCAGAAGAACAACCACTATCTTTCCCGGGGCAAGACGCAGCGCGTATTTCAATGCCGCGGCCACGGCCGTCCCCGCGGACCCTCCCACCAGTAGGCCTTCCTCCCTAGCCAGCCTACGGGCGATAGAGAAAGATTCAATATCACTGACCCGAACCATGTCATCGATCACTTGGCGATTGAAAGTGGCAGGCACAAAATCTTCGCCAATACCCTCTACCCGATAGGAATGAGGTGAATCGCCGGACAGAATCGAACCGAGCGGATCTGCTCCAACGACCGTAATATTCGGATTTTGTTCTTTTAAATATTTTGCCGTGCCGGAAATAGTGCCGCCTGTACCCATGCCCGCGACAAACACGTCAACCCTGCCGTCCGTATCTTTCCAGATTTCCGGCCCGGTGGTCAGGTAATGTGCTTCAGGATTTTTCGGATTGCTAAACTGGTTGGGACGGAAAGCATCGGGGATTTCCCGAGCCAGCCTTTCGGCAACGCCATTATAACTCTCCGGCGAATCCGGTGGCACCGAAGTCGGTGTGATGACGACTTCCGCACCATAGGCTTTAAGGAGATCGACCTTGTCTTCACTCATCTTATCCGGCATAACGAAAATGCATCGATAGCCTTTGCTCGCTGCCACCAGCGCCAGACCAACACCTGTATTGCCGGCGGTTGCCTCGATGATCGTACCACCCGGTTTCAGCAACCCTCTTTTTTCCGCATCTTCAATCATCGCCAGCCCGATTCGGTCTTTAACACTACCACCGGGATTGAAGGATTCCACTTTGGCCAGAATCGTTACCGGAAGCCCCGCACCGATCTTGGAGAGCTTAATCAGTGGCGTGCGACCGATGGCCTCAATAACATTGTTGTAGTAATTCATTTTGCTTCCTTTCCTTTTCATCTTTGAAAAAGTATCTATTCGTTCTCCATTAAGACCTCGGATAGATCGGTGATATGAAAATTTTGCCCTGTTAATTTATTGCTCCTTAAATAGCCAGGTGGAAAGATATCGCTCACCCGTGTCGGGAATAATAACTACGATCAGTTTCCCGGCATTTTCCGGCCTGCGGGCAACTTCTATGGCCGCCCAGAGCGCCGCACCGCTGGAGATTCCAGCCAGGATGCCCTCTTCACGGGCCAGTCGCCGCGCAGTAATACCGGCGTTGTCGTTGGAAACCTTCACAATTTCGTCGATGATATCTTTGTTCAGGACGCCGGGTACAAATCCTGCGCCGATTCCCTGAATTTTGTGCGGCCCCGGCGCGCCGCCGGATAGTACCGGCGATGCCTCCGGTTCGACGGCAATCGCCCGGAAGTCTTTCTTCCTCGCTTTGATGACTTCGGCAACACCGGTGATCGTGCCACCGGTGCCGACGCCGGAAATCAGGATATCGACCTTGCCGTCGGTATCTTCCCAGATTTCTTCAGCAGTCGTTTTCCGGTGAATCTCGGGATTGGCCGGATTTTCAAACTGTTGCAGTAAAACGCCGCCCGGTGTTGTCTCCGCCAGCTCCTTTGCTTTTCTTACGGCTCCGGGCATGCCTTCTGCGCCAGGCGTTAATACCAATTCTGCGCCGAAGATTTGCAGAAGCTGCCTGCGTTCAAGACTCATGGTGTCCGGCATCGTCAGGATCAGCCGATAGCCGCGCGATGCCGCCACAAAGGCCAGCGCAATGCCGGTGTTACCGCTTGTCGGTTCAATGAGGACGGAATCTTTTTTGATAACGCCTCTTTTTTCGGCGTCTTCGATCAGAGAAACGCCGATGCGGTCTTTAACGCTGGACAAGGGATTGAAAGACTCCAGTTTTAATACAACCCGGGCTCCAATCCCCTGGGTCATCCGATTTAAACTAACCAAAGGCGTGCGGCCGATAGTTTGGGTAATGTCTTTATAAATTTTCATTTTGTTCTCCTTTCATAGCCGGTGGTTCAGGAAATGATTTCATCGGCCATTATTGATCTAATTTCATTTTCCAATTCGAGGCACTCAGCATGGCGTATCAGATTTTCGCCAGTGCACCATCCAAAGCCTCAATAATGTCATCAATATGCTCAATCCCAATCGACAGCCGAATAAGATCGGGTGTCAATCCCCCTTCACGCTGTTCTTTTTCGGAAAGCTGCGAATGAGATGTGCTTGCCGGATGCAGAATCAGGCTCTTGGCATCGCCGACGTTGGCCAGATGAGAAAATAATTCGATGTTGCTGATAATTTTGAGCGCTGCGTCATAGCTGCCCTTCACGCCAAAAACGACCACGCCGCCAAAACCTTTTTTCAAATATTGCGATGCCGTCGGAAAGGTCGGATCATCCGTCAGCCCCGGATACCGCACCCAGGTAACTTTGGGATGCTTTTTCAGATACTGGGCAACGGCAAGCGCATTTTCACTGTGCCGTACGATGCGAAGCGGCAGCGTTTCCACGCCCTGCAAAAATGTCCAGGCGCTGTCGGGCGCAAGCGATGCGCCCAGATTACGAAGCGGCACCGTCCGCACACGCAGAGCAAAAGCGATAGGGGCCAGAGCTTCCGGCAGATCAAGCGCCCAGCGCAAACCGTGGTAGTTGTTGTCCGGCTCCGTGAACAATTTGTGCTTTCCGCCTCTCCAGTTGAATTTTCCGGCGTCCGTGATGACACCGCCAATGGCCGTGCCATGTCCGCCGATCCACTTGGTCAGCGAATTGACCACGATGTCCGCGCCGTATTCGATGGTACGCAGCAGATACGGCGTGGTAAAGGTGGCATCGACGATCAACGGGATACCGTGTTTGTGGGCGATATCGGCAACTGCTTTTACATCCGTAAAATCCAGCACCGGATTGCCGATGGTTTCGATAAACAACGCCCGTGTTTTCGGCGTGATGGCTTTTTCAAAATTCGTCGGTTCATGCGGATCAACAAAGATCGTCTTGATGCCGAGTTTCGGCAGAATGGCATCAAATTGCGTGTAGGTTCCACCGTACAAATTGTTTGCCGAGACAATCTCATCGCCCGCTTCCGCGATCGTAATGATGGCGTAAAAAATGGCCGCCGTGCCGGATGACACGACAACGGAGGCGGCGCCGCCTTCCAGTTGCGTGATGCGTTCTTCCAGGACGGCATTCGTCGGGTTTGTCAGTCGCGAATAGATATTGCCCAGTTCTTTCAGGGCAAATAAATTCGCCGCATGTTCGGTGTTCTTAAATACGAATGACGATGTCCTGTAAATCGGCACCGCTCTTGCGCCTGTTGTGGGATCGGGCGTTTCCTGCCCCGCGTGTACCGCTAATGTTTCCAGTCTTCTTTGTGTCATTTTTTGTTTCCTCCTTAAGTTGCTTTAAATTTTTAGATAATCCCACTCCGCTTCGCTTCGGGGATAATTCGACCAGCAAGTTTCAGTACACTGCGTTTCTGAAACTTGGGTCTCATTAAAAAACCCACCATCCGGAATGAATTCTAAATTCCGGGTGGTGGGTTATCTTCAGTTACTATGATGATTCAATTCTACATGAACGAATCTCCCCATTTCCAGGAATTTCGCATTTCCATGCAACAACACATTATTTGTGTAGCGTTATTCAGTTTTATTAATTTTAAATTCATTGCCAAACCGTTCAGTTAAATGTCGTAATTTGCTGCATGGCGCTGTTTCTTGTCTTTTTGCCGTACTAAAAGTGAGGCAAGGGTTGTTTTTGCAAGCGTTTCAGCAAGCACTCTTGATGCATCCCCCCACAAATCGTGGGCAATACAAAAGTCAGATCGTTTGCAGGCTGCAGGCTTCCCCACACAATCGACCAGACAGATAGGCCCTTCGACAACTTCAAAAATATCTTTGACGGTTATGTCAGAAGGCGCTTTAGCCAATGCATACCCACCGTGCGCCCCCCTTGTCGAATTAATTAATCCAGCAGACTTTAAGGGATTAATCAAATGCCAGAGATATTTTTCCGAGATATCTTCTCTCTCAGATATCTCTCTTAAAAAAACCGGACGTTCGCCATAATGGGCGGCAAGATCCAGCATAAGTCGGACACCGTAGCGCCCTTTGGTCGAGAGTTTCATGATTTTTCAATCTCTATGTTTTCCATTGGAATGGTAGATATTATAATTAGCGGCCAATGTCAAGAAAATATTTTTATGCCTCTATTTAAGTCACACCGATTTAAAATATTGGTTGACTATCCCATCCAAGATTATCTCCAGAGTTCTCCCATAGGCGCGATTTACTTCCACATGAAGTTGTCCGGCGATATTATCGAAAGCGACGAGAATATTTGCTAATAGAGTAATGAATTTACCCCTAATATCTCTCT
Source organism: Smithellaceae bacterium (assembly GCA_030690945.1). GTDB lineage: Bacteria > Desulfobacterota > Syntrophia > Syntrophales > Smithellaceae > UBA8904. The sequence continues at coordinate 40,305 of JAUYFM010000020.1, read as the reverse complement.
AATTCCTCTAGTTCATCCAAATAGATAAAAGTAATAATACTTCGCATAGCATAACTATTATCTATTGGATATATGCTAAAAAATAATATATCGGTGCATCCGATAAATGAAATTATACAAAGGAGTAATCATTATGGAAGCAGGAGTCGAACCACTAGTTAATGACGGTTTTGCAGGTGAAGCAACAAAACGTACCTTGGGTTATCTTCAGGAACAGAGAGAAAAAGGAAAGAATATTGTAGGAATTTATTGCTGTTATGCCCCGTTGGAGTTGATCCGGGCTGCCAATGCAGCACCTGCTGTTTTGTGCGCATTTGCGAATAAGACCATTGAAGCGGCGGAAACCGTGCTGCCGGCAAATCTCTGTCCGCTCATTAAATCCAGTTATGGCTTTATTAAAACAGACACCTGTCCATTTTTCTCAATATCGGAGGCGGTGATTGCCGAAACGACCTGTGATGGCAAGAAAAAAATGTTCGAGCTAATCTCGGACATCAAGCCGATGCATGTGATGGATCTGCCCCAACTCCCTGATCAAAAGGAAGCCCTGGATAACTGGACGGTCATGATCAAAAAACTCAAAGGGTTTCTGGAGACAACTTTTGGCCGCAAAATAGACGACAAGGATGTGGAACAGGAAATCAAGGCTACCAATAAAAAAAACCTTCTCATGAACAAAATATTCGATTTTGCCGCTCATAAGCCGTCTGTTGTCTCCTGGATCGAACTATATGACCTTACATATTTGGGCCAGGCTTCGACGACTCAAGATATGCTGCCATTGCTTAACAGTTGCATCGCCAAGCTGGAAAAACGTGTTGCCGATGGTATCTATCATGGACATGCAACGTCGCCCAGGGTTTTAGTCACAGGCTGCCCGGTAGGCGGCGACGCAACCAAAGTTTTTAAAATCATTGAAGAAGCGGGCGCGGTCATTGTAGCACTGGATTCCTGCACGGGAATGAAACCCTACAATAATGCTATTACTGAAGGAACATCCGATCCCTATGCCGCTCTCTCGCGCCGGTATCTGGAGTTGCCCTGTTCCTGCATGACGCCGAATAGCCGTAGACTTTTGGAACTCGACAAATTGATTGCGCGTTTTCATCCGGACGTCATTGTCGATGTGGTTCTACATGCGTGTCATTCTTACAATGTGGAATCCCACAAAATCAAAGAGTACGTCACAAGTAAACACAAGCTACCCTTCCTCAAAATCGAAACAGATTATTCACAAGGAGATGTGGAGCAGATCCGCACCCGTGTGGAAGCCCTGTTAGAAATAATACCGAAAAAGTAAAGTTTTTATGATCATCGAAAGAGTTGATATTGGTTCATGGTCAGCACGACCGGCTGCTGCCTTTTTAAACAGTTAAGTAAATGGAGGTTATCAAATGAAAGATACGAAGATAGTTGATGCCAGGGGATTAATCTGTCCTCAGCCCGTTGTCCTGGCTAAACAGGCGATAGAATCTAATGATCGAGTTGTGGTGATTGTCGATAACGATACAGCTCTGGAAAATATCAAGCGTTTAGGCGAAAAACTGAGCTGCGATGTGCGAATTGAAAAGAAAAGTAATGGCACTTACGAAGTACATTTTATACGGAAGACGAGTGCAACTCCGGCAAAAGAAGGGTTTGCTCCGTCGTGTGGCGCTGCGCCTGCGCAATCCGGACCTTTTGTCATTGTAATTTCCGCAGACAAAATGGGACGGGGCAATGATGAACTCGGACATGTTTTGATCAAAACATTTCTTCATACCATCGCCGCACAGACTGAAAAACCAGATATCATGATATTCTATAACACTGGTGTTAAGCTCGCTTTGCAGGAATCCGAAGTGCTTGATGATTTAAAAGAGCTGGTGGCGGCCGGTGTAGTGCTGCTTGTTTGCGGCACTTGCCTGAATTATTTTGAGGCTAAAGAGCAATTAGGCGCAGGCGTTGTATCGAATATGTATGATATTGCCGGAATCATGAGCAAGGCAGGGCGGTTACTCATACCATGAAAGAACAGCCGCTATATTTTGTAATGCTCTTCAAAGCAGTAAGTTACGCCCTGAAAGCGGAGAAAATTCTCAAGCAGGAAGGCGTGTCGCATAAACTGATTCCCATACCTAAGCATATCAGTTCGGATTGCGGAATCTGTTTGCGCTTTGATCCTACAATCCAAAGTAAAATTGAAGCTGCTCTGTTGAACAAAGTAGAAATAGAAGAAATCAGGCCTTTGGGTAATTAATTGATATCTGCGAATATTTTTATACTCTTTACCATTTCGTGGAGCGAAGCGCCGAGAAATCTTTAAAGTTTTCTGATGAAAGACTCCGATTAATCGAAGTGACCGGTTTAAAGGAGCTGGCTCCGCGCTAAGAAACCATGGGACGAAATTCAAAATAAAAATTGATGATTTAGCAAATGTTTACGCAAACAAGAAAAAGATACCCACCGACTTGGGTTAATCAAGTATATAATTCCCTGAAATATCTATCAATGCCTTCGTAAATTGCGTTTTAACCTTCCACCCTGCCCGCTGCCCACGGCTCGTCCGATATTAAGGATGCGCATGGAAAGACAGGAGGCGCAAGCCTCTGACGTTTCATTGATGCACGCCTTGTTGGGATAGATTTCGTACATCACCCGATATTGCGGCGGCGTCAGGTTGGGCATCATCCGCCAGAATATCGATTCTGCTTGTGCTATTCATGGGTATGGCCCTCGTCAACATCGCAACATTGTGGATGGCAATCGGAGCAGATATGGGAGTTACGCGACCGGTTATCATGAATGCTTACGTCTTCTCAATGGAAGACAACCTTGATTCATTTGTGATTAGGCGTCCTGAACAGTATTCACTATAAAGATGACACAGCTAACGCGCCGATCTACCAGCCATTGAAAACCCGGTTATTGACAGGAAATGAAAGATATGGTTATGAAGCATTCACAAACGCATAAGGGGAGGTCGTGTTTTCGGCCTGAGAGTTCCGCGGAAAAAGCGGAAGACCCTCAATACCTGATCCGGGTTATACCGGCGGAGGGATTGCAAGAGTGAATCACCCCTTATGCCTTGATACCAAGCCATAAGGGTTTTTTTATTTTATGCAAATCACTTCGGATCACCGTCTTTATCTCGTCCTCACTGAAGAATACGGCATGGGCAAGCCGCTTGTGTCTATTGCACAACAGGCCATTGCCGGCGGCATCGATATCCTGCAAATGCGGGAAAAGCAGAGGTCCCGCGAAGAGCTTGTCAGTCTGGGCAAGGCCCTGGGCGTTCTGTGCAGAAAAAACGGTGTTGTCTTTATCATCAATGACGATCCCCATCTTGCCTGCGAACTCGACGCGGACGGCGTCCATCTGGGACAGGAAGACATGGCGCGCTATCCGATTGGACAGGTGCGCCGCATTGTCGGACCGGACAAGATCATCGGCCTGTCCACGCATTCTCCGGAGCAATTCCGTCATGGAAACGAAGCGGATGTCGATTACCTCGCCTTTGGCCCTGTCTTTCCCACACAAACAAAAGACTATTCCATCGGAACCGGCCATGTAAAATCCCTTCTCCAAGCGGCGGTGAAACCCGTTTTCCTGATCGGCGGTATCCATGCGGCCAATCTGGATATCGTTCTTTCCACAGGGGCGACACGCGTGGCCTTGATTCGCGATATCATGCAGGCTGCGGATATCCCGGCCCAAGTGAATTGGTATAAGGAGAAATTAATGAGCCGTAAGGGGATGCGGATATGAACATTCGGATTAACGGTGAGAATGTGGTTCTTTCTCAAGGGACCATCAATTTACAGGAACTCGTCACGGGAAAAGGGCTCGTACCGGAAAGGGTCGTCATGGAAGTCAATCTTGAGATCATCCCCCGGGAGAAATGGGCAACCGTTTACGTACGGGAACATGATCAGATCGAAATCATCAGTTTTGTCGGAGGAGGATGAGCAATGGAAGTGGAAGATATTTTGAAAATCGGGGACGTTGAAATCAACAACCGGTTGTTTGTCGGCACGGGAAAATACTCCGGCAACCGGATGATGCAGGATGTGCTGGTGGCGGCTGACGCTGATGTCACAACGGTTGCCTTAAGAAGGGTGGACAGCAGCGCGCCCGTGGAATCCATTCTGGATTACATCCCTCCCAAATGCAGGGTCATGGTCAATACCTCCGGCGCCAGAAATGCCGATGAAGCCATTCGCATTGCCCGCCTCGCCAAAGCCAGTGGTGCAGGTAACTGGATCAAGGTGGAAGTTGTGGCGGACAGCAAGTACCTCCTCCCTGATAATCTGGAAACACTGAAGGCGACGGAAACGCTGGTAAAGGAGGGATTTGTCGTCTTTCCCTACATGAGCCCGGACTTGTCCGTCGCCAGAAGGCTTGCCGATTGCGGCGCAGCGGCGGTGATGCCGCTGGGTTCGCCTATCGGATCGAACCGGGGCTTACGAACCAAAGAACTCGTGGAGATCCTGATCCATGAAATCAAAGCGCCGATTATTGTAGATGCCGGACTGGGCAAACCTTCGGATGCCTGCATCTGCATGGAGATGGGATGCGCGGCGGTGCTCGTCAATACGGCCATTGCCGTCTCCGGAAACCCCGTGGAAATCGCCAGGGCATTCCGTATGGCCGTGCAGGCGGGAAGGCGCGCTTACTTAAGCGGCCTGCCCGAAGAATCCATACGGGCCAGCGCCTCTTCACCGTTAACGGGTTTTCTCAGGGATGACCATAAGAGCGCATAATGGATTTTTACGACACCTTTTGCAAAAACAAAGATATAGACTTCATCAACCTGTTCGGCGCCCTGTCGGATCGTGATGTCGAACGGGCCATGACTCGCGAAAACATGGGACTCATGGATTTCCTGACCCTGCTTTCGCCTGCGGCCGGAAAGCATCTGGAGCCTTTGGCCCAAAAGGCGCATGAGACGACCCTGCGTCATTTCGGCAAAACGATTCAACTTTATACGCCGCTGTATGTATCGGACCATTGCGACAATCAGTGCCTCTATTGCAGCTTCAACGCGAAGAACCCCATCGCACGGACGAAGCTTACTCTGAAGGAAGTCGAGCGGGAAGCCGCCTTCATCGCCGCAACGGGACTGCGGCACATCCTCCTCCTGACGGGCGAATCGCGGAAAGAAAGCCCCGTCGCCTATCTTCGGGACTGTGTCGGAATTCTTAAACGCTATTTTCATTCCATCGCCATCGAAGTGTATCCCCTCACGGAAGCCGAATACGAAAGCCTGGTGGCCCAGGGCGTCGACGGACTCACCATCTATCAGGAAACCTATGACGAGAAGATTTATGACCGGATTCACCAAAGCGGCCCAAAAAAGGATTTCAGATTCAGACTGGCGGCCCCGGAACGAGGGGCCGGATGCCGGATGCGGCAAGTGACGATCGGTGCGCTGCTTGGTCTGAGCGACTGGAGAAAAGAAGTCTTCTTTGCAGGGCTGCATGCACACTACCTTCAGGATAGATTCCCGGACGTGGAAATTGGCGTTTCGGTTCCGAGATTGAGACCCCACGCAGGAAAGTTCAAGCCACTCTCGATAGTCAGCGACAAGGATCTGGTCCAGATCATCATCGCCTTACGGCTTTTCCTGCCCAGGCTGGGGATATCCCTCTCCACACGGGAAAACTCGCAACTCAGAGATAACCTCGTGCCATTGGGAATTACCCGTTTATCGGCAGGTTCCTCAACCGGCGTCGGCGAACGTATCGCCACGGGCGGTCAGTACGATGCCTTTCGCCAGTTCGAGATCGCCGATCATCGAAGCATCGCGGAAATGATTGTAAGCCTCCGGGATAAAGGATACGATCCTATTTTAAGTGATTGGTGTCCTATTTAACTATGATATTTCGAGACGCATTAATTTCAAAAATCGGCAGCGATCATCTCCGCAAGGTTCAGGGGATAAAGATCGGCCTGGCCGGCGCGGGCGGTTTGGGCTCCAACTGCGCGGCAAACCTCATCCGATCGGGATTTCAAAAGCTGAAAATCGTGGATTTCGACAGGATTGAACCGGGAAATCTGGACCGGCAGTTTTATTTTGCAGATCAGGTGGGAATGGTCAAAGTCGAAGCCCTGAAGCTGAATCTCCTGCGAATCAATCCGTTAATCGATCTTGAGATTGCAGCGATCCGCCTGGATGAAAATAACTTTGCGAGCCTGTTCATCGATTGCGATGTTGTAGCCGAGTGCCTTGACCGGCCGGAAATAAAGAGCTCTCTGGTCGCCGCGCTTTTACCGCTTAATAAATTGATCGTTTCCGTTTCCGGACTGGGCGGATACGGGCAAAGTGACGATATTAGAATACATCGTATCAAGGAAAACCTGATCATCATCGGTGATCTGCAATCTGATATCACAACGAAACCTGCGCTATCGCCAAGGGTAAACATCGCCGCAGCGAAACAGGCCGATGTGATTCTGGAGTATGCCTGTAGCCGTATCACGTCATTGTAGACATTGGGATATTGCGTTTTAACCTCCCACCCTGCCCACTGCCCACGGCTCGTCCGATATTAAGGATGCGCATGGAAAGGCAGGAGGCGCAGGCCTCGGACGTTTCGTTGATGCATGCCTTGTTGGGATAGATTTCATACATCACTCGATACTGCGGCGGCGTCAGGTTCGGCATCACGATATTAGCGCCGCGCATGAGACCCAGTTCGCGACCATCGGTCTTGTTGAGGCTGGCCAAAGCCGTTGTGCTGGGGATATTTGCTTCCGGGCAAACCAGACGCGTCAGGGCAATAACTTTATACGTCATTTTTTCAGTGTTCGGCACCTGTTCATCCACTGAAGCATCCGGCAAACACTGCCCCAGAGGTGTTTCAGGGTGAGGAATGAATGGGCCGACACCGATCATGTCGAGATCCAATTTGCGAAACGCCAGTATGTCGCGGGCCAGATCTTCGTAGATCTGGCCGGGAATGCCGATCATGATGCCGCTGCCCACTTCGTAACCCAGCTTTTTTAGATTCGCAAGAATTGCAAAGCGGTCCGATGGATTGTCTCCCAAAGGCGGATGAATCCGATCATAAAGGATTCGGTTGGAAGTCTCAAAACGGATGAGATACCGGTTGGCGCCCGCCTCACGCCAGGCCATTAAATCCTCGGCCGGCCGTTCCCCGAGGCTCAAGGTCACAGCAAGGGATGTTTCGGCCTTGATCCGGCGGATGATATGGGCCATCCATTCCCGCGTAATGCCGTAGTCTTCGCCCGCCTGCATGACGACGGTTCCATAGCCAAAGCCAACGGCCTTCTGCACGCAATCCATAATCTCTTCTTCGGTCATGCGATAGCGTTCAATCTGACGGTTATCGGCGCTGATGCCGCAATAGCCGCAACGCCTGGCGCAGATATTGGATATTTCGATCAGGCCGCGCAGATGGACCTGATCGCCCACATGGGCAATGCGTGTTTCATTAGCCCGCTGCCAGAGCGTCTCCAGTTTCTGTTCATCTTCTTCGCGCAGCCAGTCAATAATTTCTTCTTCATTCATAATAAATCCTGTTTTTCAACCCAAGCGCAGATGATCCCATGTTTCGCGGGGTTGTCTTTGTGCTTCAAATAGCATTGAGTTGCCATCGGGATATGTTGTTTTCTTAACCTGATACGATGGTTTGATATCCTGACTGTGCGAAACGATCATCTCACCCATCGTCGCTTCTCTTGCTGCATCCAGACGGCCCACAGTTAGAATCGTCGACCCGCGGAAATCATCCGGTTCAAAAATACTTTGTTCATCTTTGACCAGAGAGAAAAGGCGTTTATTTTCTTCCTGGTTGCGCCCCAGGATAATCTTGAGATCAGGGTGCAGCCGGTAGTGACGGCCAAGTGTTAACAGCACCAAATCGGTGTGGCTGTAATCGGATGTGTGATCAAACAGATCGCGCAGACGGGCGGCAATAACTTTGTCGGTCAAGAGACATCCACCGGCGGGACAGGGGTAGTCCTTGACACCCAGATTTTCCGCCAGCGCGAATTGCTCCTTGCGGCTGCGCCCGGAGATGTTGAGCAATTTGTCCCGATCGACAATGCCTTCGCGTTCCGGAAGCGTCGGGTCAAAATGCTGCGCCGAAAGGGGGCGGAGGATCAGATCCTGCAACCCACTTTCTTTTTCGATCAAGCGAATCGTGTGGCGCTGCTGGGACATGGGACGTTGTCCAAGGACTTCTCCCGTGATTACAAAAGAAGCTCCCAGCTCAGGCATCATCTCTTTGACCTTCCGCAGCATGTAGATACGGCAATCGATGCAGGCGTTGATGGCGCTGCCGTGGCCGTGCGGCGGGTTTTCCACCATATTGATGTAATCCATCCCTTTGTGGATGACATGAATGGGAACTCCAAATTCTTCGGCTACTTTGCGGGCGTGCATTTTGCAGCCCGCTGTTTTGGGCGAACAGTTGCAAAAGACGCTTGTAAAATGGATGGCCGTGACATCGATGCCTTGGTCAATCATTAACTTGACGGCCAGCGTGCTGTCCAACCCCCCGGAGAGAAGGGCCACCGCCTTTTTATTTATGTTCATGATAATCTATTACCTTTAATATTCTTACCACTTATGCCGCAGTCCAGTCCGTCACATGAAATCCGGCCTTGGCAATCATATCCATATCTTCTTCATATCCCTGGCCAGGTGTGGTCAGGTACCCTTTGGTAAATATCGAGTTTGCCGGATAAAGAGACAATACCTGCATAGAACCCAGACAGGCTTCCCTTCCGCCGGCCACGCGAATCTCTTTATCCGGATGGACAAAGCGAAACATGGCGAGCGTTCGCAAACAATCGGCAGGTGAAGGCCGAGTTAAGTTTTCCAAAGCGGTTCCCGGACGTGGATCGAGAAAATTCAGCGGAATGGAATCCGCCTCAACTTCATGCAAAGCAAAGGCCATCTCCACGCGATCTTCCAGCGATTCACCCATGCCGATCAGGCCGCCGCTGCAAAGTTCCATCCCGGAAGCTTTGACAATTTCGGCCGTTCTCTTACGGTCGGCAAAACTGTGTGTCGTACAGATGGAAGGATAAAATCTTTCCGAAGATTCCAGATTATGATTGAAACGGTCCACACCGGCTTTTTTCAGTTTCAGCGACTGCCCGACTGTTAATAGGCCGAGTGACACACAAATTTGAATCGGAACTTCTTTCTTGATCTGCCGTGCCGCTTCGCAGATGATATCAAGTTCTTCGGTTTCGGGCGACTTGCCGCTTGTTACGATGCAGTAACGCATCGCTTTCAGGCGATGTGCATCGCGCGCACCTTCAACAAGCTCTTCCACCTTTTGCAACGCATAACGAGGCGAATCCGTATTCGCGCCGCCGGCCTGACTGCAAAAAGCACAATCCTCGCTGCATAATCCGCTCTTCGCATTTTGGATGACATGAATGGTGACCGCGCGTCCGAAGTAATGTTTGCGAATCGTGAAAGCGGCGTTAAGCAATTCGAGCAGCTCATCATCGCTGGACATCAGTAACCTTAGCGCTTCATCACGCGATAAGTGAATTCCCTGAAGAATTCTTTGCGCACGTTCACTCCAGAACATTTATTTTTAACTCCTGCAGATTAGTTTTATGAGGATTAATTTCCCCCGGGAATAAATCAGGATGAGACAATGAGTTCAGCTTACCGCTACTTTTGAATAGCATCTCTTTTTTGCAGTATGATGCTATCGTTGACTATTGCACACCTGAACTAATATTACTTTAATTACTATTCTCTTAGTAGTGATTAAACGTCGAGTCAAATTTTGTCAAGATAATTTTGCAGGGTTGGCTAACGTTTTATAGTATGATTGAGGTGGATATAGCTGCATCTTCTTCGGGGAGACGCAGCAATTTCTCTTTCCTAAAGTTGAATCAATATCATTTTCGATATTAATAGCCGCCTGCCCAGGCACAAGCCATTACTTTTCGTATTCTCTTCATTCTTACACGACTTTCATGCCCTCGGCCAGAAGCAGGCCGTCTTCCCGGTGGAATTTGGCATTGGCCGGTATTACCTACCCATCTTTTCAACTGGTTTTGCGATGCGCTTGAAAAGTCACCTTTAAAAAGACGCTACTTCTTCATCGCTACCTGAGGAACTTCACCTTCTTCTTTTCCCGGCAAAATAATGGATGTTACAATCGATACGACCAGAATGGAGGCAATCACCATCAGGGAAGCTGCAACGGGCACATGGAAAAAATCTTCAATGAGCATTTTTACGCCGACAAAGCTCAAGATCGCCGCCAGGCGGTAATGCAGAAGGTGGAATAATTTCATCAAACCGGAAATCGCGAAAAATAGAGAACGCAGACCTAAAATCGCAAAGACGTTGGATGTATAAACGATAAAAGGGTCTTTGGAGATAGCCAACACGGCTGGAATGGAATCAATTGCGAACAGAATGTCCGTGTTTCCAGTACCACAAGGATAGCCAGCATCGGTGTGGCAAATCGCACCCCGCGCTTAACAATAAAAAATTTGGCGCCGGAAAATTGTTTTGTCACGGGGACGAAGAAGCGCAAAAGCTTTATCGCGATATTCCGGTCGGGATGAACTTCCGTTTGTTTGTTGAGCGCCATCTTGATGCCGGTGAAAACCAGGAAAGCCCCGAAAACATACATGACCCAACTAAAGGTATTGATGAGCGCAACGCCCGCAAAGATGAAGACGGCGCGTGTCACAAGCGCCATCAAGATTCCCCAGAACAAGGCTTTGTGTTCATATTCATGCGGCACTTTGAAAAAGCGGAAAATCAGCATAAATACGAATAAATGGTCGATGCTCAGAGAGTATTCAATGAGATAACCGGCAAAAAATTCCATCGCCTTGGATTGGCCGTAGAAGTAGTAATACCAAGTTGCATTCAAATGTTAACAGTAGTTCGGGTCTTTAGATCCGTTGAACACGCGAACCTAAAGGTTCGGACTACGTTGGTTCGTTATCCTTTGAATGCGACTTGGTATAAACACCCACGCCGAACAGCACGGCAAGCGTCACCCAGAAGGAGGTCACAGCAGGGCCTCCTTCATTTTAAGGTATAATCTTTTTTGCTACATGATCCAAATCAATCAGGGGCATGGCTCCTCCGCCTGTTGCCTGAGAAAGTACTCCATTCCATTTTTCGATGACTTTCATAATGTTATGATCAGTGTAAATCAACTCCGTGAAAAAACGCTGAAGAGCTTGTCCAGACTGCCTTTATCCATCTGCACCACCATCTCTATTTCGCCGGCATCAAGCCAAATACCTTCACATTCTGAACACTTATCGACCTTTATTTTTTTATAGTCGATTTCCACAAGGTTCATGCCGCATTTGGGGCACTTCATATAATGCAATTCTTTTTCTTTTGCACGCTGATCAGCGGCAAGGTTCTTTTGGCTATCCTCTTGACTTTTTCTCAACCGCTCATATTCCTTGCGGGCAAAAAATTCTTCTTCCGTCTCACTTGGTTTAACTGGCATTTTTCATTTCCTCCTTAATTGTATTTTTAGCGATGCATAAGGTTATTGTTTCCGAATTGTACCTGCAAAATTGTTTATCTCGTACCATCTATTTCAAAAGACTGTCAAGGGGTATCCTCTTTGCGGCGAATAGGCCGTCGCTTCGGCTTCTTACTTGATGTCTTATTGTTTAACAATGGGCCACTTGATTTGAAATTCGATTTCTTCTGTGCCATCTTCCCGCTCATGTTCAATATTAATTATGGCATCGGGCGGAACGGTAACACGTTCGCCTGCTACCTGTATGCGAAAAACTTTGCCTTGTTCAATACTATCCGCCAGCCTGCGAAGCTTGGCAACAAACTGGCTGGCTGAATACTCTTGCTCAACATCGCGTTCCTTTTTCTTCTTGTGTCTCAACATGACGAAAAGTCCCCTCATTTTTACATTCATTAATTTCGATTGTTACGTGAGCCAATTCATGTACATTTTTTAGTCTCGTTTTATACTCTTCAATGGAATACTTTTTTGCTGCGACCAAAGACACGATACAGGCGTATTTATCCTGCGCTACTTTCCAGATATGCAAGTCACTTATTTTCGAATCTCCATCGGATTCAATTTCTTTTTTTATTTCATTAACTACGGGATTATCCATTTCACGTTCCAGCAAAATACCGCCGCTATCCTTCAACAATAGAAATGACCAGCGAATAATTAAACCGGCGCCGACAATTCCCATAAACGGGTCAAGCCAATTGAGCTCATAATATTTTGCGCCAAGTAAAGCCGCGATGGCCAATACGGAAGTTAATGCATCTGCCACAACATGTAAATATGCCGATTTCAAATTCAAATCTTCATGATGATGCTTATGATCGGCATGTTCATCTTCTTGACGATAATGGTGCTCATGTCCATGGGAATGACCACCGCTATTGAGGATAACTGCGCAGACAAGATTAACCAAGAAACCTAAGACCGCCACAAATATGGCCTGATTATAATGAATATTCAACGGACTAATCATTCTTTCGATAGACGAAAAAATCATTATCACGCCAACCAGGCCAAGTACAATGGCGCTTGTGTATGCGCCTAAAATTTCAATTTTCCATGTTCCAAATGTAAAGCTATGATCCTTTGCGTACTTTCTTGCCATAATGTATGCGATCAGGGATATTCCCAAAGCAAAGGCATGCGTGCCCATATGCCAGCCGTCAGCCAGCAATGCCATTGAATTTGAAATCCAGCCAAATAATATTTCAGCGACCATTGTGATAAAGGTAATGATCACAACAATTAAGGTTCGCGTTTCTATCGCCTTTTTTTCAACATTAAATGTGTGATGATGCCGCCATAATTCGATTCGTTCATTATGCATTTTGTCTTCCCTATTATTTTTGTTTACGCCACCGGAACGGATCGGAAAAAACCGGACAGGTGCATAAGTGCGGTGATCGGTTTAAAGAAATGAAGATTACGGACTAATCGGAAGTAACGGAAATCCTCATATCAACCGGGCTTCACCGGAATACACGAAACCGGAGTTGTTGCGCACATAGCCTGAAAGCGTAACGTTGTACTCCCTGGCAAGATTTACAGCGGCAACGGTATATGCCAACATACCAGATTTTATCCGTTTATGGTTATTTTATTTCCGTAGCGCTGTACAACTAAAACATCGTGCCCCTCCCCCGGGATGAGAGGAGGGGCACGTCAATTACCCCTGTTTTTCTTTGCCAAACTTCAGATAGAGTGACGGCAGCACCACCATATTGAGCACAGTGGATGAAATCAGCCCCCCGATAATTACTATCGCCAACGGCGAGAGAATCTCGTTGCCCGGCTTATCCGCCGAGAAGGCAAACGGCACCAGCGCCAGGCCGGCTGCCAGCGCAGTCATAATGACCGGCCTGAGCCGCTCCATCGAGCCCTGCAGCACAGCCTCCTGCAGGCTTTTTCCCTCATGTTCCATCAGGTGCTTGTAGTGAGAAATGAGCAGAATGCCGTTGCGCGTGGCGATGCCAAACAGGGTGATAAAACCCACCAGCGAAGCAACGCTGATGACCCCGGAGGTGAAATAGACGGCAATTATCCCGCCGATGAAAGAGAGCGGCAGGTTGACCATGACCAGGAAAGCGTCTTTAAAAGAGCGAAACTCAATATAGAGAATCAAAATAATGAAGAGCAACGAAACCAAGCTCAACAGGCCGATTGTCCGGGTCGCCTCGGCCTCGCTCTCAAACTGTCCGCCATACTCCACGTAATATCCCACCGGGAGCTTAACCTTCTGCTCTATGCGGCTCTGGACATCATCAAAGACACTGCGCAGATCACGACCACTCACGTTTGCCTGAACAACAATCTTGCGCTGGGCATTTTCCCGGGTAATGGTATTCGGCCCCTTGGCGGAGACGACCCGAGCCACCGCGGAAAGCGGAATCTTGACTCCGACAGGGGTGTCGATCATGACGTTTTCTATGGCGCCGGTACTGTTGCGGGCAGTATCGGGGAACTTCACCACCACATCGAACCCCCGATCGCCTTCAAGGGTACGGGTTACTGTCATGCCGGCGGTGGCGGCCTCCATTGCCTCTGCTACGCCGGACATGGTGAGATTGTAGCGGGCCATCTGCGCCCGGTCGGGGATGATTCGGATCTGCGGAATATCCTTTTGCTGTTCCACCGACAGGTCGGCAAGGCCGGGCACATCGGCTATGGCGCCTCTGATCTCTTCCGCCGAACTCCGCAACCGGTAAAGTTCCGGACCGTAGATTTTGATGGCAATATTGGCCATGGTGCCGGAGAGCATATGGTCGATCCGGTGGCCAATCGGCTGACCGAAAGTAATGGTGGCCGGCATGCCGGCCATTGATTTGCGCAGTTCCGCCATAACATCGCCAAGCTTACGCTCCTTCATATCGAGCTTGGCCTCAATCTCCGTCATGCTTGCCGCCTTGCCGTGCTCGTCCATGTCACCCCGCCCGGTTCTGCGGGCCGTCTTCTTAATGTTCGGGTGGGCCAGCAGCTTTTTTTCTACCTCCAGGGCAATGGCTGCCGACTGTTCCAGTGAGGTTCCCGCCGAGGTGACGACAACCACCGTCAACGCCCCTTCGTTAAAAGGGGGAAGAAAGGAGCGACCGGTCATGGACAGCGGGATCATGGCCAGGATAAAGGCCACAATCGATCCCGCAATCACCAGTTTCGGCCAGGTAACCGCCAGATTGAGCATGGGGCGATAGAGGCGTTTCAACCAGCGGACGACGAGACTCTCCTCCCCCCGATCAAGGCATTTGGCCCGTGGGAGCAGGTAAGAGCAGAGGGCCGGGGTAACGGTCAAGGCGACAATCAGCGACGCGCCGATGGAGACCATGTAGGAAATGCCAAGGGGTCGTAACAGCCGACCCTCGACCCCGGAGAGAAAAAAGAGGGGTAAGAAGACCATGAGAATGATCATGGTGGCATTGACAATGGAGGAACGGATCTCTTTCGAAGCCTCGAAGATCACCGTGCCCGCCGGGGACCGCAGGTTTTCCGGTTTCAGCCGGTTTTCCCGCAGCCTCCGGAAGGCGTTTTCCACATCAATAATAGCGTCATCGACAATGACCCCGATGGCAATGGCCATCCCCCCCAGAGTCATGGTGTTGATGGAGATGTCGAAAATCTTGAGGGTAAAGATAGCAAACAGCAGCGAAAGCGGGATGGCGGTAATAGAAATGAGGGTGGTTCGCATATTCCCCAGGAAGAGGAAGAGAATGGCGATAATCAGCACCGACCCCTCAGTAAGTACCTTTTTGATGTTGTCGATAGCCCGCTCGATGAAATCGGACTGCCGGAAGATGTCAGTCTCCAGCTTCATGCCGGCAGGCAGGCTCTTCTGCAATTCCGCGAGCTTTACCTCCAGTCGTTTGGTCAACTCAAGGGTGTTTGCATCCGGGTGTTTCTGGATCGAAATTACCACCCCTGGCTTGCCGTTGGCCGAAGCGTCGCCATATCTGAAGGCCGGGCCGATAACAACCCGCGCCACATCACGGACCAGCACCGGCACACCCCCCCTGGCGGCCACTACAACCTGTTCCAGATCGGCTGTGGTGCGGACTCTGCCGATACCCCGGATCAGATACTCCTGGCCGGTTTTCTTCATGACGCCGGCGGCAAAATTTTCATTGGCCCCTTTGAGAGCTGTTATCACTTGTCCCACCGTAACGCCGAACGCATGCAGACGTTGCGGGTCAAGTTCCACCTGGTACTGGCGGGTGTCACCGCCAATGTTGGAAACCTGGGAAACTCCCGATACTGCCAGGAGCCGCTTGCGCACCACGAAGTCGGCGGTTTCCTTCAACTCCATGGTGGTATGTTGATCGCTGACCAGGGCTACGTGCATGATCTCCCCCATGATTGAGGAGATCGGCGCCAGTTGAGGAACCACATCAACCGGCAGGACGCCGGTCAAGGCCTGTAGCTTTTCGTTCACAACCTGGCGGGCCCGGTAGATATCGGTCCCCCAGTTGAACTCGACCCAGACCGTGGAAAGACCGGCAACCGTGTAAGATCGGACCCGGCGCACACCGCTAGAGCCGTTTACAGCGCCTTCAATAGGATAGGTAACAATCGACTCCACCTCTTCCGTGGCCATGCCGTGAGCTTCGGTAATAATGGTAACCGTCGGTGCGGTCAAGTCCGGCAGTACATCCACCGGCATCTTCATAGTTATATAGGTACCGACCACCAGGACCAGCAGTGACGCCACAACGACGATCAGCCGGTTACTCAGAGCCAGACGAATTATTTTATCGAGCATGATTTATCTCCTTAATGGCCGTGACCCTGATCAGCGCCGCCCTTGGCGGCGGACTCGGCCTGTTTGACGTAGTAGGCGCCGCGGGTGGCTACCCGCTCGTCCCCCTTGAGACCGCTGCTGATCTGGACAAAGCCGCCATCTTCGACGCCGGTCTTCACCTCCCGCCTGTCAAACGCCTCTCCCGAAGTCTGGATAAATACGAACCAGCGCCCCTCATCTTCAATCAGGGCGTCCTTCGGGACGGCCAACGCCCCGATAACAGAACCGATGCGGAGGGAAACATTGGCGAACAGTCCAACCTTGAGGCGCCCGGAGGGATTGGGAACCTCGAAAAATACCGGCAGAGTTCTGGTCTGGGGATCGAGCATGTCGCCGACCGACACCAACCGCGATGGTTTAAATTTCTCAGTCAGACCGGCAACGGTGAAGGTGGCGTTGAGCGATTTTCCGGTAGCGCCAATCTCGGTGGCGGGAATATTGGCCTTGAGCCAGAGGGTGCTGGTATTGACGATACGCAGGATCGACTGTCCTGCCTCCACTCCTTTACCCGCTCCGGCAGTCACTTCGACCACCGTGCCGCTCACCGGCGCGCGCACCGCAATCCTGCCACCACCTTCGCCCTGGACACTCCCCATCGCTTTCTCCAGGGGTTCAAGCGCCGCCCGCGCACTGGAAAGAGTCATTTCTGCCTCTTCGACCCGTTTCAGTGGTGCAATTCTGGCTTCATGGAGCCGCGTTGCCCGGCCGTACTCCTTTTGCGCAAGCGCAACCCTGTTTTTTGCTTCAGCATAGGCCGCTTCCAACTGGCCAATCCCGCCGTCCGGTCTGATCGGCGGATCGATCATGGCTACGACTTCACCTTTTGCCACCTTTTTGCCGATGAACGGCAGTTGCTTGGTTGTCGAGATAATACCGGAAAGCGGTGCGGCAACCGTTGCCTCGGCGTTCGACACCGGCACAAGCTCCCCCGTGGTGGTAACGAAGCTACCCAAGTCTCTCTTGACCGGCTGGGCAACCATGAAGTCCACGACCCACTGCTGTTCCTTCAGATAGGCAATTGAACCGCCACCACCGGAATATCCGTCGGCAGGCTTCTCGCCCTTGTTCAGCACTTGTACTTCGGAAACCGTAATTTCGTCACCGAATCCCTTCCCGTCGGTAATAAGTTTCAGTGAATATTTTCCCGGTTTGCCAAAGGCAGCATCGATCTTATAGATTCCAGCCCGAGTCGGCGCAGACAAAGTAAATGTTTCAGGCTCACCGGCGGCAGGGGTAAATACGAGTTTCAGCCCCCCTTCCGTGACCGGTTTGAAATCAATCAGTCTGGTGAGATGAATGAGAAAGCCCGTCTTTTTTCCGACCACCGGCGGATCATACTCCATAAACAGTTCACTCTTGGCGGAATAGGCGGTGACCCGAATCGGTTCGGTCTTGTCTCCGGCAGCGGCAGAGTCCTGTTTCTTTTGATTGCAGCCGGTCAGCATGAAAAGCAGAATCAGCAATATTCCCATGTACTTCATGGCAGTTTTACAGGTGCTCATTTATTTCCTCCGTCTTCTTTTTTCAATTCAACTCCCACGGCAGCCTCCAATTTTGCGACCGCACTGTTTCGATTGTAAAGCGCAGTGAGATAAGCGTCATTCACCTCGACAAATTTCTTCTGTTCCTCAATCACCGCCAAAATTCCAACCTCGCCCAAGCGATAAGCCTCCTGTACCAGCTTAAGGTTTTCAGTGAGTTGCGGAAGTATCTCCTTGGCGTAGATGTTAGCCGCTTTTTCCGTAGCGGCAAGTCGCGCATGCGCAGCCTCCACCTCTCGCTCAATACTCTGCCGGACAGACGCCTGTCGAATTTCAGCGCTGCTTTTTCTTGTCTGGGCTTCTTTTATGCCGGCCTGATTCCGATCAAAGGACGGAATCGGGACTGAGAGTTTCAGCCCGATCAGATAGTCGGTGGACCTATCATCCATACCGCCGCCGACGGAGATCAGCGACCTTTCACGGCTGAAGGCAATCCCTGCCGTTACGTTGGGCAGCCGCTCGGCCTGAGCCAGGGTGAGTTCCGCCTCTCCTTTGTTCTTTTCCGATGCCAACGCCTGCAGATCGGGACGGTTTTTCAGGGCCAGAGCCTTGAGTTCCGTAGGATTTGTAACAAACGGTTTCGTCGCCGGAGAGCCGGCAATTTTCAGATCGGTCAAAGCAGTCACCCCCATAAGAGCGAGAAGCCGCTGGCGTGACGGGACAACCTCGCGCTCCGCTTCGATTTTTCGTCCTTCACTACGGGCGGTTTCCACTCTAGCCAGGTTAACGTCCAGTTCCGCAATATCACCGGCAGCCAGCCGCTCTTTGGTTATCTGCAGGAGTTGGTTGTTCAGTTCACGGAACTTGTGCGCCAGCTCAAGGCGGTTTTCCGCAAGAAGAAGATCGTAAAACCCTGTCTTCACCTCCAGCAACAGCAGACGTTCCGCATTCTTGATCCGGCTGCCGAACCTCATCAGTTCAGATTCAGCCACGGCCAGCCGTTTCCCCCGTTTGCCACCAATCAAAAATTCCTGGAATACGCCGATGGATAAGCGGTTCTCGTACGGACTACCGGTAATGGCACCGGTTGCACCGTCCAGATCCAACACCGGATTAGGATAAAGACCAGCCTTGATTTTTCCGGCTTCACCGATCCCGGCTTCTTCGCGGAGTGCCTTCAAATCACCGTTGTTCTCCGTAGCGATTGCCATGATTTCCGGCAGGGTGACGGCTCGTTCCTCTGCCTGGAGTGGCGCCGTTACTGCACAAATTAATGCCGCCATTGCAACGACATTCGTTAATCGTTTCAAAACAGTCTGTTTCAATTGTACCTCCCTGATTGAATTTAGCGTAATACCAAGTCGCCGTCAAAAGTCAACAGTAGTATGGGTCTTTAGACCCGTTAAACACGCGAACCTAAAGGTTCGGACTACATTGATTTGTTACCCTTTGAATGCAACTTGGTATAACTGGACGGATATCCATTTGACGCAACTGTGCTAAAAGCCCCTTATGCCTCCTCCGGTTACCCACAAGGGAATACGCATGCAGAGATGCCGCTGCAACCCTGGATAGCAAACAGTCCACTGACACAATTATGTATGTTAAGTGACGATAGAATCGGAATCTGGACATAACAGTACGTGCAATGACGCAGACAGAGTGCTATTGCGGACGCACGAACAGCGCATCAGCCCTTCAGGCGAGGTTCTTCGGGGGGATGAATTTGTCCAGATAGACTTCGGGGATGAATTGAAAAGGCTCTACGTTGGCATGAAGGAATCCTATCGATACAGGACGACGATAAGCCACTTGAGCAACAAAAGACATAGAGGTATGGTGGTCGCAACTGAAATGGTCATGGTCGGTGCTGGGGTGGTCGTCAGTGGGGCAAGCCTGGCAATGGCCGGAGGTTTCGATATGCAAGAAACCGATCTTTATCGTGTGCGGAGTGGAAAAACCTGCTTCTTCAATCGCATGGGCAACAGAAAAGACGGTATTAATGGAAAGGCAGGCCATCACTGCTACCAAAGTCAATGCAATTATTTTTCTAAATTTCTGGTTCAAACCTGCTCCAGTCCGTCTTTTTTTGATAAGAACTGCCTTTTTGTGCGTGAGAACATAGGACAAAACGATCTTGTATGTCAAGAAAATCTTGACCACACGGATAATGTGGCCTCTACGTGAACGGAGTCCGCTCCCCCCATCGATGTTTGCATCCTGTGCACAGCGTCATGATTTTAAAGGCAAGGGTGTTCCCTTGGACGCGCCCTGATACATGTATTAATCATTTTCCCTGTTTCAATATGCCGCAAGCCCTTACTAATGAGGCGCCGGCGGAGAGTGTCCTCTCTCCGCTTTCCCGCATTAAATGCGTGTGTTGTCCAAATAGACCTCATATTCTTTTATACCCTTCTTAAAAGTGGGAATCCTGTGAGGAGAAGATTTGTTGTTGTAAACAGGCTTAAATTCAAGTCTGGCTGCGTACCCTTCCTTAAACGTTATTTCAACTTCCCTGAAATAGTTATCGGCAGACAATCCGATGAGTACTTTGTGTGTTCCTGGACGCAGTTGTATCTTTTTCTCCAGAATATATTTGATGCCCTCCCCTGCATCGGGATCATGGCTTGTCTTCCCATCCTGATCGTAGAGCGGCACGCTTTCTTTTTGCCCGACAGCCGTCCAGGTGACTGCCTGTCCGTCAATATTGATCAGGAACGGATAGCCGGACTTCCCATGACTAGAGTCTTTTGACTCAAGGAGGTAATATCCTTCAAGATGAGTCTTGATGGTCGCTTTAATCGTCAGAACAGCAAAGCCCTGGGCAGGTGCTTCGGCATTTTTGATCTCTGTAAAAACACCGACACGTTCGCTTTGCGTTTTTTGTTTAATGGTCTTTGCCGTAGCGCCACACCCTAACAAAACAAGGCTCATTACGCCTATAAACACACTAATTATTACTTTTTGCATTTTCTCTCCTTTTCTGCACGGCTAAATTGCGTCAGGGCCTCTTTCGTTCGTTCTGATCTTTATGGTTTCTTCGACATTAACCACAAAGATTTTTCCATCACCCGTATTGCCGGTATGAGCATATTTCTGAATGACGTTGACAACCGCATCCACCATCTCATCATTGACAACAACTTCTAATTGGATGCGTGGAACAAATTCCACCATTTCGTAAACAACTTTATCTTTTGCGTTTTTCGCTCTGCTTTTGCCGAACCCTCTGATTTCCGATACCGTCACACCGGGCAGTCCTTCAATTCCTTTAAGTTCCTCGACTACATCCCACAATTTGAGCGGTCTGATGATTGCCTTTATCTCTTTCATATCATCCTCCTTATGGATGGGTGGCCTGTGAACTATTTCCACAGCCGCTTACATTTCTTCTTCAACTTTTCTCTTTTCAAACCAACCGTAAACCGCTGGAATAATTAACAGTGTAAGTAAAGTTGAAGTAATCAATCCCCCCACGACGACTGTTGCCAGCGGTTTTTGAATTTCAGAACCCATACCACTGGCAAGTAACATCGGGATCAAACTGAAAATAGAGATCAATGCAGTCATCAATACCGGTCGTAATCGATCCAGACTTCCCTTTCTAATTGCTTCTTGCAAATCAAGTCCCTCATCTCGCAATTGCGAGATGCGCGACACCAGCACAAGTCCGTTTAAAACGGCAACGCCGAACAAGACGATGAAACCCACAGACGCCGGAACAGACAAATATTGTCCGGAAATAAAGAGAGCAAATACGCCTCCGATTAACGCAAAAGGCAGATTGGAAATGACCAGCAGTGACAAGCGGATCGATCGAAACGTAACGAACAGGAGAAGCAGGATAAGTCCTACGGCAACAGGTCCGATGATCATGAGTTTGTTCATCGCGCGCTCTTGATTCTCGAATTGTCCGCCCCAGGTCAGATAATAACCGGCCGGCAGCTTAACTTTCTCATTTATCTTTTGTTTTGCTTCTGCAACAAAACTGCCGATATCTCTGCCGCTGATATTCATTTCGATCCCGATTCTTCTATTTCCATCCTGACGGCTTATTTGAACCGGCCCTTCAATCAGCTTCACATCCGCTAATTGTTCGAGCGGAATATTCATTCCCGATTTTGTGGTGACCAATATGTTTTTGATCGCTTCGAGAGAATTTCTTTTTTCTTCCGGCAGACGAACGGTTATATCAAAGCTGCGGTTCTCTTCATAAAATTTGGAAGCAGATTTCCCGGCAACCGCTATTTCAATGACACTTTGAACATCGCTGATATTCAGACCATACCGGGCAATTTTCGCCCGGTCTATGCTGACCGTCAGATACGGTTGCCCCGACACCTTTTCCGTCGCCAGGTCGGTCCCCCCCTTGATGGAAGAAAGCACTTTCGCGATTTCAGCCGACTTGGCGGCGAGCACGTCAATGTCTTCACCAAACAGCTTAACGATCAGTTGCGCGCGAGTTCCGGCAATAAGCTCATCAATCCGGCACTGGATCGGCTGGCTGAAACCAAAACTGATCCCTGCTATCGACTCCAATGACTTACGCATTTCATTGGTCAATTCTTCTTTCGAAATATCCCGTTTCCATTCACTCTTTGGTTTGAATATTCCAACATACCCGGTTTTATCCGAACCCCGGGTATCCAGGGCAACACCGGTTTGTCCGGTACGCGATACCACGATATCCAGTTCATCAAACTGCTTCAGTTTTTGAGCGGCGCGTTGATTTACTTCCATTGCTGTCGCCAGTGAAACACCGGGAAGCATGGCCACATCCATATCAAACGAGCCTTCATCCATCGTCGGGATAAACTCCGTCCCCAATCGGGTGATTAGAAACAGTGAAATCACCAGGAAAACGCCGGCAATGCTTAAGATTACTTTTTTCTTGTTCATGGCGTATCCCAGAAGCGGCAAATAAGCTTTCTTGGCATATCGCATGATGAAGCTTTCTTTCTCCGGTTGTGGTTTCAGAAAGAGGCTGCAGAGAACCGGAACAACGAATATGGAGAGTAACAATGATGAAAGAAGAGCGAGAGTAACAGTTGTAGCCAGTGGTCCGAACATTTTCCCTTCAATTCCGGATAAGGAAAGAATCGGGATAAACGTGATGGCAATAATCATTTCACCGAAGATACTCGGTTTTCTGACCTCCATCACGGCTTTAAGGACCGTCAATAATTTTGGATGCTTTCCCATCTCTTCACTTAAATGCCGTTGAACATTCTCAACCTGAATGATCGTCGTGTCGATGATCATGCCGATGGAAATCGCCAGGCCGCCGAGCGACATCAGATTCGCGCTGATGCCAACCAGTTTCATCACAATGAACGTGGCCAGTAAAGATAGTGGCAATATTATGAGAACGACAAGACTGCCCCGGAAACTATTCAGCAGGAGGTACAGGACGATCAGAACCAGAATAGCGCCTTCGACCAGAGCTTTGTTTACCGTGCCTACGCTCGCGTTCACAATATCGCTTCTGTCGTAATAAGGAACAATCTTGACGCCGTCCGGAAGCATATTGTTCTCATTCATTTCCTTAACTTTTTGGGCTACCCGGCGAACAACGTCACGGCTGTTTTCGCCGCGCAGCATCATGACGATTCCACCGACGGCTTCATCCTTACCGTCTTTCATCGCCGCACCCATCCGCACGGCCTCGCCAATCTTTACTTCGGCAACATCCCTCACATATGTTGGTGTTCCTTTTTGCGATTTCAGCACAATGTTTTCTATGTCACTAATATCTTTTAACAAGCCGACACCACGAACGATATATTGATCTGTATTCCGCTCCAGAATATTACCACCAACGTTTTGATTATTGTTGCCAATGGCCAAATACACATCGTCAACCGATATGCCATAATTCACTAATTTTGCAGGCGATACAATCACCTGGTATTGCTTGAAGTATCCGCCGTAAGAATTTATTTCATTCACCCCGGCAACACTTTTTAACTGCGGGGTAATAATCCACTCTTGAATTGTTCTCAGGTTGGTCAGGTAGGATATTTTTTGCAGGGGGGCCGTCGGCATTTTCCCTTCAAGAGTATACTGATAGATCTCACCCATTGCCGTCCCGATTGGTCCCATGGCAACTTCAACGCCTTTAGGAACCTTTTCCCGGGCTTCCGCCAATCGTTCAAATACCAACTGTCGCGCAAAATAAATATCGACATTATCTTTGAATACTATGGTTACGATGGAGAGGCCGAACTTGGTGACCGAACGAATTTGTTCGATATCCGGCAAACCGCGCATGGCCATCTCAATCGGGTAAGTGACATTTCTCTCAATCTCTATGGCCGACAGGCCGTCGGCGTGGCTGATGACTTCAACTTGAATGTTGGTTACATCCGGAAAAGCATCGATCGGCAATGTTGAATAGGAATAGACGCCTGCCGCGATGATTAAAAGTGACAGAAAGATAACCATCCCTTTTTGTTTCAAAGTATAGGCAATTATTTTTTCCAGCATTAGTGTGCATCCCCCTCAAGTTCGCCTTTTTTGAGTTCCGATTTCAGGGTGAAGGCGCCTTTAACTGCGATCACCTCGCCCTCCTTAAGCCCCACTGTAACCTCCAGGCTTTTTCCAAGTGACCTTCCTGTCTCGATATCTCTTCTCTTGAATTTATCGGGAGAGACCCGAACAAAGACGAAGCGCGCTCTACCGTCTATCTGCACGGCCTCTTCCGGAACAGCGATGAGCCGCTCGCCCTTAACGTTTCTTGTTTCAATAAGGACGGATGCAAACATACCGGGCTTAAGCAGGCCGCCTGCATTGTCGATGGTCACCCGTGCTTTTTCGGTTCTTGTCTTTTCATCCACAACATCGGCAATATAGGATATCTTTCCTTGAAATACCTTATCCGGAAAGGCTGTGACCGACACCTTCACACCTGTGCCGACCTTGAGGCGGGACATATCTTTTTCATAGACATCGATAACCACCCAAAGTGTTGAGAGATCCGCCACCAGAAAGAGCGTTTTTTCAGGGCTGACAACCTCGCCCTGGGTAACCGTCTTTTCTATCACGATCCCGCCTACCGGTGATGTAACCGGCACAAGGGGATGGCTGCCGTTGCCCTTGGTTGCAGCAAACTGCGCAACATCGACGCCGACAAGCCGGAAACGCTCCTGGGCAAAGTTAATATCCGCCTCTGCCTCTCCCAACTCCTGCCTGGCCTTCAGCACATCTTTTTCGGGGGAGATCTTCTTTAGAAACAGGGTTTCCTCCCGCTGGAGGTTTCTCCTGGCCAGCTCTACTTTCCCCTGCGCCTTGCGATAATCGCTCCATATCTGATCGAGCTCCACACTGTCGAGATAGGCAAGAGCCTGTCCCGCCCTCACCCGGTCACCCTGAGACACGATGCTTCTGACAGCCTTCCCTGTTACCCGCGGACTAATCTTGGCGGCTCTGTCCATGTTCATCTCGATGACAGCCGTCGCCGTAATGGGGATTGCCGCTTCTTCCATGGCCACCGGTTTGACTTCTATCCCTGAAGACTTCTGCATGTCCTGCGACAGCGTGACGACACCATGCTCTTCCTTTTTTTCATTGTGGCCGGATTCCTTCTTTTCCGCCACAACTGCCTTTTTTCCTTCCTCCGGTGCTTCCTTTTTTCCGCATCCCACGATCAGGATGGCAAATCCCAAAAGAAGAAAGATGCCCACAAGCAGTCCCTGCTTTGCTCTATTTCTATTTTGTTTGATCATTTCAGTGTTCTCCCTATGGTCTTTTCTATCGCATTCACCGCTAGCTGTGTTCGAGTCTGTGCTTCAATATAGGCAAACTGCGCCTCAATCGTATCCCTCTGAGCAAGCCGCACTTCGAAGAAGCCGACCTTCCCCTCCTTGAAGGCCAGATTCAGGAGATTCAAGTTCTCTGCGGCTTTTACAATGATTTCTTTTTTGAAAAGTGTTAGCTCCTCAATAGCTGAGGCAAGATCACTGTAAGCCTGCTCGACTTCGCGCTCTATCGTTTTTTTCAGTCCGGCGGACTTTATCTTTGCTCCTTCAGCTTTTGCATAGGCTTCTTTCTTCTCCGCCTGCTTCCTGTCAAAAAGGGGAATGGGAATGGATATCTCCAGGCCTACGGCATTTCTCAGCTCGTCGCGGTCGTAAAATCCGGAGAGCGTTATGTTCGGGATGATTTCCTTTTTTGCCAGTTTTAGCGCGGCCTTGGTTTTCTCCACCGCCAATACGGTTGCCCTGGCGTCCGGCCGCAGGGCAAAGGCTTTCTCCTGAAGGGCCGCTCTATCAGGCAATGACGGCGCTTCTGAAGGCAAATCGCCCTCAAGGGTAAAAGACCGGTCCGGTGATAATCCAAGGAATCCCTGTAAGGTAAAAAGCGATTCCCGGTATTCCCTATCGTTCAGGAGGAGGTCTCGCTTGGCCTTGCTCAACTCAACTTCTGCGAGGTTCACGTCAAGACCGGAAATATCGCCTGCCTGAAATTTGATCTTTGTTAAACCCAGCAACTCTTCTTTCAGTTGAACAATCTCCCGGGTCAGTCCATTTTTCTTTTTTAACGCCAACACTTTGGTAAATGCATCTTTAGTATCCGAAATCAAACCCCTTTCTCTGTCCTTGATTCCGGATTGCACGCGGGCAAGCTCTTTTTCCGCCATATGAATTCTTGTGCCCCTTTGCCCTGCAACCTCGAATTCCTGGGAGAGTTTGAATCCATAATTGGTAAACGCGCCGCCGCCTTCCTCCTCCGGTTTGTCCTTATTGGAGATATTGCCTCCGATCGTCGGGTTACTGATTAGAAGAAGCCGCGCTTTTTCAAGCTGGCCCACGGCAATATCTTCTTCGAGCCGCAGAGTTTGGAGGCCGGGGTTTTGCTTAAGGGCATGCTGCACAGCCTCTTCGACAGTCATCGGATAGGCCGGGGCAACAAGAAAAAGCATTAAAAACATCGTAATCATAAAACGTCGCATTAATTCACCTCGTATAAAAAAATGATATTAGATGCAGGTATTTCAGCAGGATTTAAGTAGAAGGCCGGTTGAAATGTCTCTGCAAAGAAATGACTTATACGAAGAGATTCTGAGGCGGTTTATCGATGGAATAATGAAGTTCGGAGATCGCAGGCAAGGCGCGTGGGTTCTCACATTGCGCTACGATGATAGACGGATTGACAGAAGATGCTTCCGTACCCATGAGGACATTGGCGCAGATCGAACAGAAAAATTGATGACCCTGCTCCGTGGCGGAACCTGATTGTGTCTCATTTTTTTTGGAATAGCTCACATCAACATGAGAGGTCTTCATGTGGCTGATGGTTGTCTCGCCCTGAAAAGGAGCATGACCTGCACAGTCGGTGCATATCACGCTGTCGAGCATAGGCGTAAAAACGTAGAAAAGTAAAACGGCATAGGTGATTAGATTTTTTGGTATTTTCAAACGCATTCGTTTTTCTACCGCTTTTTAACCTTCCAAGTCAAATTTCCAAAACACGAGAACATTTCGATTTAATCAACCACCTCGCGAGCTCGCTGTCGAGGTATGAAATGAACGTCATTATATCACGAGCAAGCTGCGGAGAATTGACGCTCGTCCCGCAACAGCGGGATTACAAAAACACTATTGTTGTAGTAGTAATTTCTCAGATGGATTTTGTCAAGAGCTATTACCCGTTTTTCGCCGCAGGAAAAAAAAGATGCTAGTGCCTACCTGTGAAAATAAGTTGTCATTTCGAAGAAACGAAGTGACTGAGAAATCTTTAATATCTTTGAAAAGATTTCTCCCTTCGGTCGAAATGACAGAATGCAGACTTTTGCAAGTAGCTACTAGTTATCTTAATGTTTGAATGAGATTCAATATTTTACGCGTTGCCATCTCAGGGCTATCCGCTGCGCAGATCGCCGAGACAACCGCCAGGCAATCGGCGCCTGCCTCTACGACAGCCCGGGTATTGGATTCATTGATCCCGCCAATGGCCACAATAGGATGGCGGCTGAAGGATTTTATTTTTTTAAGACCTTCCAATCCCCAGGGCTCTTTAGTGTCCGTCTTGGTCGGCGTGGCAAATACGGGGCTAACGCCGATATAATCCACATCCAGCCTTTGGGCTGCCTCGACGTCTTCCCAGGTTTCAACCGACAGACCGATGATGGCGTTTTTCCCTATCAGTTTACGGGCTGTCGAATAGGGCATATCCTCCTGCCCGATATGCACACCATCCGCGCCGCAGGCCAAAGCGACATCGATTCGATCGTTGATGATCAGGGGAACATTAAAAGGAAGTAAAATATTTTTGACGGCCATCGCTTCTTCCACAAAAGCACGCGTCGGCAAGTCCTTTTCACGTAACTGGACATAAGCTGCACCGCCCTGCACCGCTTGCAGGATAATCTCCGGCAAAGGTCTATTGCGGCACAGGCCGCGGTCTGTCACCAGATAAACACCACGCAT
The DNA here is from genome assembly GCA_030690945.1 of Smithellaceae bacterium. GTDB lineage: Bacteria > Desulfobacterota > Syntrophia > Syntrophales > Smithellaceae > UBA8904. The sequence continues at coordinate 12,113 of JAUYFM010000020.1, read as the reverse complement.
GACTACTCCTCTATTTTTAAATGCCGGGTAATATCATCTTCCGTCAGCCGATACAGAATATCCAGAAAATGCATTTGCAGTGAGCCGGGACCCGCCGATCGGGAAGCGGCCATTTCTCCGGCGATGCCCATCACCGCCATCGCTTTAGCAGCCGCCACCAAAGGATTGTTTTCCACGGCGGCAAACGCACCGCACAGCGCGGTGGCCGTGCAACCCAATCCCGTCACTTTCGTCATCATCGGATGGCCGTTGGCCACTTTCACAATCCGGTTTTCGAAAACGATATAATCCACAGCGCCGCTGACGCAGATGGCGCATTTGTGTTTTTCACCGATGCTTTGCGCCGCATGAACCGCTTCATTCGACCCCGCCGTGCTGTCGACACCCTTTGTTTGCATCTTATCGTCAATAAGCGCCATAATTTCGGAGGCATTGCCCCGGATAATCGTCGGCTGACCGGCACTGATCAGATCGCGAATTGTGCGTGTCCGATAAGGAGTCGCCCCCGCGCCGACCGGATCGATGATCACGGGCACGCCTTTGGATCTGGCTTTGGCAAAAGCCTTGAACATTCCCCTTACCCAGGGGGCGCTGATCGTGCCGATATTGATGACCAGCGCGGAGGCTATCGCTGCCATGTCTTCCACTTCTTCTTCCGCGTGGATCATCACGGGCGACGCGCCGATCGCCAGAAGCGCATTGGCGGTGTTGTTCATCACCACATAATTGGTGATGTTGTGAATCAGCGGGCTCGTCGCCCGAATATCTTCAACTGATTTGAAAATCTCCGCTCCAGTAATCTTCATAACTCTCTCTCCTGTTTCGTTCTCAAAATAAAAAACCCTTCGCCATTGCAAGGAGAAAGGGTTTAAAGTCATCTTTATTTCTCCCTACGCCGGCATTACCCAGATCAGGTTCAACGGGTATAATCTCAGACAGGAGCAAATCCTCCTGCCACCCCGAATTTGGTTTTTTATTTACCAAGCAATATGAACTTTGTCAATTGTGGATTCGCAACACCAGCACTTGCTTGCATAAGTCATCCCACCAGGAGCGTTTCAGAGCATTCAGCAAACGACAGAACAAGGGGTCTATGTTTAGTTGCCTTCCATGATGGCGATTTCTTCTTCTGTCAGGTCATAGAGTTCATAAACCAGCTTGTCAATCTGCCGGTCGGTTGCGTCAATCTGGCGCTGGATTAATGTTTGTTCATGGCCAGTTTTGGCTGATTGTAGGGGCGGGATCACCCCGCCCCGTTCCACCGGGGGAATCCGCTCCATATTGAATGAAGGGCGCGAAGACCGCGCCCCTACATCCGCGTTATTGTTTTTCCACAATGTCGATTTCTTCCGGGTTCCGTTTTGTAGGGCGTGTTTCCCAAACACGCCGATTGTATTTGTCCACAGGGCATCAGGATTTAGGTTATCCCCGAATGCGCCGTTTATCGCCATGAAATGATCGGGCTGTTCGGGGAACAGCCCCTACGTTTTATGTGCCCTCGACGATTTTGATTTCTTCTTCTGTCAGGTCATAAAGTTCATAAACCAGCTTGTCAATCTGCCGGTCGGCCGCGTCAATCTGGCGCTGGATTAATGTTTGTTCATGGCCAGTTTTGGCTGATTGTAGGGGCGGGGTATTCCCGCCCTGTTCCACCGGGGCATCCGCTCCATATTGAATGAAGGGCGCGAAGACCGCGCCCCTACATCCGCGTTATTGTTTTTCCACAATGTCGATTTCTTCCGGGGTCAATCGTTCGATCAGATCAAAAATAATTTGCGGAGCGGGCATAGGTAAGTTCCTTAATTTCCGATCAGAAATATTTTGAGAACTTTTTCTGGCGTTCTTATTATAGCCAATTGAAATACTTATCAATATTTTTATTATTTACCGGCTTTTTTATTTTCACATTTCCTGTTTTGCGTGGCATTGAAGGTGCGGAAGGAAAGGAAAATTCCGTGATTGAAATACCCCTTGTCTTCGGTATCGGCCAGTGCTCGCTGGATTATATCGGCCTGATCCCTGCTTATCCGCCACCCGACGTAAAATGTGAATTTACCAATCTGGCCGTACAATGCGGAGGCCCTGTGGCCACGGCGCTCGTTGCACTCAGCCGCTGGGGGCTGAATTGCCATATGAGGTCATAATAAAAGTCATTATAAAAAGATTGACAAAATGATTTTTCTTTATTACCCTCGCATACAAGTAAATTGCATACAAGGATGATTTCATAATCTTATGCGGGAAATAGATTGCATTTTCTTTCAGTTTGCCAAGACCTATCAACTGAGCAGCCGCTTTCTGGCTCAGAAGGTTTCCGAATTGAATCTTACTTCCGTTCAGGCCATGATACTGGGTTTTCTCGACGAGGAAGATCAGATCACATCGAGCGAACTGGGCAAAAGAGCGGAACTCGACAGCGCAACCCTCACAGGCATTCTGGATCGCCTGGAAGCCGCAGGATTTATCGAACGCAAAGGCAATCCCGACGACCGGCGATCCATCCATATTCATTTAACCCAGAAGGGCAAAGCGATGAGCGGGGAAGCCACCCGGGTGATCGCTGCCGCAAATACCGAGTTTCTGCAAGTTTTAACCGACGAACAAAAGCGTGATCTTCACGGCATCATTAAAAAACTGCGTCTTAGCAACCAGCGTTAGCAAAGACGCACATCAGACATCCGGTAAGACAACCGGAGAAAGGATCAATGATGGGAACGATTCATAAAACCGGATGTGTACTTTGCGCACAGAACTGCGGCCTCGAAGTCGAGGTGGAAAATAACCGCATTGTTAAAGTGAAGCCTGACAAGTCAAACGCCAGGAGCGAAGGCTATTTTTGCCGCAAGGGCATGAACATCGCCTATCATCAGCACAACGCCGACCGCCTGAAATATCCTTTAAAAAAGGTTGGGGATAAATTTGAGCGCATTTCCTGGGATCAGGCTATCGATGAAATCGCAACCAAACTCAAAAGCATTATCGGTCAGTACGGCCCGCGCTCCTTTGCCTACATGGGTGGCGGCGGCCAAGGCTGCCATTTTGAAGCGGCTTTCGGCGTGCGCCTGATGCGGGGCCTGGGTTCGCAGTACCAGTACAACGCCCTGGCGCAGGAATTTGCCGGGGCTTTCTGGGTGTGCGGACGCACACATGGAAAACAATACCTGCATGATGGACCGGATGTCCATAATACCGATGTTCTTCTGACATTCGGCTGGAATGGCATGCAGAGCCACCAGATCCCCCAGGCGCCGCGGCAGCTCCAGCGTCTTTCCAAAGATCCGGATAAAGTGCTGATTGTCGTTGATCCGCGCCTGTCTGAAACCGCAAAGATTGCCAACATTCATTTACCCATCCGTCCCGGCACGGACGCTCTGCTGATCAAGGCGATGATTTCCATTATCCTGAAAGAAGGCTGGGAGAACCAGGATTACCTGGCAAACCGCACGTCGGGTTTTGATCAGGTTAAATCCTATTTTGAAAATTTCGATGCGCGCGCCGCCGTTAAGATTTGCGAACTGGACTTTGACCAGGTCCGCGAAGTCGCCAGGCTTTATGCAACACGCAAATCATCCCTGCGTTATGATCTGGGTATTTTCATGGGACGCCACAGTGGTCTGAATTCTTATCTGATCGTCATCCTTCAGTCTATCTGCGGCAGGCTTTGCATGCCCGGCGGCAATATCATTCCCGGTCATATGATGCCCCTCGGGTCCCATACGGATGAACGAGACCCCAAAGTCTGGCGTACCGTGACCACGAATTCCTTCCCGGTTTGCGGTGCCTTCCCGCCCAATGTCATACAGGAAGAAATTCTCTCCGATCATCCCGAGAGGCTGCGGGCGGTCTTTGTCACCGGTTTGAATCCTTTGCGCTCCTATGCAGACACAACCGCTTATGAAAAAGCATTTCAGCGTCTGGACCTTCTGGTCACAGCGGAAATCGCCATGACGGAAACAGCCGCTCTATCCCACTACGTCCTGCCGTCGCGTACCGGTTACGAATCCTGGGACGGCACCTTTTTTCCCATGACCTATCCCGGCATTTATTTTCAGATGCGCCGGCCGATCATCGAACCGGACGGAGAGCAGCTCGAACAAGGCGAAATCGATCTGCTGCTTGCCGACAAGCTTGGGCTGATCCCGCCGATTCCCGAAAGTCTCTATCAGGCCGCCTACGAGAGCCACGCCGCTTTTGCCAAAGCCCTGATGGAATACGCCATGACGGAGCCGAAAGCATTAAAGAGCATGCCTTTTATTCTGGGCAAAACACTGGGCAAAGCCATGGGTTCAGTGCACCTTGCGGCTTTATGGGGTATGCTGCAGGTTGCTCCTAAATCCTTCCATGAAAATGCCGCAAGAGCCGGGTATACACCGGGGCCAACGCTCGGTGAGGAAATCTTTCAGAAGATTGTCGATCACCCAGAAGGCATCTGGGTGGGAAAGGTCGATCCGGAAAAGAGCTTTGCGGAAATCAAGACTAAGGACGGTAAAATCGACCTCTATATTCCGGAACTGCTCGACGAACTGAAAAGTATTGAGGTGACAAGGGAAGAAGCGGCGCTGGTCATGCCTCCCCAATTTCCGCTCATCCTCATGGCGGGACGGCATATTTCCACCAACGCCAACACGCTGATGCGCGATCCCGCATGGAACGAAGGCAAGCGAGCCTGCACGCTGGCTATGCATCCCGAAGACTCACAGGTCCTCAATCTAAAAGACGGCCAGCAGGTCAAAGTGACGACTGAAGCTGGCAGCGAAGAAATCGAACTGGAAATTACGGAGACGGCGCGAAAAGGCCACGTGGTGATTCCTCATGGCTTCGGCATGGTTTATAACGGCGTCAAATATGGCGCCAACGTGAACCGCCTGACCAAGAACACGCACCGCGATCAGTTCGGCACGCCCATGCACCGCTTTGTGCCCTGCCGGGTGGAAGCGGTTTAATGTCGAAAAAAACGCAAACAACTGAGGTAAAGGATACCAATGGCAGATAAATTGTATGATCAACTGGCAGATATTTTCAATCTCATCGGGTATGGCAGCCGCAGAAGCCCGGAACTCGAGACTTTGCTCAAGTCCCTCTTTACGGAAGAGGAGGCACATCTGGCTGTCAATCTCTCGCCGATGGCTCCGGAATCTCCAGGCAAACTGGCCGGCAGGCTCGGTTTGGATGCCGTTCGCGTGGCACGCATGCTCGACGAGATGGCCGATAAAGGATTAATTTATTCCAGCACACGCAATGGGGAGCAATGGTACAAGCTGCTTCAACTCGTCCCCGGCATCTTCGAGCTGCAATTCATGAAAGGTGAAGTAACCGGGCGTGCAAAAGAACTGGCCCGTCTTTTCGATGCCTATTTTCATGCAAGCATACCTCAGGAAGACGCCAAATCTCCATTTGCTGAAGAGGCGGCTATCCACATGGCGCGCGTGATTCCGATCGAGCAAACTCTGACGGCGACAACGAATGTATTCCCGTTTGAAGTTGCCAGTAAATACATCGCAGACAATTCACCCATCACTGTATCTACCTGTTATTGCCGCCATGAAAAACGGCTGTTGGACAAGGGTTGCAAATACCCGGATGACGTCTGTCTCCAGTTGGGTCCTTTCGCTGAATTTGTCAAGGAACGCGGGTTTGGCCGTGAGATCAGCAAAACGGAAGCCCTGGAGATTTTGAAGAAAAGTGCCGAGGCCGGCCTGATCCATACATCCAGCAACACGCAAGAGCGCATTGACTTCATATGCAACTGCTGCACCTGCTGCTGTGGAATTCTGCAGGGAGTCTATCGCTTCGGCGATCCCGTCAGAAGCGTCTCCAGTAATTTCGAGGCGGCACTTGACGCAGACAGCTGTACCGGTTGCGGAGACTGTGTAGAAAGATGCCAGATGGACGCTATTACAATCGTCGAAGATAAAGCCCAAATAGAGCTGGGGCGCTGCATTGGTTGCGGCGTTTGCGTTTACCACTGCCTCACGGAGGCCATAACCCTCGTATCACGCGCCGATTTTGTCGAACCCCCCAGAAGTTTTAAGGAGTTAATCCAAAAACAGGCAGCCGCTAAAATGAAAAGTTAAGGGAGGAAAAACAATGAAAGTCGTAGGTTTTGTAGGGAGCCCAAGAAAGAAAGGCAATACCACCGCCATCGTCACAGAGGTTTTGCGCGGTGCATCCGAGGCCGGTGCGGAAACAAAGATATTTAATCTCAATGAGCTGGGCATCCGGGGATGTCAAGCCTGCTACAAATGCCAGACGCCGGAAGGAAAATGCGTGCAGACGGACGGCATGGCTCCGCTTTATGATGAAATCTTCAGCGCCGATGCGATTGTAATCGGGACGCCGGTCTTCATGTTCCAGATAACCGGTCAGACCAAGACTTTTATCGACCGGCTTTTTGCACTGTTGTATCTCAAGGATGGCCAACCGGGCGCTTTCAGAAACAAAATAAGAGGGAAAAAGGCCGTAACCGTGTATTCCCAGGGACAGCCGGAAACCGGTTTATTTGCATCATCGTTCGACCTGCATGAAGGTGTCCTCGGTTTTCTGGGCTTCAAGGTTGAGGGGCGCATTGCCGCCGGAGGCATGGCGAACCTGGATTCGGCAAAGAGCAGCCAGGACATTATGGATAAGGCCTATGCCACGGGCGCTGAATTAGCAAAGTAAAGTCCAAAGACCTGGCGAATCATCATGGCTGACCAATAGATTGAATACGATCAGTAAAGCATCATGACCCTGAAACTTACGCTGGAAAAAGCGGCCTATAGAATTTTGGACTATCTTAAAGGGTTCACCCCCCGCCGGGATATCTATGCCCTGGAAGGGCAGGATGCCTGTTATGATCGAAAGGACCAGAAAGAGGTCGAACTGGAAGTGACGGAGACGGCGCGAAAAGGCCACGTGGTGATTCCTCATGGCTTCGGCATGGTTTACAACGGCGTCAAATACGGCGCCAACGTTAATCGCCTCACCAAAAACACGCACCGGGATCAGTTCGGCACGCCCATGCACCGCTTTGTGCCCTGCCGGGTAGAGGCATTATCGTAATGAAAAATCAATGCCGGCTCGCATGCGATTCGTGCAATCTCGCCACCTCGTGTGACCTCGTGCCACCTTCAGGTGGTCAGGTTATTAGGTGGTTTGTGCCCTGCCGGGTGGAAGCATTGTAATGGAACATGTACGACTCTATTTAGCTAAAAATGGAAGCATCTGACAGAAGCAAAGAAGTAATGACATTTTGCCCAAAAACCCATAAAAAACGTGTTACGCGTTTGCTGATAATACGGACCTTTTGTGGAATACAATAATTAATATTTATTTGATTTTAAATAAGATTTTGTATAGATATCCAATCATTCCCGAAACCGATTTTGCACAAAAAGCCAGATTTTACGTGGCACGCATATTAAATGTTATGAGGGAATAAAGACATGGATGCTCAAGAAATCATGCAGAGAGTGTTTACCGAGGATGGTATCAAGCAAGAGTTCGAGCAGACCCTTTCAGCTCGTGTGGAACGTTATCTGCGAGTAAAGCCGCACGGAATAGTTCCTCTCACGGAATTCGCGCCCGTTTCGGCGGAGTGTACTCTTCTCTTTCGGGACGGTCACTATTACGGCTCTATTGCCCTGTCTCAAGCGGTCGGTGAAACTATCGTCAAGTTTCTTTGTGACAAGAACGGTTGGAAACCGAAGAAGAGTTTTGAAGAGAACGTCGCGAAGTTGGAGACCCGGCAATTCATGTCAGAGAGTATCAAAACAAAGTTCCTGTCGCTATGGGGAAAGCGTGACGACTACCACCACCTGAATCCTTCAATAGAAACTGACCGGCAGAAGCTTGAAGTCTTGGCTTACGAAAAGGTCTCACTTTTGAAACAAATTGAATCGGAAGTCTTTAAGTTTCCCATTGTTGACGGCAGGTTGGTGCCAGAGAACAGCAAGTATTGGAATTTGCAGCCAAATGGCACCGCCCAAGTGTTTCTCAGACTGGATTGAAGCGGCTCATAACATATAAAGCGCCTAGCGGAACCATTATCCGCTACGCTTTCGGCGCCTCCTCTGAATGGGCGGCTAATCAAACACTTCGAATAAGCGTCAATCCGTAACAAACAGTTTACAATTGACGATAAACATTCGACACAAAATATGACATTTTTGTTATTATTAATTGACATACAAAACTAAAAGTTTTACAAATAATCATATATTACATTACTGAAGAGAGCATGAACGTATGCAAATGACTAATGTAAAATTACGCTTGTTCAAGCTGTCGTTTTGTTTTGTTGTGCTACTGTTAATGATGGGCTGCGGTAATACCTATAAATACAAGGGTCAAAATTTTCATTCACCAGAAGAGGCTCTAAACGCTCAAAAAATTGACCTATGTGACATAAAATCGCAAATAACTCCTATCCAAAAAAAACGCGGCGGTACTGCCGCGGTAGTCATTCCAACATTTGAAACCTTCGTTGCTTTGGGAGTAAAAAAGACAGGTAACCCTAAACAGGAATTAAGTGATTATATAGGAAAAATTCTAGTAGCATCGAACAGTACTATGTATGATCTTATAGATCAGAGAAAAATATTTGATAAAGTAACTCTTATTGAGGACAATTATCCAATTCCTGTAGTCAAGAAGATAATAGCTGAATATGATGTAGTGATATATTTAGATCTAGTTAGCCCTGAACAAGCTCAGTGGTTTATGAGAGTAACGCCAGATTACAAAATCATGCCCCTAAACAGCGATAAATCGAAAGTAGTCAGATATCCCGGAACACTATCATGGTTAGAAAATATCGAAAATAATTTGGATGAAACTGGCTATATGCCGAGGAGGTAAATTACTATTATGTTCGTAAAAATAGCAACTATGATAATGATATTATGTTTTATACCAACATCTGTCTTCGCTGCGTTTTTAGCTATAGGGCAGAAATCTGATTATACAACAGCATGGCCAAGAGTTGAGTATAAAACAGATTATTCTCTGTCGGTGAGCGTTCACGATCAACGTCCATATGTTGTTTATGGTGAGAAATCACCCACTTACACCGGCACCATACGAGCGGGATTTGGAAATCCTTGGAATGTGAATACTCAAAGCGGTAAACCACTATCAGAAGACATTGCGTCAGCCGTAGTGTCGGGGTTAATGCGTGTCGGAATACAAGCGAAATCTCTTCCTACACATTTTGCTGATGATCATAAGGCTGTCATTGAAAATCTTAAACAGATAGGTGCGAAAAGAATAGCAATAATAACCCTCCGCGAATGGAAAGGTGATTCATACAAGACTGTCGGTTTTTTCATCAATGCGGATTTACGGATTTATGATGAAAAAGGAAATGAACTTGCCAGCACATCCGTATCTCACAAGAATATAGGATCTGGAGACGGATCGGTTGTGTCCACTGATTATGCTGCACGATTATATTTGAGCATGTTACTGAATGATGACAAAATAAAAACTGCTTTGGGAGGATCACAGTCTGTCTCCGAGATAAAGGAAATTGGCCGGGACGGTCGTTTCATCGCATATAACAATGGAACGGTGCTAGATACAAAGACCAGCTTGATGTGGGCAGATAAGGACAATGAAGTAGATATTGATTGGAACAGTGTACAAAATTATTGTGAACTTTACCGTGGTGGTGGACACAAAGATTGGCGCATGCCAGCACAACATGAATTGTTCGAATTATATGATAGTAGTAAATCAAGACCATCAAAATGTGCAAGTGATTGGAATATTGGTGTCATTACAGTATTGATTGATATAAGTTGCGCTTATTTATGGACTTCTGAAAGAGGTAAATCAGGACTTCGTGCTGGCGCTGGTATCATCAATTTTAATGACGGCAAAATAAGCATGTACCCATTGAATTATAGTGATTATTTCAGAATACTCCCGGTGCGTTCTGTCGAAACAACAAAACTTAATCATCTTAAAAAAACCGAGGCAGAAGTTAAAAAAAATAATTCCGGATCTTCAGAATCCGCTCAGAAATTGAGAGAGTTAAAAAAGATGCAAGACGAAGGTCTCATAACCGACAAAGAATACGAGCAAAAAAGGAAGGCAATTGTTGACGGTATATAAACCTCAATACCGTATTGAACTAACAACCTATTTAGGAGGAATAAAATGAAGTACCTAATGATTGTTTCGTCTATGCTTATTCTATTCGGCTGCGCAAGCACCACGTATATTAGAACCTTACCATCAGCGGCAAAGATTTATGAGGGGGATGTATTAAAAGGATTTACGCCTTATATGCACTGGGATAGAGAAGAGGGTAATGCTAGCAGAACATTTATACTGTACAAAGAAGGATATAAAGACAAGATAATTACCATTAAAAAAACTGATTTTAACCCTATGAGAATTATTGGCCCACCAGTTTTAGCATGGCCATGGCTTTACGATTATCCATATGAATATGTATTTGAACTAGAAAAAAGTGGACAACCAATTGCTGAAAAAACATTACAAAGCGTCCCAACTTATCCCAATTTAGAAACGCAGCCAAAGATGTCCGACCCTTCGGGATACGTGCAAAAATTAAGAGAGTTAAAAAAGATTAAAGAAGAAGGTCTCATAACCGACAAAGAATACGAACAAAAAAGGAAGGCAATTATTGACGGTATGTGATCTAAATTTTTTTATGAGCTTGATCCGCAGCCCGCAGTGATCATTTTGATTGCCATCGTCAGTTCTTCTCCAATATTTAGTTGTCGAAAGTTATATTTATGTCGTTCCATATGTCGTTGAAAAGGATTACATTTTTTTAAAAACAATAATACCCAGCAGGAAAGCAACAAAGCTGTACAAAGAAGAACAGGAGAATCAAAATGAAATACGATAAAGAAGAAAAAGATATTCTAGATGCTTTAGAAAAGGGCAAGATGAAGCTTGCTACGCCATCAAAAAAAGAAATAGAATCGATTAAGGCAGCGGCAAATAACACACTTAAAAAAGACAAGCGTATAACGATTCGTCTGTATGACCACATGACCACATGAAGATGGCCATCCGGGCACACGAGAGAGGGAAGTCGGATTTGCCCAACAAGATGCATTTAGTCCCGTTACCGGACTGACGAAAGGAAACTATAGGGGTAGGAAAGGCTTTCGCCTCCCCTCCCTCCGAACCGGACTGGCGGATTTCCCGCATCCGGCTCTCCAGTTAGTGGTTTTACCTCCTTGGGCCTTGAGGACTGGAGCAACAGAGCATGGGCGTCCTCAAGACTAAACAGCCCAAGCTCCTGAAAGAATTTATCTGGCCAGCGAAAATGATCCATATTGCCACTGATTCCTTTGTTCCCTTTGCTGTGTTGCCGCAAAATGCTGCGCAGTCGACGCCTTATCCATCCGTCCAGCATCGGAAACGTCGGATCATGGTATATCCCGCCTCCTCCATCGCTTGATCTACCGGATGAAGGTAGAGGTTGGCAAGCAACGGACTGATAACCGCGCCTTGTGGCGTTCCCGTCTCCGGTGTCCACTTGGCCAAACCATCCAGAACATCCTGTTTAAGAAAGCTCTCGATCAGTTTCAGCAGTCGTCCATCGGCAATATACCTCTGAACGTCCTGCATCAGTCTGCCATGCGGTATGCTGTCAAAGTAGGCTTTCAGGTCGGCGTCCACGACGTGGGTATAGCCGGCCTTCAGCATCCTTTCGACTTCCCGCAGGGCATCCTTGCATCCTCTGTTCGGTCTGAATCCATAACTGTGAGGTCGAAACTGCCGCTCGAAGATCGGTTCTATAACCAGCCGGATGGCCGACTGAACTACACGATCCCTGACTGTGGGAATACCCAACGGTCGCTTCTCCCGGCTTCCGGGCTTATCGATGTAAGTCCGTTTGATCGGGCGCGGCTGATAGGCCTCCGTCCGGATTTCTTCGCTCAGTTTGTTAATGTTTTCCTCCAGTTTCTGCTCAAACCGGTCAACGTTTTCATGATCCGTCCCGGCGCCCCGGATGGCCACTTGAAAATCCCCCATCCGTGGCCGGGTCAAAATCCCCCACCCCAGTGTCGGCAGAACGGAGTTTTATTTAGTTGTTTTTCTTTTCTAACGCAAGTCTTTTAGAAGCCTCCCTGAGCCGGTAGCTCTTT
>JAUYFM010000017.1 GCA_030690945.1 Smithellaceae bacterium | reverse complement strand
GGTTGCAAGCCGTTCTTTGCATGATCACCTCCATAGCTTTGTAGTAATCCCTCTGCACTTTGATGTTGGATACCCGACAATACCGTTGCGTCGTCCTGATAGAGTTATGCCCCAAAAGATCCTGGATCGTAGAGAGATCCGTGTCCGCATTCAACATCTGTGTGGCCATCGTATGGCGAAGATGATGACAGGAGATCTTCAGATTTGTTTTGCGTGCATAATATTCCATTCGTTTCTGAATGCCTCGAATGGAGATGGATTGCCCGGTAAGCGGCCCTTTCTCTATCAGAAAAACTTTCTTTACTTTGCTTGTTGGCCTCACATTAAGATAGTCCAGCAGTGCATAAAGGGCATCGTTGCTGACATAAACGATCCGATCCTTGGCGCCCTTGCCATCCTGGATGAGCAACATTCTGCGTTTAAGATCAATGTCAGCAAGAGAAAGATGGGCCACTTCTTCTACCCGCAATCCACAACGAAGCATAACCATGAACATGGCCCGGTCCCGATATCCTTTCAGATGATGGAAGAGGATCTCTATCTGCTCGTCTTTCAGATGTTTGGGAAGTCCCCTCGGCAGCTTCATGATATTGGGTTTCTTCACAGGGTTGATTATCTGGATTCCCTCCTCATCTGAGAGGTAGTGGTAAAACTGGCAGATACTGTTGAGATAGCAGTTGATCGTCTTGGGCTTTAACCGCTGACCCATCAGATAATCGATATAAGCATTCACCTTCCGGTGCGTAACCATTTCAAGCGGCACGTCAAGCCATAAAATGAAATGCTTCAGACCGTGCAAATAGTTCTTAACGGTATTCGGTGAGACGTTCTTTCTCTTCAAGAAACGCCTGTACCTGATGATCGAGTCTGTAATGGCCATCAATCTCCCCCCTTTCTATAATCGTCATCGCTCGGAAGTATTCTTCTTCCCGTGTCTTGTCCGTGAGTCTTGCATAGCGGCGCGTCACGTCCAGAGATGTATGCCCCATTAGCGGTTGAAGACACTCGATCCGCATGCCGGCATTGAGAAGCTCGCTGGCAAACGTATGCCGCAGCGCATGCAGGGAATACCCCTTGTGCGCAAGGTCGGCTTTCTTTAGACACCGTGAGAAGATAAGATGGGCAGTACTGTAGCACATGGTTCTACTGCCCCGGGCATAAAAAAGAAACTCATGATCAACCTCTCTTATCCTAAGCCATGCTTTCAAGGCGGCCATTGCGTCATCACTAAGATAAACCACTCGCCCGATCCGGTTCTTTTCCCCTTCGTAAATATCAATCCGGCGATCCTTCAGGTGAAGATCCCTCATCTTCGTGCCAAGCAATTCGCCGATTCTCATCCCCGTCCGCAGAAGCATGGTGATCATGGCCCGGTCTTTTGTATTGTCAATTACACAGAGCAGTTTATTAATGTCATCCGGGTCCATGGCCCGGGGCAATGCCTCCGGTTTTTTCAGGCGAATCCTTCGTGCCAGAACGTCGGCGCTGACAACTCCGATTTCAATCAAATAGCCTAAAAAGGCATTGGCACAGTGAAGCCTTGTCCGCACCGTTGACAGCATCAAGCCACGATCCTGTTCGTGCTCAATAAAAGTTTCAATATCCTGTTTGGTGATTTCTTCCAGGCGGTTTTTCCCCGAATCCTTGACAACGGTGAGAAAAACTTGAATCGCTGTCAGGTTGCTGACGTAAGTCTTTGGCCTGAAGTTCCGCCGATACATGTGCCGGAAATAGTTTTCCACATGCTCTTTGCCCGGCAGGTCCCAGCCAGCAAGGCGCTTTAATGCCCATCGCATCGCCTTTGCTTCCTGCTCGTACGCGGGGCTCTCTAATTTTTCAGGAATGCTTTTCTCGAAAACTTTGGCGGAACGACGACACTCGTCTTGATCCATGTCGCCATAAAATGCCAGGGATTCTTTTGTGGATTTGATAATGTGCTTTTCTGCGGCTATTTGGTCCATCACTATCTCCTTTCCTGTAAATCAATAGGAAATACCGATAGATGATGAACCTGTGTTGCCTAAGTTGCAATCATCATTTTGTTACGTATAGCACCTTCAAGAGGTGAACCAAGAGTTATTAATATAAATACAATCAGAAGGGTTAAATAAAATTTTCTTATTTTCATCTTTCTGTTTTTACCTTCCACGTGTAAGTTCCAAAAAGTAATTTCAACAACTATTAGGCAACATCAATTTACGCTCATCAAAATGCCTAAAAGCCTTTTAATACCAAGTCGCCGTCAAAAGTCAACAGTAGTATGGGTCTTTAGACCCGTTAAACACGCGAACCTAAAGGTTCGGACTACATTGGTTTGTTACCCTTTGAATGCAACTTGGTATAACAATTAATACAAGAACTTCGAAATTAGTATTGTGTGCCCGCTGCTAGGTTGGCCGTGGCAATCGCCTGATGTGCCAGATCAATGGACTGCCCCAACGTGTTCAAGGCCTGATCGGGATTATGAAAGCCCATGGAGTTCTCCGCTGCGATGAAATCCCAGAACCACTGAGCATTACGGATTAGCTCTCGAGCCTTGCTAAGCCCAGTTTGATTGACTTTCGTTGCCGCGCTCGCCTTACCGATGACTTCATGTGCCCGTGCGATCGTCTGCCCCGCTATCCGCTGCAACTGGAAAACATTGTTCTGCGTTGTTTGAACGCGTTCTAAAAGCCACTTTTCATCCTGCGCGTGACAGGTGCGGCAGGAGGCCTGAATATGCTTCATTGGACTGGTTACCCAGTGCGACGTGTATTTGCGCCCGCCTTCCCGCATATAAGGCATATGGCAGTCTGCGCAGGAGACACCCGATTTCCCATGGACGCCGCTGCTTGCCAGTTCGTAATCAGGATGCTGCGCTTTGAGCATTTTCGCGCCGGAATCGGGATGCTGCCAATCCATGTCAAATCCAAACGGAACGTCCTTGTAATAGGTGTATATATCCTGCGGCTTCAAACCTTTATCCCAAGGAAGAATTACGCGCTTCGATTTCGGTTCGAAGTAGTATTCCACGTGACACTGCGCGCACACAAAGGTGCGCATATCCTCACGTGAAGCTTTAGCTAAGTCGATGCCGCGTTTTTGAATGGCCTCAATAAAAGCAGGGTTGATGACGCGCAGTTTCATGTTTTGAGGTTGATGGCAATTGGCACAAACAATGGGATGCTTAATCCGCGGCAGCAACTCGGCAAGAGGCGTCTTGGCATAATTCCAGCCCATTTCCTTGTAAATATCAATCAGGTTGGCCGTTTTGCAGGTCATGCACGAACCGGGCGTTGTGGGTCCGATGCGCTTTGTTTCTTTTAAATCGTCCATCGCATAAGGATGCCCACGGTCTTCTGTATAATCCTTGCTGAAGGCCATGCCTTTGAAGTTCATCAAGATCTCCGGTTCCTTGACGGATTTCTGATCCTTAACGGAGCCGCCGAATCCGGTGGGCGAAGGCGCCATTTCTTTATTTTTCAAATAACTGTTGTATTCCAGAGGATATTGCTTGCCCCAAACGGCAGGATCATATTCCGTATCCGGTATGGCGGCAAGTCTTACCGCGGAGGGCGGCGACAGAAGAAACACCCTTACCAATATGATGATCAAAACAACCAGAACAATGGCCAGTAGGATTTTTAAGAGAACATTCTTACTTTTCAACTTTAATTCCTCCTTCGTCTTGTCCTCTGCCGTGAACTAGATAACGGTGACACTTCAAGCAATTAGCGCCGTCCTGGGCCATCGGTGTTTGGGCGATGGTTGAAGCATGACAGCGAATGCAGTTTCCATTGACGATTTGACGGCTGTGAGGGGACAGGCCGATGCTTACCTGATAATCTCGCGCCGTTTCATGGACAAGATCATTCAGGCCGGCGCGGGTTTTATAGGTGACTTTGCCAACAATGTGCGTGTCCGGCAGATGACATTCCGTGCAGGTAAACTGATGATGGTTGGATGCGCTCCACTGGTGATACACGGGTTTCATGCTGTGGCAGGATCCGCAAAATTTCGCGTCGCCGGATTGATGATAGGCGAGAACGGCAACGGCCGTGGCCACGATACCGATGATCATACCAAGAATGATAATTTTGAAAATGGAACTTTTGGTGCCGCGTTTAAGGAGCATAATGGTTGCACCGTGTTTGATTAAAAAGTTGGGCTAACGTTTATGCAATGAATTAACTTTGTTGAAATAATAGAGACAAACGAGATGCAAGTCAATCAAAAAAACATGTGATCATTATTTCATTGACATACAATGCTGTTTTGCATAACCATGCTGTAAGAAGAAGCAATTAATTAACCACATGGAGGAAGCTCGGATGATGAATGAATTATTTTCTCTCAAGGGGCGCACAGCACTCATAACGGGTGGTTCGCGCGGGATTGGCCGTATGATCGCAGCGGGATTTCTCGAACAAGGCGCGCGTGTCTATATATCATCGCGCAAGGCTGATGCTTGCGATAAGACAGCCGCAGAACTCTCAGCCTTGGGTACGTGTATTTCGCTACCGGCCGATGTTTCTTCGGTAGAGGGAGTAAAGGCCCTTGCCAGAAAGTTTACCTCGCGGGAAGAAAAGCTCGATATCCTTGTGAACAATGCGGGAGCTGCATGGGGGGAAGCTTTCGATGATCATTCGGAAAAAGGGTGGGATAAGGTCGTTGACCTTAATATGAAGGCGCCGTTCTTTTTGAGCAAAGCCCTCATCAAGCCATTGCGTAAAGCGGCTGAAGGCCATCCGGCAAAAATCATCAATATTTCCTCGATCGATGGCGTCATTGTCAATCCTATGGAGACTTATTCTTATGCCGCAAGTAAAGCAGGTTTGATCCATTTGACCCGTCGGATGGCTCTTCGCTTGATCAAAGACAATATCGTTGTCAGTGGAATCGCGCCGGGGGCATTTGCATCGGAAATGAACAAGCTCGCTCGTGACCACTCGGATCTGGTCGCTGCAAGTATTCCAGCAAAACGCATCGGGCGCGATGAGGACATGGCCGGGGCAGCGGTCTATCTGGCATCCCGAGCCGGAGACTATGTTGTAGGCATAACGATTGTCGTCGATGGCGGTGTCACGCTCAAGGCAGTCACGTTGGAATCCTGACGACACAAACAGAGAAACCAAATATCAACCTGCCGTGTCTGGGAAAATAGGTTGCCAGACTTACTCCGAAAGGGAAAAAAAGGATGGACAGTCGTCTTGTAATGCAAAATCAGCCTGAACTTTTGTCTCCATATATTGTGGTTGGCTTCCGGGGCTGGCTGAATGCGGGCGAGGTTTCCACAGGCAGTATCGACTATTTGTGTCGCAAGTTACATGCGCGTAAATTTGCACATATAGAGTCACGTGACTTCCGTATTTATCAGATTCCAAGCTCCAGTCCGGAGCAGAGCCTGCGGCCTCATGCCAGAATTGAAGAAGGGGTCATCAAGAGGCTCGACGTGGCGCAAGATGAGTTCTTCTTCTGGAAGAGCGGTGCCGGCCACGATCTGATTCTCTTCTCCGGTGTTGAGCCGAATTTGCAGTGGCCCGAGTATGCCCAAGCCATCCTCGACGTGGCTCGTCGCTTCCAGGCCAGCAGGATCTATGTTTTGGGCGGCGTATTTGACCAGGTGCCTCACACCAGGGAAACAAGATTCTTTGCTGTCGTGAGTCATCCGCAGTTGAAAGATGAGATCAAGACCTTTGCCTCTTTCCTCAATTATGAAGGGCCGTGCAGTTTCACGACCATGCTGTTGTCTCTTGCCGGTGAGCAAGGGATCGAAGCCGCAGGAATCACAGCCAGGGTACCGCTATACATTCAGGATTATAACGCCAAGACCTGCTACGACCTATTGAAGAACGTCCTTGCCCTCACCCGCCTGGATATCGAACTGAGTGACCTTAAGCAAGCAGGGGAGGGGTTGGTGGAGCGGATGGACAGATACTTCAGCCAGAACCAGACAGCCATGGAGCAGCTCAAAAAGTTGGCGTTGATGTTTGATGCCTCACTCCTGGAAGAACCCAATCAAATTCCCAGTGAGGACTATAGCAAGCTCATGGAAGAGATGATCAAAATGAAACAGGAAGGCCGCAAACCTCATTGAGTTGGATTCGGGGGACATCATCCTCAATTTATGCTCCTTCCCACAAAAAAAATTCTTATCAAAGAAAGCCATGTCCAGCAAGTAGCGCACAATAAAATAATCTAAAAATAAAGGAGGAAGTAATTATGGGAATCCGTACGGTTGAGCAATACAAGGAGAGCCTGCGTGACGGCCGGCGCGTTTACATCCGGGGGGAAAAAGTGGGAGATATCACCAAACACCCGATCCTGGGCATCACTTGCGACACCATCGCCGCAGGATATGAACTGACTTCATTGCCGGATCCGGCGTTGCGGGACATCTTTGTCGCCCCTCATCCAAAAACGGGCGAACCGGTCAACCGCTACTTCATTACGCCGCGAAACAAGGAAGATCTGATGAATCGCACCAAGATGATCCAGCGATCCATCGAAATGATCGGTGGCCTCCCCTTCGGGAAGGATATCGGAACCGATTGTCTTAATGCCGCTTTTGTCGTTGCCGGTCAGATGGGGAAAAAGCAGTATCAGGATAATGCCCTGAATTTCCTGGAGCACTTGCGGAAGAACGATCTCCATACCTGTGGCGCCGTCACCTGCGTCAAGGGGGACCGGGGGAAAGAACCTTCCAAACAGAAGCATCCCGATTATTATCTTCACGTCGTGGATAAGAACAAGGACGGCATCGTGGTGAAGGGGGCTAAGATTCATATTACCAGCGCCCCGGCAGCAAACGAAATCATTGTCGTACCTACCCGGCAGATGCGTGAAGACGAGGCGGATTATGCCTTAAGTTTCGCTATCCCGGCCAACACCCCGGGTATCACCTTTATTTGTCGCAGCGGGCGTGGCAAATGGTCGGATCACGAGTTTCATGCCGACCGGCCGGTCCGTGAGTTGACGGAAGCCATGATCGTCTTTGACAATGTTTTTGTACCCTGGGAGCGGGTCTTCATGTGCGGAGAATGGCAGTTCTCCATGCTCCTCGCTTACACGTTCGCCACCTTCCACCGCTTTACAGCCATCAGTTACAAGGTCCCCGCCGTGGAGGTTATGGCGGGCTGTGCCGTCGCTATGGCCAAGTATAATGGGCTTTATAAAGTAAGCCACATCCAGGATAAACTGGCGGATATCGCCGCATACGTGGAGACGCTGCGCGCTCTTGCCAATGCAGCGGCTCAAGACCCTGTCATGTACGGCGACATCGCCGTGCCAAACCCTCTGATCTGCAATATGGCAAAACTCCATTTTGCCAGCAAATACCACAATTTCCTGGAGCTGGTTCAGGATATCGGTGGCGGCATCCTGGCAACGGCGCCCGATAAAAAAGATTGGGAGAATCCGGACATCCACGATTACCTGGACCACTATCTGGGCGGATCGGAAAAATACAGCACGCTGGATCGGCTCATGATGATTCACGAGACGATGCGGCATGTCTGCTCTCATGAATCGGCCTTCCATGAGGTCACAACCGTTCATGCAGAAGGGTCCATGGCAGCCCAGAAGATGATGATCCTCGCAGAATCGCCCCTGAAGCGTTACGAGGCTATGGCGATGGGAGCCGCAGGCATCATCCCCCGGGGCAGTAAAGCGTGAGGTGACACCAAGTCGCATTCTTTGGATAACTTTGTTGGTCCCGATAAATCGGGATCAGCTTTCTCAATGTATTTGTGGGGAACGGTCGCGACCGTTCCCTACTTGCCGCCTCATTGCCGAATTGTTATCTTTTGAATGCAACTTGGTATGACAAGATGTCTATTTTAATGTTTGCAGACTGAAAGACAGGCGCCTCTTCCCCGAGATATGGGAAGAGGCGCCTCACTTTATTTCTTAACCAATGCGGCAAAGGTTATCGTTTCAGAGCCATGTTTGTTTCTTATTTTGTCCATAGCTTTGTCAATTTGTTTATTTTTATCGTTTATTACAGTATCTTCCCTTTGATCAAAAAGCGACAGCTGATCCAAAGAGCAATCTTCGTGAAAGCCCGAGAGGCTTATTCCAATTAATCGTACGGGATGGAAACTATCCCAATTTTGTTCAAGCAGACGGCAACCAGCCTGGTATATTTCCTTGGTGGTACAGGTTGCAGGAATGGTTGTCTGTTTCGTGACCACTCGAAAATCGGAATATTTTAGGGTGATATGAACTGTGCGACCTTTTTTGTTATGCCTTCTTGCCGTCATGCCAATATCATCGGCAAGCTCCATGAGAACCAGTTTTGCTTTCTCGATGTCGGATATATCTTCCGGCAGTGTTGTTGAGCGCCCGATTGACTTCATATCATCAGCCGTGCGAGCGAGAACGGGGGAATGGTCTATTCCATTGGCACGCAGATAAACTTCATTCCCGCCTTTTCCGAAAGTTTTGATGATGAGGTTGACATCAAACGTTGCCAGATTACCTATCGTCTTGATTCCCATGCGGTTCAGCTTTTCAGCTGTTTTAGCGCCAATGCCATGCATTTCTTGCACGGGGAGGGGCCAGAGTTTTATTGGAATATCAGCTTCCCATAATTCGGTAATGCCGAGGGGCTTCTTCATCTCAGCTGCCATTTTTGCAAGGAACTTGTTTTCGGCGATTCCAATGGAGCACCAAAGCCCGAGACTGCCTTTGATTTCAGCCATGATACCTTTTGCAGCCGTGAGAGGATTGCCAAAAAGTCCTTCGCATCCTGTCATATCAAGCCAGGCCTCATCAATGCTGTTTTGTTCCAGAAGGGGAGTATAGTTCGACAGCAAATCCATAACTTCTTTTGATTTCTGCTGATAGAAATGATGATCCGGCGGTACTAAAGTTAATTTAGGACAAAGTTTTAAAGCTTCATGAAGAACCATGGTAGTCTTGACACCACATGATCTTGCCTCATAGTTTGCGGCAAGAATGATGCCTGAACGCTTCTTCGGATCACCGGCAACAGCGGCTGGAGTTCCCACAAGAGAATCATTCCGGGTCATTTCACAACTTATAAAAAAAGCATTCATGTCAACTAGAAATATAACTTTTTTCATGAAACGCTTCTCTTAAGTAAAGGCATGTTACTATTTCTTGATCATTCAGCTAATGTAGCAACTTGCTGGTTGCTAAAAATGCGGGGCCCGGTTAACAAACCGGCACCCCGCATTCGGTTATCCGCGATCCCTGCATCTGGATAGTTTTCTGCAGGGACAAATCTTTCATAAGTCCAAATATTTCGGACTCCATCCCTATTTTTTCTGTTTTGCCTTCGCGTCTTCTTCCTCACGGAGAGTTTTGCGGAGGATCTTGCCAACAGCAGACTTGGGAATCGAGTCCCTGAACTCAATCAGTTTCGGCACTTTGTAGGGGGCCAGTTTTTCCTTACAGAATTTGATGATTTCTTCCGGTGTACACGTTTCTCCCGGCTTCAGAACAACGAAAGCCTTGACCGTCTCGCCGCGGTACTCGTCTTTGACGCCCAGAGATACCGCCTCAGCTATTTTGGGATGCTGGAACAGCACTTCATCGATATCCCGGGGATAGATGTTGAATCCGCCCGCGATGATCATGTCCTTCTTCCTGTCCACGATAAAGATATAGCCTTCTTCGTCGCGGATGGCGATGTCGCCCGTGTAGAGCCAGCCGTCTTTGAGCTGTCCTGCCGTTTCTTCCGGATTGTTCCAATATCCCTGCATGATGACAGGACCTTTCATGATGATCTCGCCCGGCTGTCCCTGGGGAACCTCTGTCTTGCCGTCTTCGATATCCATAAGTTTGACATCGTTATCGGGGATTGGAACACCAATGCTTCCCGCCTTCTTGAGTCCCAGAATCGGATTGCAGATGCCGACGGATGTGGATTCGGAAAGGCCGTAGCCCTCGCTGAAATAAATACCCATGTCCTTGACCTTCTCGATGAGTTCCGTGGCCATAGGTGCTGCACCGGAATTCAGCAAGCCGATTTTTTTGGCAAGATTTAACTCTTCCGCTTTGGGGTGGTTGATCAGGGCGGTGATCAAGGTAGGAACCGTCGGGAAGAAAGTAATCTCGTTAAAATTGGCCAGAAGCCCCATCATTTCGTCAATGTTGAAGCGGGGGACCTGTATCTGAGTTGCGCATGAAAACATGGCCCAGTTCATGACGACGATATTGCCATAGACATGGAAATAGGGCAGAACCGCCAGGACACTGCGCCTCTCCGGCGAGGTCAGGCTGATTGTCGGATTTCCCCATAAGGCGCTGGCCAGGACTGCCGCGATAACGTTTCCATGGGTCAGGACGGCGCCCTTGGGAACGCCCGTCGTACCGCCCGTGAATTGGATCAAGGCCGGATCGTTAGGGCTTACCTCTACCCTGGATCGCTTGGTTGACGTCGATTTATCAAGGAGTTCCGAAAAATGAAGCCACCCCTCTTCTAGATCGAGACTTTTGGCGGAGCTTACCGGGAATCCCTTGATGTAATCCGTCACCGCGGTGACGATGACCCGGGGTATCCTGACGTTTTTGCATAACGTACGGATCGCCGGAAGGGCCATGTCGAAGGTGACCAATGTTGTTAGTCCTGAGGTATTCGCCATCATTGTCAATTCATCAGGCGTATACAGGGGATTGAGGTTGACGATGATGGCGCCTAGGGACAAGGCCGCATAATAAGCGATCGGGTACTGGGGGCAGTTTGGGAGATGCATTCCGACCCGATCCCCTTTTTTAATCCCCAACACTCCGAGAGCATTGGCAAATCGCAGGATCTGGGTACGCAGTTCCCAGAAAGTGATTTCTGTGCCGAAATAGTTCAGGGCGGTTTTATCCGGGTAGGTGTTGGCCGGTAGTTCAACAAGATTGTGAATGGCCAGACGCGGATAACGGATGGTTGTTGGGACATTGTAATCGTAATGACGATGCCATGGTTTTGTTTCCATTTTTTCCTCCTGATATTTGAATTAAAATTTGATTTGAAAGAACTTGGGCACTATAGGGCAAGCTGTTTCATAAGTCAAAAACATTTATCGGTTTTGATAAGAACTTTATTTTCCGAAGAGTGCTTATGGGGAAGAAACGCATGTATTTCCCGATCGTCACTGGTCTGTTAAAAAATGGCAGAATTCCTGTTTAACATGTGATAGACAACTTGCGGAATATTAAATTGGAGGAAAATGAACATGGGTACATTAAGCCACATTTTATCACCGCTTAAAATCAAATCAATGGAATTGCCTAACCGGGTGGTCATGCCTCCGATGGGGACGAATCTGGGGAATGCCGACGGAACCGTCAGCGCCGAGAACATTGCTTACCTGAAGCGTCGGGCCAAAGGACAACCTGGATTGATCATTACGGAAATCACCGGTGTTCACCCGGACGGCATAGTCAGCCCCAACCAGCTTGCCGCTTATGACGACCGCTTTATCCCGGGACTCCGCCAAATGGCCGAGGTAGCCCATGAAGCCGGCTGCAAGATTGCCTTGCAGATTCATCACAGTGGTCGGGAAAGTCTTTATATGCTGGGTAAAGGAAAGGCAGTGGCGCCGTCGGCAATACCGAGCATTGTTTTTCGGGGAACGCCACGCGAGATGACCACAGCGGAAATTAAGGAAATTGTTGCCGCCTTCGGATCGGCAGCCAGACGGGCTCGTGAGGCCGGCTTCGACGCCGTGGAAATCCATTGCGCCCATGGCTATCTTTTAACACAGTTTTTGTCGGCCCTCTCCAATCAACGGACGGACGAATACGGCGGAGCAACTTTGAAAGAGCGGTCACGCTTTGTTCTGGAAGTCATCGAAGAAATCCGGCGGCAGGTGGGCCCCGACTACCCCATCTCGATCAGAATATCAGCGGAAGAATTTATCAAAGGCGGCTACAGCGCCGACGATATGCAGACTATTCTGCCGGATATGGTGAAAGCCGGAGCCGATATTATCCACGCCTCCTTCGGCACACACGGAAGTCCCGGAGGCATCACCCAGGCGCCCGCCGAATACGTTCCCGGCTTCAATGCCTGGCTGGCGCGAAAAGTGAAGGATGTTGTCGATGTCCCTGTTATCGCCGTCGGACGCTTTACGGATCCTTCGTGCGCCGACGAGGTAATCGCCCGGGGTGACGCAGATCTTGTTGCCTTCGGCAGACAGTTTTTGTCGGACCCCGATTTTCTTATCAAGGCCAAAGCAGGCCGGCCTGAAGACATCCGGCTATGTATTGCCTGCAATCAGGGATGCATCGAACGGGAAATGCTTGGAGAAGGAAACATCCGCTGTTCCATCAATCCGGAAACGGGACAGGAATCAATCTATCCCGAAGGGCCGGCGGCAAAGCCAAAAAACGTGTGGGTTGTGGGAGCAGGGCCTGCCGGTCTTACCGCAGCCGCCGAGGCCTCTCGCCTGGGGCATAAGGTAACCCTTTTCGAGAAGAATAATATTCTGGGAGGCCAAATCCGCTATGCCCAGGTTCCGCCGCATAAGGAAATCTACGGCGAATGGATCGACTGGCAGATCGGCCAGGTCAGGAAGTCCAAAGTAGAAATAAAAAATAACACAGAAGTAACCGAATCTCTGCTGCGCGAAGGGAAGCCCGATTACGTAATTCTGGCCACCGGCGGGCAGAAAGTTGTACCCCCGGTTGCGGGCATTGATCAACCGTTTGTCTGTGATGCCTGGCAAATCCTTGATGGCCGGGTCGCTCCCAAAGAAAATGTCGTCATCATCGGTGGCGCGCTTATCGGCATGGAAACAGCCGACTTTCTGAGCGAGAAAGGCGTTAAAGTGACCGTCGTGGAAATGCTGAAGCGTTCTCCCGTCCTAAAAATCACCTCCCACGGCTATATGCTGCACAAGCGTCTGCGCGAAAAGAACTGTGACATGCTCTTCGGCGCGGAAGTCAAGGCTATCGGCGACGGCAGCGTGGACGTCGATCTGGCGGGAGAAAAGAAAACCATTACCTCCGTGGATCAGGTCATTGTCGCCGCCGGCATGAAACCGACGGATAAGCTGAAAGGCGTTCTTTCGAACCTCAAGATCCCCTTTACTATCGTCGGCGATGCCCGCAAATGCAGGCGGATCCTGGAAGCCACGGAAGAAGGGGCGCGAGCGGCCTGGGCGTTATGATGATTGATTAAAAAGAAGCTTCAAGAGCAATCTGCAGATCAGCGCACGGATGACTTGTCACGAAGCGCTGCTTATCCCCATTCTGAATCTCACAGTCCAAGGGCCGGGTTAAAGCCTGGCCCTTGGCATCGGTAACAAATCTTCGAGTTGATTAAAGACTCGCACGCCGGCAATCGGCGCAACTTACGGTTTCTGATACTGAAGTGCCGATTTGCTACATAGAGAGTGTCAGGCCGCCGTCGACCACGAAGATATGACCTGTGGCGTAGCGGGTGCGCAGGAGCCCGAGGGTTGCCTCAACACAATCATCGGGTGTTGCTGAGCGCTTGAGGGGCGCCATTGCTTTAACGCCATCGTGCTGTGCCTGCCAGTCCTTGGTCCATGGCGTTTCCACCAGGCCGGGTGCAACAGCGTTCACGCGCACGGGGCCGCACGACTTGGCAAGCAGCAGAGTCATGTGATTGAGCGCTGCTTTTGTCATAGCGTATGCAATCGAACTTCCCACCGGGCGAACGCCGGCAATAGAGGTAATGTTCACCACGTTGCCATCGTCACTGAGTTTAAGATAGGGCATTGCAGCCTTGGTCAGCAGCCATGTGCCTGTCACATTTACTTCAAACGTGCGAGTGAAGATGTTGTCGGTGAGTGCCTCCAAATTTTGATGTGGAACGGGCGTTGTCCAGCCTGCGTTGTTAATGAGGATGTCAAGCTTGCCGAAACGCTCTATGGTCTGGGCGATCAAGTTCTCACCCGACACCTTGTTGCTGATGTCGGCCTGCACGTACACCGCATTCGAGCCAAGGTCTGCTGTAATGCGCTTGCCGGCCTCAACAGATGTTGCCGAGTTCACCACCACAGATGCGCCAAGGCTTGCCAGTCGTCGAACGATTGCTTCGCCGATGCCGCTTGACGATCCGGTAACGATGGCAACTTTGCCACTGAACTCACTCATAGATTCCTCCTTGATAAGGGTCGCGGGGGTATTTTGTTATTTTCATAAACAGCCTGGGCATCCTTCCACCGTATTTGGCGCACGGCTTAAAATATAACATTAGTGATTGTCTGCATCTGTTGCATTTTCTTTTCATTATTCCGGCGCGGGAATTTTATATACGGGCTGATCTTGGAATTAATATTCTTCCCGGTGCCGTCATAATTGAGGGTGACAATAGGAACGCCTGTGTATTCCTCGATGCGCGAGGTCATTGCTTCGGTGACCAGGCCTGCGCAGCAGAAAGCGGGGTTGGTCTGTACAAAAAGCGATATGTCGGGATAATGCTGCATCAGCGCGGAAATTTTCAGCAGGTTGTCCGTGGACTCGCCAAAATGCTGCACGGTCACATCAAACTTGTCGTAGATTATTTTGTAATCAATGGCGGCGCCAAATGAGGGTTCATTCAGTAATTCATTAAATATTCTATAGTAGCTTTTCTCCAACTGGTTGACCAGAGCGATGAGCGTTTTGGTGAAGAGAACGTCCATGAACTCTCCTTCCAGAAACCAGCGCCGCATATAGGGATTGGCAATCAGTTTAGCGAATTCATTAAATGGGGTGGTGATGACTTCGCCGCCGTATTCCTCGATGCAGTGAATCAAATCCTGATTAAACACATCATTGTCGCGGGCATACATGTCGCCGAAAATGGCGACTTTCGGGCGGTGGCCGGGGACGGTCTCGATTTTCTTGAAAAGATTGATCACGCGGGTCAGATCGTCATCTTTGTTCCTGCCGCCCAGAAGCGTGTTGTAAAGAATGTTCACAGATTCGGTGATCAGCTTGTCCGTCATGCCTTTTTCTTTTTCATAGGGACGAATCTTGCAACCGACTTTGCGCAGCATCCCGCCGAACATGTGAGCGAAGTAGGCCTCAATGGAGGCCTGCATGGAAATGTCGCTAAGCGACAGGTTGCCGATATACACGTCCACTTTCTCCATACCCTTGCCGCTTACTTCCATGATGCCTTTGATCAATTGCGGATACAACCGGATATTACAGGCCACGTGGCTGTCAAAGCACCATCCGGCAGTCTGAGCCGGGTCCAGAAGGTTATCTTCAATGTAGTCCATGTAGCTTTGCGCCATCAGGTTGACCGGCAGACATTGTCCGGTATTGGTGCGCAGACCGCGCTGAATAGTTTTTTCCGTCAGTGGCACCAGGCGCGCGTCGATGCCTTCTTTGATAAATACCGCTTCCAGCAGTTTGGCGTTGATGGGATCAAAACAGGGGATGAGCAGTGTTTTGTCTTTGATCTTGGAGATGCCTTCGGAATTGAGCGGTAACGCACGCGACGAAATCAGGCGAAGTTCTTTGTTCTCGTGATGGTTGTTAAAAGAGCGTACGGCTGCTTCGATGCGTGTTTCATAACCGACATTGGAATCGTGTTCGTCGAGTTCGAGGATCAAATAAGGTTTGCTGTATTTGTCCATGATGCGTTTAAAATATTCCAGACAGAAAGAATCGGGACTACACTTGAAGGAGGTGACATAAACCGGATAAAGACCGGGTGTGCGGGCGATATAGAGCGCCGCTTTCAAAATCTTCGCGGCGTAATTCCAGTGCATTCTTTTGAGCAGAGGATCTATCTCTGACAAATCCTCCTCAGCCACAGGCAGCATGTCCTGATAAAAAGTCTTGGTATGGAGCGCGCTGAAGATATCCGGTATGCCTTTATTCATTGAGTTTTGCATGATGGAGTAGGGCCGGCCCAAAAGCGTCACACTGATCTTGTCTGTGCCGGGTTTTTCTCTCTCATAGACATTGAGCAGGTTATTGCGGCCGTCGTCATAAAAGGAAAGCGCCGCTTCATAGGCGTTATAAATTTCCCAGTAGCCGGTATTCAAAATCGATTTAAGGGTGGAAAAGAGTTCAATGCGCGATTGAAATGAGCGATGGTCGATGACCGGCATGAGTGTTTTGTTTTTCAGGCGCAGGCTTTTCGTGCCCGCCGAGAGTGTAGACGCAAATTGAGTATAATAGCAGTAGTAGCGGTAAATCTCATCTTTCTGTTTTTCGGCTTCCAGATATACAGGCAAAAAAATGTAGTCGCACTTGTCAACCAGATGCTGCACATGGCCGAAGAAGGCATTCATGGGCGCGCAGAATTCCGCGCCGGCCAGTTTCTTGCCTGTTTTAATGGCGTTCTTGAGATTTTCAGACGTGACGGTTTCCACACCGAGTGTGGCGAAAAAATGTTTCCACAGGGGCATTTCTTCAGCCAGGTAAAGGGCATTGGGAATGCCGATCCGAACGGATTTCTTGAACTTGGCGGGTTTTTTAGCCAGCGGAAACACCTTGATTCGTTCCTTGATCAGATCATAGTGCTTTATGGTTGTGCCGACATAATGTTTGGTATCGTAGTCGCGTCCACACAGAAATCCAAAGGCCACGATTTCTCTCTGGACGGTGACTTTGTTAATCTTACAGTTGTTGTGACACAGCTCGCAGACTTCATTTTCCACGGGAATATTTTCGCGACAAAGCGCGAGCCCCCGGAAAGCGGAATTCCGAAGGGCGTTTTCCACCAGAATGAGTGCGCTGCCCAGCGCGCCGGTCAGGTGACAGAATTTGGATACAAAGATGGGTTTGTTCAGGCGGTGCTCAAAGGCCGCAACCAGCGCCTGGTTGCGGGCGGTGGCGCCTTGAAAGCAAACATTTTGCCCGATGTTGCCTTCCACGGCGACTTTGGCCAGATAATTTTCGCATACGGAATGCAGGACGCTCGCCAGCACTTCATCAACGGAATATCCTTCCGTCAGATAGTTATTGATGTCGCGTTCCATGAAAACGGTGCAACGGTCGCTGGAAATAGGCGAGGGGGTATTCAGGGCGCGTCCGGTATAGTCGGCAAGGCTCACACCGAGCTTGACAGCCTGTTCTTCAATGAAGCTGCCGGTGCCTGCGGCGCAGACATTGTTCATAACCGAGGAGGTGACCATACCGTTTTGCATGGTGGTGAATTTGGCGTCTTGGCCGCCGATCTCGATGATTGTATCCGCTTCGCTGTTGAGTTCATAGGCGGCGCGCGCATGCGCGGTGATTTCGTCGATAATCAAATCGGCGTTGATGATGCGGCCGATGAATTTGCGGCCTGATCCGGTGGTCCCGACTCCGTTAAAAATAAATTCACAGGCCTGTTTTTGGGTGATGTTTTCAATGGCCTCGAAAAGCGCCTGGATCGCTTTGACGGGCTGGCCTGCGGTTTGCGTGTAAAGGCCGATCAGCACGTCATTGCGACTGTTGATCAAAACCGCCTTGGTGCTAGTCGATCCGATGTCGATGCCCAGATAGACTTCCTCTTTATTTTGCAGGGGCTGGTAAATATCCACCTCAATGGGGGCGGCGTTGTTGCCGGGTTTATACAGATAACTGGCGTTGGTAACAAATGCCGGATAGGTCGAAAGAGAAAGTTTCAGCGGGGGATAGCCGTATGTCTTTTCTTTGATCTCTTTGATGAAAAGATCATCCCAATTTTTGACGCTAAGTGGAGCGGGAGCCGTTTCTTCCAGGTAGAGCAGGGTCGCGCCGATTGCGCCATAGAGACGACTGTGTTCGCCGATGATGGGCTCGGCCTGCAAAAGATTGCGGAAATGCTTGACCACGGCGGAATTCATCGAGACACCACCCGCCAGAATAAGCGGTGTGCGGATATTCCAATCGGGAATAAGGGTGTCGATGACGTTTTTAGCCAGGCCTTCACAAAGCCCATCGCTGATCTGGCCCACGGAATAGCCTTCCTGCTGGGCGTGAATCAGGTCGGTTTTGGCAAACACGGCGCAGCGCGTGGCGATCTTCGGTGTGTTGCTTTGGTTGCAAAACGCGACGGTGCTGAGCGCTTCAATGCTCTTTAGATTGAGACGCTTGGCCTGCTGGTCCAGAAAGCTGCCGGTTCCCGCGGCGCAGGATGAATTGGAACGGAATCGTTCATAATCGCCCTTTTCGTTAAACGTAATCAGGCCGAAGTTTTCACCGCCGACAAATAAAATGCTGCCAACTTCGGCATGATATTTTTTAACGGCGGCAATCATGGCGATCTGGGTATCATAACGCGGCACGTCTTCAAGAATATCCGGCCCGGACTCGGTCATGGCGATGCCGCCGATTTGAGAAATGTCAAGGCCGGCCAGCGTTTGCCGCAACGTGTCGGCGATGGCCCCCCGATGAAACTGATAGGATGAATTAATGACTGTGCCTTTTTCATCAATAACGACAACGGACAGTGCGACGGATCCAATATCTATTCCAACAATCTGTAACATAAAGCTCCTGCTATACTATATTTATTTATCAACGAATTTATTCACATTAAATGCGGTCTTCCCGACTATCTTGTTGACTTTGGCTGCGGACTTTAGCATAGGTTTATCAAATTATCAGTGTAAATTATGCCACTTTATTGATGGTCAAAAATGATTCGACTTTTGAGTAACCGTAATTTTATTTTTCTTCTGTCTATTTCGTTTGGGCTTGTCTTTCCGCAACCGGCCATCTGGACTCAGGTATTAATGATGCCCGCACTGGCGTTGGTCATGACGCTCGCGACGATCAATGTGCAAAACGACTATTTCCTGAAACCGCGTACAATCCTGATGCCGTCACTATTTGGTATCCTCATGACTTATGTCCTTTTGGGAGGCGTAATTCTAACGGCTTCCGCTTTGCTGATTTCCGATCACAACATGTGGATTGGCTTTGTATTGATTGCGGCTGTGCCTCCGGCTGTGGCTGTTATTCCTTTTTCTGCCATTCTGGAGGGCAATGTCTCTTATGCGCTATCGGGAACCGTGGCCTCTTACCTGGCTGCTTTGCTGATCATGCCGCTCATGTTCTGGATATTTATCGGAACAAGTTTCCCCGATCCCTTTAAACTTATTCGGATTATGTTGTTGCTGATTGTTCTGCCGCTGATCCTGTCGCGGATTATTCTTTACTTTAATCTGCAAGACCGGATAGCGCCGATTCGCGGGTTGCTTACCGATTGGGGTTTTTTTATTGTCCTGTATTCGATGATCGGTGTAAACAGAGATTTAATTTTCAGTCAGCCGCTGCTGATCGCGCCGATAGCACTGGTTGTGATTGTCGCTACGTTTGTCCTGGGATTTGCGATTGAAAAGGTCGGCGTTTTGGCCAAGGTAGATAAAAAGAATATACTCAGCTTGGTGCTTCTGGGCACTTTGAAAAATCAGGGCATTGCCGGAGGTCTGGCCATTGCGTTGTTTGAGAAGGAAGCGGCGCTGCCATCCGCAGTCTATAGTATTATTATGATAATTTATATCATGTGGCTTGATCTGCGCCGGCGTTGGCAATGATCCTTCTTGAGCGGACCTATTTGCTGCACATCTGTCGGATTGAGTTACTGATGATGCTGCAACACGGCCTTGAACAGAGAAGCACTGTGCCCTAATTGCACGTAGGCTTCTTCTTTGGTGATGCTTCGATTTTCAGCGCGCAGTTTGTAGCCCAGTTTGCGGCTGATATTCGCAATGCGTGCAATTTCCCGGGCGAGATCTTCTTCAAAATTATCCTGGTGTAATTTGATGACATACATGTGCTGTATAATTTTCTGAGGTTCATTAAGGATTGTTTCCTCAACAATGCCGTCATTGATGTCGTGAACCTTTTGGTTGAAATTGTCATAGGGAATATTATGCAGCGGTTGAGAAAGATCGGCAATGTAGTGCGCGCAGTAGGCCAGATGGTATTTGGCATATTTGCCCGCGCGAAGGTCCTTTTCATAAGCGCGCAGCGACGCGATAATCGCGCCATAGATATGACCTTCCGAATCGAGTAACTTATTCCTCTCATTGTATCGCTCAATTTGCTCAAACACCATACGGGGTGTCACTTCCGCTTCGGCATTGTTGTTGAACCAGTGGTTGTAAGATTCGATATTGCCGGTTTTGATCTTAGCCAGATCGGGTCCCGCGGCGTTGTACCATGATCTGAGTCCCGCGACTTTGGCCACGACCAAATGGGTCTGGTCATGCCAGGCATGACCTGGTGAACTTGCGAGCAGTAGTCCCAAAACGACGAATATTTTTAGTACAGTGTTTTTCATAATCACCCTTTAATTGTTCTAGTAACGATCACTTCATCCGGCTGAAAAGAAAGCTCCCCAGAACCAGCATGATTGCGGCAAAGAGGGTGATGATTCCTATGTCAACATAGAACGGATACGTGTGAATGCCGAGGAGTGCGCCACGGACGCCATCCACAGTGTAGCTGAGGGGATTGAGTTTCATTAGTCCATGCAGCCAGACGGGAAGTTTGTCGTCCACCGGAAAAAGTGCGCCAGACAAGAAAAAAAGAGGAAAAATCAGAAAGGTTGAGATGACCTGAAATCCTTCCAGGCTCTCCAGAAGAGAACCCAGCGCCAGTCCCAGCGAAACCAGAGCAATCGAGGTGATGAATAAAATCAATAGGGCCAGCGGGATACCCCAGGGATTTACCGAGGGGAAAAGAAACGAGAAAGCAAAAAGGATCAAAACCTGCAAAAGGACATCGGTGCAGCCGCCAATCACTTTTCCAAAAAAGATGCTGATGCGCGTCACAGGCGCGACCAGAACGGCTTTGAGCACATCGAGCTTGCGGTCCCAGATGATGTAGAGTCCAAAAAAAACGGAACCGAAAATGACCGACATGGTCAAGATGCCCGGATAAATGTAGTCCCGATAGTTGACGTCGCCTACGGAAATGCTTGCGCCAATGCCGCTGCCGAACAAAAACAGCCACATCATCGGTTGAACGAAACTGGAAACGATTCTGCTTTTTTCGCGCCAAAAGACTTTAAACTCCCGCCACCAAATGGCGGAAATGCCCAGGAGTTCTCTCTGAATAAAATCGGAATTCATTGGTTCATTTTCCTCTCTGACGATAGCGGGCAACGGAGTCCACCCAGCTTTCGCCATTTTCGATGGCATCCACTTGGATATCGCGACCTGTGAGTTTGATAAAGACGTCGCTGAGTGTCGGTTTTCTCATTTCTACGCTGATAACAGCGGGAATCAAAGACAGCAGTTCAGCCAGGTGTAGATGAGCCGATTTCATCGTAATTTCTATCGTATCACCCGCTTTCTTTACCTGTGACACATAAGGAAGTGAGCGGATTTTATCCAGCGGCGGCTCAGGTGTGGCAATCGCAACGATGTCGCCGCCCATCGTATTGATCATATTTTCGGGTGTGTCGAGCGCGATGATCCGGCCTGCGTCAATGATGCCGATGCGGTTGCACATCGCTTCAGCCTCTTCCATGTAGTGAGTGGTGAGCACAACGGTGGTTTCTTCTTTTTGCGCCATTTTGCGGATGTATTCCCAGGTGCGGGCGCGGGTCTGCGGGTCAAGCCCCAGTGTCGGTTCATCCAAAAACAAAACGGCGGGACGGTGCAAAAGGCCGCGCGCCAGTTCCAGTCTTCGCTTCATTCCGCCGGAATACGTTTTGGTCAGATCATCGGCGCGTTCTCTGAGGTCAACCAGTTCCAGCATTTCTGCAATCCAGAGATTACGGACGGATGACGGAATTCCATAGAGACGGGCGTGCAACTGGAGGTTTTCGCGGCCGGTGAGGATCGTGTCCAGAGTCGGGTCCTGGAAGACAATGCCGATCTGGCGTCGAACCTGCGTCGGATGTTTCGCGATGTCAAAACCCGCGATAAGACCTTGGCCGGATGTGGGGCGAACGATGGTGCAGAGCATCCCGATGGTCGTAGTCTTCCCTGCGCCATTAGGGCCCAGCAGTCCGAAGATTTCGCCTTTTTCGATATTCAGATCAATACCGCGCACAGCTTGAATTTTGCCGAACGTTTTCGTCAGTGAATGGGTTTCGATGATAACCATATGATGTCAATAATCCCGTGATTCCAATCATTCAAAATTTATTGCGCCGGGCCAGAGATAATAAAAGCCGGCTCGGGCTTTCAGTATTTCGGGCAGACCGATATTGATCAGAGCAACATTTGCCGATGCATCCGGGGCCAAAGCCCGGTAATAATTATCTTCGGGAATATCGTTGCGCCGGTACACCACGACACGCGCGTTGTCAGCAAGCCCCGCAATGGTTCTGGTTTCCTTGACCGCATCGCGTATATAACCGATTTTATCGATCAGCTTCAGACGCAGGGCATCATCGGCAACAAAAACGCGGGCGGTGGAAACTTCTTTCAGCGATGCATCATCCAGTTTGCGGTGCTTTTGCACCAGATTGGTGAACCGGCCGGCGAATACGTCGACGGTTTTCTGCATCAGCATATTTTCTTCGTCATTTGATTCGCGGAAAGGCGAACCCATATCCTTGTTTTTGCCGGATTTGCTGACTTCAACCCCCAGACCGACTTTACCCATCAGTCCGACGACTTTCGGACGCATGAAAATAACACCGACGGAACCGGTAATCGTTGTGGGGTGCGCCATGATGAAGTCCGCCGGCAGCGAAATATAATAAGCCCCGGAGGCGGCGAGGTCCATCATAATCACGCCGATTTTGTTGCCGGTCTTCGCCTTATAGGATACGATTTCATGATATAAGAGATCACTGGCCGTAATGGTTCCGCCGGACGAATTGACTTTCAATAAAACAGCTTTGATCGAAGAGTCATTCTGGGCTTTGTTAAGCTGAACGACAACTTGTTCCACAAGGCTGGGCGCTGTGTCGAACAGACCCTGTTTTGGCGAATCGGAAATCATCCCGTTGATGGGGATGATCAGGATTTTATTTTGTCCTTTTCCTTCCAGCGTAAATTCCCGGAGGGGGTTGGGAGTCGTGTCAAAAATGTTGAGTCGGGGCGCTGAACAGGCGCTCAATAAAAATAATGAACACAGGGCTGTCAGGAAAAAAAATTTCTTCATAGAGGTTTCCTTTCTCAAATCGTGCGCACTTACTATAAGTGCAATAACACGTTGTGTCAAGTTCAGCACCTTGGGTGTGTTCAGCACCTTGGGCAGGAAGGTTGAAAAAGATACGGTCAGGCGGCAGGATCTGTTCTGAAAGAACTTCAAACCTGCTATCTGCCATTTTAAAATTTTATCGTCAAACCAGTTAGATACATCCAGTCAG
Source organism: Smithellaceae bacterium (assembly GCA_030690945.1). Taxonomy (GTDB): domain Bacteria; phylum Desulfobacterota; class Syntrophia; order Syntrophales; family Smithellaceae; genus UBA8904. Next base: position 16,229 of record JAUYFM010000017.1, on the reverse strand, counting down.
TTTCCGGGGATGTCAGACCATACTTGACACCTGCATCAACCGTAATACGTTCCGAGACGTCATAACCAATTCCGCCCAGAGCAAACGCCGGATGGTTGTCACTTGCCGGATCGTGATTTCTCTCCATCCCGACATTGGCCAGAAGCTTCAGGCCTTTGATGACTTTCACTTGAGCGGCCACGGACGCATGCCAGAGATCTTTGCGTGCCTCCATGTTGTTTTCGTTGCGGATGTAGCCTACATTGGCATGGAACGCAACCGGTTCAAATTCTTTGGTTCCGATTAAAAACATTCGGTAAGTGGAGCGTCCCGCGCCAAGCCCTTTATCTTCGTCACCCGACGGCAGGCTGATGCCGGGTTTCATGGCCAGCGCCCAGCCGTCCTTTTCAAAGAAACGCCATTTGACATCGAAGACGATGTCTGAAATCCCGTCGGCGCGCGCAACGCGGGCATTGTTTCCATCGATGGTGTACCAAGCATACGGCACAATCAGGACGATGTCCAGATTGTCGAGCAGGCCCACCGTAACACCGACGGTCGCTTCGCCGCCTTCGGCCTTAAATGTTGTTGATTCATTGACTTTGTTCTTGTCGTTGAAGAAGGAAAAGCCGACTTCCACCTGGCCTTTGCCTTTCCCCTGCGTGCCCGCATCGTCCGTAACCAGCGGATGGCCCGCTACTGCAATACTTGTCATTAGAAAAAATCCTATGAACGATAAAACTAAACACTTCATTCTTTTCTCCTTTTCTCTTTTAATAGTAGAGCGATTCAATTCCCGCAATATTTATTTTCAGGAAAACCGGACCAGCCGGTCTTTCCCCTTATCTTCATTCTTTCCGCACTTGCCCGGGTCGCATCCGCAGCACGGTCCTTCTTTCTTGCCTGTCACGGTCCGGTAGAATGATCTTCCCGCCAGAATCAGGACAACCATCACGATGGCAACAACAACGATTGTTTCAAGCATAAAGCCTCTTATCTGATGCCGACACCAAGCAGGCTGCCGGTTTGAAATACAATGAAAGTTAACGCGTAGGCTAAGAGTGTAAGCCCTCCAAGCTGCAACATTGCCCACTTCCATGAGCCGCTTTCTCTTCCCGTAACAGCGATAGTCGCCATGCAGGGAGCGCTGATCAGGCAGAAAAGCATGATGCAAAAGCCGATCAATGGGGTATACGTACTCTTGAGTTTCTCCCTGAGCGTTTCGGACTCCTCGTTCGCTTTTCCCACGGAGTAGATAATTCCCATCTGAGCAACAAAGACTTCTTTGGCCGCAAATGCTCCGATCAGCGCAGTGCCGATCTTCCAATCAAAACCCAGCGGCTTGAGAACAGGTTCAATGGCCTGTCCGATGCGGCCTGTGATGCTGTAGCGAAGCGCTTCTTCCCCCGCCTGATTGTCAATGGAGGTAAGCTTTTTATCTTTTTCTTCCTTGTCTGTGACTTCGGCTTGGAGGGCCTGCCGCTCCTTTTCAAAACGTGTGGCGTCGCTGTCGGGAAGTCCGGGGAAAGTGGTCATGGCCCACATGAGGATCGAGATGCCGAGAATGATGGTCCCCGCTTTTTTCAGGTATAACCATCCCCGTTCCCACATGTGGATCAGTACGCCTTTGGGCGTCGGTATCCGATACGGCGGCAACTCCATGACAAACGGCACGGATTCGCCTTTAAAGAGGGTGCTGCGCAGAAGTTTCGCAGTGACCACCGCCAGGAGAATGCCGATGACGTATATGATCCAGAGCATTGGCGCATGCCAGGCCGGGGGAAAGAAGGCCGGAATGATAAGCAGGTAGATGGGCAGCCGGGCCCCGCAGCTCATCAGCGGGGTCACGAGCATGGTTGTCAGCCTGTCGCGCCGGTTCTCCAGCGTGCGGGTAGCCATGATCGCAGGAACGGAGCATCCGAACCCGATCAACATGGGGATGAAGCTCTTGCCGTGCAGGCCGATTTTGTGCATCAGGCGGTCCATGATGAAAGCGACCCGGGCCATGTAGCCGGAATCCTCCAGAATGGCGATAGCCAGAAACAAGAGGAGAATGTTCGGCAGGAAGACGATGACACCGCCGACACCGCCGATGATGCCGTCAACCAGAAGAGATTTCAGCAGGCTTTCCGATCCTTCCGGCCATAAGCCCGCAATGATGCTGCCTGACCACCCGAAAATTTTTTCTATCCACCCCATGGGCGGCTCTCCGAGAGTAAAGGTCAGGGCGAAAACCAGATACATCAACACCAGAAACAGGGGCATGCCGCAAAACCGGTTGAGGAAGACGGCGTCGATCCGCTCAGTCAATTCCCTTTTCCTTTTCTCGGGTTTTTGGAGCGCCTCGCGGGTCAATCCCGCCGCCAATCCGTATCGTTCATCCGCCATGAGAGCCTCGATGTCCTCGCCGTGTGCCTGTCTCAGATGTCGGGTCGCCTTCATCAGAAAAGGCGCGTCAGCCGGAATCCCGCTTTCTTTCACCACCAGTTCATCTCCCTCCATTAATTTGAGAGTAAGCCAGCGCTTTGGCAGACGGTTGGAATTGTTTTGGGGATACTCCTGCAAAACCCCAAGAACCGTCTTAACCGCCGCTTCGATATCCTCTCCGTAACGGATGGCGCAGGGCGCGTGTCGGTCGGGATCATCGGCAAAGGCGATGGCGGTTTCAATCAGCCGGTCAATGCCTTCATGTTTGGTCGCCACAGTCGGAATAACCGCGCTGCCGAGGATGGATTCCATCTTTTCCGTATCGATGCGAAATCCTTTTTGTATGGCCTCATCGTGCATGTTGAGCGCCATCACCAGAGGAATTCCCAACTCCAACAGTTGAAACGTGAAGTAGAGATTGCGCTCCAAATTGGTGGCATCGACGACGTTGATGATCATGTCGGGTTTTTCATGCACCAGATAATCGCGGGCAATCACTTCTTCTTGTGTGTAGGGACTGAGGCTATAAGTGCCGGGCAGATCGACCAGCGTAATGCGCCGTCCCTGATATTCAAAATCGGCTGATTTTTTCTCAACCGTTACGCCCGGCCAGTTGCCGACATGGAGCCTTGCGCCAGCAATGGCGTTGATCAGCGTGGATTTGCCCGCGTTGGGATTACCCGCGACCACGATCGTCAAGGTTTTCCTTGTCGCCTTATTGTTCTGATTTCCTGAGTCGTGTTCTTTGGTCATGGTAATAGCGTCGCCTCCAATTCAATATTCTTCGCTTCGCCCCGGCGCAGCGAGAGAGAATAGCTTTTGATCCGAACCTCGATGGGATCGCCCAGCGGCGCGACTTTTTCCACGCGCACGTTAGTGCCGGACACAACACCCATATCCATCAGCCTGCGCTTGAGCGCGCCTGCTATATTAATTTTTAATATTTCCCCAGATTGACCGGGTCTTAAATCCGCAAGTGTCATGCTTGGTTCCTCCGCACATAAATTTTCATTGCCATGCCCCTGCTCAGCGCTATCCGGGACTCATCCAGTTTCAGAACCAGCGGGCCTGTTCCGCTGTTGGTAATCATTTCGATGAGCTTGCCCGGCCTCAATCCCATATTCATCAGATGATCCGAAGCCTGGCTCTGTGCTGGGCCGGGGCAGGTGTAATTATCGCATTGCCCGCAACAGATCTTTTGACCGTGACTGTGAACGTGCGTATGTCCGTGTTGATGCCTGTATTTCTGTTGATCTTCGTTCGCCAGTCCTGCATGTTGTTCGACAATTTCCGCCATCTCTCCTTCTTTAAGTAATGCCAGTGGTGACATCGGGTATTCTCCTTCTTCATGATCTTATTGAAAATGATAATCATTATCAGTTATAGGGTTAAAAAAATGCTGATCATTCAATCAGCCGTGAATCCAAATCAGGATATGCTTGAGCCTTAATTTATCCCCCTTGTTTAAAGGGGGATTCAGTGGGATTTTAATATTGTCCCATTATCTGAGCATACTGTTTACCCCTGTAACTTCTTTCTGCAATCCGCGCAATTCCCGTAAAGATACATCTCATGATCCGTCAGCTCAAAGCCGAAGCTTTCCGCCACCCGTTTCTGTAATTCTTCAATGACAGAATCCACCACTTCTACCGTTTTGCCGCAGCCTTTGCAGACCAGGTGATCATGATGCGGATGATTGTAGCAATGTTCGTAGCGCATCACCCCGTCGCTAAAATCCACTTCGCGGGCGAGACCAGACTCAACAATAAGCCTTAGTACCCGGTAAACGGTAGCCTGCCCAATGGACGGATCGCACTTTTTGACGATGTCGTAAAGCTGCTCAGCGGTGATATGCTCCTCGCGTTTTAGGAAAGCATCGAGAATCATCCCGCGCTGCGGCGTCTCCCTCAAATTCTTCTTAATCAGATAATTTTCAAAAAACTCTCTTTCGCTCTTCATTTCACCCTTTCACGTTGCTAATGATTATCATTATCAATATGGCGTTTAATATAGGAGGCAGTGCTTGTTTGTCAAGAATTATTATTTGATATGGTGTGTTTCTTTTTTGACAGTAGGAATAAAATTCCGCTTGATATAAATTGTAAATAATTGTATTGTGCACCATTAAAATTCAAACAAAGCATAATTCAATTTAGAAAAAAGGAGAAGGATAATGAATGAAAACAGTCATGAAAAGCAAAATGAGGTGCCGCCGGATGTCTCAAAATCATTTCGGTTGATGTGGGATACTTTCCCACATCCGGTATTGCTATTACAAAAAAACCGAACAATTGTCGATTCCAACAAGCTGGCTCGCGATCTGGGGGTGCCCGCCGGTGTGAAATGCCGCGACATTTCTCCTTACCCGGAAAAGTGCAAAAATCACTGTCTGGCGGATAAAGCGCTGGCTTCCGGTGTGACGGAACAAATTATCAGCCGTCAGGGGAACAAACTATTGGCTACTTATTGGATACCCTTGAAGTTGCTACAAGATGATCTGTATCTTCATTTCGTCATGGATTTTCCTGATGCGATGATTCAGGAACAGGGTAAAATGTTATGAAAGAAGATGAATTTCTGAAACTGGATAATCAGTTGTGCTTCGTGCTTTATGCCGCATCCCGTGTGCTGACCAAGCTCTACGGGCCATTTCTGGCGAAGCTCAATATTACTTATCCCCAATACCTGGTCATGCTGGTGTTGTGGGAGCATGGCACGTTGAGTGTCAGTGACATCGGGACGCGTCTGTATCTCGATTCAGGCACTCTCACTCCTTTGCTCAAAAGGCTGGAGGCGTCGGGACTGATTACCCGAACGCGCCTGTCAACGGATGAGCGCAAGGTGATGGTTGCGCTCACAGAGCAAGGGATCGCCCTGAAAAAGCAGGCGGCCAGTGTACCTATGGAGCTCTTTTGCCGCAGTGGTCTGACGGTTGAGGAATTCCGCTCCATCAAACAAAATGTCACGGTTCTGTTGGAGCGGATGAGTGTGGACGCGAATAAAGAAAATAATTGTGAAGATATTACGGACCCCACTGCCGGGTAATTTGGCCCGGTAGATGGTCCCTTGGTAAATGTTTGGAGGTTAGAAAAAAGTGGGTAAAAGTATTTACGATTTCAGAGTGAAAAATGAGAAGAACAAGAATTATGATTTGAATCAGTTGAAAGACAAGGTCGTTTTAATTGTGTTCTCTGCGCTACAATGTTTCTTTCCCGATCATGGCCAAAACTGATGTTAATGGAAAAGATGCTGAACCTTTGTTTATGTTTTTAAAAGAACAGGTACCGGGCTTGCTGGGCAAAAGCATAGACTGGAATTTTATAAAATTTCTGATTGATAAAAACGGGAAAATCGTCAAAAGGTTTGCTCCTGCGACAAAACCGGAAAAGCTGGTAAAAGATATAGAGAAGCTGCTTTAGCAGCATAGCGTTATGTGATTGATACAATAAAAAAATAAGAAGGAGGTAGGAATCAATGGCAATAAAGGTTCTATACACAGCCAATGCTGTGGCGACAGGAGGCCGAAACGGTCATACGCAATCGGATGACGGGCTGGTCAGCGTGAATTTATCGATTCCGAAAGCAATGGGAGGCCCAGGAAGAGAGGGTGCGACAACTCCGGAACATTTGTTTGCGGCAGGATACGCCGCCTGTTTCGGAAGCGCCTGCGAATTTATGTCTCGCATGCTTAAGCTCATTCCGAAATCCATAGAAGTGAAATGTGCGGTGGGAATTGGGGCGAATGATGAAGGCGGCTTCGGCCTGACGGTCGATTTGGAGGCTAAAGTCGCAGGTCTTAGTCAGGAAGACGCCGAGAAGGTGGTTGCGGCAGGGCACAAAGCCTGCCCGTATTCGAACGCCATTAAAGGGAACGTTGACGTCAATATCAAGGTTGTGCCTGTCTAACCTCTCTGCTTCGGTCATGATCAGCAAATAAAAATGGGCTGCGCGGTTTTTTGCGCAGCCCATTTTTATTTCAATATTTGGGCAATTTACTTTTTGGGGATTTCACCGAGGCTGATGCCGCAGGCTTTGGCTATGCCTTCGCCATAGGCCGGACCGGTCTTGTAGCAGTTGTCGATGGGGCGAACAGAGGAAAGCTGTTATGTTCAGCCATTTGCCGCATAATGTTCCGGTTCAGCGGCGGCGATACGCCGTCCGCTGTAACCGGCCTTCGGCCCGGTGACCGATCTTTTACGATTTTGTCCGAAACCATCTAAAGACGGTCATGTTAGAATCACGCGATGTCGAAACGGTCAAGGTTCATGACTTTGTTCCATGCCGCCACAAAGTCTTGCAGGAACTTTTCCTGGGAGTCATTACATCCGTACACTTCCGCCAGGGCCCTAAGCTGTGAGTTTGAACCGAAGATCAGGTCAATGCGGGTGGCGATCCACCGGGGTTCTCCCGTCTTGCGATCGCGCCCTTCAAACACGTCAGCGTCTTTCGACACAGCCTTCCACTCGGTGCCCATATCGAGCAGGTTCACGAAGAAGTCGTTGGTCAGCGCCTCCGGACGCTTGGTGAAGACACCGTGCTTAGTCCCGCCGAAGTTTGCACCAAGCACGCGCAGACCGCCGATCAGAACAGTCATCTCAGGCGCTGTCAGCGTCAGTAGCTGCGCCTTATCCACCAGCAACTCCTCGGTCGATGCGGCATAGGCGGTTTTCTGGTAGTTGCGAAAACCGTCCGCTTTCGGCTCGAGCACGGCAAAGGAGGCCGCATCGGTTTGCTCCTGTGAGGCGTCCATGCGTCCCGGCGTGAAGGGAACTGTCACGTTTTGACCGGCATTTTTCGCCGCCTGCTCGACGCCTGCGCAACCGCCCAGAACGATCAGGTCGGCAAGCGTTATCTTCTTGCCGCCGGACTGCGCGCTGTTGAACGTGCTTTGGATACCTTCCAGTGTCTTGAGAACTTTCGCGAGCTGGGCGGGCTGGTTGATTGCCCAATCCTTTTGAGGCGCTAGGCGAATGCGGGCGCCGTTGGCTCCGCCGCGCATATCGGAACCGCGGAAGGTGGCGGCCGACGCCCAGGCGGTCGAAACCAGCTCCGACACGGATAGGCCGGAAACCAGGATATTGGCCTTGAGAGAGGCGATGTCCTGGTCGTCAACCAGTTTGTGATTGACGGCAGGGATGACGTCTTGCCAGATGAGTTCCTCCGCCGGAACCTCCGCGCCGAGGTAGCGCGAGCGCGGGCCCATGTCACGGTGGGTCAGCTTGAACCATGCCCTGGCGAAGGCGTCGGCGAATTGTTCGGGATTTGCCAGATAACGTCGCGCAATTTTTTCGTAAACAGGATCAAACTTGAGGGAAAGGTCGGCAGTGGTCATCATGGGGCGATGTTTTTTAGATGGATCATGGGCATCAGCAACCATATCCTCATCTTCCACATTTTTTGCCAGCCATATATAGGCCCCTGCCGGACTTTTGAGCAGTTCCCACTCATATTTGAATAAAACCTTCAGATAGCCCATGTCCCATTTGGTCGGGTTCGGCTTCCATGCGCCCTCGATGCCGCTGCCGATCGTATCGCCGCCTTTGCCGCTGCCGAAGCTGCTCTTCCAGCCGAGGCCCTGCTCTTCGATGGGGGCGGCTTCGGGCTCGGGCCCCACATGGGTCGCCGGGCCTGCGCCATGACCCTTGCCGAAGCTGTGCCCACCGGCAACAAGCGCAACGGTCTCTTCATCGTTCATGGCCATGCGGGCGAAAGTTTGACGGACATCGTGTGCAGAAGCAGCAGGTATAGGTTCACCGTTCGGACCTTCGGGGTTCACATAGATCAGGCCCATCTGCACGGCGGCAAGCGGATTTTCGAGGTCCCGTTTGCCCGAATAGCGGTTGTCGCCAAGCCATTTGTCCTCGCTGCCCCAGTAGATGTCCTCTTCCGGCTCCCAGACGTCCACGCGCCCGCCGCCGAAGCCGAAAGTCTTAAACCCCATCGATTCCAGGGCGCAGTTGCCGGCAAGGATCATCAGGTCGGCCCAGGAGATTTTCTTGCCGTATTTCTGTTTGATCGGCCACAGCAGTCGGCGCGCCTTGTCCAGGTTCACATTGTCGGGCCAACTGTTCAGCGGCGCCAGGCGTTGGGAGCCTGTGCCCCCACCCCCGCGGCCGTCGCCCATGCGGTAGGTTCCGGCGCTGTGCCATGCCATGCGGATGAAGAGCCCCCCGTAGTGACCCCAGTCGGCCGGCCACCAGTCCTGTGAATCGGTCATCAGCTTATAGAGGTCCTTCTTCAGGGCCGCCAGGTCGAGTTTTTTGAATTCCCCGGCGTAGTTGAACGCTTCGCCCATCGGATTGCTCTTTTGCGAGTGCTGATGAAGGATCTTGAGATTTAACTGGTTGGGCCACCAGTCCCGGTTCGACGTGCCACTACCGGAAATGGGTTTGCCCATCCTGCCTGTTACCGGGCACTTGCTTTCTTCCGTCATATTATTTCCTCCTCTCATTTCGAGTTAATGGTTGCTTTGCTTTGCCTTCTCTAAGTTGGAACTGTTCAAGATTAAAAATAAAAGCCGCATATGTGCTTCTTTGATCATCAGTTTATATGCGCGAGGCTACCCGATCAGAAGATTACTCGGGGCGCTTCAGGCAGTCCCGGCAATACCCGTGGGGGTATCCGTGACGAGAAAACCCGATTTTCGGGGGATGTCTTTCGGTTCAAGAGTCGCAGGAATGTGGTAGTCGATAATTTTCCCGCACCGTTTGCAGATGAGATTGATATGTTCAGACAGATTGCCGTCATAACGGTTTTCCATCCGGTCAAACTCCAGTTGCTTGATCAGACCGTTTTCGGAAAATTCTTTAAGCGTCGCGTAAACCGTGGACAGGCTGACGCGTTTGGCTTTTTTGCGTGCCTCATTAAATATCAGCGTAGCGCCGGGATGCATCTCGCGAATTTCCACCAGTGCGTCAATAATCGCCAGACGCTGCGGCGTGATCTTGAGGCCTTTTTCCTTTAACTGACCGATCAGGTCTTCTTTTTTAATTCTTCTCATTTCAGAATCATTCCAGTTTATAAGCTTAAATAACCTCGACGGCTACGTCTGTCAAGATAATCTATGAACAGTAATATTTTGCATCTGACCGCTGTGGTTTGATTTACGTCGAATGTGGACAAAATCGGATTTATCATGTAAGGCTACCCAACTATTTTATAAATCAGATAAGGAAATATGAAAAATGGATGTGACACAGGCTATTGTTCTCGGACTGGTGCAGGGATTGGGAGAATTTCTGCCGATATCCAGTTCGGCGCATCTGGTGCTGGTGCCCTGGTTGATGAACTGGGCGGATCCCGGCCTCACTTTTGACATCGCCCTGCATGTCGGCACGCTGATCGCCGTCGTTGTTTATTTCTGGAAAGACTGGCTTAAACTTTTGAGCAAAGGCCTGACAAAACCCAAGGAAAGGGAAGGGAAGCTCTTCTGGTATCTGGTGCTGGCCACAATCCCGGGCGCTCTTATCGGGTTTCTGTTTGAGCATATTGCCGAGACTGTTTTCCGCAATCCCGTCCTGATTGCCTGTATGTTGATTCTTCTTGGCCTTATTCTTTTCGTGGTTGACCGCAAAGGCAAAAAACAAATTGATGTGGAACATATCTCACTGAAAACCAGTTTTCTGATTGGTCTGTCGCAGGCTTTAGCCATTATCCCCGGTGTGTCGCGCTCCGGCGTGACCATGACAACGGCGCTGGCGCTGGGTATGACACGGGAAGGTGCGGCGCGTTTTTCTTTTTTACTTTCTGCCCCTATTATTCTGGGCGCGGCGTTGGTCAAAATGCCTAAAGTGATTGCCAATCCGGCTATGATTGATGCGAGTTTCCTCACGGGCATGGCGGTGGCGTGTATCGCAGGCTTGGCCAGCATCGGATTGCTGCTGCGCTACGTGCAGACGAAAACGTTTCTGCCTTTTGTTTTGTATCGTTTTATCCTAGGTGCGGTCGTCATTGTTGTTGCTTGTTTTGGATACGCGGCATAAACAAATGTTGGTTCATGCTGATGTTGGTCTATGTTGGTTCAAGAGCGCCGGTGAAACACCGGCGCTCTTGAACCAATGTGTGAAAAACGTGGTCATCTTATTATTTATACTCAGACACGTGTTTCGGACGGCTAAACAACAGGGCAATGACAAAGCCGATAATCAGACATCCGGCTGCTGCGTATAACGACTGCTGTTTGTTGAATTCGGCGAACACAAAACCGCCCACGACACCTGCAGCGCCCCATGCCGTCAGCAGGAAACCATAAACTTTGCCGATGTTAGTCGGACCAAAGGAGTCGGCCGCAAAAGACGGCATGACGGCAAAACCGCCGCCCAGGCACGCGAGAAGATAGGAGGCGATGATTGTGAAGATGAGCACGCTGGTGACCTGAGGAAGAAGAATATAAAGAATTGCCTGGGTCAGGAACATGGTCATATAAGTGCCTTTCCTGCCGATTTTGTCGGATACGGCGGCCCAGAAAAGGCGGCCCAGACCGTTGAAGATGGAGGCAGTCGCCAGAACACCGCCGCCTAGAACAGCCAGTTTTGCGGGGTCATCGATGCCCTGCGCGATTTTGATGACTTCCTGTGCCATGGGTGAGAGTTTGGACAAAAGCCCCATGCCTGCGGTGACGTTTAAGAAAAGCATGCACCAGAGCATGTACCACTGGCGGGTTTTCTTTGCTTCGGCCCAACCGAAGGAATCCGCCGCACTGACCGTTGTCGCCGAAGGCTTAAAACCCTTGGGGAGCCAGCCTGCAGGCGGGTTTCTCAGAGTCAGAGCCGCAAGAACACAAAGAACCAGATAAACAGCACCCAGGATAAGAAACGCATTGGCAACACCGGCTTTAACGATGAGGCCGGGGATAAATCATACCGATAAAGAACGCGCCGAAACCGAATCCCATGACAGCCAGACCCGTGATCAGACCGCGCTTGTCCGGGAACCAGCGGATCAGCGTAGCGATAGGCACAACATAAGTCAAACCGTTGCCTATACCGGCAATCACGCCGTACCCAAAGAGAAGAAACCAGAAGTTTCCTGAATACAGAGCCACACCGCCCAGCAAAACGCCGATGCCGTACAAGCATGCGCCGAGCGTCGCAACAAACTTGGGACCCTTCTTATCCACCAGCATACCGCCGAATGCCGCGGAAATACCGATGACACCGATGATTAACATAAAGACACGCGATACTACCTTTACTTCCCAGCCATGCAGGGCCGCAATGGGTCTGACAAAACTGACCAGGCGTAAACGGTGCCCAGAATCAACATGATGACGATACCGGCTGCAGCAAGCGCCCATCGCTTACTCTCCAAATTTTCATTAGCCATATTTTAATTCCTCCCTTGCCTTTCATGAAAGGCTAAAAATGTATTTGGTGACACTTTAAGAAAACATCCGTGTTTTGAGACAAATGGTTTTTTATCGTGTCGAAAACAACTAAATGACCTGCGTCTTATACATAAAGAATATGCCCCTGGCAATGGGCATATTCGGTTTTTCATTATGTTTTATTTACCATAGTGTTTCAATCCCGCTTAAGCGGGACGAGCGTTCATTCTCCGCGAGCTTGCTCGCGAGGTGGTTGATTGACCCTTGGTGGTTATGCCGCCGCTAATTTTACCGCGCAGACTTTATATTCCGGTATCTTGCCTGTCGGGTCCAAAACCGGATTGGTCAGAAGGTTGACCGGTGCAGCCGCAAAATGAAAGTTCATAAAAATGGTGCCCGGTGCGCTCTTTTGTGTAATGTGGGCTTTGGCTTCCACTGTACCGCGTCTGGACGTGACCTTGACCATTTGACCATCGGCAATGCCGGAATTTTGGGCATCGATCGGATTGATTTCAACCAGACTTTCGGGACAGCGCTCGGAGAGGCCCTGCGTGCGTGTCGTCATCGTGCCTGTGTGATAATGATACAGAACGCGTCCCGTGGAAAGGAAGAAGGGATAATCCTTATCCGGCAGTTCATTGGGTGGTATGAATTCAATGGCCGTAAACAGGCCCAGACCCCTGGAGAATCGGTCTTTATGGAGAAACTTTGTGCCCTTGTGGTCATGCGTGGGGCAGGGCCATTGCAAACCTTCTTTTTCAATGCGCTTATACGTGATGCCTGCGTAACTGGGGGTGACAGTGGTGACTTCTTCAAAAATTTCTTTCGCCGAAGTATAGTGCATTGGATAACCCATTTTATTGGATAGGCCGGCGATGACCTCCCAGTCTGTTTTAGCCTCCCCAGGCGGTTCAATCGCTTTGCGCACGCGCTGAACGCGTCGTTCGGTGTTGGTAAAGGTGCCGTCTTTTTCAGCAAAGCTCGCTACCGGCAGTATGACATCGGCGATTTGCGCCGTTTCGGTCAGGAAGATGTCTTGAACAATCAGTAAATCCAGATTCTGAAGCTCTTTTTTTACATGATGCAGATCGGGATCGGAAAGCAGCGGATTTTCACCCATGACATAAACCGCCTTGATCGCGCCGCTGCCGGCGCCGGCCATGATTTCCATCAAGGTCAATCCGGGTTTGAGGGAAAGTGTCGCGCCCCAGGTTGCTTCAAATTTCTTGTGGGCATCTGCATTGGCGACCTGTTGGTAGGCCGGATAAACATTGGGCAGAGCGCCCATATCGCAGGCCCCTTGAACGTTATTCTGGCCGCGCAGGGGATTGACACCGCCGCCTTCAATGCCGACGTTGCCGCAGAGCATCGCCAGATTGGCAGTGCTCTTCACATTATCCGTACCACTGATGTGTTGGGTGATCCCCATGGCGTAAATGATGCTTGCGCGGTTGGCTTTGGCATACATCCGGGCGGCCTTCTTCAAATCTTCCGCCGGCACGCCGGAAATGTTTTCGACATATTCCGGCGTATATTTGGCCACAACCGCTTTGAGGGCATCGAATCCTTCGGTTCGTTCAACTACATATTCTTTGGCATAAAGGCCTTCTGCGATGATCACATTCAGCAGGCCGTTGAAAACCGCTACGTCCGTTCCCGGTTTTTGTCTCAGCCAGATGCTGGCGTATTTGACTAAATCAATTTCCCGCGGGTCGATGACGATCAGCTTGGTTCCGTGCTGTTTGACCGCCCGCTTGATTTTCATGCCGATGACCGGATGATTTTCCGTCGTGTTGGTTCCCGTTGCCAGAATCAAATCCGTGAATTCCAGTTCATCAATCGAATTGGTCATTGCTCCACTGCCGAATGTGGCGGCCAGACCGGTCACCGTTACGGAGTGTCAGAGACGGGCGCAGTGATCGACATTGTTGGTGCCGATGACCGCGCGCATAAATTTCTGAAAGAGATAATTTTCTTCATTGGAGCAACGCGCAGAAGCGAGACCGGCAATGCTATCCGGACCGTTTGCGTGTTTGATGGCGGAGAGTTTATCGGCGATGAACGTATAAGCTTCATCCCAGGTGACTTCTTTTAAGTCTTCGTTTTTCTTATAACGGATCAACGGTTTTTTCAGGCGGTCGGGATGGGATAAGAAATCCATGCCGAAGCGGCCTTTCACACAAAGACTGCCGTCATTGGGTTGACCGTATTCGCGGTTGCCCATGACTTTGACGATTTTATTGTCTTTGATAAAAAGATCCATCTGGCAGCCAACGCCGCAATAGGTGCAAGTCGTGCGGACTTTGTCCAATTCCCAGGGGCGGCCGCCGAACTTGGCCTGTTTGAATGTGATCGCGCCCGTTGGACACACCTGGAGGCATTCACCGCAGAATACACAGGCTGAGTCAATATAATCTGCATCGAAAGCGGGGCCGACTTTGGCGTAGGAGCCGCGCATGGCGAAATCCAAAACCTCGTTAACCTGGATTTCATTGCAGGCGCGAATGCAGCGGCCGCAAAGGACGCACTTGTTCAGATCGCGATGGATCATCGTGTTGCTGTTATCCGGCGCATAACCCGGAGGTTCGATATTGAAACGCGGTTTATCAATTTTCAGCCAGTAAACCAGATTCTGCAATTCGCACTGGCCGTTTTGCTCACAGGTCAGACAATTATGATCGCCGGATGACCATAATAATTCGACAATCATCTTCTGGGCGGCGCGAACTGCCGGTGTATTGGTTCGGACGACCATGCCGGGACTGATCGGCATGCAGCAGGAAGCAACCAAACTGCGTGCATTTTCCACTTCCACAACACAAACGCGGCAGGCGCCCACATTGGTTGTGTTTTGATAGTGGCAGAGGGTCGGTATGAAAATACCGATGCTCTTGGCGCATTCCAGAACGGTTTGTCCCGGCTTAGCCGAAACTTCCTGCCCGTCAATGGTAATCGTAATCTTTTTTTCCATTTATCTTCTCCAATTTTATAAAGGTAAATATCCGATGCTGTTGCTAAAAAGCTCGGAAAAGTTATATTAATTTAACGTAAAACTTACAGGCGCAACCGGTTGTTTTGTCAATTATGTCAATAATGTCATAATGACTATGTCAATAATGTCCCCTGTGTTTTCAGGGGGAGGCGCTGAAAAATGGAGAGACTGATGTTGTCAAATGGCAGGGAAGTATTATATTATAACCTCGAATATTTGAAAAAGGAGTATTTATGGCATCGGGTGCAAAAAACAATTCTTACAGAGAAAATGTTGAAAAAATCAGCAAATTATCTTTTGCCGTGGGCGTGTATCGTCCGCCCAGTGAAGGGGGGAGTGCTTCAATATTATTACGGATAACGGAAAATTGTCCGTGGAATAAATGCACATTTTGCGAAATGTACAAGGGGCAACCCTTTGTTTATCGTTCCGTCGAGAATATTAAAGCCGATATCGATACGGTAAGACTGATGATTGATGAAATACGGGAAGTTGCAGGGAAGATTGGACAGGAAGGCAAGATTAACAGAGATGTGCTAAGGGCACTCTTGAGCGTTGATCCTTATCTTAACGACAACCATTGTTTTTCCACAGTGTTCAGTTGGCTTTATTACGGAGGCAAGACGGCCTTTCTTCAGGACGCGGATAGCATGATTATGAGGCCGCTAGAATTGATCGAAGTACTGAAGCATTTGCGAAAGACGCTTCCAACTCTGACACGAGTAACCTCCTATACCCGTTCGAAAACGCTGTCGCAGAGAAAAATCGAAGATTTGCAAGCAATTCACGAAGCGGGATTGGATCGCGTTCACGTCGGCCTTGAAACCGGCGACGACGAGCTGTTAAAGATTGTGCGCAAAGGCGTGACCAGCGCCGAGCAGATCGAAGGCGGCAAAAAGGCGATGGCTGCGGGATTTCAGCTTTCCGAATATTGGATGCCCGACCTGGGCGGCCGGGAGCGCTGGCGGCAGCACGCGGAAAATACAGCGAGGGTCTTAAATGCAATCAACCCAAGCTATATCCGTTCGCGTCCTTTTGTTCCCAGACAGGGCACGGAGATATTTAATGATTACGAACAGGGACGTCTGCATGTTTCTTCGCCTCATGAGCGGCTGGAAGAATTACAGGTGATGATTGAGAACCTCAACGTGACCTCGCGGGTATGTTTTGACCACAATATGAATTCCTGGACCAATAAAAACGGCGGTCTGCTCTTCTCTCAGGATTATGAGGGCTATAAATTTCCAGAAGAAAAACAACTCGTTCTGGAACTGATCCGAGAGGGGCTCTCTATTGATGAATCCCGTCATATCGATGTTAAAGAACTGATAGCGATGGGGTCACTGTAAAAAATCAATACTCTATTTCACTACTGTCCGGAATAACCGACAATTAAGATTTGTAAAAGGTTAACATATTTCACGAAAGATGCAATTTATGTTTGTCTTCGACTTGAAAACGCATAGCGGAATCTGTAAACCTTCCCGAAGAATATTTCAGGGAAGG
>JAUYFM010000011.1 GCA_030690945.1 Smithellaceae bacterium | reverse complement strand
TGTGGATTTGATAATGTGCTTTTCTGCGGCTATTTGGTCCATCACTATCTCCTTTCCTGTAAATCAATAGGAAATACCGATAGATGATGAACCTGTGTTGCCTAAGTTGCAATCATCATTTTGTTACGTATAGCACCTACTACTAAACAGAATTAAGGCGTTACAAAATTGTTTATTACCAATCGAAACAAAGTATGCCGTAAAAATTGGAGTATGCTTTATTTACTGCTGCCTTCCGTCACTTGAGGTCGTGAAGGGATATGCAGTCTATGGAGCGAAACATATCCCCCTCCTTCGCCCGCCACTCAACGCTTGGGTGCATCGTATCCGAGTCCATCCCAGAAGGAGCACTCGTATGTGTCGGGCAAAGCGTTAACTGTCGTTAGCGACGTGTCGAGTACCATGTAATTGCTGACCTTGGGATTGACGGAGAACCTCGGCCAAACGACAGGGGTTGAACCGCCGATGTTGGGATCGTGGTTCTTGGCGAAGTTACCCCAGTACGTCTGCATTGCGCTGGAGAGCGCAGCTTCGTCGGCAGTAAATGTGCTCGGCACGCCGGCCGGATCGACGAACGCGGCCGGTGTGTTGAAAACGTAGGGAAGCTCGGCCTCATGACAGGCCGTGTTGGGCTCGCCGCACTCGGGGATGCCGAGGAAAAGGGTGTTGGCTTGCCACTTCGAATTATGGGTGAACCAGAAGGCATATACCGGTATTGAGGACGAGGCGACAGCAAACTGCATCGCCGCCTGAGTCGGGCACGTCAACAGACGAGAGGTGGTAAGCTCGATGTACTTCGCCTTGTTCGTCGCTGCCGTGCTCGTGGTTGCGTAGGCCGCTTTTGCCAGAATTGCTGCGCCGTTGGCGCCGAAATCGCCATTGATTAACTGGCTGTAGCTATCTTTCTCAAAGTAGGAAAGAGGAAGCGCAGAAATGAAGACTGCGGCTTCATTTCGCACCGTGCCCAAAATGGTCGGCTTGTTCAGCGCACCTTTCTTCGCTCCGTCGATCGGCTGTTGGGTAATGAATGTTCCATCTAGGTAAGGTCCCCAGGGCGTGAATCTCCCGATACCGGTCGCCGAGCTCACGGCGAGCATCACGTCGGCGCCCTGTTGCGCCGCAATCAGGCTCCCGATGGGGATCCCGCGCAGACACTTAGCGGCGTCAGAGCTGGTGCCGCAGTTGAGTGCTTTCGCGAAGGCGTTGCCGGTTATGCTCTGCTCCGCGGCGGTCTTTAGGGATATCCCCAGCGGATCGCTCTCGATAATCGCCGCATGAAACAGCGGTTCGCTCGAGGGTACCGACAAGAGGTGCACCCCCGTCGAGATGGCGCCGGCGCTCTCCCCAAACAGCGTCACGTTGTTCGGGTTCCCGCCGAACGATGCGATGTTGGTTTGGGTCCACTTGAGCGCCAGCTGCTGGTCGAGAAGGGCGTAATTGCCAGTGAAGGTGGCATTCCCGACATTGCCGGCGAGAAATCCCAGCGCTCCGATCCGGTAATTGGCTGTTACCACCACGACGGACTGACTCGCCGCAAGCGACGCGCCGCTGAATAGCGGATCTGCCGTGGCGCCGTGAAGGTAGGCGCCTCCGTAAATCCAAAACATGACCGGGAAGCCACCCGCCGGCGCGGGGTCCGTTGGCGTCCAGACGTTGATCGTCAGACAGTCCTCGTCTTGCCGCAGGCCCTTGATGCGCCCTCCCCAGCTTGTATCTTGCGGACAGGCCGGGCCGAATGAGGTGGCGGCAAAATCGCCCAGGGGGGCCTTGGCGACGGGGTTCGTCCATCGCAGCTCCCCGGAGGCGGACTCGGCAAAGGGAATTCCAAGAAACGCATTCACCGTCTTGGCCGCAGTCGAAGCTTGCTGCTGGACGCCGGAGAAAGTGCCGGATGGAGTCACCACTGGACCAACTTGGCGCAGGTTTTTACTGTCGCTGCGGCACCCGGCCGAAACAGAGACCAGCACCAGCAGGGCAACCGCAACCGCCAGTCTGCTTGCAACGAGTCGCTTCAGGGGGTTAATCAGTAAATCAGAAAAACCGATTGTGGCTCCAAATCCTGAAAGGAGTTTACTGTCATTCTTCATAAAAGTTTCTCCGGAGTATAGGTATTTTTAAGATTGATAAGAACTTCCTTTTTGTGAGAGGGAGTATAAGAAACGTGGTCTTGTATATTGGAGAATTATAAGAAGAACAGTTTTATATGTCAATGACTTTATCAAAATAAAATGCCTATATTTAGCGTCGGGCATAAAGTCTGTATATTATTGATTGAAATGGTGCATAAATTGGAAAAATAGGAAAGCAACAGTTCCGGAAGAACATCACGGGAAAAGCCATCTTCAATATTTTTATTTTCAGCCGCAAATCTTGCACCATCCACCTACCTACTATTCAGTGTTGGGCCTTCGTCAGTGCTGAGGATTACGGATCGAAAGTGAGTAACTGTCAATTCCGTGACCTGTTCGCAGTACTGTAACCTCGCAGTTCAGTATGAACCCTTATATTTGAGATTGCTTCGCCCTGGCTCATACTTGATAGGGCGAAGCAATGGTTAGAATTTTTTACTTCTTTTTATCTGACACGATGGGCTTGGCTATGACTGTAAAGACATCATTTGCAAAACCAGCACATTCAATATAATTGCCCTTGGCGGTATAGGCGTCACCTGTATTGACCGCACTATCATAGATCACGGTACCGCCGGAAGAGAACATGATTATTCTTCCTTGTTTCGGTTTTGTAAAACTTACAACCATGTCTTCATCTGCTACCATCCACTTATTATATCCATCGCCCTCAATTTTCACAGAATTTCCTCCGGCTTTTAAGGAGGCGGCGCTCTGGGCCGGACTATACAACATATCAGAAATCCATGCCCATGTGCCCCCATTCTTTTCCAAAAGGGTAAGCTCCGTCTGGTCGCGGATGACGTCAAAGGGCATGCCCGCGAATTCAGGGGAATCGATCCTTTTGGTGCCCATAAAAGCCACGTATCCCGGCAGTTCCTTGTAAAGCAATGACTTAACAAAATGCGAATCCACGGCAATAATCCCTTCCAGGGGAGAGACGTTACGACGCAGCCAGACCATTCCATCCATATTGATACGGAGGCTTTGCGGTTTTTCTATTGGCTTTACTTTTTGCATGCCGATCACATCGATCCCGAGCGTAGCTAGCGAGCTCACGTAATAAGTCTCTCCGCCCGTACTGGTAAAATATGAACGGTTGCCTTCGGCATCGTAATAGTAGCCATTGTTATAAACGAGTGTCATTGCCGGCACTTTTTCCTTTTCCTTGAACATGAACAGGGTAGCGCTGTTCTTTTCCTCATCAAACACGACCTGGCCTATTTTTGTGTTGCTGGCATAATAACCGCTGAAGGACGCATAATCCTGCGGTAATTTCTGCGCTTTTGGTGGAATCAGTATGGTTTTTCCTTCTCTGGGGACAAGCTTCTTCTCAACCAAAACAGCATCCATTCCTGCTAATGCTATTTTCATTGCATTACTTCCCCTTCCGGCAGCGAGGACGGCAACCGATATTCTCCTATCGGGAACCGTGAAAACCATAGAAGAGTAATTCCCCGTGCCGCCGCTCTTGCCCAACAACTGAATTCCGGCCGCATCATACCGTGGAAGGCCTGTCATATCCCAGCCCAGCCCGATAGAAACCTCCGGATTCCTCAGTTTGCCCCGAAACGCGGAAGGCTGAGCTTTTCTCATCTCGGCACGAGATTCCTTATTTAGGAGTTTTCCAGCCGCTGAAAAGGCATCGGCAAAACGGCAAAGCTCCTCGGCAGTTGAAGAAAGCCCGCCAGCCCCCAATACCGAGAGCGTTTCAGTCGGATGCATTGTCCCTGTTTTCGGGTCGTAATACAATGCCACCGGCTTGCCCTTGATTTCACCAACGCCGATGCCGGTGTTTTTCAGGCCCAGCGGCTTGAATATCCTTTTTTCCAGAAAGTCCATGTATTTCCGTTTACTTACCCGCTCCACAATCATTTCTGCCAACGTAAACCCGTCATTGCAATACACAGCCATTGCTCCCGGGTCATGCTTGAGATGCGCGCGGGCCAACGTATTGATGGTTTCCTGCTTCACTTTGTCATCGTATTTGAACCCAAAGGAATTAGAAACCTCTGTCCCCGGTAAGCCCGATACATGGTTCAGTAGCATTCTTACAGTGATCTTCTTATATCTATTGTCAGCCATCTTGAATTCCGGAAGATAGTCTGTGACCGGCTTATCGAGCAAAACCTTGCCGTCATCAACGAGCAGCATGATTGCAGCTGCTACATACACCTTGCTGATAGAGCCAATATTAAAGAGCGTAGTTGTAGTAACAGGTATGCTCTTCTCTCTGTTGGCCATACCAAAGCCTTCGGTATAAACGACCTTGCCATCGACCATTATGGCAGCAGCTGCACTTCCACATTTGCCGCTGTTTATATCCTGCCAGATTTCGCTGCGGACTTTGGAAATAGCGCTTTCATAGGGATTTTTCTTGCTTGCTGCAGCGTCCAATGCAAGTGTTGTAACCAACATGCAGCAAAGACAAAATACGCCTGCAATTCTATTTTTTAACATGACTTCCTCCTTATTCTAACTTGATAAGACGTTGCTCATTATGGAAGGGATTATAAAAAGAACTGCCTTGCAAGTCAAGGCAATGCTGGTCATTATGGACTATATGTTTATATTACCACTTCGTAATCTTGGATGTTTTACAATGGCAGGGGTGCGTGGACTTCAGGAAGCTGTCTTGAACATGGATCGTGTTTCGTATTCAGAGTTGCCTACTTTATCAGGATTAATCTCTATGCCCAGTTCACGAAAATTTAGCGCTTCCACAAAAATATCATAGGCTCGTACTGGGTTGTCAGAACCTACATATTCTTCTATGCTCAGGGGCATTAAGTCCATCTGATAACGATTGCCGCATCGATATGCCATAGTATTTCTCCTTGAAAACACTCTATCATATCAGCACTATGATACAAAAAGTTTTCTCTTGCTTTTTAACCTTTTTCTAATATTCTGTTGTCAAAGATCGCTGCTCTCCCTTAATTGCGACACAGTCTCCTTCCAAAGGGGGGAATACGTCTCTGCAGGGAATAAGGCGCCCAGAGACCTTTGAAAATTGTCATAACCTTTCAGGTCACGCGTTTCGAGGAGCGAGAGCGACGAGAAATCTCAGATATTATGCACTGTTAAAGATTTCTCCCTACGGTCGAAATGACAGAATTGGCGATTATTCAAAGCTCTCGCCCATAAATTTGTCGCAGACCCGTTCAGCAGGAAGAAAGTCACATTTCTTTACACCTTATGTAAAGAAAAATTCGTCCTGGGGCAGGTTATGTGCTTTGACATTGGAATCGAAGTTTCACTAACCACTCTTTTTAATTGATTCTCACCCTGAAATGAAATATTAATTTCACATTATTAATTATCATGCAAAGGCGGCCTATGGATGACTGATGATTAATCTTTTGTCAGCTTATTTTGCAGTCAACAAACCCCTGTCACCGAAGGAAAATGCAGTCTATAAGGCTTGACGGGGGATTTTCCCTTTTGTCGCTAAAAGTCAATAAAAGGAAAGGAGCTGACCGACATGAATATTTTAAAAAAAATCCTGATTGTCATCATCGCTTTAGCGGTCTTTATCGGCATCGCCGGCTTCCTTATTCTTCCCGCCGTTCTTAAACCTGTCCTGACCAAGAAGATTTCCGAGGCCTTGCACCGGGAAACGTCTATCGATCAGATTAAAATCAACCCCTTTGCTCTTTCCGCAACGATTAAGGGATTTAAACTGGCCGATCCCGGAAAGAATGGGCCGTTTATCACCTTTGATGAGCTCTACGTCAACGTCAATGTCATGACGTCCATCTTCAGGCGGGCTTTACTCCTGGAAGAAATACGTCTTCATAAACCTTACGTTGGCATCACACGAAAGAAAGACGGGTCCTATAATTTTTCCGACCTGATTCCGAAAACGGAAACCAAAAAAGAAGAGCCGGCCAAACCTTTTCTTTTTTCACTCAACAATATTCAGATTGTGGGCGGAAACATTGATTTCCGCGACATGCCCAATCAAACCGATCATACGATACGGGAGCTTAATATCTCGGTTCCTTTTGTTTCCAATATCGATTACTACATGAAAAATTATGTCGAACCTAAATTTTCGGCCATTGTGAATGGCCATACCTTTGCTGTCGCCGGAAAAACTCAGCCCTTTCTGACGTCGCGGGAAACCCTTTTTGATATTGAGATAAAGGATATTGATGTCCCCTTTTATTTGCAATATGTGCCGGTGAAGATGAACTTTAAACTCACTGAGGCGCGGTTGGACACCAAGATTCAACTGAACTTCATCATGCACAAGGATAAATCGCCTGAGTTGAAACTGACCGGCCAGGCCGCGTTGAGAAAAGTGACTCTGGACGATTTGCAGGGGAATAAGATCCTGCGACTTCCCGCTCTGACCGTGAATCTCGCCTCCGTCGAACCGTTTGTTCCCAGAGTTCATCTGGCCCAAATTGCGCTCGATGCCCCTCAACTGGTGATCCGGCGAGATAAAAAGGGCAATATCAATCTGCTTAATCTTGTCGGGCCAGACAAAACAGATGAGCAAGCCAAACCAGCTGCCGCCAAGGATAAGCCCGGTGATCACACCAAAAAGAAAAATGAACTGATCCTTCTCATCGACAGTTTTGTGATCGACAAAGCCGATATAACATTTATTGACGCACAACCGACAAAGCCGGTGAAAATAGAGATCAATCCCTTGCGCCTGAGCGTGTCCAAGCTTTCCCTGAAGAAGGGTGACTTAGCCGATGTTGACCTGGCTTTGGTTATTGATAAAAAAAGCAGCATCGCCGCGAAAGGCCCGGTCGGCATCGAACCGCTTGCCGCCAATCTGGCCATAGAGGTAAAAAACCTGGCCATCCGCCCGTTCCAACCCTATTTTGCCGAGTCCGTTCAACTGGATGTCACACACGGTTCAATCTCGACTGCCGGGAAAGTCTCTCTGAATCTGGATGCGAAAAATGAACCCAGCATCAAATATACGGGCAATCTTTCCGTTTCCAATTTGGCAACCATTGACAAGGCTCACGCGCATGATTTTCTGAAATGGAAGCAACTGAATTTCCAATCTCTCGCGGCAGGCTACAATCCACTATTTGTGAACATCAGGGAAATCTCGGTTAATGATTTCTTTGCCAAAATCGTGATCAACGAGGGCGGAAGCACCAATATCCAGGATATCACCGGCGCGCCGCAAACAGAAACCGATAAGCCCAAAACGGCACAGGAGAAGCAGCCTCCCCAACCAGTCCAAAGCGCGAAACCGGCTCAGGCGCCGCCGGATATTAAAATCGGCAAAATCATTTTTCAGGACGGCACGGTTGATTTTGCCGACCGCAACATCAAACCGAACTACGCGGTAACCATGCTCAATCTCAAAGGCAGCGTCACGGGATTATCATCGCAGGAAGTCTCCCGCGCCAAGGTGGACTTAAAGGGAAATGTCGGCTACGGATCTCCCCTCGAAATCGCAGGCGCCATCAATCCGCTTAAGAAAGACCTTTTCGCCGACATTAAAATCAGTTTTAAAAACCTTGAGATGAGTCAGGTCACACCCTATACAAGCAAATTTCTGGGTTATCCCATCATCAAAGGCAAGCTCAATTTCGAAGTGTCCTACCTGATCGACAAAAGAATCCTGAAAGCCGAAAACAAGGTTTTCTTTGACCAGTTGACCTTCGGCGATAAAGTGGAAAGTCCCGACGCCATCAAAGCCCCGGTGACACTGGCGGTCTCCCTTTTAACCGACCGCAACGGTCAGATCAATCTGGACATTCCGGTGTCCGGAAGCCTCGACGACCCGAAATTTAAAATCTGGCCGATTGTCTGGCAGATTCTGGTTAACCTGATTACCAAAGCCGTCACGGCCCCCTTCTCGCTTTTGTCCTCTCTGACCGGAGGTGGAGAGGAAATGAGCTTTGTCGAATTTGACTATGGCAGCGCCGAGTTGCCGGAGGCGGGACTTAAAAAAATCGGCGCCCTGGCCAAAGCGCTTTACGACCGACCCAATCTGAAGCTGGAGATTGAAGCCTATGTTGATCCCACACAGGATAAAGAAGCTTTGAAAAAAGTCGAGTTCGACCGTCAGATCAAAACGCAAAAGCTCAAGGAAATGATCGATAAGGGTCTGACGCCTGTGCCACTCACGAATATTACGGTTGCTCAGGCTGAATATGAAAAATATCTGATCATGGCCTATAAATCGGCTAAGTTCCCCAAACCGCGCACAGCGCTGGGCATCGCCAAAGCATTACCGCCGCCGGAAATGGAAAAACTGATCAATGACAACATTATCATCATGGACAGCGATTTGACGGAGCTTTCGGCCAGACGCGCCCAGACCGTTCGCGAGCAGTTGCTGGAGAAGGGTAAAGTCGAGCCGGCGCGGATATTTTTAGTCAAAGCCCCATCGCTTGCCCCCGAGAAAAAAGAAAACGTGAAGGACAGTCGGGTAGGTTTTAAATTGAAATAAGAAATGATAGGGGCACGCTGCGGCGTGCCCCTAGTGTCCTGTCAACGATACGCTGTCATTTCGAAGGAGTCATAACGACTGAGAAATCTTAGATTTCTCCCTGCGGTCGAAATGACATTTCTTGATTGACGAGACACTAGCACTCAAATAACCAGAAATGGTAGCCATGAAAAATATTCGATCAGCATTCAGCCTATTTTGCCTGAGCGTACTGCTTGTCTCCTGCTCAACGTTTATCCCGCTCCAACAGCCTGCTCAATGTCTTCCCGATTTTCCCTATCAAGACGGATGGTATGGCGGGGATGGCGCCTATTCCATCGCTCTGGATGAACGGCGCACCCTCTGGATCTTCGGCGACACGTTTGTCTCAGAAGACAAGGGCAGGAAAGACCGGATCGGCATGGATGTCGTCCTGGGAACCACGCTGGCCGTCTCCACATGCTCCACCGATCAGAAATTTTCCATTCAGTACTTTCTGAAAAAGAAAAACGGCAAATTTGTGTCTTCATTTGGCCAGGACGAATGGCTCTGGCCGCAGGACCCATTTATCGCCAGGGGCACCCTGTATATTCCCCTGCTTGTTATTCAGGGCTTGCCTGACGCCCCGCCGCCCTTCAATTTCAAAGTCGCCGGGCATAAAATCGCCCGTATAAAAGATTTCAAGGCGGACGATCCCCATCAATGGCCAGTTGACTATCTGGATTGGACTCACGCGCTGGCCACAGGCGTTGAAGCGCTGGCCACAACATCCGTCATTCATCACAATTACGTTTATTTTTATCCCCTCTACCGTTATGCGAAAGATAATGTCAGTATCTCCGGCAATATTCTGGCGCGGATTTCCACTGATCATTTAGACAACCCGGCAAACTATTGGGAGTATTGGACTCGCGATGGTGCATGGCAAAAGAAGTTGAAACCAAACGAGGTGAAGATTATTTTCCCCGCCGGCGTTTCCGAATTGAGCGTTCGTTATCACATTCAGGATCAGCAATGGATGGTTGTTTATTTGTCTCCGGAAAAAAAGGGGCATCAGCTTTTGTATTCAACCGCCGCAAACCCCGAAGGTCCCTGGAGTCCTCCTTCGGCTCTTATTGAAGCCGTTGCCGAAGTAGATCCCCGAAGTCCTATTTACGATCAACATACATTTTGTTACGCCGGCAAGGAACATCGCCAATTCGCTCAAGACAGAAACCTAGTCGTTACTTACGTCTGCAACTCCTCGGAGGATATCAGCAATCAGAATAGCTTCCTTCGCAAAAATCTTTTCCTTTATCGACCGGTGGTTAAGAACATCCAGCGCTGATAACGCTAGACAACGGTGAGCAGCATATAGGCAATGGAAAAGCGGCCGCTCTCCGGAATGTAGCAGAGAATTTTGTCGCCTTCTTTCAGTTTATCGGAGTGGAAAAGCTCTTCCATCATGACGTAGATGGAAGCCGCGCCCGTGTTTCCTTTATAGGTGAGATTGGTAAACCATTTCTCGTAGGGAACATGGAAGCCGATGCCGACCATCGCGTCATGAATTTTGTCGCGGAAATACTCGGAGGAATAGTGAGGCAAAAACCAGTCGATCTCTTCGGCTTTGATTTTTCTTCTTTCGATGGCACGCGCCAAGGCCATATCAATGCTAACTTTCACAATTTCTTCATTGAGGATACCGGTGTCCTGCTTCAGCGCCAGGAAATTTTTGGCCAAAACTTCTTCCATCGAATCCAGCTGGCGCCAACCGGTAACTGCTTTTGTGTCATCGTCTTTGACCCCGCCGGCAAACATGCAGACTTCCATTTGTCCCGCATAGGAAACATGCTCAATCCAGTCCACACGCAAAGACTTTTTGCTCTCGTTTTTTTTCGGCGACATAAAGACGGCTCCGGCGGCATCGGAGAGCATCCAGCGCAGAAAGTCCGATTCAAAGTTTAAAATGGGATGCCTTTTAAAATCAGGATCGCCTTTTAAATGTTCAAAGAAGTTGGACTTAATGAGCGATGAAGCCAGATCTGAACCGGTCGCCACGGCATTATCGCTCAACTGCAAGGCTACGTTGGCATACGCCGCTTTAAAGGACGTAATGCCGGACAGGCAGATACCCAGAGTGGTAATGACTTCGCAGGGAGGTGTTTTTAATTCACCATGCACCATCAGGCCGTGACCGGGCAAGATCAGATCCGGCGTGGATGTGCCGCAGCAAAGACATTGAATGTCATTGATTGAAAAATTATCATACGGTTTCAAACACCGCACAGCCTCAGCCGTTAATTGCGCGTTGGTGTAATTTATTTTGCCGGTTTTGCGGTCAATGGCATAGTAGCGGGTATTAATCCCGTTGTTTTTAAGGACACGATTCTTGATCCGGGAGGGAATATTGTGGATATTGCCCAGCACCTCTTCCAGTTGATCATTGGTGACCGGTTCATTGGGCAAGAAAGCGGCGATGTCGTTGATGTAAACTTCCATAATTCTCCTTCAATTATTGTGGCCTGTGCGGTTTTTCATGCAGTCTTTTGACTAAATCGGCATACGCCTTGTAAAATAAAGCCTCCGGCATTTTTGTTTTCGTCACGGCATTGGTGAATGTATAATAATCCAAATCGAAAATAACAATGTCTTTTTTCATCTCATCAAAGAGCATCGTCCCCGGTATCGGCGTGAGAATGGACAGGACGGGAATTTCAATTTTATGGGTTACAATGAAATTCTCCAATTTTTCAAAATCACTTTCCGAATATTGGGGCGCCGCGATAAAATCACCAACGATGACAATGCCCAGATCGTGCAGAATCTCAATGGCCTGACGGATAACGTGACCCTGGTATTTCTTGTTGTAGGCTTGCAGGCGCTCATCTTGAACATCCTCAAAGCCCACGACCACGGCATAGAGGCCCGCCTCTTTCCATTTTGCAAGCAAATCCGGATGTTTGACGATGGTGTCGGCGCGGACGTCGGCAAAGAATTTTTTACGGATACCGGCTTTCAGAATTTTCCCGCAAAGTTCGGATGCCTGCGCCGCATTGCCAAATGTGTTGGCATCCACCATCCGGATGAAAGGAATATCACCGAGCGTCTGGATATCGCGAAGGACGGCATCGGACCCATGCGTCAGATATTTTCCGCCGGTGATCCCCGGAATGGTGCAGAAAGAGCAGTTATGGGTGCAACCGTATGCCGTAATGACAAAGCCCATCGCCAGCCCCAACTGTTCCAGATAATACTGGCTGCGGTATTTGGCAACCAGATCATAACGGGGCGCGATATCGTCCATTAAATCGGCTTTACTGAATTGCCGCGGCGAATACGATAAGCGTTTTCCCGGCGACGTGCGGGCAATTCCGGCAATGCCGCAGCCGTTCTCACCTGCGGCCAGACGGTCGATCAATTCCGAAAAGCTCTTTTTGCCCAAACCCATAACGATGTAATCAAACTCGGCGCGGTTGAAATCATGCGGATTATACGTCGCATGGTTGCCACCGACGACAATGAACGCCTTGCATTGCTTACGAATCTTCGCCGCATAACGGATAACGGTGTTGGCCTCGCACGTCAGCGAGGTAAACCCGACAACATCCGGCTGGAATTGATCGAAAATTTTCCAGAAAGCGTCCTCATTTTCACACTTCCCATCAAATATCTGAACATCGTGCCCGGATAGAGGTCCGGCCAGAACTTCCAGATTAAACGGCTCGCCTTTGAATATCTGTTTGAGAGACGTAATGCCGTATTCTTCCTCCGGGATACTGCGGCCGCAGTTGGGAGGATTCATTAGCAGGATTTTCATTTTTTCTTCTTCGACATAACCAAAAATTAATAAAAAAGCCCTCATTTTAGGGAGGGCATATTAAAAAGTAATTCTATCTATTTCTACCTATTCTATCTGCTGCGCTTCTTTTCTGAGCTTTCTATCACAATTTTATCCCATTAACCATATCAGATTAATGGGACGAGAACATTTATCTCAGCAAAGTCGTGCTATATTTTCTTCATCACTTCTTATACTGCATCAAGCTTCTTCAAAACAGGGTCATCAGCCAGGAATATATTCGTGGTTTCAGTCTCATCATCAAAAACAAGAACTGCCGATCCGTCTTTAAGTTTTGATTTTACCTGCTTGAAATTTGTTTCCTGTGACGCCTCAATTTCTCCATAATCAGTCCCATTTCTGGAAATGAATTCGTCTATGACACCTTGTAAGGCCTTAGCGCTGAGTTTATTTACCGGAATGATATGGATCGACATTTAGTTTATTCCACACAAAAGGACACCATGAACATGCAATATTATACCAAGTTGCTTTCAAAAAATAAACTATGAATTTTTGAAAGCTTACTTGGTATTATGCCCGGTAAATCAACATTTTAATGTTTGATAGCAACTTGGTATTACTTCTTCTTGTAAACGTTCAATCCTATCTTTATCTCATCTTTTTCAGGAATGGAAATATTCCCTTCCGTTGATGCGATGATAATGGTTTTACCCGATGCCGACGGGCCAAACTCTTTTGTAAGATCAACTTTAATCGTCAGGATATTGTCTTCCACTTTCATCTCTACGTTCTTCATGTTTTGTTCTCCTTATCAATTCGATCATCAGTTACATTTTTCCATAACCTGCCGGCACATCCTCAAAGCCTCGCCATTTGAACCAGTCTGATAGATTTAAGAAAGCGGTCCATTTGTCAATCATCAGGTTATCGTCCCGGTGGCTGTCGGTATATTTTTTTTCCGTTAAAGCGGCCAATTCTTTCCCCTTGTTGATGTAAGGAGACGAACTATGCTGGGATAATGCTTCACGCATTCGGACAGGGTCTTCACGGCCTTTTCGGGCTCGCTAATCTCGCTGTAGCACATGCCGAGGTTGTAAAGAATGTCATTGTCCTGCGGATCGCCAGGGCAGTTTCTGCTGGTGCAGGGATATCTCATGTTTTGATTTATTACGCTAAAAGAGCCTACCGAAAACATGACCATTACGACGTAGAAAAGGGTTGACGCCGTCTTTTTGCCCGCTTTTTTTGTATGCTTTTTCGATTTCCTTGAGCTTTTCGTCCAGATAAATGGGCGGATAGGACATATGGCCGCCGGATATCAGGTAATATGGACCGGCTGGAAAAACTCTCAAAAAAACAGCATAGCCCGGCTGTGTGGATTGGGACATCATGGTGTCGTGAACAAACACTTCCGTTTGATCGAAAATATTCCGCAAAAGCGCGCCTGTTCCTTTTTTGATGAACGTCACCAGATAGACGGATTTCGGCGCTTCAATTCGCGCTTCCACGAGCTTTCTTTCGTCTATGGATAACGTGTCTTGAGCCAGCAATCTTCCCAGCGCATAAGGCGTCGGTTCATCCGGGGCAAAGTAATCATTCATTAGCCATTCATTGAGCTCTTCCATATCTTGCTCAGTTATGCCGTACCTTTTAGCCTCGGCTTCGCGTTTTTTTCCAAAATAGAACTTGATCAATGAAGCGATGTCAAGGTCTTTGCTTTCCGTAAGCAGAATCATGCCTTTGCGAATCACCCAGGCGTCAAACCGCTTCCATTTTTCAATTTCCGCTTTCTCCTGCTCTTGGCAAATCAGGCAGCAGGCCTTATATTTCCTGCCGCTTCCGCAAGCGCAAATGTCGTTTCGTTTTTGCGGCGGTTTTTCTGTCAAATGCCCCCAGCTCATTTTGACGTTTTCAAACAGGGGGATAAGCGCGTCGTCTTTTTTCCGGGCCATCTTGTCTTTTTCTTTTTTATCGAAAGTGTTCCAGACAGTCGTCACGTATTGGAGAATTTTATTGGCTTCATCGATGTCGCTGAAATCACTTTTCTGAGCGGCCGCGAGATATTCCTTCATTTTGCAGTCAGTGAAAAGTCTTGAAACACGCAAGGCGTCGTTACGCTGTTTTTCAGCCGCCGCGATGCTGATGCCTTTTTCTTCGGCGGACATGCGAATCATGCAGTCGTAGCAGGCCACCTGCGGATCAGGCGATATGGGATTGAGAAATCCGCCCAATTTTGATTTCTTGCCGCAAACGTCGCACAGACACAGGCCGTCGTCGAGAATTTTACCGGATAATTTGTCTTTCATGGGATTTTTATTGTAAACCATTCCCCCGTTTTTAGATTGAGATACGAATGGATTTGATCACTCATTGTATCCATCGCATCAACGGCTTCTTTTAATACCAAGTCGCCGTCAAAAGTCAACAGTAGTATGGGTCTTTAGACCCGTTAAACACGCGAACCTAAAGGTTCGGACTACATTGGTTTGTTACCCTTTGAATGCAACTTGGTATAAGGAGACGGCAAGGGGTTTGTTTTCAGAAGTCATGGCATATCCCTATATATCTTTTATTTAGTGACTTATGTAGCATCTTTGGCTGTCAAATGTTAACAAGTTTCTCCGTTTTATTTTATTTTTAATTGACACACAATGTTGTTTTACCTATAATCAAACGCATTAAAAGCTAATTATTATCGGGAAATAGCTATGCAAACCTCGGGAGTTATTCAAATGGATAAAAGAGAAGCTGAGATGACAGCCCTGCAATATATTAAAGTTACGCGGGAAAAAATAGCCTTTGATAAGGCCGTTTTATTCGGTTCCTATTTAACGGGTAAGTACGATGCGGACAGCGATGTCGATATCGGACTGTTTGTGGAAAGCCTTGATAAGAACATTGATTATCTGGACTTGATGTCTCAGCTTTATCACCTGGCCGCGCAGATCAACGCCCGTATCGAACCACATCTTTTCATCCGTGATGAAGATCAATCCGGTTTTGCGGAAATGGTCGAAAAAACCGGCCAGAAGCTCCTTGTATAAGTCAACACAGCAGAATAGAGAATAGAGGCAGCCGCCCTACGGGCTCCTTCCATTTCATCAACGCCTGGCATAAGATTCATAACCATAACTTCTTTCTTTTCCATCTGTTTTTCTCCTCCCCGCCCTACACTAAGCTATTGGTGGGGAAGTGTCTCACTTATATTGGCACAGAGGGTTTGCGCATCATGCTTTCTCTTTTGTCTTTTTAGAAAACTTCAAGTCGCCAATATTTTGCAGTGGAAGCACCGTAATTTTTTCATGAACCGGATACTGTTCCACACCGGGGTAAATAATCCATATATGCTCCAGATTCAATGTTTCCAGAACCGAATGGATTGATTTTGTCGCAACGGGAGCTTCGCTGTACTTAAATTCCACGCCATAGCGCCGCCCATCATGAAGGAAAAACAGATCAAGCTCCGCACCGCTGTATGTTGACCAGAAATAAATCTGCCGCGTATCAAGAACGCCCAGCGTTTGTTCCAGGGCAAAACCTTCCCACGACGCCCCGACGCGCGGGTGGCCGGTAAGCGACTGAAAATCCGAAAGACTCAGTAATTGATGGAGAATCCCCGAGTCACGAAAGTAGATTTTGGGTGCCTTCACCTGGCGTTTGCTCAGATTCTCGTGCCAGGGCATTAACTGGCGAATCATGAAGGTCCCCGAAAGAATATCGAGATAGCCACGCATGGTCTTGTCGGAAAATCCCATGGCCCGCCCCAGTTCTGAAGCATTCCAGATCTGCCCGTGATAATGAGCCAGCATGGTCCAGAAACGCCTCATGGCGGCGGCCGGAATTGAAATACCCAGTTGAGGGATATCGCGCTCCAGAAAAGTCCGGATGAATCCCTCCCGCCAGGACGCGCTGTCTATGTCGGAAGACGCAAGAAAAGAACGGGGGAATCCGCCCCGCAGCCAGAGTTTCCGCTCGTCTTTTGGTTTGATCTCCGCAAGCGTAAACCCCGTCAATTCCACAAATTCAACACGTCCGGCAAGCGTTTCCGAAGATTTCTTCATCAGTTCCGGCGATGCGCTGCCTAAAATTAAAAAACGGGTCTGATTTTCAGGCCGGTCAACGAGCACCCTTAAAACATTGAAGAGTTCCGGCATGCTCTGTATTTCATCCAGGATAACCATGCCTTTCAGGCTGCTCAGGGCAAGCTCGGGATTTTGCAGCCGCGTCTGGTCAGGCCGGGATTCGAGATCGAAATAGGTCGCAACGCGGTTTTGACCAAACATCCGCGCCAGCGTGGTTTTGCCGCATTGCCGAGGGCCCAGCAGGGCTGTCACCGGCGAGCGCCGCAAGGCATTGGATAA
Organism: Smithellaceae bacterium; assembly: GCA_030690945.1. Classification (GTDB taxonomy): domain Bacteria; phylum Desulfobacterota; class Syntrophia; order Syntrophales; family Smithellaceae; genus UBA8904. The sequence goes on along the minus strand of JAUYFM010000011.1, from coordinate 39,418 downwards.
TTGTTCAATAGAGGATGGCCGTTTAATCATGTCGATCCTTATACATTGAAATTCCGGATTGTCAATCCGGAATTTCAATGATCTATATTGAATCCGGAGTGACCGCGCCTTTCAGATCATCAACCAGCCCACTTTGCGGCCATCCGCTTCAAGGGTAGTCTTTAACGGTTACATGAAGGTCAAATAAGATCTTCCATGTCACAATCGAGAGTTCTGGAAAGCTTAACCAACAGGTCAACGCTGGGCGTTCGTTTACGGTTTTCAATCTGCGAAATGGCCGAAACGGTGACCCCGCAATCCTTTGCCAGTTTGGCCAAAGTCATCTTTCTGTATTCACGCCAGACCTTAAGACGACTTTCGCCGGACGATAAACGCTTGACGAAATCATCAGGAAAGGTTTCTTCGCCATCGGCAATAGCGGCGGAAATGTTGCGCGCATCGCGAGTGTCTTCCAATTCTTCCATACGGCTGACCATTTTTTCCCATTTATCAAAGGGAATGATTGCGTATTCCGGAGCCCCGTTTTGTTTGATGATCTGAATATTCATTTATATATGTCTCCTCTCGCTCCTATTTTAAGGACGCAGATGATAAGTTCTTTTTTGGCTATTTCACAGATTACCCGCCAAGCTCCAACGCGTAAACGCCAGAATGATGAACCTTTTAATTTTTTCCAGTCTCCCGCATAACTTTTTGGATTTGCGGCAATAGCCTCCAACTCCTTATCAATCTTTCCGGAAATATCTCCGGCCATTTTTATCTTAATTTTGAGGGCCTTCTTACTGTATTTTATCGTAAACATGGTTCAATATTAACTAATAGTTAAATATTGGTCAAGTATTATTTAACAACATGCCGAGCCATAAAGACCATTTTTTCATCTATTGGGGTCATCAAAAAACCATTTAAAAACCAGACAAAAGCCATCGGCAGGCCTAAAAGAGTATCAGGCCTTCGATAGAAGTAATGGATGGGATCAAAAAGGCGTTTATCACAAATTTATCACAGTACCCAAAAAAAGAGGGTTACAAACCGTTTTTACAGTTTGTAACCCCTTGATTCAGCTGGTGGGCCAGGGCAGAATTGAACTGCCGACACTCGGATTTTCAGTCCGATGCTCTACCGACTGAGCTACCGGCCCGCCTTGTTGATTAAACCTGTGAAAGGCAGGAAACGTCTATAAAATAAGGTTTCTTTTGTCAAGGTATTTTTTGGCCGTCCGCCCCCGCCGCATCTTCAGGAGGCGGCGTTTCCGGCTTTTTCACTTCCGGACGTGAAAAGTTCCCGGACATGTCGCCAAACTGAACCGGACTTTGCGCCGCAATCCTGGAATCGGGGATGAAAATTCCCGCGGCACTCCCCTGCGGGTCGCGGATAATAACCACTGTGCCGGCGATTTTGTCATGCCATCCCTGCTTCTTTTTATCAAAAGCAGCCCAGATATAACCAAGAGGCACTGTAAATAATAAACTGGAAACCAGATAGCCCACCGATCTTAAAAAAGCGATGCCGAAAGAAATCGGACTGCCGTCGGCGGATACAACCTGCAGGCCTAGTAACTTTTTGCCAGGCGTCCGGCCATTCAGACCATGAAAATATGTAAAATAAGTAATAAAGAGCAAAGCGTATAATGCCGAGACGACAATTCCAATTGAACCAAAACGTTCAAGGTTAGTCAGTTTGGCCATCCAGATCTGACTGTCACTGGACATCACTCCGGAAAAATAGGCAAGACCGGCCACAATCGCCAGAACAATAAAAACAACACCGACGATGACTCCGTCAATGGAATAGGCCACCAGGCGCCGCCAGAAACCCGCGAATTGGTATGTCGTCATTTTTCTTCCTCTCCTGCTCCTTGGCTGAATATGCCTTTTTCATACTGGATAATGGACAAAATCGCCGCTGCCGCTGTTTCCACCTTTAAGATTCGCTTGCCGAGACTCACCGAAATAAAACCTGACTCCTTGGCCTTGGCAACTTCATTGCGGGACAACCCGCCTTCGGGGCCCACGACGATAAAATAACGCACAACCCTTTCAAACCTTTGATCATTTAACACATCCCTGATGTTTTGTTGATCTTCTTCTTCCCAAAAAATTAATTTCCGGGTGTCGGCTGTTGCCCTCAGTAGCATATCGGCAAAAGATAAAACCGGCTCTATGGCGGCCAACTGAGGACTGCGCGAGCAGCGAGCCGCTTCCCGGACAATTTTTTGCCAGCGGGTGACTTTAGCTCCCGCTTTTTCTCCTTCGATCCGGCTGACCGAACGGGCGGCTGTAAAAGGGATAATGACGTCCGCACCCAATTCAGCGGCAGTTTTGACGATCAGATCCATTTTCCCCGCTTTCGGAATCGCCTGGGCCAGCGTAATGCTGATTTTTTTATCCGCCTGCGGAATTTGCGCTCCCAGGCAAACATTCACGCCGGAAGCGCTGAAATCTTCAATTCGCGCTTCAAACTCATGTCCAAAGCCGTCGAAGATAATGATCTTGTCGCCGGATTTGAGGCGCAGAACCGTTTTTAAATACCGGAGATTATCCGTGCCCAGCAGACAGGTTGTCGCATTTTGCAGCGTTTCGGAACTGTATATTCGGGGCAGAGTCAAAGCCAAACACTTTCCTTGAAAGATTTTACTGACTGGAAACAATCAGGATTTTATATCCGCCGGATTTTTTTTCAGCACATAACAGACCCATTCTTTTTCGGTGAGTTTATTGTGCACCACAAGCGGCACGACAATGAAATACTCCTCGATTGCGGGGACATCAGGCTCGATGATCCCGGAAATAATTAGATAGCCGCCAGGCATTAGCAGCCGAACCAGATGCGTATGCAGTTTCAACAGCAGTTTAGCTGTCAGATTGGCAATGATCAGATTGCGCGGTTGGCTGATTTGCGCCGCGTCTTCATTCAATATCCGTAAGCGATCACCCACCGCGTTGATAACCGCGTTTTCGGCCGCAATTTCCGTCGCCTTGGGATCGTTGTCCACGCACACCACATCCTCGGCACCCATCTTAGCGGCGGTAATGCCCAGGATGCCCGTGCCGCAACCGACATCGAGCACTTTCCATTCCGTAATGGAACGATCCTTCAAAATAACATTTTCAATGGCTTCCATGCACATGCGTGTGGAAGCATGCTGACCGGTGCCGAAAGCCATGCCCGGATCAATTTCCACCACAATATCGCGACTGTCGGGCGTATATCTTTCCCAGGTTGGCTTGACAACGATATTTTTGCAGACGCGAATCGGCTTGAAATACTTTTTCCACTGCTCGCCCCAGTCCGGATCGGCAATGATCTCGGTCGAAAGTGAAGGCGCGCTGACATCAGGAAAAATCTCTTCAAGACTTTTCAAATATTTGCGCACATTGTAAATCCGCTTCTCGCTGCGGACATCAGCGGGGAAAAAAGCTTGAATCACTTCAACGTCCGTAGCCTCTGGAAAATCAGTCGCACCGGGCGGCAATAGCGATTCGGAAAACACACCCTGCGCGCCGGTTTCCTCCAGAAAGTTACTTAGAGCATCGATCAGCTCCACAGGCGCTGTTATTTCAATTTTCAGCCATTTTTCCGGTTCTTTTGAAGTCATGTTCAACCTTAATGATCTTGGGAATTATTAATCCCGCTGTTGCGGGACGAGCGTCAATTCTCCGCAACTTGCTGCGATATAATGACGTTCATTTCATACCTCGACAGCGAGCTCGCGAGGTGGTTGATTAATTGGTCATTTCTATAGCCTGTTTTTGTTAATATATCAAGCCGCGTCCCAGAAAAGGCACGGATTGATATATTGACAAAATTTTTTTGAAAGCTTATTTTGCAACTGGTAATACCACCAGCCACACGAGCAAAAAAGGACAGGAAGAATAGCCGCTTTACGGCGCCTTCCTCACAGGAGAGGTCTCTATGCTAAACTCTTTAAAATCCGAACATGTCATCAAAGAACCCTCAGGATTATCCGACCGTATCCAATGGCTGAGGGATTATTATTTTCGCGGAACCGAGCGGGCCTGGAACAATGAATACACGTCCTGGACGACACAAACGCCCTGGGACATCATCTATAATGAACTGACCTTTTATATCGTCCCGGAAACCTATCCGCTGCTCAACACGTTGGGCGCATCTTATCTTCAGGCCGCAAGACCTGTAGAGCTTCATCCGGATTTCTGGAATTGGTCGCTTCCCGAAAGGCGCGCGTGGTTTGTCCGGGAAGTGATCGTAAACTATGTGCCTCAGGAAATCCTGCCGGGCGATCTCGTGGCCGGCGCAAGGTTTAATGTTCAGACCTCCCTGTGCTTTACAAAAGATGAAAGTAAGGCCTGGCAAAAACTGGTGAAAGGCAAAAAAGGCGCGAGAGCGCAGATGAAATGGTTTCATGATCATGGTTACGGAAACGCCGGCGCTACGAGCGGCCATCTGATCCCCGGCCATGAGCGACTGCTGACCATCGGCTGGAAGGGCGTCCATGCGGAACTGATGTCTATCTATAACGCCCTTAGCAACCAGGAACGCAACGGATCAAAGGGGGATCAACTGCGGGCCGTGATCACCGCCTCCACCATGGCGCGCGATCTGGCTTCCAAATACAAAATCTTATGTGAAAACCTCGCCCAGAAGGAACCGGACGCGCAGCGCAAAGCCGAGCTTCGGACCATGGCCGCCAACTTAAGTCACGTACCCTGGGAGCCTGCGACAACATTCTGGGAGGCCGTCCAGACGCTCTGGATCAACCACATGCTCGTCATGACGGATGAAAACTATCCCGGCGCAGGCGTTTCTTTCGGCAGGGCCGATCAGTATCTTTACCCCTATTACGAAAAATCAATCCGCGACGGCATGCCGCGGGAATGGGCCAAGGAAATTCTGAAATGCTTCTGGATTCATGCCAACACGGCTTACGACGCCATGATCCGCAACGGCAACCAGGGAATCACCGCCGGGTTCGGCCAGCTTGTCACCCTGTCCGGCCTCGGGGCAAAAGGCCGGGACATGACCAACGATCTGACCTACATCATTCTCGAAGTGATTGACGAAATGTCGCCCATCCTGGAACCCAAGCCCAATGTGCGGCTGCATCAGAACAGTCCCGAAGCCTTGTTGGACAAAATCGTGGATATGATTGAATCCAGTCAGGGCGCGCCATTCCTCTTGAATTTTGATGAACGCTCCATGGCCGGTATGATGCTGGAAGCCAGGATCGCCGACCTCTCGCACCTGATTCACAAAGACAACGTTCACGAATACGCGCCCGTCGGATGTCTGGAGAACACCATGGTTGGCAATGACCGTTCCGGCACGGTGGACAACAACCTCAATCTGCTCAAAGCCGTGGAACTGACGCTGACCGGCGGGAAAGACCTTCTGCCTTTTTGCGACCCCATGACGGGAAAAACCGAACCCATCAAACAGGATGGTCCCCTCACCCCCGGTGCTTCCTCGTTTAAAACCTGGGAGGACTTCTGGAAAGCGTATGCGGTTCAGACCAAGTATATTATTAAAAAATGCGTTGACTTGTATGAAACATCCGATTCGATCCGCGCCCGTTTCTTTCCCACACCCTACCTTTCCTGCCTGGTCACGGGTTGCGCAAGAGAGGGAAAGGATATTACGCAGGGCGGGGCTCAAATCAGTTTAACCACACTCGAAGCCGTGACCTATGCAACCACGGTAGATTCACTCCTGGCCGTTAAATATCTGGTCTTCGACAGAAAAGCATGCACGATGGAAGAATTGATTGCCGCTTTGAAAGCTAACTGGCAAGGCCATGAAGTGCTTCAGGCCCTCGCCAAAAATCGCGCTCCCAAATACGGCCGCGACGACGATGAAGCGGACAGTCTTGCCCATCTTGTCATGCAACTGTGGTGCGACGAAACCTGGCGGCACAAAACAAAAGTCACCGGGCGCCAATTCCGGCCGGGAATGCTCAGTTGGAACTACTGGGCCGGCGACGGCTATGTCATGGCGGCCAGCGCCGATGGAAGGGCAAAGGGCCAATTTCTGTCCAACGCGATCTGCCCGTCCAACGGAGCGGATATCAAAGGCCCGACCGCGAATACGAACTCCGTAGGCATTGTGCTGGGCGGAAAAGCCGCAGACGGCCAGGGAGACTGGCTGGATTACCTCAATATACTTCCAAACGGCGCCAGCCATACGATAACGTTCAATCCTTCCATACTGCGCGATCCTATACACAAGGATAAGTTCAAGGCGTTTCTGAAAGGCTACACGCTAAACGGAGGCACCGCCTTGCAAATCAATATGCTGGACCCCGACATGCTGAAAGATGCGCAGGCTCATCCTCAGGACTATCGACATCTCCTGGTGCGCATTACCGGCTACAATGCCTACTTTACAACCGTGGGACGGGAACTTCAAAACGAAGTGATTGAGCGGATCAGTCATAATAAATTTTAAGGTTCACGATCGATGACACGACACCAAGCCCCAAAGGGCATCATTCTGGAAATCATCCGCATGTCCACCGAGGACGGCCCCGGCATCCGTACAACTGTTTTCTTTAAGGGCTGTTCGCTTAGCTGCGGGTGGTGCCACAATCCCGAGAGCATCAGTTCAAAACCGCAGATTCAGTGGATGAAAACCGGCTGCATCGGATGCGGCATTTGCGTGGAAACCTGCCCGGAAAAAGCGCTGGCAAAGACCCCCGAGGGGATCACGATCAACCGCCTGCTCTGCACCGGCTGCGGTCTATGCACGGAGGAATGCCCGACCACCGCCATGGAGCTTTTAGGTAAAAAATGGAACGTTCAGGATCTGGCCTATGAACTTGCTAAAGACCGTGTTTATTTTGAACAGTCCGGCGGCGGCGTCACCCTGTCCGGTGGAGAGGCGGCCCTGCAACATGATTTCTGTCTGGCCCTTTTAAAGGAGCTGAGGGGCAGAGGTATCCAGACGGCCCTGGATACGTGCGGGCAGGTATCGCAAACCGTGCTCGCCGGCCTGTTGCCTTACGTTGATATTCTGCTTTATGATCTCAAGGAAATCGATCCGGATAAGCACAAAATATTTATGGGCGCAGGCAACGATAAAATTCTGGCCAATGCCGTGTTTGCGGCGCACTTTAAAAAAACGCATCCCTATCCCAAAACACTCTGGATCCGCACACCGGTGATTCCGGGCACCACGGACACGGTCGAAAACATTCGGGGCATCGCCGATTTCATCCATACCAACCTCGAAGGAGCCGTTGACCGCTGGGAACTATGCGCCTTTAACAATCTATGCCGGGACAAGTATCAGCGGTTGGGCATGGACTGGTCATTTGCCGGAAAAGACCTCCCGGAAAGGTCACGGATGGAGGAACTGACCCGGATCGCCGAAAGCCGGGTATCGTCATCGATTGTCTGCTGGAGCGGATCGACAAAACTGGAAAAAGGTGGGGATCAAAAATCACCGCGGCAAACACAAGACAAAAGCAATCCGGCGCACGGCTGCTGATCAAAACTGAAAGGAAACAAAACATGACCATCAAAAATAGTTTTTCCGAATCGGACATGAAGGCCTTCGCGCCGGCAGAGAAGGTCGGCATTATTGCGACCGTGACCAAGGAAGGCTTGCCGCATCTGTCTTTACTGACGTCGGTGATGGCGTCCACACCAACACAACTGACCGTTGGTGAATTTTGCCAGGGCCTAAGCAAAGCATACATGCGCCAAACAGGGAAAATCGGTTTTGCCATTCTGACGCTGGACAAAAAACTCTGGCGGGGAAAAGCCCTCTGGACGCATTTAAAAAAAGAAGGCCGGGAATATGAAATCTATAATCAACAGCCCATGTTTCGATATAATACTTACTTCGGTATCAATACCGTGCATTACCTCGATCTGAAGGAAACCACAGCCGGTGCGCCCCTGCCGCTTGCCTCCATCATCCCGTCGGCGCTTCTCACCAAAATATCGAAAAGCGCCGCCGCAAAAGACCACACGGAAAGAGTTCTGTCGTTTTTTGGAGAAGCTTTATTCAACAGACTTGATTCCCTCAGTTTCCTTTCCTATATCGACCGGGACGGTTTTCCGATCATCATCCCCGTCATTCAATGCCAGGCGTCCGACTCGAGTCGGCTGGCCTTTCATCCGGGTGCATTTTCCAGCGAACTGAGCGGGCTCGAACCGGGGATGACGGTAGCTGTTTTTGGTCTGACCATGCAGATGGAGGATGTGCTGGTGCGAGGCGTCTTTAACGGCTATGACCGTTATCGGGGCGTCAAGCTGGGCACGCTGGATATGGACTGGGTCTATAATTCCATGCCGCCCAATCACGGACAGATTTACCCGCCGGTGCCTCTGGAAGCGGTTGTCAATTTCTAGCGATCCGCCCTGCTGTTGAATTTGTACAGGCCCGGTTTGATTGACAACTTGGTAATGCACAGGAATGATTCAAGAAAGCGGACACTGCCTTTTCAAAAAATCAGCGCCTTACTTTACTAGGTTCATCAGTTTTGCATAGTCACTGACGATGTCATATTTGACCTGATCTGTGGTTATGCCGGTGAAGAATTTACGTGCGCAATCGATTTTGTATTCTTCAATCTTTCTTAATTCCATTGACGACATGGAGCCTTTGGTTTCGGCGACAAAATAAATGTGTTTGACGGCTCCTTCCTTAAAGGCGATGGCCCAGTCCGGATTATAATTGCCAACCGGCGTTGGGATGAAGAAACCTCTGGGAAGCTTGGCATAAACCACCACCTCGACGCTCTTGTCCAGCTCGGTCACGAATGCTTTTTCATTTTTGGAATCGGTAAAGACATAGTCATAAACATGATGTTCAGTTTTTATCGCCCTGCTGAAATCCGGCTTTTTATCTACGGTAAATATCTCATGAAGTTTATGCTTCTCTTCAACCGGGCTGTAGGTCAGGTGCTCCACTACCGCTGTTGCCTTCTGTTCATTGATAAGGCTGGAGGCTTTTTGCATGAAATCTTCCGGATTCTGTCGGTATTGCGAGAATATCACCCCGCTCATACCTTTCAAAATTTCGGCAACAGTGCTGCGGGTCAGTTGGGTATCTTCGGCCACTTTGCCAATGAGATCGTATTTTACAGCAGAATGTACTGAATGAGAAAAATATCCTGTTTCATTTTCTTTAATGTGAAAGCCCTGTCCATCTCGTAATTCATCGTAAGTGACGTCATCATTTTGTTCGCCGCGCTCAACGGTATACTGCAACTTAGTAACCCTTAATTCCTTATCAAGAGTCGTCACGCATTTCTTAATCAATTCAGCAGTGTCAAAGTGAACCGTATAAGCTGCTTTGCGGTTGATCTTTTCCCAAAGTGCTTTGAATTCTGCTTTTTCAAGGTTTGCATTCAGGGGATTAGGTTTTGCCTTGCGACCATCGTCAATCGCAGGCAGTGCTGCATCACTGAAGACGCTATCGATCAACTGGGCTATCTGTGGCGCATAGGGTGCAAGTTCCGGGGGTAAAGCAACCAGTGTGTTGTTCTTTTTGGCCTCATGGTAGGTAGCGGTAATGGCGTCGTTGTCGTCGGTATAATCATTTTTCAGCAGGTATTTGTAAATCTGTTTGGCAATCTGTGGCGTGACTATTACATCGCCTTCCGGCATCCTGAGAATTTTTCCGGTGAAATATTCTTCATCGGCTTTACGCGGTCGGGCAGAGAGGGAATCTGATATTTCTTTCTGAAGTCCTGCAGTAAAGTCTTTATAACTCTCACTGGCAACTACTGTCAGGAGGTTGATGTCGTGGATATTAGACCCACTATCCACGCGATCACCATTCTGGTTGACACAGATGCGCAGTCCACGCCCGACTTCCTGGCGTTTGCGAATGCTGCTGTCGCTGTGCTTGAGCGTACAGATTACAAAGACATTGGGGTTATCCCATCCTTCGCTCAGCGCTGAATGGGAAAAGATAAAGCGTACATCTTTTTTACGTCGCGTTTCTTCGTTGTCTGTTCCTGACGGAAACAACAATAAAGATTCTTTGTCTTTTAATATCAAGTCATAGGCATCCACATCGTCCGATTCCGTGCTTCGTGCGCCCACCGCCGGATCAACCAGATGCTTGCTTTTCTTGTCGATGGAAAAGTAGCCATTATGTGTATTCTCGGCCTTTATATTTTCAAGGTATTGACGATAAGCTTTATCCAGCAAGAGCGGCATTTCATTTACGGCATCCTTATACTCCTCTTCGAATATTTGTGCGTATTCACCCGCCTGTTCAATCCCATCTTCATAACGGCGGTACTTTGCCACCTCATCGATAAAGAAAAGTGAAAGCACTTTGATTCCCTGGGGGAAAAGGGATTGCTCTTTTTCCAGATGCGCCTTTACCGCTTCACGGATCTGAATCCGGCGCAGCGTGGACTCATTGACGTCGCCAGTGGCTTCTCCTGCTTCCAGAACCTCTCCATTGGTAAAGGTGACCGTATCGTTCACCGCGTTAATATCGGCGATAACAAATCCCTTGTATTGGGAAAGTCCCCCGGAAAGATCAAAGAGATTGTCATTCCTGCCGAATTTGCGCACTATCCGCTTGATGCCGTTTAGTTGTTTAACCTCATACTCAATGCGGGCAACAGGCGGGCTGGTAGCGGAAATCTGGATGGACTCCAGATAGAGATAGGCATTGGTGCCGGTCAATCCTCTTACAGTGATACCGCGCACCGCAATCTTTTTGACTAATTTTTGATTGTAGGCGTCCAACGCATCGAGTCTATGGATTTTGTTGTGTTCCGTTCTGTGGGTGGCGGAGTAACGCAGGATTGCCAGCGGTAAAAATTTTGCCATCGACTCAAAGGTCTTGGCGCCCTCCAGTTTTTGTGGCTCATCGAGGATCATTATCGGACGGTTACTACTTATAACGTCGATCGGTTTTCGCGACTGGAAATCATCCAGTTCTTCATAAATGCGGCGGGCATCCTTGCCAGTAGCATTGAACGCCTGGACATTGATGATCATGACGTTAATACCGCCATCAGAAGAGAACTGCTCCAGATGATGAAGCTGTTTTGAATTGTAGATAAAGAAGCGGGTGCGTCTGTTGTATTGCTCCATAAAGTGTTCGGCGGTAATCTCGAAGGATTTATAAATGCCTTCGCGAATTGCTATGGACGGCACTACAACGATAAACTTGGACCAGCCATAGCGATAGTTCAGCTCGAACATGGTTTTGATATAGCAATAGGTTTTTCCGGTGCCGGTTTCCATCTCGGTATCGAGATTCACCGCGCAGACCTTGTCGCTGTAAAGCGATGTCGATTGAGGAAGATTCTGCCGCTGCTGTACGGCTTGGATGTTCGCCAGGAGCTGATCCTTCGTCAGAACAAGTTCACGGTTTTTAAAGCCGGATTGAGAATAATCAAATCCAGACTGGGTTGGACCGCTATTACTGGCAATTCCAGTCTTGCCAGGATCTATCCGATAGGTTACGCTTTCGCTTTTCGGTTGCCCGGCGAAACAGTCCGCCACCGCATTAACGGCGTCGGTCTGGAATGCTTGTTTCTTGAATTTCAGTTTCATGAAGAACAATCCTTTATTAATCCATCAAGCTTGTGTTGGCGGGTCATGTTTTGAGTTCCTTTTCGCCCAGTCTCGGCAGGCTGGTATACGCCTGACGTGGGTCATTTGGGCGAGGAAAGGCATGCCCCAAAAGATTTGCATTGACCATCTTATTTAAATGCCGGTTGCGCAAATGTTCCTCGTTACGTCCGAGTAATTCAGCAAGTAAGCTCAGTCCCATGTAACGATTCTGGCATAATTGGCGGATGACGTCCTGCATGGTTTTAATCGGAACTTTACCACTCCCTTTTACTGGCAAGGCAATGGTTTCTAATGATATCCACTCGTCATCGCTAATTTGGTCACGATTAGTCCATATAGGTAACCCAGAGACCTGACGTGTGGAAACGAGCTCCTGACGTTTGGGGACAAGCTCCTGACGTTTGAGGGCAAGCTCCTGACTTTGACCTTCAAGCTCCTGTCCTTTGAGTTCAGGGACTGTAATTTTGGCAACGGGTAAAGCAACCAAATCGGCGGAAAACGCCTCGCGTGTTGCCGGACGAGGCATCCAAGGCGCAGAATACACCATACCTCTCCCGACACCATCAGGCACGAGGAAATGGTCCTTAACCAGGCGACCCAGCATTTTGGTAATATCCGCCGGGTGAACCGTTGATATCTCCCGCAAACGCGCATGGTTCACCATACCTTCACTGACTGCCATGACCAAAGCCAGCCGCCCCAGTTCAGGCAACTGCCGAAAGTCATCACCCAAATGAGATTCCAGCTCTGTAAGAGCCTCAGCCGGTATCAAACTTGTCATACGCAGCTCTATCAGCGTTTGTTCCGGGTCTGTCTGCTCGTAAAGTAAAGGGCGACGCCAGTGTTGACCCTGCCAGTTGCGATAAATCTTTGGTAAACCGGAACCGGCGTGATCCCCATAGCCCACCAACTGAAACAATGTCTGCAAACGCCGGTTGCGGCAATCGCTATTGCTACCCAATATGGCGATGTCGGGTGGTATACGCATCCGCCCGGGGTTACGGAAGCCGAACATATCGGGCCGCTTTACGACCAGCACGGAAACCCGGCCGGAGTAATCCGCATGAATCAGGGTATTGACCAGGGCTTCCCGCAACGCCTCATGCACGGGCGTATCGTCAATGCGCTGTCCTTCCTGCAGTTGAAACGGCACCTTCAGGTCCGCCGTTAATTTCTGATAAACTTTACGGTAAAAATCGTATATATTTCCTGACCATGTGCCATCAGGCACCAGGCGGTCCACCCAGCGCTTTTCTGCCTTGGCTTCCGGCCGTTCCTGATAATCCAACATGTAATTTGGCACCGCATCACGGATCACCTCTGCCCGACCAAACATCAACAACCCCGCCAATCGCAAACCCGAATACCCCTCATCACGATTGCGGCCAAAGGCTCCGACGGATTCAAGAAACTCCCGTAAAGGCAAATCCAACCAAACATGACCAGGCTTCACCGCCGAAAAGCGATGCCGGTAGGCGGTGACGGATTCCATATCCAAGTCTTTAAATTCAAAGCCCTTTAAGACCCGGTCATCACGTGAGTCCTCTACCTGCTCCGCTATCATCCGGCGCACGGCATCATCATCCACCAGATAATCACTCTCATGCCGCCGCACATAAGTGCCGCCAAAAGGGTTTGCGCCCAGATACACGGGTCTTTGCTGTCGCCTGGCCCGTGGCACTTCAATGCGCAGCAGGGTCTTGCCATCAACCCCGACAGGTTGGACGTTGTTTTCTGAAAGCAGATTAAGGCTGACTACCTGGCGGTTATGGAGATTATCCCAAAGCGCCTTACGCACCTTCTCCACGTTGGTGATACCTAGGGCTTTGAAGACACCGATTGGCTTTTCCTGAACGCCCAGTAAAATCGTTCCGCCATCGGTATTGGCCATAGCGCAGTAGGATTTCCAGACATCCTGCGGTAGTTCACCATAGCTATCCCGCCCCTGTGCCGCCTTACATTCCAGATCGACTGACTCGGCCATAACGGCTATGTCTTCGAGCGTCAGCTCTTCGCGCATCGGCTTACCTCCTGTTTTCATTGTGCGCCCCGTTGTGGATGGGTTAGGGGCGGGTTTGAAACCCGCCCCTACAGGGTCTTTACATCTGTTCCCGGTGATAATAATTTGAATATCTGTTCCACATTAATCTTGACGCTGTCACTGCCGAAGGCGTCATCACGGAAGACCGCCCGCAGGGGCTTGTGTTTGGCCAGCTTCTTGACCAGTTCCTCTGTGATGCCGGAATCAAAGCAGGCAAGCAGGACATTGGTGTCCACAACAAAGACCGTCTTACCGTCGATTGTTTCTTTGGCAATAGGCAGGGTGAGGTCAAGGCCCCAATCCAGGAAAACCTGAAACAGCAAGTCTTCAGGACGGCGGTCCGGTTTTATATGGTCTTTGAAAAGCTCCAGATTGTTCTGTTTCAGTTCATCCGGCGTATAATAAACATCCTTCATATTGGAGGTGTCTACCTTAAAAACGCGGAAGCCAATGTCGAGGGCGTTCGCCGGTTCCCCTTCACCGAGTACCGCTTGCCGATGCTTGGCCTCCCACTCGGCCTTGATCTTTTTGCCTGCCCGACGGATGCGTTCCTTGCCGATTTCGGAAACATTCAACGGGATTTGATTTTCTTTGTAGTACCGGATAGCAGCTTCATACTTTTTGTTTTTTTCGTCGATTATCTCTGGAAGTTGAACAACAACAAATTTCCTTGAGCCACCATCCATCACATTTTCTCTAATAACCGCATGGGCAAGGGAGCACGATCCGGCAAAGAAGTCCATAAATACTCCATCGCTGCCATTATAAAGATGGATACATGTGGCAATAAGATCTATCGGTTTCTTACCGTCAGGGAATGGAATGTCTCCTTCTTTTCCAACATTATTGTAATCAAAATTTGACCATAGTGTCCCCAATTTTTCTTTCTTTATGATCTGCCCATCACTAAGTTCTGCGACTTCTGAAAGCCAAATTACGCGCCTAACAGTGTTGCTAATATAAGTGTGAGTTACGCGTTGACCTTTATCTCGGCCGGATCGTGGTACATACTCGACTTCCAGAATCTCATTATTTCCAAGGTTGCCAACAGCATCAATCACACGTGTTCGAATACTACTTTGTGCATTAGTATCGGAAAATATTTTCGAAAAGTACTTTTTATATGCTTCCTTTTCATCAATACTTTCATCTTTACTTACTTTGTTGATTGTCGACCGCTCTACCCCTTCCCTTTGGTATATATCTATAGGGTTGCCATCCCCATCTTTGATTGTACACAGATGTTTTCTGGGGCCTGCGGATAAAAGAATGCTGGTGTATTTCCAGCTCTCTCCTTCCTCACTCATTCCATTGATGACTTCCATCAACGGTCGATTCGTATAAAGATGTGCCAATGTATTGAAACTCTCTAGATTTCTCGCATAAATAAGGATGTATTCGATATTCTTCTTAAGCCGTTTGTCCTCGCCACCACCAGATGCCCCCGCTGCAACTTTGGAAAGAACGCTAATGGTATTGACGTAGTTCTTTGCCCCAAATAATTCATTGAGCAATAACCGTAAGTTTTCAACCTCCACATCATTTATTGAGACAGCGATTACACCATCTTCACTAAGAAGATTCCGAGCCAATTTTAGGCGCGGATAAATCATACTCATCCAGTCAGAGTGGAAGCGACCATTAGAATCTGTATTAGTAACTAAGCGGTTGCCTTCCTCATCTGCCTGATTAGAGCGTTTAAGAAACATCTCAGTATCTTCAGCAAAATCATCCTCGTAGATAAAATCCTTGCCAGTGTTGTACGGTGGATCGAGATAAAACATTTTAATTTTGTTCAGATAAGTTTCCTGAAGCAGCTTAAGCGCATCCAGATTATCCCCTTCGATATAGAGATTCTTGGTGTTCTCAAAATCAACACTCTCCTCTTCGCAGGGGCGCAGGGTCTTGGCGATGGGTGCATTGGCCGTCAGAATTGCTTCATTCTTGCCGGGCCAGCTCAAGGTGTAACGCTCACGCGGCCCTTCTACCAAGTTGGCCGAAAGCTCCTGGCGCAGCAGGTCAAAATCCACTACCCGGCGAAGTATGCCGTTTTCATCCTTTGCTTCGGTGATGCAATTGGGAAACATTTCGGCGATTTTTTCAATGTTGGCATCCACCAGATTGGGGCTCTGCATTTTCAGTTTATCCATTTCCATTCCTTTGTTGATGTTTGAAGTTCAATACTGTTCCCCCTCTCCCTAACCCTCTCCCACCAAGGGAGAGGGAATACGGTGTTCGCCCTAACCACTACCTGCTGGGAGAGAGGGGATACAGAGCTCTCTCTAGCCTCTCCCACCAGGGGAGAGGGAACCCCCATAAGCTCCCCTCCCTTCGATGGGAGGGGCTGGGGGAGGGTGCTAAGTCAACGATTTCAATATTTTATGCGTTTTTCGCTTCTGGGCATTTAATTCCACCTTCCGGTTAAACTGCTTTTCACTGTTCATCTTTGCTGCAAGCGCGGCAAGGTCACGCCGGCATTTTCGAATCATTCTTACACGCTCCACCAATACATCCAATTTTTCACCGGCTCGTGGCGGTAGTTCTATGCAGGCTAAAAGCATCTGCTCGTAAAGAGCTTTCAGATTCAGCGCCACGGGCAGGGGCATTGCCGGTGCGGTGGCATCCATCCACGCGGTTTCAAAATAGGTGCCCGTCAACCATTTACCGGAACTATCCGCCGCCGGTCGCTTGTAGGCCGCCACTTTTTTTACGCGCCCTTCATGCAACAACCGATAGAGGATGGGATAGGGAATCGCCTTATCAATCGCCATGAGAACCTCTGTGTCCAGTTCCTGTTCCTTGAGGGTGATCTCAAACACCTGAATCTCGGAGTATCCGCCTCGCGCTGCCAGATTGGTGGTCTCGGGAGACAATTTATATTTCCAGACAATCTCGCTTACCTGCGACACGAACTTGGCCTTGACCGACTTTGCGGGCTTGGCGTTGGTATATATCTTTACCTTGGGTATGATCCGATTGAATTCAGCCTTTGCGGGATAGATAAACATGGTCAGGCTGCTCCCCGCACAACCAGGAAGGCGATAAGTTCAAAGTCGTCCAGGCCGCTGATGGTGTTAAGCAAGGCGGTGGTGCCGCCGCCGGTGAAAAGACTGTCTATATCTTTCTCTTCTTTGAGATCGATCATAGAGTGAATGGACTGCTTCAGTAGTCGGGAATAGGCCGCCATTTTACGGCCATCATGTGTTTCACGGTTGAACGGCTCATAAAGCGAGCCAATGGGCTCGGAGCGATCCTTACAGGCACTACGGAGGCTGTCGAGAATCTTTTTAACCTCCGTGTGGTTAATCAGTATCTCACCGTTGATGTTGATGAAAATAAGATAGTAGGGGTGCAGGCGGTTCTGTTGATTGATATTCACGCCATGGTTGGTGTTGCGTAATACGAAAATTACGCCGGGATGAAGTCCCTTTTCCGGATCGGCACCAATGACTGCATGCATGCCCTTAGGTGTGCCGTCCATACTGCCGTTGGCTTTTACATAATTTACCAGATCCATGCGAAAATCATTCAAACCCAGGTCGGTGATAGACACTCCGGTTTTTACATCTTCCAGATCAATGACTTCCTCCTGAAGCCGCTTTAGCTGTTCCTTGCGAAAGGCCAGATCGTTGGCCTCGGCACTGAGAACGTTGTCATCGCCGGTAGCAGTAACGTCGGCAATGATCATGCGGCTTTCAACGCGCGCCTTCAGGTTGATATAGTCATCAAGGGAGATATCCGGCCAGAAATTAACAAGCTGAATCTGCGTATTTTTCGAGCCAATCCGATCAATTCGCCCGAAGCGCTGAATGATGCGGACCGGATTCCAATGAATGTCGTAATTCACCACAAAATCGCAATCCTGAAGGTTTTGCCCTTCGGAGATACAATCGGTGCCGATCAGGATATCAATTTCCGCTTGCTCTTGCGGCATGATCAAAGCCTTTTCCTTGGCAACCGGAGAAAAGAGAGTGAGCAGCGATTGGAAATCGTAGTTGCGCTGGAGTGTTGACTTGCAGCGATCACTGCCGGTGACTTTGGCTGTATGCAGGTTGAACTGTTTCTTGATATAGGGCGCCAGATTGTCGTAGAGATAACCGGCTGTGTCGGAAAAGGCGGTGAAAATCAGTATCTTTCTGTTACCCGGATTGATAGGTTCTTTCTGTTTACGGGCAATCAATTCTTTCAGGCATTGCAGCTTTGCATCATCTGGCGGGGTGATTTTCTGCATTTCGGCGAGCAGTTCAGATAAAACTTTCAGATCATTACTCAGATCGAACGCCCATGAATCAAGATCCATGTCAGCCAGACTGATCTGCACTTTCCCGCCGATGGTGGCATCATCCTCCGGCAGGTCCATTTCATCTTCTTCGGCATCTTCAAAAGCAGCAGAAAGATCACCGAAGTTATCGGCAACACCAGTTTTCTTGAATCCTTCAATATTGGCCAATGTCTTTTCATGCTTGTCCTGCAACATCTGCAACGTTAGCCGGAATGCAGCCACCGAACTTTCCAGACGTTTCAGCAGATTGACCGTCATCAAAGCCTGAAGACTCTTTTCCCGGTCGCTCTGTTTTAAGCGTGAAAGCCCACCCTTTACCGCGGTGTCATATAACGCTTCATATTGACCGAGACGACTGGCCAGAATGTACCTAAATGGCGCATAGACCGCCATATTCAGAATAATCAGACGATTGAATATCTCATTGAAGTTAATGACGTCTGTGCGATTGGTCAGCGGACTGTGAAAGGATATGGGCTTGAGCCGCTGTGGAAAAGGTCCGATGTCCTTGGTGTCGTAAAATTTTTGAATGTGTTTGCGGGAGCGGGCAATGGTGACGCTATCGAGCATCTCAAAAAAATCAAAATCCAGCGCATTCAGAATAGCCGCTGGTGTTCTCTCCTCAACCGGCAATTTTGCCCAGACGTTGAATACCCCTTGAGCCCGACGGAATATTTCGTTTATATTCCTTCCCGTACGTAGTTTCTTGTCCAGGTTGTCGGATTCACCTTCGTAGGCAAGCGCAAGTTGATTGCGCAGATCGTTGAACCGGTTATTGACCGGGGTGGCTGAAAGCATCAGCACCTTTGTTTTTACTCCGGCCTTGATAACTTTGTTCATCAATTTTTGATAGCGGGTTTCCCTGTCTTTGAATGCTTCGTTGTTGCGGAAATTATGCGATTCATCAATGACAACCAGATCGAAATTGCCCCAGTTTATCCGATCGAGCCTGACGCCTAGTGAAGAACCACTGTCTCGCTGCAAATCGGTATGACACAGTACGGTATAGTTGAAACGGTCTTTGACGAAAATATTTGTTACCAGATTCTGATTATAATTTTGCCAGTTATCCGCTATTTTCTTGGGGCACAAAACCAGCACGGACTTGTTGCGCAGTTCATAGTATTTGACTACGGCCAGGGCAGTAAAGGTTTTACCCAGTCCGACACTATCAGCCAGGATGCAACCGTTATAACTTTCCAGCTTGTTAATGATACCGATGGCGGCATCCCGTTGGAAGTTGAATAGCTTATTCCAGATCAGGCTATCTTTATAGCCCGTAAGATCATTGGGCATGACATCCTCGGAAATATCTTCGAGAAATTCATTGAATATATTGAAGAGAATCATAAAGTAGATGGATTCGGGGGAATTTTCAGTATAAACAGCGGCGATGTGTTCACAAACACGATCTGTTATGTCGTCCACTTTATCGGGATCATCCCATATCTGTTCAAACAAGCGCAGGTACTTTGCTGTCATAGCGGGATCGCTGAGCTTGTTGACAAAATTGGATACCGCATCACCCCTTTGATAACCTAGATCCACCGCAGTAAAACCACTTAAGGGAAGATAAGCGATTTTGGTTTGATCATCTTCTACGCAAGCGAATTGTTGCATCGGGGCATTGGTACGATTTGACCGGAATTGAACTTTATGCCGAATCCAATCGGCGCACTCTTTGGCTATGGCCCGTTGCGTGAGCTCATTCTTTAACCGAATTTCAAACTCGGAGCCATATAAGCTGCTCTCCCGGTTGAGCTTTGGAATATGGAATTCCCTTTTTTCTTTATTGAGTTTGTCGGTGATCTGGTCAGGTATAAATGTCGGTGATGTAAAAATAAAATTCAGGGAATCAATCTGCTCCAGTTCTGCCTTCAGGGCTTCGTAGGCATAAATGGAAAAACAAGAGGCGGCAATCTTTAGCTTCACATTGGGCTGAAGTATTTTCTTAAGATCGTCGCCTAAAAGATTATTTATGTTGTCAATAATTTCCATCAGGGAGATTCTTCCAACCACCTCTGTTATTTGAAGTTGTTCAGGGATTTAGAAATAGAATTGCACACCCGCCTGAACAGCATGGGTTTGAATGGGATCCCCATGGAGGGGTACCCCGCCTGTTTCAAAATCCGGGCCGCTCATTCCCATGAAACGGTATCCCAGAAGCAGTCGCCATGCGTCCGAAAGGGCATAAGAAACGCCGGCCATGAGTTTGTAGGTAAAAAGCTTATTGCTGCCATTGGTCGGAGGGAAACCGGCCAGAGTGATATCATGGGCCTCGAAAAGGATGACGCCCAGTCCTGCCCCCACATACGGTCTGAATCGGATACCGGTGGGAATGTCATAAAATAAATTCATCGTCGCTCCCCACAGGTCATAGTAACCCGACATATCGCCGCCACCTCCGACGAAACGGATGTCTTTCACATCGTTCCGGCCGTACATGACCTCTGCTTCGACCCGGAAATCACTGTATCGATACCCCAGGGCTCCGCCGATTCCAACACCCCATTTCGACCGGGTCTCGGCAGGTGTTAGGCCCGGTGAGGTAGTTTCCACAGAAAAAGGGTACACGGCGGACGGGGTGAACGAGAGGTAAAACCCGGTTGGCGGGGCATCCCCCTTTTCCTGACCAGCCCACAACACCCCTGCCGTCAACAAGACCAAAAGCCCCGACATGACAACCACAAAAATTTTCAAAACAATCTGCTCGCTTTCTCTATATAAAAAACGTTCACCTTCGCTTCACCCGGTGGAGACAATGTTATGCATTACTTGTCTTCAGAGATTGTGATCCTAACCTGTCTTGAATATCCCTTCCATGGCAATTTCGGCGATGCTTTTTCTCGATGAAGGAAATTCCCGTTCCTGGAGATATCCGGGCAAATCTTCTTTTTTGCCTTTTTTGCCCACTGCGATCATGGCCTCTACCGAATAATCATCCGGCACTTGCAAGACTTCTTTTGCCTTGTCGTAATCAAATCCCTGCATACCATGAACCACCAAGCCTTTCAACGATCCCTGCAAGGCAAGACTGACCCAGGCAGCGCCTGCATCATATGTATGAGTGCGTGCGGGTTTGCCGGAATCAAATGTGGTTTTGGAAATGACGACGATCAGCGCAGCAGCGTTTTTTGCCCAGACTTGATTACCTTCAGCCAGTAAATTGAAGAAAGTTTCCCAGTGCGGAGTATTTCTGCGTGCATAAATAAAACGCCAGGGCTGATTATTGTTGGCTGATGGCGCCCAGCGCGCCGCTTCAAAGAGCGACAGGAGCGTCGCCTCATCGATTTCCTCGCCGGACATCGCCCGGGGAGACCAACGGCTGATAAAGAGTTCATCAACATCATTTTCCCGTTTCCTAAAGTCATGAATGTTCATAAATCACCTCTTTTTTTCATGGGTCTCTGTTATCTAAATATTTTTTCATAGCTGCTTGATTTTAAATGGATTTCATCCGGTCGGTTCCAGCAGCGCGGCAATATCTTCGAGCATTCTGACGACTTTTTCTTTCATGATCATGGACTTTTAAAAATAATTGAGGCGGTGCTTGACATTCTGGTTTGAAAACTATATAAAGCTCAACTTACTTAAACGGCCAACGACGTCCCCATCGTCTAGTGGCCTAGGACACGGGCCTTTCACGCCTGTAACCGGGGTTCGACTCCCCGTGGGGACGCCAATAATATTAAAAAAGGCAAACTGAAAAGTTCAGTTTGCCTTTTTTATTGGGAGATTATTCCGCCGGGGCTTCTTCTTTCTTTTTGCGGGGCTTCTTCGGAGCATCCCCTGCGGCTGCTTCAGCGGGTTTCTTTTTGGGCTCTTTTTCACCTGCCGCTGCTTTCTTCTTCGGCTTGGATTCTTTTTCCGGCGCGACCTTGGCTTCCTTCGGCAAAGATTTTTCCGCCAGTTTCTTTTCTTTGGCCTGCTTCAATTCTTCGATCTTTACCGTTTTCTTATCAAAAGCGGCAATGCGAACATTCGTTTCCCTGATTTGCGATTTCAGATTTTTCACAAGAGGATCACTCTTTGTTTTTTCGCTCGCGACCCCTTGTCCGGCTAGTTTCGAGAGCCGCAGTTCCAGTTTCTTTTCTAATACTCGGCGTTGCTCGAGTCGCACGTCCTTATTTTTTGATGCCATTTTATCCTCCCTGAAATTTTAAAAATAAAATTGAATTGCACGGGAAAATAGCAATATTTTCATTGGAAAGCCATAAATATTTTCAGAAATCGTATTTGGAGAATCTAAAACTTCCCTGACTTTGACGGACAGGGCTTTCAACAGAAACGGGTTGGGCATAAATTCCCGACAAACCGGCTCCACGATGATGGAGCCCTTTATGTTAATGCCTGTGTAAACAAAGAAACAACCGCCAATCATTGCCGCGATTGCCGTCCTTGCGCCTGGTAATTCATCTTAGCCGCAACAAACCGATTGTTTCAATATGATCAGTTTGTGCAAACATATCAAAAGGTTGAAGGCTTTGCAGATCGTAGCCATGCTCGTTTAGAAACTTTACATCCCGCGCCTGCGTGGCCGGATTACAGGAAACATAAATAATATCCTGTGATTCCAAGCTGGAAATTGCGGTAAGCGTCTCCGGGCTCAAACCGGTGCGCGGCGGATCAAGAATGATTAAATCGACTGCATCCTTCTTACCTATCTGGTCTTTCAGCACCTCTTCAATATCACCGCAGATAAACTCTGCGTTTAGTATCGCGTGTCTTTCGGCATTGATGCGCGCAAACTTGACAGATTTTTCATTGATTTCGATGCCAACCATCCGCTGGGCATAAGGCGCCAGAAAAATCGAGAAAAGACCGGAACCACAGCAGGCGTCAATAATGGTTCCTCTCTTTTTTTCGCCGACGAGACTGCAAACCTCTGCCACCATCCAGTCTGTCAGATATAAATTGGCCTGAAAAAAGCCCGTACGGGGGACAAGAAATTCCCGGCCCTTTACCACACGCACGATGGCCTCATCGGGATAGCCCGGCGGTCCAGACCAAAATATCAAATCATCGTTATCGAATGAAACATCGCCTTTTATCCTTGTCTGTTTAATCTGTTCATTGATGGTTTCATCCATAATATCGCAGCGTTCAATATCCACGATTCTACCGCCGGAAACATCCATAAAACCCAACTGGAAACCTCCGGCCGTTTTTGCGGCATGAAGCTGAGCCTTACCCCGATAGCCATAAATCCGAGGGGAAGGAATGACATCGCCGACCTGCGGGTGTAACATCCCACCGATTCTTGAAAAGGCTTCCGCAACCTGCCTTTGCTTGATTTTCAGTTGATATTCATAATCGATATGCTGATAGGAACAGCCGCCGCACCGGCCATAATAACGGCAAAGCGGCTCCGTCCTTTGTGGTGACGGCTCGATGATTTTCAGCAACCGTCCCCGGGCAAATTTTTTCTTGCACTGAACGATTTCAACCTCCACGACATCCTCAGGCGCAGCGAAAGGCACAAAAACAACAAAACCATCCACACGCCCGACACCGTGACCGCCAAAAGCAACGGATTCAATTTTCAGAGTGAAACGATCTTTAATCTGCATAATCATCCTGTCTCATCCCATATCGTATACCATTTCGATTTCAAAGGATAACGCGGCGGCAAGGAGAAGGCTCCGCAAGCGTATTATTAACGTGTGGCCTTTAGGCTATGCGCTGAGGAAGCCGACGACCCCCACGCTTGGGGGCGCGCGCGGCCAACAAAGTTAGCCAAAGAAAGCGAATTGGTATTATATTCAAACGCCGGAGTCAAGAAAGGTCGTATTTTTCTTTACAACGCGATCTATTGTTGTTAATTAAATCCCCACTAAAAAATCATAAGGAATTCATGATGTGCGCTCAAAGAAACTCCATCTTATGCCCCAACTGCCGCAAATTGATCAGTCTGGACGAACCGACCTGTCCCTATTGCGGGTTGATCCGACCCGGCTTGCATGATACCGCGGGAAAACTTCGCAATATCCTTTTCGCCTTTGAACCGGTTAAAACAATCATCACTGTCAATATCGCTTTTTTTGTCCTGTCTTTGCTTTTGGATCTGGGCGGAATTTTTGCAGGAGGCAGTCCTTTTAGTTTCCTGTCCCCTTCCAATCAAAGCCTCTTGAGTTTAGGGGCAAGCGGCGTCATCCCTTTCTTTCTATATCATAATTACTGGAGCCTCTTTGCCGCTTCGTTTCTGCACGGCGGAATTCTGCATATTGTTTTTAACATGATGGCGCTTTACCAGCTTGGACCGTTTGTTCTGCGCGAATTCGGCCTCCATCGTTTCATGAACATTTACATTCTAACCGGCGTTGTCGGTTTTGCCGTTTCCGTGCTGGCCGGCGTCCGTTTTACGATTGGCGCGTCAGCCTCCATTTGCGGGCTGATCGGCGCAATTATTTATTTTGGGAAAAGCCGCGGCGGATCTTACGGAGAAGCCATCTTCAAACAAGCGTTGGGCTGGGTGGTCGGCCTGATCATCTTCGGATTCATCTTCAGCGGCATCAATAACTGGGCGCATGGCGGCGGGCTTCTGTCGGGGCTGCTTATGGCATATCTGATGGGTTACAACGACCGGAAGCCGGAAAGCGCCTGGAGTAAAATTCTGGCTTACGCCTGCATATTAATCACCGCCGGCGTTTTAATCTGGGCGATTGGCTCTTCGATCTACACTAAATTTATGGCGTAAATATGGACAGATCAAAGATCCTGATTTACCAAACCATACGTTCCGTAGGGGCACGCAGCATTTGACCTCGTGTGACCTTCACAAAACTCCATCCTTAGGGGCACGCAGCGGCGTGCCCCTACATTTAAATCTTTCGCACCAGCAATCCTTTAAGGTAGCGGCCTTCGGGATGTCCCAGACCCAACGGATGATCCGGCCCGGCTGTAAGTGTTGCCAGTAACTGCAAGTCGGCTTGCGCATCGCGCGCCGCCCCCTGCACAATTTTGTAAAATAAATCTTCTTCGATAAAATTGGAGCAGGAAAATGTCGCCAGCATCCCGCCTCGGACCAGATGCTTCATCGCCTGCATGTTGATTTCCTTATAGCCGCGGGAAGCTTTAGTCACATCGCGTTTGGTTTTGGCAAACGCCGGCGGATCGAGAATGATCAGATCGAAACTCTCCTGCAAATCGCGCAGATACTGAAACACGTCTGCGTCGATAACCGGATGATTCGAAACCGAAAAGCCATTGAGACGCATATGTTCCGCAGCGGCGGCACAGGCGGATTTGGAAATATCCAGAGAAACAACTTTTTTTGCCCCTCCCGCCGCCGAGTAAACTGAAAACGCGCCGGTATAGCAAAAACAGTTTAAAACGGTTGCGTCCTGAGACAGCGCGCCCAGCTTTTCTCTATTGCCGCGCTGATCCAAAAAGAAACCCGTTTTCTGCCCGCCGATAAAGTCCACGTCAAACAAATAACCATTTTCCAGCACCCGCACGGCGCCTCTCTGATCTTCGCCGTAAATAAACCCTTTGCGCTCTTCGAGCCCTTCCAGCCCGCGCGAACGCCCGGCGCTCTGCTCGTAAATTCTCGCTGGTTTCAAATGGGGAATCAAGGCATCCATAATATTTTGTTTTTGCTTTTCCATGCCGGCGGTGGTGATGGAGACGGCCAGCGTATCCTTATAAACATCCACAATCAGGCCGGGACATCCGTCGCCTTCGGCATTGATGAGGCGATAGGCGTTGGTCTTTGCGTTGATGAGCCTCTGACGCAGCCGGAATGCCTGATGCACGCGTTCATTCCAGAAAGTCGCGTCAACAGCCTTGTCGCAATCCCGGCTTAAAACACGAAAGGATATGTCCGTCCGGCTATTGAAAAATCCCAACGCCAACATCTGGCCTCTGGAATCTTTTGCCAACACCACATCGCCATCAGACGGTTGACCCTGAATCCCGGCAATCGCGCCGGAAAACACCCACGGATGGCCACGTAAGAGAGCCGCTTCCCGTCCGCTTTTTAATATGATTTCAGGATAATTTATTTTCATCATGACGGCCTATTTAGCTTTTCGAGCTTGAATTTGCAAGCCGGATTGTATTATACAAGTCATGGATTAAAAAATTTAATATTCATTTAACAATCAGGATTGTAAATGAAATTTCAAATGGAACAACATATTTCAAAAAAAGAAATTGCGGCATTTTGCCGTCGCAATCATATTAAAAGGCTGGCCCTATTCGGTTCGGCGCTCAAAGGCGAGTTGCGATCTGACAGCGACATAGATCTCCTTGTGGAATTTGAAGAAGATCATGTCCCCGGGTTAATCACTCTGGCCGGGCTGGAGATTGAATTAACCGACAAGCTGGGCAGAAAAGTGGACCTGCGCACCCCCGGAGACTTGAGCAGATATTTCCGTGAGGAGGTTCTCCGACTGGCCGAGGTAAAATATGAAGTTCAATGATAAAATGCGCCTGCAGCATATGCTGGACGCCGCACAGGAAGCTGTTTCCTTTCTTGACACACTAAAACATGGCACTCTTGAGCATAATCGCCTTGTCTCACAGGCTATTGTCCGATCAATCGAAATAGTCGGTGAAGCCGCATCTCAATTATCCAAAGAATACAAGGAGAATAATCCCGAATTGCCTTGGGCACAAATTATCGGCATGCGTAACAGAATTATTCACGCCTATTTCGATATTGACTATGCTCTTGTTGAAAGCACCGTCAAACAGGATCTTCCCGTTCTGATCGGACAACTGACGAAACTGCTCTCTGTCTATAAATAAAATTTCTTGCGGCATAGCATTTTGTCATGAATCGCCGTAAAAAGAATAACAACGCTTTAGGAGAAAACACATGCATGCAGTCATCATGGCCGGCGGACGTGGCACAAGATTCTGGCCCAGGAGTCGGGAGAAAAAACCAAAACACCTGCTGGATATTGTCAGCGATCGGACTATTATTCAAGAGACGGTTGACCGCATCAGAGAGCTGATCAAACCCAAAAATATTCTGATCGTCACGGGTAGAAAACATGCGCGTGAACTGATGAAACAACTGCCGGAAATCCCCGTGAAAAATATCATCATTGAACCCGTCGGCCGCAATACAGCCGCCTGCATCGGCCTGGCAGCGCTGCATATTCAAAAGAAAATGAAAGATGATATCATGGTCGTGCTGCCTTCCGATCACGCAATCGGCAACCCTGATAAATATCGATCTGTGATCGCCACGGCGGCCCGGGCGGCCGAAAGCGAAGACGCTCTGGTCACCATCGGCATTCAACCCACTGGACCGCACACCGGCTTCGGCTATCTCGAAGGGGGCAAAGCGGTCGGAAGCATTGGAGGCGATGAGGTGCTGCGCGTAAAGTCAATCCGGGAAAAGCCGGATCTTGCTCTGGCCCGCAAATTCGTCAAAAGCGGTAGATTTTACTGGAACAGCGGCATGTTTGTCTGGAAGGCGTCAACCATTCTGCGGGAAATCGAACAATATTTGCCGGATCTGTATTCAGGTTTGATGACGATCAAAGATTCGCTGGGTACGGATTCCGAAGCCAAAACCGTATCCAGGGTTTATCTGCGGCAGAAATCTATCTCCATCGATTATGGCGTGATGGAAAAGTCTAAAAACGTTTTCGTCATTCCGGCCGATTTCGGCTGGAGCGATGTGGGCAGTTGGGATGCGCTTTGGGATATCTCGGATAAAGACAAAAAGAAGAACGCGCGAACCGGAAGCGGCATGGTCTTATTTGAAGACACGGAAGGCTCCCTGGTTTACAGTCCGGGCAAACTGGTGGCGTTGGTGGGCATGAAAGACGTCATCGTGGTCGAAACGAAAGACGCACTTCTGGTCTGCAAGAGAGGACAATCTCAGGACGTCAAGAAAATCGTGGACGCGCTGGAAGCCCTCGGACAAACTCAGCTTCTCTGATCTTCAACCGGAAAGACTTTCAGATATACCGGCTTGCCCTTCACAGGAAAAGTCCCTTCTTCTAACGCTTTAATGATGACGTCAAGGCTCGTTCGTTCATCATCAAAAGCGATAATCAGAATGTTCGGCTGTCTGGTTTGATGTTTTCTGACACCTTCGATTTTGTTCAGGATAGAACCTATCCTCTTGCTTGCCCCTCAGGAAAAGCACCCGGGCACGGTCAATTGCACGACACTTTCCGCCGCCTGGACGCCACCGGCCAAAAACACCAGAAAAATAAACACCAGGAAGATACTCGATATTTTTTTCATAATCTCTCCACTTGGAACCATTGTCTCGTCGCTATTCGTTTTTAATTACGCCAAGTCGCCATAAGTTGCAACGGCAATTTACAATTGACAGGGTATCTTTTATCTGGAATAAAAACCTCAACAAAAAGAGAAAGAAAAAATTATGACTATTGCCTTATCGTCCCCCTTTATTTTAGCTTCTGCCTCGCCGCGCCGCAAAGAACTTTTACGTTCCGTGGGATTAAAGTTGAAAATTATTCCGGCTCATGTTGACGAAACACATATCAACGGCGAAAGCCCGCAAACTCACGTCCGAAGGCTTTCGAGTGACAAAGCGACGGTCATCGCCGATCAACATCCGAAAGCCCTGGTGCTGGGCGCGGATACGATCGTTGTGATCGACGGCCTGATTTTGGGCAAACCCAGAAACAAAAGCCAGGCGCGGGCAATGCTGGAGCGATTAAGCAACCGCCAGCATACCGTCTTCACCGGCTTTACAATTGTTTCAGCCGGTTCCGGGATATCAAAAACAAAAGTTGTCCGATCAGCCGTGCAATTTAAAAAAATCAGTCCCGAGGAAGTGGACTGGTATGTCAACTGCGATGAGCCTTACGACAAGGCCGGCGGGTATGCCGCGCAGGGGATGGGCGCGTATTTCATCAAGGCGATCCGCGGCTCCTACACCAATGTCATCGGTTTGCCGCTTTGTGAAGTTTTGGAAGAATTAAAACGAATTGATGCGGTTCATTTCAGGTAAATCATCATGGAAACAGACATCAGCTCCAACATCAGTTTAATACGGCAAAGAATTGAAGCCGCCTCAGCGCGCTCGGGACGCGATCCCCGAAGCGTCCGGCTGATGGCGGTGAGCAAAACCGTTGCACCGGAGCGGATCCGAGAGGCTCTGGAAGCGGGCATCACATTACTGGGTGAAAATTACGTTCAGGAAGCCCGGGAAAAGATTCCCGCCATCGGTCACGCTGCCGAATGGCATATGATCGGTCATCTGCAAACCAACAAGGTTAAATACGTCGTCAACTTGTTTGACTGGATTCATTCCGTTGACCGCTTAGAACTGGCCCGTGAACTGGACAAAAGAGCTGGGCAAAACAACCGTAGATTAAACGTTCTGATTGAAGTCAATGTCAGCGGAGAGGAATCCAAAAACGGCATGGAGCCCGACGCTGCGTTGGAACTTGTCAGGCAAGTTTCCCTTTTACCCAATATAAGCGTGCGCGGATTGATGACCATGCCGCCCTATTCCGATAACCCGGAAAATTCCCGCCCTTATTTTCAAGCGCTGCGCAAACTGCGCGACGAAATCAGCGCCGCTGCTGTTCCCAACATTCGCATGGACGAACTTTCCATGGGCATGACTGACGATTTTGAAGTCGCCATTGAAGAAGGCACAACTATCATCCGCGTCGGCCGGGCGATCTTTGGCAAAAGGTTATGAAAACCATGTAGATGATTTCAATATACTACATTTTCCTGCTGCTTTACCCACGTCTTCACGTCTTTTAATAAAGCTTTTCTGAATTCATCCGGCTCCAAAATCACGATATGCGGAATCCAGGATTTGAGGATATCGCGGATAGACTCGTAGTTGCCTACTCGGAAGATGACGACAAGTGATCCATCAGGCTTGACTTTCCTGATCTCCTGAGTCGGGTACATCTTCCGCCGTCTAAAGTAATCGCTGACGGCTTTGTCCACGAGAACGACAACTTCCAGATTACTCTCCTCTTCAAACCAAATATTGGCGCTTGATAGCAGTATGGCATCGAGATTTTCAGGAACAGATTTAAAGCTCGCCTTTAACAATCTCAAATCACCGATCTTGTCCATGGCATAGCGCTTGTGTTTCCCGGAATCCGGCTCATTGCCGATGAGGTACCAGAAACCGCTGAAGTAAGCAACACGGTAGGGCTCAAGGTTTACGGGATGTGCACCTTGCTTTGCAGCATACTGGAAGCTGACCTGTCTTTTCTCCCTGATGGCCTTCACAATCCGGTTCAGCAGGGCACTGTCCAAGTGGACAGCATCATTAATCTTTACGAAAACCGGCATATTGGTGACACAGTCATACAGACTGTTCAGGACAGAATCGGCAGCATTCTGGAAAGGTTGCCCCAACTGCCCGACAATGTTCTTTAAGGCTACCACCAGGGCCAGCTCCGTGTCGTCAAAGACCTCAAGGTTCTTTACCAGGTCTTTACTCAACAGATAGTTGCCTTTCTGAATTTCATAGATAGGAAAACCGGATTCTTTAAGCAGTAGGAGATCACGCTGTATAGTCCGTGGAGTGGTCTGAAAGTTTTTACTGAGCCAGGTGCTGGAGACCTTCTCCTTTTCCATGAAGATCCGAAGAATTTGTCCCAGACGGATCAGTTTTGTCTGCGCGTTGCGGTTACGGGTCATGGATTTTCTCCCTTCCCTTAAAGAAATAATATTATTCTGACAATAATAATGCGACCTACAGTTGTCGTTGTGACATTGAACTATCAGAGATTATCGATTATGGTCAACTTAAAAAAGAAGAATTATTGACAAATCGTTAGTGAAATTTTATAGATAAAACCCACTTGCCAAACACCAGACGAAACATTGAGTTTAAGTTTTCCAGAAAGCAGTTAATCGGCAGAAGCAAATTGGAGTCGCGCATGAGTAAACTCATATTTATTTGGAATATCGATCATAATAAAAAAGTAAAAATCAAGGAAATCAGAGAATATAATATTGTCAGAGAAAGCAGCGATGAAAAATCTGAATATTGCGTTGACGCTTTTGGATTTTTCCATGGTGCCGTCCGACTATTCAAAGGAAACAAGATGGATTGCATTGACTTTGTGGATTCTTTTACAGAAAG
Source organism: Smithellaceae bacterium (assembly GCA_030690945.1). GTDB lineage: Bacteria > Desulfobacterota > Syntrophia > Syntrophales > Smithellaceae > UBA8904. The sequence goes on along the minus strand of JAUYFM010000011.1, from coordinate 8,504 downwards.
AAAAGAAAACAAGCAAGAAGGGATAGCTGAAAACTGATCAAGAAAAGGGTTGTGGCTAACTGAAAAACTAGTTTCGCATGGATGGCAACAAAAAAATGGATAGATGAGATGCTCTTATTTGCTGCAATGAAAAAAAGAACACTGGTCTTGATTAGTAAAGGAATATCAAAAAGAAACTTTAAAACAACGCAGGTAAGAACACAAAGACAAGTTGATCACGTAAGGAACGCGGAGTAGAATTTCTGTTTGTGAAGTAAGTAAATGGTATGTGACGCTTCAATATTAGTACTTTTGATGATATAACAATATTACAAGAATGATATGATCAGCCACAAAACCATACGTAAAATCCTTACAAAGGCAGCAATAAAAACAATGCTTAGCGAGATAGCTTCAGAAGTAAAGGAAATTGATGAAGATGGATAGAAAAAGATGTTGATTGGGCCAGACAAAAGGCTAGGATGTTGGGAAACAAAGAACATTTCCGTATTACGGATAAATATTATCTATTATAAGGAGTATTGAAATGTTTCATGATGAAAATTTCAAGAATTATCATGCAATGTGGGATGAACATGGTGTCAAATTAACATCCAAGCTTGAAATAACACAAGATATTCTGGATCAAGTGGATGGACAAAATGAAGTTTGCGACATTATCTGGGCGATAAACGCTGCAAATCAAAGCGATAAGTCGTCTGCGAATTTGAGTACCACTGTTATGGGCCAAATTAGAAAATTATCACATTTACTGCTTAACCATAAAGGTAAGTTCAAAAATCATCGTTCAGTTGAAAAACGGGCACTTAGTCATTATAAAACAGATCCTCAGAATAGTTTTATACAAAGGCAGCCAAAGATCAGAAATATGCTGGAAGGTTACATCAACAAGAACTCGATTGATAGAAACAATACTCGATCTGTTGCAGATTCCCTTGCGCAATGTGAAATACCAACATGGGATGAGATCCAGGCCATTTACAAGGAGAATGCAAAACCTGGGGAAAGGATTGCCCCAGACCGACTGAAAGAATTAATAGAAAAGTTATTTCAGGAGCAAGAGCGTAAATTGCGTCCAAACTGGTGGGAAGAGACACTGAAAATTCTTCGACGAATCGGGAAATAGAGACATCCTGATAAAACAATGCAAGGCAAGACAATACTTCGCAAAAAGGAATGATGATCGATGAAACCTCAATGGCACGAAGAGAAAGGTTTAAGAATGGAGAGTTCTATGGAATATATCTATGACTATTTCGAAGAAGAAGGTTATTTCTTCCCTCGTGAAGTCCTGACCCGTTACTTCCTGTCCCTGAAGACCAAGCCCTTTGTCATCCTGACAGGAATTTCCGGGACGGGGAAGACGAAGATCGCCCAGGTCTTCGCGGAATACATGTGCCAGGGCTTAACCCTGGAGGAAATGGCAAAGCGCATTGCGTTTGTGCCGGTACGTCCCGACTGGATGGACAACAAGGGGCTCTTGGGATATTACAATCTCCTTGATGAAAAATATCATGCCACACCGGTCCTGCAAATTCTGATTGAGGCGTCAGAGCATCAGGACAAACCGTATTTCATTATTCTCGATGAAATGAATCTGGCCAAAGTGGAACAGTATTTTTCCGATTTTCTGAGCATTATGGAGAGCCGGACTGCCGGAAATCTTTCCGGTGAACCGCTTTATCTGCATTCCGCCATAAAGGCAGAAACCCCCGATGGTCGAGTTATTCCACAACAGATCACGATCCCGCCGAATGTTTATTTTACCGGAACCGTTAATGTGGATGAGTCCACCTACATGTTTAGTCCGAAGGTGCTGGATAGGGCGAATGTCATCGAGTTCAACGATGTGGATTTGGCTAACTACGAAAGAGGAGTTGCTTCCGCTGATGGATGTATCCTGAAGGCACAGGATGTCAGAGAAAAACTGCTGCCGCAGCCGGGTGAAACGCCTTTCTGCAACAAGACCGATTACACCAGAGCCCAGGAAATGAACCGCAATACAGGCGAACTTCTTTCAAGAATTCTGGAGATTCTTCATCCCCATCATCTCCACTTCGGCTATCGCGTCGTCAATGAAATTGCCCGGTTTATTCTTCTTGCCAGCGAAATGGTTCAGGATTTCAAACTCGAAGAGACACTGGATATCCAGATTCTCCAGAAGATTCTTCCCAAGTTTCACGGCACACAGGCAAAACTAGAAGAACCACTGGGAAAACTTTTCACCTTTTGTAGTGGGGTAGATACAGATAACTATGAATCTCCGCTCCCGGAGTCTGAAGAGATACCGGAAGACGCCCCGTTTCCCAGATCGGCAAAAAAACTGGCCAGGATGATCCGAAACTTGAAAATACAAGGCTATACGAGCTTTATCGAGTAATATGGCAATTATCCTTTATTCATCAGAACTCCGCATGGCTATAGCCGATAGCCCGATGTTTTCGACAGACGAGGCGTCGTTATTGTCAATAAACCATGATGGTACGCCAATTACTTTACAGGAATGGCAGACCTATTTTGTCAAATTTTACGGAGAAGACGTTCCTCCGTTCTTTCCGGATACGGGGAATTACTACAATCGACGAGAATTTCCTGATCGGCTTTTTGAAGTGAGTTTTCGCAACGCCGTCGGAAGGACACGCATCGGTCCAGTCCCCGCCCGCGTCGTCAGCAGAAAAATCACGGACCCAGTTTACGAAGCGATGCTGGATTATGTCGCCGGGAAATACGCTAACCTAGTTTTCAGCTTTTCTAACCCGCTTGGACAGCAATACTGTAAGGATAGGCCGGGGAAGGATATCGCCTACGTGGAATATCTTTTTCTCAAAAAATACCTTTTGGACGGATCTCCGAATCTGGAGGGCATTTCCGCTCTGATCCTGGCCAATCCCCATCGCAGACTATTCCGGGAATATCGACACAACACCATAGATCAGGTGACGCATATACCACCAGCAATGTTGGTCAACCTGTTCAGTTCACCCGATCGCTTCGCCGTACTAAAGCCCGATCATCCCCTGGTGTCAACGGCCTGCGGACGGGCCATCTTTAACAGAACCGGACGGTGTTTGTTTCCCTCCGAGGCCATGGAGGAACGTAAGCATCACACGGTGGACACGAATGAAAACCGTTTCCTGAAGCATTTTCTGCAATCGGTTCAGCGCCGTCTGCAAGGTCTGGCGAAAGCCCTGAAGGGAAAAAGCGGTGGCTATCTCAATCCCGATATTGAAGCATCTCTGGAAAAAATGGACAGGGGACTTATGCTTTTTTTATCCGATCCCTTCTGGTCCGATGTGGGAACCATGCGCTTCATTCCGACCGGGTCGCAGGTCTTGCAGCGTCGCGACGGCTACCGCCAGTTGTTCCGTCTTTATTCTTTGCTTCAGCTTGCCACCCATTGCCATTTCAATAACGATGATTTTCAAAATCTTCTGGAAACCAAAGATACTCCGACGCTTTTTGAATACTGGTCCTTTTTCGTTGTTAAGGATGTTCTGGATAAAATAAACAAAATCCGGTCCTGCAGGACGGTTGTATCCACCGATCCTCTTGAACAAAAGATAATTCAGGGCATCTGCATCGAATATGAAGGCGGAATTTCCCTGTGGTTCAATAGAACCTCTCCCGGGTCTCCCGGGTTCATGCCTTTCGAAAATCCGGGTAATACTGTCCCGAATGAAAGCTACTCCCATAACCTGCGACCAGATATCATCATTTCGAGAGGCAACAACATACTCATATTCGATGCCAAATTCAAAGGCCAGCGGGGCGGTTTCTATGGCGAGGGTGAGGAAGGAACTATCGGTACCTGGAAGGATGAAGATATCGACAAGATGCATACCTACCGGGAGGCGATACGTAATGTCTCCGGTGCCTATATTCTCTATCCGGGAGAGGCGGCGAAGGTTTATCCCGCGCACAATGCAGCGGGACGTTATCAAGGTGTAGGCGCCCTGCCGCTGAAGCCCGACAATTCGGCTCACCCTGCGCGCCGGCATCTTGAGGATATCGAACGGATCATCCGAGAATTCACTAAGGAATCCTGAAAACCCATGCAGAAAATTAAAGGCACGATCTATTTCGCCGCTTCCGATATCGTCAACTTTCTCGAATGTGAACACCTGACCGCCCTGGATCTGATCAACCTGGAAACCCCGCTTCCCCAGGCGGAGGATGACGATGAGGCCATCCTTTATCAGCAGAAGGGGATTGCCCACGAAGGGGCGTATGTCGATCATCTCAGGAACAGTGTGTCATGTCTCGTGGATGTTTCCGGGTACAAGGGTGACCTGGATGCGGCGGTGTCGGCGACTCAGGACGCCATGCGGGCCGGGGCTGATATCATCTATCAGGCCGCTTTGCGGGAAGGCTGTTTTATCGGCCATGCAGATTTTTTAAGACGGGTATGCACACCCTCCCGTCTGGGAAACTTCAGCTACGAAGTCATCGACACCAAGCTGGCCCGTTCTGCCAAGGCAGCATATCTCATCCAACTGTGCGTCTACTCCGAACTGGTCGCCCATATCCAAGGGCGGGATCCCCTCATGATGCATATCATCCTGGGTGATCGCCGGGAGGTGAGCTATCGCCATGCCGACTATTCCCGGTATTATGGATTTCTCAAACAGCGCTTTGTCAACCGGGTCCATACTTCCGCAAGCGAAACATACCCCGACCCTTGTGACCGCTGTGGCTATTGCCGGTGGCGAAACTTGTGTGAAGATCGCCGTCTTCGGGACGATCACTTGAGCCAGGTGGCCAATATCACACGCCCACAGATCCGGAAACTGAGCGAACATGGCGTAGCGACCCTGGAATCCCTAGCCAGGCTCCCAGAGAATGAACATGTCCCGAAAATGGTCCCGGAGACCCTGGAAAAACTCCGTCATCAGGCCTCACTGCAACTCCGAAAACGTGAGACCGGAGCAGACTGCTTCGATCTTCTGCCTCTGGATCCGGATGAAAAAAGGGGATTTTTCAGACTGCCCGAACCCGACGCCGGTGATATCTTCTTCGATATGGAGGGAAACCCGCTTGCAGAAGGTGGCCTGGAATACCTGTTTGGTGTTCTGACATTCAAAGGGGAAAAGCTGTCTTTCCAGAGCTATTGGGCTCATGACCGCCATGAAGAACGACAGGCCTTCGAGCGGTTCATGGATTTTGTCACCGGACATCTCCGAAAACATCCCCATGCCCACATCTACCACTATGCCCATTACGAAGAGACAGCCCTGAAACGGCTCATGTCCTTTCATGGGACGCGGGAAGCGGAGGTGGATAATCTGCTGCGCTTTGGCAAGCTCATTGATCTTTTCAAGGTTGTCCGGGAAAGTATGATGATTTCAGAACCCCGTTATTCGATCAAGAATGTGGAGCATTTCTATCTCGAAAAACGGGTTGGGCAGGTCAAAGACGCCGGGGCAAGTATTGTCTATTACGAACGGTGGAAGGAGACGGGTAATCCTGAACTTCTCAACGCAATAGAAGACTACAATCGTGATGATCTCAAATCGACTCACGAACTTCGGCAATGGCTGCTGACATTGAGGCCGGATGGAATACCTTGGGCAAATAGTGAATCTCATGCAACCATTGTTGAGATGGGCGAGTTGAATGAGGTTGAACAACGACTGGCCCATTACAGAGAATTGCTGGTCGATTCCCTTCCTGTGGACCGGAGTGTCTGGTCTTCACAGGAACACTTTCAGGAGCTGACCTGGCAGCTTCTCGATTTTCACCGACGTGCCGACAAGCCCGTCTGGTGGGCATATTTCTCCCGGCAGGAGATGACCGATGAAGAACTCATGGAAGATGTGGAATCGATTGGCGGCATGACAAGAATTCCCGACGATTCCAAAAAATCAGACAGGGGTGCTTTAGAGTATGCGTATCGTTATCCTGAACAGGAAACGAAACTCAAAACAGGAGATAGTTGTATCCGCATTGATACGCTGGAGAAAATCAAGAATTTAGAAATTGATGAGGATAAGCGTTGTGTAAAACTTCTTTCCTTTCCCCGCAACAGCCCGTTACCTGACAAATTGAGCATTGGCCCGGGTGGGCCGATACCAACGAAAACTCTTCGAGAAGCATTATACCGCTTTGCCGACGATGTCATCGCGGAGCAGCATGGTTATATGGCCATTGAGGCCCTGCTGAAGCAGGAACTTCCTCGAATCAAGGGCCATTCTCCGGGAACCTCCGTTATCATGGATATCGGTGATCCCCTTTCCCAAATTACAGAGGCCGTGGCAAACCTCGATCAAAGCTGCCTTTTCATCCAGGGACCTCCCGGTTCCGGGAAGACATGGACGGGCGCACATGTCATCGTAGAGCTTCTGAGCCGTGGGCTCCGTATCGGCATATCATCAAACAGCCATAAGGCCATCAACAATCTGCTGGCAAGTGTTGAAAGGATTGCCGAAGAAAAGGGCGTCACTTTCTGCGGGGCGAAGAAGTCTGTGTCTGACAGGGAAGACAGTTTGTTCAATGGCAAGATAATTGAGGATGTATTCAGCAATAAGGAGATGTGTGATGAATGCTGGCAGCTTGTTGCCGGGACAGCTTGGCTGTTTTCTACAGAACCAATGGATAAGGCTTTTGATTACCTATTTGTAGATGAGGCCGGACAAGTTGCTGTTGCGAATCTCGTCGCTATGGCAACCAGCACTAAAAATATCGTTCTTATCGGGGATCAGATGCAACTTGCGCAACCGATCCAAGGCATACACCCCGGTCGATCGGGAGAATCCTCTTTGGAATACCTTCTGAACGGCATGGCGACCATTCCTCCGGAACGCGGTATCTTCCTCAAAACAACTTGGCGAATGCATCCAGATGTGTGCCGATTTATTTCCGATGCGGTGTATGACAGTCGTCTGCTGCCGGAAATGGTGAACAGCGTGCAGCAACTTATCCTTGACAAGAATACACATCCTTTTCTCAAACCGGCGGGTATCCTTTTTGTCGCTGCCGATCATGATGCTTGCTCACAAAGGAGTGAAGAAGAGGCTGGGATAGTCTTAGAACTCTATCGGAGTCTCTTGAAACAAAGATTTGCCGATAAAAAAGGGAAGTCGCATCGGATAGCAGAAGACAACATTTTAGTAGTAGCACCCTACAACATGCAAGTGAATCTCCTCAAGCGTATTCTGCCAAAAGGTGCCCGCGTAGGCACAGTGGACAAATTTCAGGGACAGGAGGCCGAAGTGGTCATCATTTCTATGGCCACATCCAACGGTGATTATTTACCTCGAGTAATTGAATTTTTGTACAGCAGAAACAGACTGAACGTCGCCATTTCCAGGGCCAGATGTCTCGCTATCCTGATCGCCAATACAGCCCTGATGTCGATCCGCTGCACAACACCGGAGCAGATGGCTTTGGTTAACACCCTCTGCTGGGTTAAAAACTATTCCGAAACCACATGATCACTTTACACCTCGAGCAGGTGAATCTGGCCCGAACGGATTAATTTTGTCTGCGTGTTGAGGTCACGGAACATCGAAGGAAAAAAATTTAAATACTTTTTTGTGAGAAAGCTGGCCTTCTCTGAGGGCATACGTTATCTCTTCAAACTCTTGCAAAAAATGATTCCTGTCCGCAGTTTGCTTGCGGTAGCGACTTCAATTACATGAATCGCTATGTTGTGTCTCAATAAAAAAGCCCCTTTGAAAAATCAAAGGGGCTTTCTGTTTTAAATCCGGCGGCACCTACTCTCCCACACAGTCGCCCATGCAGTACCATCGGCGCGAAGGAGCTTAACTTCCGTGTTCGAGATGGGAACGGGTGTGACCTCCTCGCGATAGCCACCGAAATTTATCTCTTTATAAAATTGCATGACAATGCATATCGCTTTGTTGAAAATTGAGCACGATTTAATAATGAGACCATATATATAAATAATTATTATGGTCAAGCCGCACGACCGATTAGTATCAGTTAGCTGAACACATTACTGTGCTTACACATCTGACCTATCAACCTCGTAGTCTACAAGGGGTCTTTAGTCTTGATGTCTCCACCAAGAGGGATATCTTATCTTGAGGTGGGCTTCCCGCTTAGATGCTTTCAGCGGTTATCCCTTCCGAACTTAGCTACCCAGCTATGCCGTTGGCACGACAACTGGAACACCATCGGTTCGTCCATCCCGGTCCTCTCGTACTAGGGACAGCTCCTCTCAAATATCCTCCGCCCACAACAGATAGGGACCGAACTGTCTCACGACGTTCTGAACCCAGCTCACGTACCGCTTTAATTGGCGAACAGCCAAACCCTTGGGACCTTATCCAGCCCCAGGATGCGATGAGCCGACATCGAGGTGCCAAACCACGCCGTCGATGTGAACTCTTGGGCGTGATAAGCCTGTTATCCCCGGCGTACCTTTTATCCGTTGAGCGATGGCCCTTCCATCCAGAACCACCGGATCACTATGAAATGCTTTCGCAACTGCTCGACCTGTACGTCTCGCAGTCAAGCACGCTTATGCAATAGCACTATCAGTA
>JAUYFM010000009.1 GCA_030690945.1 Smithellaceae bacterium | reverse complement strand
TCCTTCCCTGAAATATTCTTCGGGAAGGTTTACAGATTCCGCTATGCGTTTTCAAGTCGAAGACAAACATAAATTGCATCTTTCGTGAAATATGTTAACCTTTTACAAATCTTAATTGTCGGTTATTCCGGACAGTAGTGTATCAATATAATTACAATGTCGAAACTGGATTAAGGCAAAAGAGACACGCTTTGAAAGAATCTTCGGGAAATTAAATATTAACAGAAGGCAAGCACTGTTGCGGCTCGCCGAGCAGGAATTTGCCGCTTTCGATCCAGTCTTTCAGGATATTGGCAATTTGATTGGCCTTGTAATAACTGGACAGAGGAGCGGTGATGACTTTTTTATCGTCGATGATAATCGCGCCGCTACGCAGATCCTTATAAGTGACCTCCGCTATAGGTTTGGGGTTGCCTTTGGGATAGTCCATACTGTAATCATAAACCTGAGCGTAAATATCTGCGTCTTTCACTGCGGTGAAGCGCGCCATATCTTCATCCAGAATAGGAATGGGAATACCAATACCGACAAACAACGAAATACCGTAGCCTAAAATACTGGCGCCGGTCAGCCACTCGGGGCTCATTTCCTTTAAATTACCAATGACGGCTATGGTGCCTGCGCCCTCTTTGGGTACGCCATTAGGACCTCTTGCCACATTGGGATTATGCTGCGTGCCCGGCCAGGCCACAAACCCTTGCGCTCCGCCCAAAAATATCCGCGTGCCGATACCAATCGTGCGGTAGTAAGGATCATTAAACAAAGGACTCAACTGGCCTGCCGTCGCATAAGATGCATTAGCCATTCGCGGTCGCAGCATGCCCATATAGGTGTAGATGGTGGTATCCGACAGGTTTACGGCGCAATTATAGTTTTGATAGGCATTACGCGGATTGAATAAAACGGCGTCCCTCAGATCGTTGATGGTAATATTCTTTTCAAATTTGCGCGACGGATAGCAATCAGTGCCATAGCCCTCAGCTCTTAGCTTCACGGCGTTGCCAGCCACCAAGTCTTCAATCACATGGCCGCCGCCATAATTGAACTCGCCGGGATAAACACTGTTGAGCGGATCGCCTTCCACCACTTCCGTGGCGCCCAAATAACAATCCACGGCCGCGATGCCGCCGTAAGCGGGCACATCATTGAGCCATACTTTGGAAGCCCGGATACGCGGAGAGGTATGGCCGAAATTCAGAAAAGCCCCCGAAGAACACATCGCGCCGAATGTTCCGGTGGTAACAACGTCAATCCGTCGGGCCGCTTCCACGTCGCCATGCTTTTCCACGACATCGATCATTTCTTCAGCGGTGACGACAACGGCGCGTCCCTGCTTGATCTTTTCATTGATTTCCTGAAATGTTTTTTTAACTTTGTGTTTTTTCATGAACCAGTCTTATTGATACGATTTTGTTTTTCATACCACTGTTTAAAGACAAATGCAAAACGCTAGAAACACTCAGGTATGCCCAAAGCCTCCGTTGCCCCTGGTTGTTGCATCCAGCTCGGCTGATTCGACCCATTGGGCCTGACAAACTCTCTGGATCACCATTTGCGCCAGGCGCATACCTCTTTGAACTACAAAAGACTCAACGCCATGGTTAATAACAATCAAAGCGATCTCACCCCGGTAATCCGCGTCAATCGTGCCGGGTGAATTCAGAAGCGTGATTCCCTGATGAATAGCCAAACCGCTGCGTGGTCGGATTTGCGCCTCATATCCTTCGGGCAAGGCAATAGCAATACCGGTCGGGATTTTTTTGCGCTGACCAGGCAAAATCGTTTCAGAGAGTGGCACCGCCGCAAAGATGTCCATCCCCGCCGCCTGTCCGGTCATGTATGCAGGCAGAGGAATATCCTCGTTACCCGCGATTTTTTGAATGTGAACTTTTATTTTTTCCATGAGAATGAAAGAATCCATTCCGTGTCCGCTTTTTTGCGGACACGGAATGGATAAACGATTTTATTTTACTTCAGCATCCAGCGCTTCTTTGCGGCTGAGACGAATTTTGCCCGTTTTATCCACTTCCAACACTTTGACCATGACTTCGTCGCCTTCCTGCAGGATATCCGTCACTTTGGCAATTCGCTCCTTGGCAATCTGTGAGATATGCAGCAAACCTTCCGTTCCGGGCAGAATTTCGACAAACGCACCGAAATCAACAATTTTCTTCACGGTGCCGCGGTAAATTTTCCCGATTTCAGCTTCCTCGGTCAGCCACTTCACCATCGCCACGGCACGGGCGGCCGCTTCGGCATCGGAGGACGCGATCGTCACGGTACCGTCGTCTTCCACATCGATGGTCACACCGGTTTCGCTAATGATCTGGCGGATATTCTTGCCGCCGGAACCGATCACTGTGCGAACCTGATCTGCCTTCACCTTAACGGTCGTAATACGCGGCGCGTAAAGTGAAATATCTCCGCGGGGCGCGGTCATCGTCTCGCGGATCTTCCCGATAATATGAATGCGGCCCTCTCTGGCCTGGGCCAGAGCCTTGCGCAGAATATCCTCGGTCAGACCATCAATTTTAATATCCATCTGCAAGGCAGTAACACCTTTTTCGGTTCCGCAAACTTTGAAATCCATATCGCCGGCATGGTCCTCATCGCCAAGGATGTCTGATAAAATAACAACTTCTTCGCCTTCTTTCAAAAGCCCCATAGCGATACCCGCAACAATGTCCTTCACCGGGACCCCGCCATCCATTAAAGACAGGATGCCGCCACAGACGGTAGCCATGGATGATGATCCGTTGGACGACAAAATTTCCGATACAATACGGATGGTATAGGGAAACATTTCAGCAGACGGCAGGATAGGAACCAGCGCCTTACGCGCCAGCGCGCCGTGGCCAATTTCTCTCCGGCCGGGGCTGCGCAACGATTTGGCTTCACCCACGCTGTAGGGCGGGAAATTATAATGCAGCATGAACGATCTCCGTTCTTCGCCGGCGATATAATCCATCCGCTGCTCATCGGCGGAAGTGCCTAATGTGAGTACAGCCAGCGCCTGCGTTTCACCGCGGTTAAACAAGGCCGAACCATGAGCACGGGGCAACACACCGACTTCCGAACTGATCGGACGAATATCGGTTGAAGACCGACCGTCGATTCTCTTCTTTTCCTGAAGAATCATATCCCGAAGAATTCGGGATTCCAGATGTTCGATAATCACCGCAACTTTTTTACTCAGTGCCGCATCTCCATCGCCAATACTTTTGATAACGGCTGCTCGAACATCACCCAACTTGCTGTAGCGTTCCAACTTACGCGGTATGCTGTAACCTTCCTTTAAACCGGGTAGAGCCTGCGCACGTACACGCGCGAGGAGTTCCTCGTCCACTTCCGCTTCTTCCACCGGTCTCTTAGCTTTGCCAACCTCCGCACGCATCTTATCCTGCAAATCAATGACCGGACGGACAGCTTCCAGTCCAAAATTAATGGCATCGACAATAATGTCTTCCGCAACCTCTTTGGCTTCGCCTTCCATCATCACGAGTTCCACGTCATAAGGACGGCCTGTTTTACCAGGTGTGACTTTACGTCCCACCAGGAAAAGGTTCATCTCGCTTTCCTGCATTTTTTCCGCCGAGGCATTGGCAACCAGTTCGCCTCCAATCCGACCGACGCGCACACCGGCAATCGGTCCTTTAAACGGGGCATCGGACATTTCCAGAGCGGCGGAAGCGCCGATCATCGCCGCGACATCCGAGTCGTTTTCCTTATCCACAGACAGCACCGTGGCCACGATCTGTGTTTCCGAATAATATCCCTTGGGAAACAAGGGACGAATCGCCCGATCAATGATACGCGACGTTAAAACTTCGCGTTCATTGTTCCGCCCCTCTCTTTTAAAAAAACCGCCGGGAATTTTTCCGGCCGCAAATGTCTTTTCCTGATAATCCACCGTCAGCGGCAAAAAATCTACGCCTTCCCTGACGCTCTTTAAAGAGACCGACGTCACCAGCACGACCGTATCGCCGTAATAAACCAGCGCCGAGCCGTCCGCCTGCGCGGCCACGTAATTGGCCTTAATCGAAAAATTACGCCCCGCAAAATCCGTACTAAATACGTTACTCATTAATTTCCTCCACCTTCTTTTGGTTGTTGCCTGGAACAGGAACTTCAAGGGCGAAACGCAAAAGCCGATTGACGCAGGTATTGATCAATACTTGTCCAATCGGTTACACTTTTGCCTTCCGCCCTTGAATGGCTCTTGTTATTTCCTGAGACCCAAACGTTTGATTATGTTTCTGTAACGCTCCACATCGTCTTCTTTGATATAATTGAGTAATCTTCTTCTCTGGCCGACGAGCTTCAACAGACCGCGCCGTGAGTGATGATCTTTCTGATGCGCCTTAAAGTGCTCAGTTAAATATTCAATTCTGGCGCTCAAAAGAGCAATCTGTACTTCCGGCGAACCGGTATCTTTCTCGTGAAGCCGATAGTCCTCGATTAATGTTTTTCTTTTTTCCAAAGTTAACACGCTTCTTTCCTCCCTATTCATTCCTTGTTTATTTCAGTCGTTCATTTATTCGTACTTTTAAATACCCTGAGTATCCTGGCCGCCGGGGTTCTTCCATCCTGATTAGCCATCTCGCTTGCCGGCATCTGCATTTGGGCCACCGCCACCAAATAACCGCCGGGGGTGGTGAACTTTAGCATATCTCCCGCCGCAAGAAAAGGAAGAACATTTTGCCGCATCATTTCCACATCCGGCTGAAATCCTGCACGCAGTTTGTCGGCCAGCGATTCACTGACTTCAATGGCGGCAAATGTGGGCAGGGCTTTTGCCATCGGCAACATTTTAAACAGCAATTCCTTTTTTCTCTCCGCCAGAGCTTTATTGTCCAGAGATATAGCCATGTCTTCGGTAAAAAAGCCACTCCGGAGTCTGCGCAAACCGGATAAACACGCCCCACAATCTAACGCATTACCGACATCGGAGCAGACAGTCCGGATATACGTGCCCTTGGAGCAGGAAATATCAAACGTCACGTAAGGAAAGGAAATGTCCCTCACGTTCAAACTGAATATCTCCACGTTCCTCGCCGATATTTCAGGAAACTCTCCTCGCCGCGCATACTTGTACAAAGGCTTGCCTTTGAGCTTCAGTGCCGAGTAAGCGGGCGGGACTTGTTGTATCTTCCCCACCATTCGCCTGAGCGCCTCCCGAATATCTTCTTCGGAAGCAACCCTGTCCGATTTTTCAGTTACCTTCCCTTCGGTATCCTGCGTATCCGTCCGAATCCCCAACAACATGGTCGCCAGATAGGTTTTCTTTTCCGCTAACAAAAACTGCGCCAGTTTTGTCGCCTCATTAATACAGACCGGCAAAACACCTGTTGCCAGCGGGTCCAGCGTTCCGGTATGTCCTGCTTTTCGGGCACCCAGAATTTTTTTGATTTCACTCACGACATCGTGGGACGTATACCCTGCCGGTTTGTCAATCACTACAATACCGTCCATAAGCGTCTATAATTCCCTGACCGCTTCGAGCACCCGCCTCTTGATCTCATCAATATTGCCCTCGACCCTGCAGGCCGCCGCATTGATATGTCCCCCGCCGCCGAATTTTCGAGCGATTTTTTCCACGTTGACCTTGCCCTTGGAACGCAGGCTCAGTTTGAAATGGTTTCCCTCCGTTTGCGTGTAGAGCATCGCGATGTCAATCCCTTTAACCGTCCGGGGAATATCGATAAAGCCGTCCGTGTGTTCCATCATCGCGCCTGTGTCCTGCAAATGTTGCTGAGTAACCACCAGTGATGCGGTTTTGGTTTTCATATCCAGCGTCAATGTTTCCAGAACTCTGGACAACAACTGAAGTTTCACCGGCGGATCGCTTTCATAAATATTTTCGGAAATCCATTGCGGGCTGGCGCCGCCTTCCACCAGATCGCCTGCGGCCCGGAGCGTTTCCTGATGCGTGCTGGAATAGCGGAAACCGCCCGTATCCGTTAGAATGGCCGCATACAGGTTCGTACAGATATCTTTCGTCATCTTCACGTGCATCTTACGCATCAAACGGTAGAGGAGTTCACCTGTGGAGCTTGCCTTCGGATCCAGCAGCCTCAATTGACAAAATCCGCCGTTGGACACGTGGTGATCAATATTAATCAATGTCTTAACCCGGACAATGTCCCCGGAAATTTTGCCCACGCGGTCCAATTCGGCACAATCGAGAATAAAAGCGACATCGTATTTCTCAACATTCTCCAGTTCATGAACAATACGCCCAGCCGCCGGCAAAAACCGGTAGTGCGACGGCGTGGCATCCTGATTGCAAATCACCGCTTCCTTGCCTAAATCCTTTAACATCAAATACAGCGCCAGTTCCGAACCCAGCGCGTCTCCATCCAATCGAACATGTGCGGTAATTAAAAATTTTTCTCCCTGAGCAATTGCTGCAAGTATTTCTTTAATCATTAACTTCTTCCTGTTTAGCGATCTCGGCGAGCAGTTTTTCAATACGGTTGCCATAGCCGAACGACTTGTCATGCACAAAAACAATATCCGGCACTAAGCGGAGCTGCAGGCGATGGCCCAACTCCCGCCGCACAAATCCTTTGGCTTTACTCAAGGCCGACTGAATCTCTTCGTTTAATTCGTCTTTGCCCATTTCGACAAAATAAATCCTGGCGTTGCGCAGATCATCCGTCATTTTGACCGCCGTGATCGTTACCGCGTGCAGGCGGGGATCTTTAATAACTTTGAGCAGAATATCGGACATTTCCGCCAGAATCAATTCGCCTACTCTATCCGCCCTTTTAAAATTCATCGTACTTGCCTGATTCCCAATCCACGGCTTCGAGAAAATTCGAAACCACTATAATTTTCTTTCCAGCGTCTCGATGATATACGCCTCAATGACGTCCCCCACACGAATGTCATTATAGCCTTCAATACCGATGCCGCAGTCGAAACCGGTCTGCACTTCCTTGGCGTCGTCTTTAAAGCGCCGCAGGGAAAGGATTTTACCGTCAAAAACGACCACACTATCGCGTACCAGTTTAACACCGGCTGAGCGTGCTATTTTGCCGTCGATCACATGACAACCGGCAATGATGCCGACTTTGGGCACCTTGAAGAGCTCGCGAACTTCAGCCCGTCCCTGGACCACCTCTTTGTATTCCGGATCGAGGAGGCCTTCCATCGCGGCGCGCACATCAGCTATGACATTATAGATAATATCATAGAGTTTGATTTCCACGCCTTCCTGGGCCGCCAGTTCACTCACCCGAACATCCGGTCGAACGTTAAATCCGATAATGATCGCGTTGGACGCGGAAGCCAGCATCACATCTGTTTCACTGATAGCTCCCGTCGAACTGTGAATCACTTTCATCTGCACATCTTCTGTGGAAAGCTTATGGAGAGCGTCGGAAATCGCCTCGATGGAACCCTGCACGTCGGCTTTGATAATGACGTTCAAATCCTTCACACCCTCTTTGATCTTCTGATACAATTGCTCCAGGGTGATTTTGGAGGAAGCGGAGAGCTCTTTTTCCCTGGCTTTTCTGATCCAGTATTCAGCGATATTGCGCGCCTTCTTTTCATCTTCCACACAAACGAATTCCGCGCCCGTCTGGGGCACACTGGAAAATCCGATGACTTCCACCGGCATGGCGGGTCCGGCTTCCTTGACGCGACGTCCCTGATCGTTGTTCATCGCCCGGACACGACCAAATTCTGTTTTGGAAACGAAAGCATCTCCTTCGCGCAACGTTCCCTGCTGAATCAGGACGGTGGCTACCGGGCCTCGGCCGCGGTCCAGCTTGGCTTCGATGATCACACCGCGTGCGGATACATCAGGATCAGCCTTAAGCTCCAGAACGTCCGCCTGCAACAGGATCATCTCCAGCAGTTCTTCAATACCGATTTTTTTCTTGGCGGATACTTCACTGAAAATCGTATCACCGCCCCACTGCTCGGACAGCAGCCCGTGTTCAGTCAGCGACTGCTTGATTTTTTCAGGATCGGCGCCCGGCTTGTCTATTTTATTGATCGCCACGATGATCGGCACGCCGGCCACCTTGGAGTGGTTGATGGCTTCAATGGTTTGGCCCATGACGCCGTCGTCCGCGGCCACCACCAGAACCACGATGTCCGTGACTTGGGCGCCTCGAGCGCGCATGGCGGTAAAGGCTTCATGGCCGGGTGTATCCAGAAAAACAATGTCGCGGCCGTTGATGTGCACGTGATACGCGCCAATGGCCTGCGTGATGCCGCCCGCCTCGCCGTCAATGACATTGGTTTGGCGGATCGCATCCAGAAGCGAGGTCTTGCCGTGATCGACGTGACCCATAATCGTGACGATCGGGGCTCGCGGCTTGAGATTTTCTTCAGAGGATTGAGGCTTCAACATCGTGTCTTCAAATTCCACTTCCGCCTTTTCCACCTGAAAACTGAATTCAGAGGCAATCAGTGTGATAATATCAAAATCGATGGACTGGTTAATCGTGGCCATGACGCCCATCCCCATCAGTTTGTTGATCACTTCGCCGGCCTTGACACCCATTCGTTTGGCCAGTTCGCCGGTGGTGATCGTTTCCCCCACGCGGATGCGCCTTTTGATGGCCTTGGGCACCGTGATTTCGGTTTTCTTCATTTTGACGGGAGCGGCTTTTTTCTCTTCCCGCCATTTGCCGAACATCACTTCCCGGTCTTCATCGACTTTTTTTAACTTCTTTTCAATTTTCTTCTCTAAGACTTTGCGGCGCGGGACTTCTTTGTCATCCTCAATTAAGACTTCGACCGGCCCTTTACCTTTTTTCTTGGGTTTTTCGAATTCTCTTTTGATGATTTTTTCCGGCGGCGGTGTAACGAGTCTTTCGCCCGGCTTCAGGGGAATTCTGGCCGGACTTTCCTTTTTTTCATCCGGCCTGGTAATTTTATGTCGGGACATCATCGGCGGCCTTACCGGAATAATCACCGGCGGCTGTTTGGGTTTTTCCGGCTGAGCCAAAGGCGTCGGTTGCACAGGTTTTGCTTCCGGCATTGGTTCAGCAGGCTGGACTCCCTTGGCGGGCGGAGTTGTTGCCTCAGCCGCAGGCAGTTTCATCGTTTCCGCAAGCGGCTCTTCTTTTTTGCCTTCCGCAACAGGGGCAGCCGGTTGTGTGACCAGCGGCTCTTTTTTTGCCTTTTTAGCTTCGGTTATTTCGGTCGCGGTAGGGGTTGTCTCCTTTTTCGGAACGACAGACGGCGTGGCTTTTTCGACCACCTGTTTTTCTTCTTCCTCAAGGGCTTCCTCGGCAGGAGCAGCCTCGACCGGCGTCCGCACCGCGCGGCGGCGAATGACCGTGGTTTTAATTCTTTCTTCCACAATTTGCCGCGGCGACGTGGCCTGCAAGTCTTCCTTGACTCTTTCGATCTCGTTATCTTCCAAAGTGCTGGCATGAGATTTGACTGTAATGCCTAACCGCTCCAGATGAGAAATCAGATCCTTATTCTCCAAACCTAGTTCCTTGGCCAACTCGTGAACTCGCTTTTTCGCCATTCCCGAAACTCCCTCAAGTTAAATATTGGGTCCCTGAAAAAAATTACGCTTTTTTGTTATCGTTCATTTCCTCGTCCAAAAGCCTGACGGCTTCTTCAATCCATTCCGTGCTGGTCTTTTCACCGACGCCGGGTATTGCAGACAGCGCTTCCGGCTCCATCGCCGCCACCATCGCGATACTCTTAATGCCCTGGGCAAAGAGTTTTTCCGCCATCGCCGGTCCGATACCGGGAATTTGCATCAGCGCCTTATGTCCGTCGTCGTCCTTTTCGGCAGCCATTGTTTCGTTCTTCACATCGATTTTCCAGCCGGTCAGCTTAACTGCCAGGCGAACATTCTGACCGTTTTTCCCAATGGCCAGCGACAATTGGTCATCCGGCACAATCACCGTCATGGCGCGGTTTTCTTCATCGACAAACACGCGATTAACCTTGGCGGGAGACAGGGCGCTCGAGACAAACTTGGCCGCGTCCTCCGTATAGGGAATAATGTCGATTTTTTCACCGCGCAACTCCTGCACCACGCTTTGCACACGTGAACCTCTCATGCCCACGCAGGCGCCCACCGGATCAATGTCCTTATCCTTGGCCCGCACGGCAATCTTGCCGCGCTTGCCCGGCTCGCGGGCCACGCTGACAATGTCAATGAGCCCTTCGGAAATTTCCGGCACTTCCACTTCAAAAAGCGCCTTGAGGAAAGCGGGATGGGTACGCGACAGAATAATCTGCGCCCCTTTCGTATTTTTTTTCACTTCGAAGAGATACGTCCGGATGCGTTCGCCGCGTTTGTAGGTTTCGCGGTGAATCTGCTCCGTGGGGGGCACCACGCCTTCAGCGCGTCCCAGGTTCACAATGATGTTGCCGCCTTCAAACCGCTGGACAAAACCGTTAATTAATTCGCCCTTGCGGTCCTTATATTCGTCATAGATATTGTCACGCTCCGCATCTTTAACGCGTTGAATAATGATTTGCTTGGCCATCTGGACGGCGATACGGCCAAAGGAACTGGTTTCGATTTTCATGCCCAGAGAGTCGCCTGGTTCCGCGCCTTCATCGAGGGTTTTTCTGGCTTCCTCTTTGGAAATTTGTGTTTCGGGATCGAGCACTTTATCAACAACCGTTTTAAACTGAAACACTTCAATTTCTCCGGCGTCGTCATTGTAGTGTGCTTCAATATCCACGTTGGCCCCCAGTTTTTTGCGCGCCGCGGTCAACATGGCGGCCTCGAGGGCTTCTGTAATGATGAGCTTGTCGATGCCCCTGTCCTTACCCATCTGCTCAATCAGACGTTTAAGTTCTTGCAACATTCACAAATTCCTCCCTTTTCTTCTCTTGGGCTGTATCACATTTCAGCCTGTCGGCGTTTTTTTCATTCTAAGATCACAGCGGTTTCATCAATCAGGTTAGCTTTGGCGATTTCATTTTTCGGGATACTGCTTATGTTACCCGCCAAATCAATCCGTACAATCTTCCGGCCGTTTTCTTCCACGTAATCCACCAGCGTCCCCTGAAAATTCTTCACGCCGTCGATCTTTATATGGGTCTTGATTCTTACTTGAGCCCCTCTGAACCTCTCAAAATCGCGGTCGCGCGAGATGGGACGGTCGAGGCCCGGCGAGGATACTTCCAATGTATAGGATCCGTGGGACAAATCATGAACATCCAGAATATCACCCAGTTGATTGCTGACCGAGGTGCAGTCGCCCAGCGTAACACCGCCTTCTTTATCCAGGAAAAGCCGGAAAACCCAGCGCGAATGCATTTTCAGGCATTCGACATGAATCAGCTCCATCCCTTCGGAGAACGCAACCGGTTCGGCCAATTGCCATATTTTGTCTTTTAAATCATCGCTCATAATCAATCGCTTCAGAAAATAAAAAAGTGGGCGAAAGCCCACTTCAGCATACTACTTTCAGTGATGGTTGGAAATGCAACTACCATATACAAACAGGCATTGCAAGCACTATTTACCGGCCAAAGCAAGCCTGCCCGCAGGCTAAAAAATGGAGCGGGCGACCGGGCTCGAACCGGCGACGTCCAGCTTGGGAAGCTGACATTCTACCACTGAATTACGCCCGCTCATGGCCTGTGACTTTTATTCAACATGCTTTTTTTGTCAAGGATTTTTTAGGGAAAGCCGATCATATGGTCGCATGAGACATGCGTGAAAGTTGATAGGTTTTGTTTTCTTGCCTGTTGACAGGAGGGAATATATTGGTTAAAGAAGGTTAAAAGACGGGCATATGCCCGCTTTTTTTATTTAATGCCACAACTTTTACAGCTAAATGGCAAAGAGGTAATTTTGAGTAAGCAACTGCAAAAAGAAATCGAACGGCGGCGTACCTTCGGGATCATCAGCCATCCCGACGCGGGGAAGACGACGCTTACTGAAAAACTGCTGCTTTTCGGCGGCGCCATCCAGATGGCCGGCGCGGTAAAAGCCCGTAAAGCATCAAAACACGCACTGAGTGATTGGATGTCTATTGAAAAGGAACGCGGCATTTCCGTCACATCGTCCGTTATGAAGTTTGAATATGCCGATTGCGAAATTAATCTATTGGACACACCGGGCCATCAGGACTTTTCCGAAGACACGTTTCGCGTGCTCACCGCAGTAGACAGCGCGCTGATGGTAATCGACGGCGCCAAAGGCGTAGAGACGCAGACACAGAAGCTCATGGAAGTCTGCCGTCTGCGCAACACACCCATCATCACCTTTATCAACAAAATGGACCGCGACTGCCTGGCGCCACTGGACATCCTGGCGGATATCGAAGATAAGTTGCAGATTGAATGCTCCCCTCTGTCCTGGCCCATCGGCATGGGCAAGCGCTTCAAAGGCGTCTACAATCTGTACGACAAAAAGCTGCATCTCTTCACCCCGGGCAAGGCAAAGCGTTCGGAAGGCGGGGTTGTGATCAGCGATTTGTCCGATCCGTTACTCGATGAACTGCTGGACAGCCAGGCCGGAGAACTCCGCGAGGAAATCGCCCTCTTGGAAGGCGCGGCCAATCCTTTTGACATTAAAGACTATTTAAAGGCCGGTCAGACACCGGTTTTTTTCGGCAGCGCCATCAATAACTTCGGTGTCAAGGAACTGCTCGACGCCTTTGTGGAAATCGCCCCGCCGCCGGTCGCGCGCCCCACAACCACGAGGCAAGTCAGTCCGGATGAAGACGATTTTTCCGGCTTTGTTTTTAAAATTCAGGCCAACATGGACCCGGCGCACCGTGACCGCATCGCCTTTATGCGGATTTGTTCGGGCAAATTCGAGCGCGGCATGCGCGTGATGCATCACCGCATCGACAAGGAAATCTCCTTATCCAACGCCACTATTTTTATGGCGCAGGACCGGACCAATATCGACGAAGCCTATCCCGGCGACATCATCGGCATCCACAATCACGGCACCATCAAAGTGGGCGATACGTTCACACAAAAGGAACCGCTCAAATTCACCGGCATTCCGCATTTTGCCCCGGAGCATTTCTGCCGCGTGCGGCTCAAAGACCCGTTGCGTCTGAAACATTTGCAGAAAGGACTGACGCAGCTTTCCGAAGAAGGCGCGATTCAGGTCTTTAAACCTTTATGGGGATCGGATAATATCCTGGGCGCCGTCGGCGCGCTGCAATTTGATGTGACCATGTCACGGCTGAAAAACGAGTACAGCGTTTATGCCGACTATGAAAAGACGGACTATGCCGCCGCCCGCTGGGTCACCTGTGACGATGCCAGAAAAATGGAAGACTTTCAGAAAAAAAATCTGATGAACCTGGCGATGGATACGGAAGGGAATCTGGTTTATCTGGCGATGAGCGATTGGCGGCTTTCCCATACCATGGAAGAATGGCCGCAGATACAATTCCACAAGACCATGGAAAAAAGCTGAAATATTCGTTGTGGCTTTAGAGTCGTCCCTGCCTGGGGCCATCAGGTGACCCCGAAACTGTGATAACCGCGATTTTACATTTATTTCATTGACTGGCAAAACAGATTCTCCTATACGGATAATTCATATGAGCTTTGTTAAATACCGCTATCTGATATTCGGCATTCTGGGTGCCGCTTATATGCTTGTTTTTTTCCACCGGCTTGCGCCGGCGATAGTCGCCGTGGACATGATGCGTGATTTAAAAACCGGCGGTGCGTTGATGGGCGTTCTGTCATCTGCCTATTTTTATTCCTATGCTTTGATGCAGATTCCCGCGGGCCTGTTATCCGATTCCTGGGGCCCGCGCCGGTCGGTAACCTTCTTTTTCATCTTTGCCGCAGTAGGATCAGTTGTTCTGGGTTTTGCACAAACCGTGGGCATGGCAATTGCCGCCCGGGTTTTGGTGGGCCTCGGTGTGGCTATGGTTTTTGTGCCCACATTGAAGATTCTTACCAACTGGTTCGAGTCGGAAAAATTCGTCCGCATGAGCGGGCTCTTGATGTCGCTGGGCGGAGTAGGGGCCTACACGGCGGCAACACCCCTGGCATTACTGAGTGATAGTGTTGGCTGGCGCGGCAGTATGATTTTTATCGGGGTAGTCACATTGGCTGTTGCCGTGGCCGTATGGTTGCTGGTCAAGGATACACCACAGGAAGCAGGTTTTCGGCCCTTAACCGGTTCCGTAAAATCCACAAAGCCCACAGACAGAATTGGCATACTGAAGGGAATTGTAATGGTGATCAAAATGCCTTGGTTCTGGCCGTTGGCATTATGTAGTTTTTTAGGCGCCGGAGTATCTCTGAGTTTCGTCGGCCTGTGGGGCGGTCCCTTTTTGATGCATGTTTACGGAATGCCGAAAGCACAGGCGGGCGCCGTCTTATCAATGTTTGCCATTGGTCTGATTATTGGCGCTCCGACCATGAGCTGGCTTTCCGACAGTGTATTACACTCCCGTAAAAAAGTAATCGTTCTCGGCCAGATTCTTGCGCTGTTTGTGTTTATCCCACTGGCCTTTTTTACCGGCAATTTTCCCAAGGGTACGCTCTATATCTGGTGTTTTGCTTACAGCTTTGTGTTATCAGGTATGGCTGCGGTGGGCTATTCATCCGTCAAGGAATTGTTTCCGCAGCAGATTTCAGGTACAGCCACCGGCTTGATGAACATTTTTCCCTTTGCCGGAGCCGCTTTGGGCCAGCCACTGATAGGCTGGTATCTGGATTCTTTTGGATCTATCGACGGTCGATACAGCGCTGATGCTTATTCGGCTGTGTTCAAGGTTTGCTTAATTGCTATCATTGGCGCACTGGTAGCCAGTACTCTGGTGAAAGAAACATATCCCAAAGAATCTTCCATTCTATGAAAAGCATCCACTAAATCTTTGTTTCTGGATTATAGGCGCAGCGACGCAATATGCCCGGCGGCGCTTTCGCCTGCCACATAGCCTGTCGAAAAAGCGGCCTGCAAATTATAGCCGCCCGTGTCCGCATCAATATCCATCACCTCGCCGCAAAAGTAAAGGCCCGGTCGTTTTTTGGACGCCAGAGTGCGCGGATCAATTTCATCAAGAGCGACGCCGCCCGCCGTCACGATAGCTTTAGTCAGCGGCAGGGGGGCTTTTACGTTGAAACGCAGTGCTTTGAAAAGATCGATCATTTTTTCCCGCTCGCCGGCGCTGACCTGGTGCGCCAGTTTTGCTTCGTCCATACCGGAAAGAACAACAAAAGGGTCGATCATTTTCGACGGCAGATATTCTTTCAGAATACTCGCGATCTTTCTTTTGCCGAAATTGTTTAAATCCGACTGCAACCGTTTCCGTAATTGTTCTTTCGTCAAGGCGGGTTTTAAATCAATCAGGATGGAAACAGGTCCGTTTGCCAGAGCAACAACCACGGCCAGACTCATGAGCAGGATAATCGGTCCGCCCAGACCGAAATGCGTAAAGAGCATTTCACCGAAACGGCTCTCAAGAAGAGGTAACCGAGGAATTTTCTTTTCGCCGCGTCCATAATCGCAACCGGGCGTGAGCGCGGAGTCAACCGTCGCGGCCTCTTTCTGCCACGCGGTGGCGCGGACATTGCGCAAAGAGACGCCCTGCATGGACTTGGCCAGCTTTTGCTCGAGGACAACCAGAGGAATCAATGCCGGCTTGGGCAAAACGATGGTGTGGCCAAGCGTCGCGCTAATTTTATAGCCGTCGCCCTCGGAACCGGTGCTAGGCCAGGAGGCGCCGCCGGTGGCGATAATAACGGACGGGGAAAGATAACGACCACTCGTTGTTTGAACGACGAATCTGGAATTTTTGTCCGGGATGATGGAACTGACCCGGGCATTGAAAATAGTACGTACTTTATTTTCAGCCAGATATTTTTGAAAAACACGCACCACGTCGCGGGCATCATCGGAAACGGGAAATATTCTGCCGCCACGTTCCACTTTTGTGGTCACGCCATAATGTTCAAAAAAGGCCAGCAGTTCCGGACGGAAGAAACGGGAAAATGCGCTGTGCAGAAAACGGCCATTTTGCCCGTACATGGCAATGAACGCTTTGAGTTCGGCGGCATTGGTCAGATTACAGCGCGTCTTGCCGCTGACCAGGATCTTTTTACCGCAGCCGTCCGTTTTTTCCAAAAGCAACACGCGGGCGCCCAGCTGGGCGGACCGTCCGGCAGCCATCAGACCTGCCGCGCCCCCGCCGATGACCACAACATCGGCATCTATGCCTGTTTCATTATTCATTGAATTTTCACACCATTGGCGTGACAGCTATCACAGATCGGCAAGAACGGTCAATTGATCAATTTGCCCGGTCTTGTTATACGAGCGCGCCTGTGCTAAAGACTTGCCAACGTAATGACCAAGACAAAAGGAGCGGGACTTGCAGGTACCGACCAATTTCATATCGCTGACGACTAAAATGATCCTGAAGGTACAGCCGGTGACACATACATGTCTGCGGCAATGGAAGGAACGGGCCCAAAAAATTCCCGATCCGGAATTGCGCAGACAGGCGCTTGCCAGTATTGCAACCAAAGCGTTTCACTGCGAAGGCGGCTCTCTTTACGGGTTGCTGGCAGGTCATCATTATAAAGACGCGATCAAATTTATTGTCGCCTATCAAACCATCAGCGATTATCTCGATAATCTTTGCGACCGCAGCACATCGCAGGACCCGAAAGATTTCCGCGCATTGCATGAATCCATGCTGCACGCCCTGACGCCGGACGCACCGCTTACCGCCTATTACCGTTTCCGGCGGGAACAAGATGACGGCGGCTATCTGGCCGCTTTGGTACAGACCTGCAGGGAAGTCCTCGGGCGTCTTTCCAGCTATCATCTGGGCGCGGCGGCCCTCCAGGAATTGGCGAGTGTCTATATTGATTTGCAGGTGCACAAGCATGTTCGAAAAGATGAGCGCCTGCCTAGGCTGCAGGCATGGTTTGCCGGGTACGAAAAAGGCTTGCCTCAGATGGCCTGGTATGAATTTGCCGCTTGCGCCGGTTCAACGCTGGGTGTTTTTTGCATCGTCTCGCAACTGTTCAATCCGGCAACGACTGCCGAGCTTATTGGCAGAATCAAAAACGCTTATTTCCCCTGGGTTCAGGGATTGCACATCCTGTTGGATTATCTGATTGACCAGGAGGAAGACCGCACCGGGTCGGATTTGAACTTTTGCTCTTACTATAAAGACAGCGAACACCTGTCTTGCCGACTCAGTCATTTTTACGGCCAGGCGCAAGCGAGCGTTGCGAGTTTGCCCAACGCAAAATTTCATCATTTAATTACCCGCGGTCTCCTGAGCATCTATCTCGCCGATCATAAAGTCTCCCGGCAAAAAGACGTTCAGATCATTTCCAAAAAACTGTTGAGCCTGGGCGGGAGCGAAGCATTTTTCTTTTATCTGCACTGCTGGATTTATCGCAGGCTAACGTGATCAACTGATGCATTTTTCTCCATCGCCTGAGGAGTTATTCCCCCCCTTGGCAGGCCATTACAAATAAGCAGAAAACTGCTTTAAATATTTAATCAATAATTACATGAGTATAGACAACAAATAGGCCGATTCTGAAGTTGGCATGCTCATTGCTATTTGACGGGCAGCAAGGGTTGGGAGATCGTAATTTATGAAAAAAGCTTTGGTTTGCATAGCAGGACTGATTTGTATTTTGGCCGCGTTTAGTTATGCCGCCGATAAGCCTGCAGCAGAGGCAAACAAAGGCGCTGGATTGAAAACGGCTAACGTCAAAACGGCTAAAATGAATGCCAGCGGGAAGGTTGTAGAAATTTCCAGCACGGCCATTAAGATCGAACGAAGTATTAAAGGCAATGCAGAGATCATGGAATTCGCTCTGGAAAACCCGGTGCAGGATATCGTGGTAAACGATTCCGTAAAAATTGATTACAGCGTTAAAGACGGGAAGTTGACGGCATCCAGAGTGGCCAAGCCGGGAGCAGCAAAAAATTCCGGTAAAAATGGACCAAAGCAGACAAAAGAGAAACCAGCATCCGCTATGAAGTAATTTGTGCGATGCCTTTCGATAGGTGGAGTCCCTTAAAAAAATTTAAGGGTTAATCAAAAAACTATTAACTAGGAGGATTTTAAGATGAAACGTTTAGTATTGTTAGTTGTAGCATTGATGTTCGCATTCAGCACCGCAGTAATCGCCGCTGACAAGGTTGTCGCCCCCGCAAAAGCAGATGCAGCAAAGGTTGAGAAAAAGGCTGATGATAAGAAAGCCGCCGCCGATCTGAAAGCTGATGACAAGAAAGCAGCCGCCGATCTGAAAGCTGATGACAAGAAAGCAGCAACCGACAAGAAGGCAGTAGCCGGCAAGAAAGCAGCCGACAAGAAGGCAGCAGCCGACAAGAAGGCAGCAGATAAGAAAGAAAAGGCCGACAAGAAAGCAGCAGACAAGAAAGCAAAGGCCGACAAGAAGGCAGTAGAAGCAGCTCCGGCTCCCGCAGCAAAATAAGTTTATTACGACTTATATAATGCAAAAAAAGGGATGGATGAAAATCCATCCCTTTTTTTATTCGTGAAACACCACTGCCGAAAAGTCATCGTGGTTTATTTTATTTCTTTCTGTTATAAGTTCTCTATTATGTTGAAAAATTTGCTGGCAAAAATTATCGATTATAATAGCAATTTGACTGTCCGCGTCAGGGTCATTGCGTTGACGGTCGCAGGTCTCGCCGTGACCATGGCCATCTGGGGCATTATTCAGCTGACCGCCTTAAACAGAATTCTGGTCGATCAACAAGTTAAAAGGCTCGAAGGCGTCGCCGAAACCGTCAGTACATTTTATCAACGCTTTCCGACCAGACAAGGCATTGCCACCCTCGATTCCGCGCTGAAAGACCACATCCAATCCGATGTGCGTCTGGCCAGAATCGATATTTTTGATATCCGGAGTAAAAATGTCGATTATATCGCCGGCGCCAGCCGCGTTCAATATGAGTGGCCGGATAGTATCGTAGCCGAAGTCAGAGCCAAAGGCAAATCCCGTTATGTCAAACTGGAAACAGAGGCAGGACCGTCGCTGGGGCTGCTCTATCCCGTTTCCGGAGAAACCAGGGATTCCCACATTATTGTCGGTATCATTGCTTTTTCACGGGCGAACACGGAAATCATGAGCCGCGCACGGCAGTTGCTGTTTTTCAGCAGTGCCGGACTTTTGCTGGCCATCCTTTTGTTGTTGGGAATCAGCTATGGCTGGATAATCGGCAGACCGCTCAAGCTAATTATCGGAACCATTGATGCATTTCAGAAAGGACAATACGTGGAACGTATTCCCATCATCCGAGAGGATGAGTGGGGGCAGCTGGCCGATCATTTCAATCAGATGGCCGACGAAATTCAAAATGTTATGGCCAGGAATCTTGATCTGACCAGACATCTGGAAGAGCGTGTCCGCGAAGAGACGCTCAATGTGGTTCAATTGCAAAAACAAGTTGATGATTTGAAGCAATTAACCGCCCTGGGACATTTAACGGCCAATCTGGCTCATGACTTAGGGACGCCGCTTCATTCCATTGCGGGACTCGCCAAACTGATGCTGGAGCGGGAAGGCTGGCCGCCCGATGTCGTGCATAAGTTAAGTTTGATTGTCGAACAGACACAAAGGCTGGACAACGTCATTCAAAATGTTCGTAAAGCCACGCGCCTTCCGGAACCTCATTTTGAATTGATGACCGTTCATAAAATATTAAGTGACACATTGCCGCTGGTCGAGCCTCTGATACAAACAAACCATGTAATCATCGATGTAAATATTGACCAATCTGTTGCATCTTTATACGTTGATCGTTACCGGATTCAGACAGCGCTTCTAAATATCATTCAAAATTCCATCGATGCCATGCCGGACGGCGGTAAAATCACCATATCCGCCGAAGATGACCGTGCAACAAAAACCATCAAAATCTTGATTGCCGATGACGGACAGGGCATTCCCGCTGATCTTCTGAAAAAAGTCTGCGAACCGTTCTTCAGCTCCCATAAGGATGAAGGAATGCGCGGCCTGGGGCTGGCCATTGTTCGTGATATCGTCAAGGCGCATGGCGGTCAGATGGAAATTCAAAGTACGCTTGATAGTGGAACTTCCGTCATCCTTTACCTGCGGATGACGGATGAGATGATCGATTAAGGCAAAAAACTGTTATTTTTCATCTTGCAGGCCATAACGGCGGATTTTCATGCGCAATGTTTTGCGGTCAATGCCCAGAATCTCGGCGGCTTTGGACTGATTCCAGGAGGTTGCTTTGAGGGTCTGGAGAATTTGCTCCCTTTGCACTTCTTCCAGCGGCGTCATCTCCGGCAGATCGATGCCTTTTTTGGTTTCCACCTTTTGTCGGAACCGGTCCGGCAAATTTTCCGGCAGAATAACCACAAAAGGAGAAAGCAGCAGAGTCTGCTGCAAGACATTTTCCAGCTCGCGCACATTGCCCGGCCAGTCATAGGCCATGAGTAGCTCCATGGTTTCCACCGAAACACGCACGCCGGGATAGCCCAATTTCTTCAGCATAGCTTCGATCAGCAGAGGGATATCCGCCCGCCGTTCCCGCAATGGCGGAATGCGCAGACGCACAATGAAGCGATAAAGGAGATCCAGGCGGAAACGGCCAAAACCTACCTCTTCATCAATATTTTTATTGGCGGCCGCGACCACGCGAACCGCGACGTGGCGCACTTCATGTCCGCCGATTCTGCGCACTTCTCCATCCTGCATGAACCGCAGGAGTTTGCTTTGCAGCGCCGTGGACATCTCCGTGATTTCATCCAGAAAAATGGTGCCACCCTGCGCGGATTCAATCAGTCCCGTATGCTGATGATCCGCGCCGGTAAAGGACCCTCGCTCGTAACCGAAAAGCTCCGATTCGAGTAAGTTATCAGGGATAGCGCCGCAGTGCACGACCACAAAAGGTTTAAGGCGGCGCAACGACATAGAATGCAGGGACCGCGCAGTCAGTTCTTTGCCGGTGCCGCTTTCGCCTTCAATGAGCACACTGGCCTGGGAATCGGCAACACGGGCAATTTGTTTATAGAACTCAACCATCGTGGATGAAGAGCCAATCATCTTCGCTTCTTCGATGGCCTCCGGGGGCCCATTCGACCGTCGCTCGCGTAACTCCCGCACTTCCAAGACTTTTTTAACAAGCGCGCGGCAATCTTCCGGGGAAAAAGGTTTGCTGATATAATCCCAAGCGCCCAGACTGATCGCCTCCATGGTGGTTTCCAGAGACCCGTACGCGGTCATCAAGATAACGGGCAGGTTCGGCCATTTTTTTTGAACTTCGTTTAAGAATTGCAAGCCGTCCATACCGGGCATACGAATATCAGACATCAATAAATCATATTCGGACAGGTCTTGTTCAAGAGCGGCCAGAGCGGAGGTAAACGCGGCGACATCATAGCCGTCGCGCAGCAGAACCTCCTGGAGAAATTCACAAGCGACAGCGTCGTCATCAATGACTAATATGCGGGCTTTCATAAAAACACCGGCCATGCTTTGCGAGGGGAAAAAATGTCAGGGCAGCGCGACCACGAAAAAACCCGTGAGCTTTCTGCTGCCTTGCGCGTCCTGGGCAATGATATCGCAACGGATTCTTTTCTCGCCATTTTCTTCGTACTTTTCAATGACTTTGCCTCTCACGGTTATGGTTGCCCGGCCTTTTGTGTTCTCAAAATCATCCAGATCAACCGGTTGGGTCATACCCAGGAAATGCACGGAAAATTTTCTCAAATATTTGTTGTCAATCCAGGAGGTGATGGCTTCACCCGCGATACCCATAATAAACATGCCATGGGCAATAACATTATCCATACCGATCATCCTGGCAAAGGTCTCATCGTGATGCAGGGGATTGAAGTCGCCGGATGCACCGGCATAGCGCACAAGTTGCGTTCGCGTGATAGGCGCGGCCGTATAGACCGGTATCGCATCTCCAACTGCAATCGCATCGAAATTAATCATCATATCGTCAGGCCTATTTTTCCATAAAAGTCGTGCGCGCCTTGAGAACCAATTCCCCTCTTTGGTTGATTAATTCCGTCTCCAGAATCGTCACCTGGACATGCCAGCCTTTTCGCCCCGGTTTGCCTCTATCATACATATCCACAACCTTCATTTTGCGGGTAATGACATCCCCCGCACAGATCGGCGCGTAATATTCGTATTCTTCTTCACTGTGCAGCAGTTTGTTCAAATCAGCGCCCACCGCGTTGATGGTGGCCAGCAAACCACCGCCCGTCCAGAATGCAAAACTGGTGGGAAAAGTAGGCGGGATAGGGATGTTTTCATAACCGGCGTTTTTGGCCGCTTCGACATCGCGATAAATCTCTTTGATGTGATCCGTGTCTTCTTTCTGTGCGACAGCCGCGGCAAATTCTGCGATCTTGTTTTCTGCAACTTTAATGGAATAAAGTGGGAACTCCATGCCGAGTTTCGACTTATCCGCCATAGCAACCTCCGGAGGAATAGTGATGCATCCCATATCACATCCAGTTTGGAATTTCACGTTTAAATGACAGGGAGGTTTAACGAGACGGACGAACCCATGAAAGTCCCTTGACAAGAATCATGCATTGCCTGTATTTTTACAACCATGAAAATCTGCCAGAGCTGTAAAAAAGAAATTCCCGCCGATTGGTTTGTCGGCAGGCAGGGGCAATGTCCTTTTTGCGGAACCGATCTTCATAGCTGCCTCAACTGCGTTTTTTATGAACGCGGCGCCTATAATGATTGTCGGGAGGGGCAGGCCGAGAGAGTCCTGGATAAAAGCCGCTCCAATTTCTGCGACTACTTCCAATTCAAAGTGAACCCGGGAAAATCCGCTGCACCGCCTGCTGATCCCAAAGAAAAACTGGAAGTCTTATTTAAATAAGAAACGGCAGTCATCGATCGGTAAAACCGGCCAAATAACCGGACGTTTTACGGATTTAAATTCCGTTGTGACCACCACAACAAAGACCCGCTTTCAGCCGGCTAGAGGTCATACAACGTTTCGTCTTTGCGAGGTTTTCGCGAAACAGGCATTTTGCCGCCCTGCTTTTTCCCAAATGGATCTTCACCCGAAAGAATATCTCCCATTTCTTCATCGATCTTATCCGGGTCTTCACCCGCCTCCAGACGCTGCAAGGCTTCCTGAAACCCATCGCCCAGTTTCATCCCTGTCGTTTCCGACAATTTTCGCATCAGCTTTGCTGCGGCTTGCGGATCGTCATCTTTCATTTTTTCCGCTTGGGCCGCGAACTGCATCATGGCTTTTTCCATTTTGCGTTCATCAAAGCCTTGCAAGGAATCATCTGTGGCATCGTTTTTTCCTGAGCCGGTAATCGCCGCGAACACGGACATCTGGCGCACAAGCGTTACGTTTTTACATGTCGGACAGGAAGGAACAAGGCTTGTGTTGACCGATTTGGAAAAGAAATTATATATCGTGTTACATTTTCTGCAATAAAATTCGTAAATCGGCATACGGGAGACTCCTTAAGGTTTGCCGGTTATATAATCCATTGCTTGCAAATAATCAACCACCTCGCGAGCAAGCTGTCGAGGTATAAAATGAACATCATTATATCGCGAGCTCGCTGCGGAGAATTAACGCTCGTCCCGCAACAGCGGGATTCAATACGTTCAGTAAGCGGCAAAGAGAGTCAGGCGTTTTGTAAGGTTATTTATTGTTCCCGGATGTGCCGTGGGATCAGTGGAGATGTTGCATGCAACGTCTCCACTGATTTGAATTTGATCATTGCAAAGACGCCCCGGAGTTTTTCAACTTCGGGGCGTCTTCTTTATAATCGCCCGTAAGACCAAAATAGTCTAGGTGGGCGCCCTTTAAGAATTTATTTCTTATAGCTGTACCAGCCTTCGCCGGTCTTCTGGCCGAATTTGCCTTCGGTGTACTTCTTGACGACACTGGGGGACGGGAGGTCTGCCGGATTGCCGGACTCATAAAAATGGCTCATGCAGATATCGTAGGTCAGATCGATGCCTGTCAGGTCGTTGAGGCGGAAGGGACCCATGGGGTGACCGGCGCCATAGACACAAGCCTTGTCGATATCTTCGGCCGACGCAACGCCCATTTCGAGCATCCAGAGGGCTTCTTTGGAAATGACGCTGAAAATACGATTCAGAACAAAGCCGTCCACTTCCTTTTTGATCAAAATGGGCACCTTGTCAATCTTCAGACAGAAGGCCATCATACACTGCGCCGTTTCATCCGAAACATGGGGACCTTGCACCACTTCAACCAGTTTCATAACGAGGGCCGGGTTGAAGAAATGCAGGTTGCATACCTGAGAGGGACGATTGGTGGCACTGGCAATTCTTGAGCTCACAATGAAAGAGCTGTTGGAGGCCAGAATTGCTTTAGCCGGAGCAATCTTGTCCAGATCGGCAAAAATTTTGCGCTTCAGGTCGATTCTTTCCAGAACGGCTTCAATGACGACATCGGCATTACCGGCGGCTACTTTCAGATCACCGGTGAATGAGATATTCGCGCGGGTAGCCTTCGCGACCTCTTCCGTTATTTTGCCTTTCTGTACGCGACCGGCCAGGTAGCTGTCGACAAACTTTTCGGCTTTTTCCAGAACCGCCGGGATAACATCCGTGCAAATAACTTTGTACCCGCTGAGAGCACATTGCAGGGAAATCTGGTGACCCATGTTACCTGCGCCAACGACACATACATTTTTTACATCTTCAATCTTCATGTTTCATCCTCACTTTCAGTTAATAATTTTATACAATAAGCCTCTTTTAATAATGGCCCTTACCCTGACAGCTCTTTATCGTGGTCTGTTCCCGGCTGGAAGACCTCTGTTTTCCTTCTTCAATAAGCCGGATATTGATGGAAATTCAATGAGCAGAAATCTATCGTTATATTAATGGTCATAATATTGTCAAGACAAAAAACGGAGTTATCTTTGAGCGCCCGATGCGCGCCTGGGCTTTAACCGGGGATACAACAGGCCCTCGCTGGTCAGAACAACAACCGGCCACGCCACGCCACGAATAAAGGCTAACTGAGCAGAATGTTTGCCTTCTCCGAGTTGCCAGTTTTGAGGCGTCACAAATTCCATTTGCCATAGAGGCTGGTTATCCATTGAAATCAATCCCCAATACGAGTCATGGCGATTTGATTCCGCGTCTGTCCACTGATGAATGCTGATCTCGACGGCGCCGTCCTGTTTTAGGCCCTCCTTTAAACCTCTGGCGGCATTACTGATATGCGGGGTGATCTGCCAGATGGCGAACGCGATGAGAGCAGAAGCCAGTGCAATCCCATAAAAAACTGGATTGCAGGTTATCGCGCCGGCCAGTACTAAACCAGCCGTTAACACCAAAACGCCCGGACGCGCCAGATGCATTATTTTACCCGATCCCATCCGGGTCAATTCGGCAATTTGTTCATCAAGGGCCATGGGAATGAGATATAAGATAGATTAAGTACCGTCAAGGTGCAAAAATGATGGCTTGACATTTTTTCTGTTTAAAAATTGATCTTATATGAGTGCTGTCCGTCACGGCATTCGACGTTTGTGAAAAACATTGACAAAAACAGTAATCAATATATAGGTAGGTCTCAATATTTAAAGGAGCTGTCCATCCATGTTTGGTATCGGAGTTCAGGAACTGATTATCATCGCGATCATCGCGCTTTTGATCGTTGGACCCAAAAAACTGCCTGATCTGGCTAAAACGCTGGGCAAAGGCTTTAGAGATTTCAAAAACGCAACCGACGGCGTCACCGAGGATTTGAAAGACGCCTTGAAAGAAGAAGATAAACCCAAACCCGATGATGGTTTGAAAGATTCTCTTCTGTTAAAAAAGTCCGAACCGGAAGATACAAAAAATGAAGCATCCGCTGATGCTGCCAGGAAAAAACAAAATCCAACATAACTTCTACAACTCAAGTATCCAGCAAAACGGCACATTATGGAACCCAACGAAGATCTAAAAATGTCTTTGACTGAACATCTGATTGAATTGCGCAAAAGACTGACTAACTCGTTGATTGCCTTGGGGCTTGGCTTCTTCGTCTGCTATTATTTTAAGGACTGGTTATTCTCCGTCCTTACGAAACCTTTGACCGACGCTCTGCCGAAAAGCAGTTATCTGATTTACACCGGTTTGACGCAGGCTTTTTTCACCTATATGAAAATCGCTTTTTTTGCTTCCCTGATTCTAACCAGCCCTTTCATTATCTATCAGGTATGGAAATTTATCTCGCCGGCCCTGCTTCCCAAAGAAAAAAAGTATGCGGTGCCTTTTGTCTTTTTTTCCACACTGCTTTTTTTGAGCGGCGTTACTTTCGGCTATTTCGTCGTCCTGCCACCGGCCTTTGAATTTTTTGTCAGTTTCAACAATCAGTATTTGCACGCGATGATTTCATTTAGTGATTATCTGTCATTATTAGTAACATTTTTGCTGGGTTTCGGCATGTCCTTCCAGTTGCCGATTTTAATTTTCTTTTTGGCAAAACTCGGCATCGTCAACAACAAAATGCTCTCCAAAAACAGAAAGTATGCCATCTTGATCATATTCGTTGTTGCCGCGATTTTAACGCCTTCGCCCGATGCCCTAAGCCAGCTATTGATGGCCGTCCCTTTAATGTTTCTTTATGAAGTGAGCATATTTGTGGCAAAGTTTGCCGCCAAAAAAAAAGAGAGCCCTGAATCCAATGAAGACGATCATGAAGAACATGAAGCATAGGTATTAGGTTATGCCTGAACGCAAAAAAAAGAGGGGACAATCGGGGCAAGGCGTCAAGCTGTTCAAAACTCTCAAAGTTTTATTCAGGAGACACTTGGGGCAAGGTGTCCAGCGGTCCAAAACACTCAAAATTTTATTCGTTGTGTTTTTTTTAATTTTGCTGACCACCATCGGCGGAACCGTTACCTACTACGTCATGACCATGGACCTGCCGGGAATTGACGCACTTAAGGATTACCGGCCCCGCATTGCTTCCCGTGTCCTTGCCGAAAATGATGAACTGATTGATGAATTCTTTCTGGAAGACAGAAAGATGGTTAAGATTACCGACGTTCCGAAAATTGCTCAGGTTGCTTTTGTCGCAGCCGAGGATTCAAGGTTTTATCACCATCAGGGGTTCGACCTGCAAAGTATTTTCCGCGCCATGTTTAAAAATGTGGAAGCGGGTAAAATCGTGCAGGGCGGCAGCACCATTACACAGCAAGTCGCCAAGCTGATGTATCTGACACCGGAAAGAAAATACATCCGGAAATTCAAGGAAGCCATTCTTTCTTATCGAATTGACAAATATCTGACCAAGGATGAAATTCTGAGTTTGTACCTTAATCAGATTTATTTGGGTCACGGCACCTACGGCATCGAATCGGCGTCGATTGGTTACTTCGGCAAAAGCGCCAAGGATCTGACGTTGCCGGAAGCCGCGCTACTCGCCGGTTTGCCGAAAGCGCCCACCACCTACTCCCCATT
This sequence comes from Smithellaceae bacterium, assembly GCA_030690945.1. Taxonomy (GTDB): domain Bacteria; phylum Desulfobacterota; class Syntrophia; order Syntrophales; family Smithellaceae; genus UBA8904. The sequence continues at coordinate 8,093 of JAUYFM010000009.1, read as the reverse complement.
TCTTTATTTCGACCGCGCGAAACAAAGGCAGGTTTATGTTTTGACCCGCATGAAGGAAGACGGTTTTATTACCAAAGAACAAATGGATAAAGCCGTCGCCGCTCCTCTGAAACTAAGACCCATGAAGCCAAAGGACAAAGTCGCCGCCTATTTTGTCGAACATGTCCGCCGTTATGTGCAGGAGAAATACGGCGCGGACGTGCTCTACAAGGAAGGGTTAACCATCTACACAACCCTGAATTTATCGGCGCAAAAAGCGGCCCGCGACGCACTCATCAAGGGTTTGACGGAAATGGAAGAACGGGGCAAATACGAGAAAGGTCTGGTGCAGGGCGCGCTTTATTGCATGGATGTTAAAACCGGCGCAATTCGCGCTCTGGTCGGAGGACGCGATTTCAGCAAAAGCGAGTTCAACCGGGCGATTCAGTCGCGCCGTCAGCCGGGTTCCGCTTTCAAACCTCTGATCTATACGGCGGCGTTTGATAAAGGCCTGAATCCGTCCACGCGGTTTGTGGACTCTCCGATTGTCTTTCCAGACCCGTCGCAGGAAGATGGTCTGTGGAAACCGAAGAACTTTGACGAAAAATTCCTGGGGCCGATTACCATGAGGACGGCTCTGGTACAATCCCGAAATGTTGTAACCGTTAAAATTTTACAGGATATCGGTATTGATTACGCCACGTCCTACGCTGCCAATATGGGCATTGAATCTCCGCTGTCCAGGAATCTCTCCCTCGCGCTGGGATCGTCGGGCGTTACCTTACAAGAATTGGTTCGTGCCTATGGCGTTCTGGCCAATTCGGGTAAAAAAGTCACACCTTACTTTATCCGCAAAATTGTTGACCGCACCGGCAATGTTTTTGAAGAGACCAAATTGCTCTCGGAGCAAGTGATTGATCCCCGCATCGCCTTCATGACGTCCTATGTAATGCAGGACGTCGTGGAAAGCGGCACGGGCCGCAGAGTGAAAAGCATCGGCCGACCGGTTGCGGGCAAGACGGGAACAACTAATGATATCCGTGATGCCTGGTTTGTCGGGTTTACACCATCTTTGATTACCGGCGTCTGGATCGGTTTTGATCAGGAAAAAACTCTGGGAAAACATGAAGTGGGCGGTCGCGCCGCAGCGCCGATCTGGCTCTATTTTATGGAAAAAGCCCTGCAGGGCACGCCGGTGGAGACCTTCCCCGTTCCGGAAGGCATTGTTTTTGTCAAGGTGGATCACAAAACCGGACGGCCGACGCAAGGATCGGGGGCAGGAACCATCTATGAATGTTTTCTGGATAACGCGTTGCCCGGCGAAAAAGAAGACGATGTAACTGAAGAAAAAGAAGAATTATTCCGATAAAATTATACATCGAACTGAGAATGCCTCTTGACAAGCGGGGCTTTTTTCGTTAAAAGAAAGACAAATTTATCAGGAAGTCATTATGTTTCTTAAAGATTTAGACAGTGGCAGAATTCAAATACAAGCCTACGTAAGATTGCTCGTAGTAGTCGTACTTATGGGGTCTGCCGCCCGGTATCTTTAAGAAAAAAGATATCAGCCGCGGGCCCCGAAAAGCCCGCGGCTTTGTTTTTATAGACACAAAGCCGCTTTTTCCTAAAAGAAACTGGCGGCTTTTTCAGTTTTTAAAGGCTGTTGGATACAATTGATAAGTAAAATATGATGGAGGAGTCAAAAACATGAAGTTGAAAGGCACGCAAATCCTGCTGGAGGTGCTTAAAGAAGAAAATGTTGACATTATCTTTGGCTATCCGGGCGGGACGGTCCTGGACATTTATGATCAACTATATAAAAGCGACCTCAAACATATTTTAGTGCGTCACGAACAGGGCGCGGTGCATGCCGCCGACGGCTACGCACGCGCAACCGGTAAGGTCGGTGTCTGTCTGGTAACATCCGGCCCGGGCGCCACCAATACCGTCACCGGCATTGCCACGGCGAATATGGATTCCATACCCCTGGTGGTTTTTACCGGACAGGTGCCGACCGGCCTCATCGGGAACGATGCGTTTCAGGAATGCGATATTACCGGCATCACGCGGCCCTGCACCAAACACAATTTTCTGGTGCGCAACATTGAAGAACTGGCCTCGACGATTAAAGAAGCTTTTCATATCGCCCGCTCCGGAAGACCGGGACCGGTGCTGGTTGATTTGCCCAAAGACGTCATGGCTACGCAAACCGATTATGATCCGGCTAATGTCAAATTCCGCAATTATGAAGTAGCGTACAAACCGGCGCCCAAAAAAATGGCCAAAGTGTTTGATATGCTCCAAGCCGCTAAAAAACCATTAATTATGACCGGCGGCGGCGTCATCCTCGGCAAGGCATCGGAAGAATTAACCCATTTGTCGCGAAAATACCAGATTCCCGTGACCGGCACACTGATGGGCCTCGGGTCGTTTCCGGGCAGTGATGGCTTGTGGCTGGGCATGCTGGGCATGCACGGCACGTATTACGCAAATATGGCGGTCAGCCACTGCGATTTCCTGCTGGCCGTGGGCGTCAGGTTCGACGACCGCGTGACCGGCACGATTGAAACTTTTGCCGCCAACGCCAAGATTGTCCATATTGATATTGATCCCTCTTCCATTAATAAAAATGTTACCGTTGATCTGCCGATTATCGGCGATACCAAAGCGACGCTCAAGGATCTCCTGCGCTTTCTCGAAGAACATCACTATGCGCAGGATACTGTATCAAGGAAAACGTGGCTTGACGAAATTGACGAATGGCGTGAAAAAGTACCCCTGACTTACTGTCAGAACGGCGAGGTCATCAAACCGCAATACGTTATCGAAACGCTGCATAAACTCACCTGCGGCGATGCCCTGATCACAACGGAAGTCGGCCAGAATCAGATGTGGGCGGCGCAGTTTTTCCAGTTTGATCGTCCTAATTCTTTTATTTCTTCCGGGGGCTTAGGCACCATGGGGTTTGGACTGCCCGCGGCTATCGGCGTCAAATGCGCTTTCCCTGATAAGCACGTGGTGGATATCGCCGGCGACGGCAGCATCCAGATGAATATTCAAGAACTGGCGACGGCCGCCCAGTATAATATCGCCGTGAAGATTGTCCTGTTAAATAACGGTTATCTGGGAATGGTGCGTCAGTGGCAGGAATTGTTTTATGAAAAACGCTATTCACATACCGATATGACTTACGCGCCGGATTTCGTGAAGCTGGCGGAGGCTTTTGGCATCATCGGCCTGCGCGCAACCAAGCCGTCCGAAGTGGAAGCTGTGTTGAAGCAAGGACTTTCCGTCAACAAGCCCGTATTGATGGATTTCCGTGTGTCACGAGAGGAATGCGTCTATCCCATGGTGCGTCCGGGCGAGTCGATCAGCCAGATGACGCTGGGATCGAGAGAAATAATCAATTAAATTTAATAGATAGGAAGGAAAAAAGGAATGGAAAAAAAGGCGCATGTCATTTCAATTCTGGTGCACAATAAACCCGATGTGCTGGCCAGAATTGCCGGCACATTAGGCGGCAAAGGCTATAACATTGATAGCCTTTGCGTGAATACGACAACACAAAACGACATATCGAAAATTGTGATGACCACCGCGGGGTCACAAGCGACCGTCACCCGGATTGAAAATCAGCTGCAAAGACTGGTTGATGTCATTTCCGTCAATGACCTGACCAATGTTGAATCGATCTATCGCGAAATGGTTCTGGTCCGGCTGAATCTGACGGCCCAGAATTCAGAACCGGTAAAAAAGGCTATTGACATGAATAAATGGAAAGTAATAGTGTCGGGCGACAAGTATGTTATTGTCGAAATAACGGGAGATAAAACACAAATCGATTTTTCTCTGGCACGCCTGGAGCCGCTTGGCATTACGGATATAACCAGAACAGGCCTCATCGCCTTGAAATTGGAAGATTAAAATAAACATTCAACAATAATAACCAATAGTGATATTAAGAACAGGGGGGGTTATGGCAAAAATTAATTTTGGTGGTACGATGGAAGATGTGGTGACCTCAGAAGAGTTCACGGTGAAAAAAGCACAGGAAGTCCTTAAAAAAGAAGTGATCGCGGTGCTGGGTTATGGGGTTCAAGGTCCCGCGCAGGCTTTTAATATGAAAGACAACGGCGTCAACGTCATTATTGGCCAGACCAAGGAAGATAAAGTATATTGGGATAAGGCCATCGCCGACGGCTGGGTGCCCGGCCAGACGCTTTTCCCGATTGAAGAAGCGGTGGAGAAAGCAACCATTATTCAATATCTGGTTTCCGACGCGGCGCAGATGATCCTCTGGCCGAAAGTCAAGCCGCACCTGAAAAAAGGCGATGCGCTCTACTTCTCGCACGGCTTTTCCATCGTTTATAAAGAACAGACAGGTGTCATTCCGCCTGATTTTGTCGATGTGATTCTGGTCGCGCCCAAGGGATCGGGAACCAGCGTCCGCCGTAATTTTGTTGACGGCAGCGGTATCAACTCCAGCTTTGCTGTTCATCAGGATGCAACCGGCCGCGCGATGGAACGCACGCTGGCTTTGGGTATCGCCATCGGCTCGGGTTTTCTTTTCCCGACGACTTTCCAGATGGAAGTTTACAGTGACCTGACCGGCGAACGCGGTGTTCTCATGGGTGCGCTTGCGGGCATGATGGAGGCGCAATACGCCGAACTTAGGCGTCACGGCCACACACCCAGTGAAGCCTTCAACGAGACGGTGGAGGAACTCACGCAGAGCCTGATCCGCCTGGTCGGCGAAAACGGCATGGACTGGATGTACGCCAACTGCTCGGCTACCGCGCAGCGCGGCGCTCTGGACTGGCGGCACAAATTCCGCAAAGCGGTGGAGCCTGTCTTCGCCGAACTCTATAATTCCGTTGAAATCGGCAAGGAAACCGAAGTGGTTCTGCGGGTGAACAGCGCGCCGGACTACAAGGAAAAGCTCAATGCCGAACTCAAGGAAATGCGCGAATCCGAACTGTGGCAGGCGGGCGTAGCCGTACGATCGCTGAGACCGGAGAAAAGAAAGAAATAAACAGGTTTGTCATTGCGAGCAGACCCTTGGTCTGCGTGGCAATCTAATCGCATGAGATTGCTTCGCTTTACTACCCTAATGACCTAAAGGTCACTCGAGGGTACTCGTCGCAATGACCCGTTTATTTTTAGGAAGAGTGACTTGCCCAAGGTGGCTCTTTAATTTAAAATTGTTCAATCAGGAGATAACCAATGAGAAGCGATCTCATGAAAAAAGGATTGGAGCGGGCGCCGCACCGGTCGCTCTTTAAAGCCATGGGCTATACTGATGAAGAAATTGCGCGTCCGTTGATCGGCGTAGTTAATTCCGCCAATGAAATTATCCCCGGACATATCCATCTGGACTTAATTACCCAGGATGTTAAGGCGGGAATCCGCATGACGGGCGGCACGCCGGTGGAATTTCCGGTCATCGGTGTTTGCGACGGCATTGCCATGGGGCATGCGGGCATGAAATATTCACTCGCCAGCCGCGAGCTGATCGCCGATTCCATTGAAATCATGGCCATGGCTCATCCGTTTGACGCGCTCGTTTTTATTCCCAATTGCGACAAGATTATTCCCGGCATGCTGATGGCGGCGCTCAGGCTCAACATTCCCTGCATTTTCATCAGCGGCGGACCGATGCTCGCGGGGAAGTTTCAGGGCAAAGCCGTTGACCTCATCTCGGTGTTTGAAGGCGTCGGCGCGGTGAAAGCCAAAAAGATGACATCCTCTGACTTGCAGCAGTTGGAAGACTGCGCCTGTCCCGGCTGCGGGTCCTGCTCCGGCATGTACACCGCCAACTCTATGAACTGCGTTACCGAAGCGCTGGGGCTCGGGCTTCCCGGGCACGGCACGATTCCGGCAGTGCTTGCCGCGCGTCATCGCCTGGCTAAATACGCGGGCATGAAAATTATGGATTTGTTTAAAAAGGGCGTCAAGCCACGCGATATTGCGACGCTCGCTGCGTTTAAAAACGCCATGGCTGTCGATATGGCGCTGGGTTGTTCCACCAATACCGTCTTGCACATTCCAGCCATTGCTCACGAAGCAGGCATCAAACTTGATTTAGATCTCTTCAATAAAATCAGCGAGAAAACACCGAACATCTGCAAATTGAGTCCAGCCGGTCATCACCATATCGAAGATCTGGATTCGGCGGGCGGCATTCAAGCGGTGATGAAGACGATAAGCCCGCTGGGCATCATTGATGAAAAGGCGATGACCGTATCGGGAAAAACAGTAGGGGCAAATTTAAAAAGCGCCCGCGTTTTGAATGATGATGTCATCCGACCCTTAAACAATCCGTATTCCAAACAAGGCGGTATTGCTATTTTGCACGGCAACCTCGCACCGGACGGCGGCGTGGTGAAACAATCCGCGGTGGCTCAAGCCATGCAAATAAATGAAGGCAAGGCCCGCGTTTTCGATTGCGAAGACGACGCCATTGCGGCGATTCTCGGTGGAAAGATTAAAGGCGGTGACATTGTGGTTATCCGCTATGAAGGTCCCAAAGGCGGCCCGGGTATGCGCGAGATGCTTTCGCCCACCTCGGCGATTGTCGGCATGGGTTTGGATAAGACCGTTGCGTTGCTCACTGACGGACGTTTCAGCGGCGGCACACAGGGCGCGGCTATCGGCCATATCTCGCCGGAAGCGGCGGAAGGTGGTCCAATTGCTCTCGTGAAGGAAGGCGACATTATCGCTATCGATATTCCGGCCAAAAAACTAAATCTGAAAGTCAGCGATGCCGAACTGGATAAACGCAGGAAAATATTAAAACCGCGTCAACCGGCCATCACCACCGGCTATCTGGCGCGCTACGCGAAAATGGTCACGTCCGCGTCAACAGGCGCAATATTTAAGGATTAAACAAACATAAGTAGGGACATTAAAAACAGGGGAAGCAGTCTTACTTACCAAGACCAATAGTCTGTTTCTTGAAAAATCCATTTTATCCCATAGGGATAATAGGTTTATAGAAATACATACCCAAAAACAATCTACGACCCCATCGGGGTCGCACGTATGTTGACACAATTAGCTATAGACGTGAAACCCCTTCGGGGTTTATAAACCTTACCCAAAAGGTATCAACCACCTCGCAGCTCGCTGTCGAGGTATGAAATGAACGTCATTATATCGCGAGCTCGCTGCGGAGAATTGACACTCGTCCCGCAACAGCGGGATTAAACAAAGTGTTGATTTAGAATTGGAAAAAGATATCATGGCCATCCGGATCGTCATTGGATTGACAAATCCATCGGGTTTGCTCCATATATAGCTGGCGGTAATAAAACAGATGTATTATATCCTCCGCAATAAAAGCGCTCTGGAGTAGAAGCAATGAACGTAGCAGGGAAAGTGGTTGTGGTAACGGGCGGAACCTGCGAAGTTGTTATGGATGGTTTAAAAATGAGGGGTGAACGATGTCAACCGGGTTGAACCAGAACATTCAGGAACACTACACCAGGCCTGATCTCGGCCGGCTGATCCTTGCCGCACTCGAAAAAGCCGGTAAAGACATAAACCAGCTCACGCCAGAAGACCTGGCGCCAGTCGATGAATTCCATATTCGAGGCCGCGTCGCTACCCTCGAGCTTGCGCGGGCCGCAGGCATTGATTCAAAGATGCACGTTCTTGACGTCGGCAGCGGTATCGGCGGTTCTTCACGTTGTCTTGCGCGCGAGTTCGGTTGCCGTGTCACCGGCATAGATCTTACCGACGAATACTGCCGCGTTGCTGCGATGCTCACCGAGAGAGTCGGATTGTCTGCGCTTGTCAGTTATCAGCAAGGGGATGCCCTTCATCTGCCGTTTCCGGACAGGACGTTCGACGTCGTGTGGACAGAGCACGTCGCGATGAACATCCCGGACAAGACCCGGCTCTATCGCGAAATGTTCAGAGTGCTCAACCCTGGAGGGACGCTGGCACTCTATGACATCCTCGCCGGTCCGTCTGGTCCGGTGCTCTTTCCCGTACCCTGGGCTCGTCTGCCGGAAACAAGCTTTGTGGTAACACCAGACGAGCTGCGTGAACTTCTCCATCAAGCGGGGTTTAGAATTGTCGATTGGGCGGATACGACGGATGTTGCGCGGACA
>JAUYFM010000069.1 GCA_030690945.1 Smithellaceae bacterium | reverse complement strand
TTGCAGCTATGGATAACTCCTTGTACAGAACTGGCAAAAAAAATAAACTTGACGAATTTAGAAATTACGGATATTGAAAAGACCATGTAACGTAACAATATAAATAGGGAATTATGATTATGTTACGTATAGGTAGGTGTAGGCAACAAACAGGAGAGAACTTGTTTGGACGTTGTCTGTCAAATCAAGTATAGTTCAGGATAGTTAATCTTTCCACAGTTGATCGATAATATTTATGGTTTCTTTCGCGGCCATGCCCGGCTTTAGAGCTGTATCGGCTATCCCGGAAACCACCCGAGTGATATTGTGGTCGATGTTGGCCTTTCCCCAGACACCTGCGTTCGGTGCGGAAATATAAGCGGAAAAAGTGTGATGCATGGTTCCGGGGCGCTCTCCGATGATGTGAATGATGGCCCTATGTGCTTGCGAATCAGGCAATCCTCCAAACAGGACTTCTCCAATGCGGTATCCTGCTCGAACCCGCCCGCCGTGAAGAACCAGAATCTCAGGGGCCAGCTTCAAATTTTTCTTCTGCAAATTTTTTTCGAGCGCGGAAAGATACGGGGCCAGATGCCCCTGATCCATGATGGCGTGGGCGTTCAGGCCATCCGATATAACGATTTGCACCTGGCTTGGCTCACGTCTTGTTGCCTTAATCGCTTTTAGCGTCTGCAAAGAGGGATCGTCTAATTCTTCTCCGGTTTGCGGGTGCAGGATATAATCGGTTCGATCCTGCGAACGGGTTTTCAGGGGCACTGCTTTCGGTATCATAGCGATAAAAGAAGGACTAAGCTCGATCCAGATGGCTTTCTTGGCATCCGCGTACAGGGTGCGAATTTCACGGTCAAGCTCGGACGCCATTTTCCACGTTTTGTGGTCAAATCCTTCCGCCAGATAAACGCCGCGGTCGCGAACTTCCTTCATTTTTTGTTTTCCCTCGCGGGTGATTTCCGCTCTGGAACGCTTGTCACCTTTGGCGCGTCTGTATTGATACCATACCCAGAGGGGTTGTCCAAAATGGGACGTCGTTTGTCCCTTGGCATTAATGACGCCGAGCCGCTGGAAGAATTTCCACATTGGGTCATTTACCTTGAATCCGAATTTTTCACGAAGACGCACATGGTCCTGGAAGGCGGTTGTCAGGTACCCGAGCATGGGATCATTTTTGGTGGGCAAAGCCATAAGATAAGCCGGATTTGCCGGCATGATCTGATCCTGGCACCAGTCCAGGTCATTAAGCGTTATGTCCATATGCAGGGTGGAACAGATATCCAGACCAATGGTGAGGCCGTGGAGTTTACCCATGACGATATCTTCAAGGCAGCAGCGCACGAGTTGTTCGCGGGTGCGAAAGACTTCCGGACCGATGAATCCGGCCACGTCGTTCACATGCACCCACGGGGCCGGGATGCGTCCGGCTTGTTGCTGGTCGTGGGCGATCTTCATTTTCAGCAGGCGGGTGAAGCCATACTTGCGCGATTCGTGGATGACCATATCGGTTCCCTGGCCGCTGCCATTGGTAAAATCCGCTCCCTGGCCGGTTTCAAAATAAAATCCGTATTGCCCCGTTCGCTGTGAAGCATAGGCGAGCATCTTTTCCAGGGTGATATCAAATGTGGCATTGGCTTTGTCGCTGCCGGCCAGGCTTTGAAACCAGACGCCTGTGGTGCCCGGCTGCTGTTTTTCCACGGCCGCCTGAAGATCAATATGGGCCAGAACACTATGGGGAATGATATCTTCCACTTGAAAAGTGCGGCGAATATCCAGGAGCGCTGTTTCCAGGGCCGCGACGGAGGCAGGATCGCTGCTTACGGGATTTACGCCCAGAACAACATCGCCTGTTGCATAAGACCATCCCGAAAAGATCTGCCAGATCACGTCATCGGGGTGATCCGTCGGTGAATTGGGCTGGATGCGGGCCCCCATGTATCCTTTTGCGCCGATGTGGGTGCCGGCAAGCGGATTAAATATTTTGCGTCCGACGGCGATGAGTTCTTCGTTCGACATAATCTTGACGACACATCCGATGACATCACTGCACAAGCCGTTAAGGAGCGGCTGAATTTCAGATTCATTTTGGGTGAGCAGGAATTTTTTCAGTTCGTTAAGCGTCATGGAACTGGTCTTTTTTGCAGAATCCGGTGACAGATTTTCAAGCAGGCGGGCATATAAATTGTCTTCAAACAACGGATGTTTCAGAATGTCGTCAAGCCTTGTATTGGATAAAAGCTGGCGTGCTTTTGACCGCATGATTTCGTCGGCGGCGGCGACACCAAGGATCTGATCACCTTCCTTAAAAGCATTGGCCGCTCCGATCAGCTGCTGATAGGTCGTACGGTCAAACTTGCCCACGGTGCGATCCATAAAGGCAAAAAGATCTTCTGCGGATTTTGTTGTGAGAAGCCGGGCCTGTAAAAGCGGCGGAAGCAATCCTGAACCGACCAGTGACCCTGCCAGAATACAACAAAATTTTCTTCTGCTCATGCGCCCGTTACTCCTTGTCGTCATATCTTTGTCATTCATGATGCATGCCTCGCTATTGATGGATCTCCTTTATCATGGAGACGCAACTTTTCAGAGCAATCTGCCTTCTCCATGATAGCAATCAGTGGAGGATTAAATCAAGTTGTATTAAAATGATTTCTCCTGACGGGAGATTTCGAAAAACCGACCATCTGTGTCAACAGACATTACGTTTTCCACATTTCGTTTAAGCCGGTTGAACATTTCATTGAAAGAAAGAGGAAAAAAGCGGTTATTTTAGTTGGGTCGTCTAGTGTTGTTATGGTTATATAATGATAATAATCGAGATGTTACGATTATTTTTTATACATTATTGAAATCTGGCATGCAAATTTCATTAGTATAAAGGCAAATAACACAGACTACCCTAAGGAGGTAACAGATCATGAAAAAGACATTAGGAACCATCGTAGCGGCAGCGGCAGTTGTTCTTTTAA
>JAUYFM010000067.1 GCA_030690945.1 Smithellaceae bacterium | reverse complement strand
ACAATTTTACAGGTTTTGAGTATCTCGCTATTTGAAAGAGCATCCATGTTTCAGCTACTTACATTTTATGATTACATAAGTGACATGGATAAAAACAGTAACCAGTTGAACTTATTCACAGATTATTCCGGACAGTAGTGATATTGATATTAATTAAGATTAAAGAACATTAATGATCATTAAGTTTTTTCTTGACATTTTCTTTTGATTATCGTCTTTTAGATACAAACTAAAAGGTGTTACTTTAAATCATTATGGAAAATGTCAAGAAAAACAGAGTAAAAAAGTTTAGAGAGTCCATTCCGCTGAGCATTTCCGAACTTGCCCGTAAGGCTGAATTGACGCCGCAAACGATTGCCAAAATGGAAAAGGGTTTACCTACACGAAAGCATTCAGAGTTAAAAGTGGCCAAAGCCTTGCAGAAAACTTATGAGGAAGTTTTTTCTCAGTAGGGCAAACGGTATTTTTATGATATTTCAGATGGAGGCGTTGCTTGTAAATGAAGATTGGCAGATATTTAGTTGTTTTTTTGTTTTTAATGACTCTTTTAATTACCTTCGGCAATAGGGGGGTTGTTGATAATTATTTAATGGGCAAAAGGCTATTGCAACTGAAAGTGGACAATGATGACCTGGAAAAACAAAACAAGGAACTGGGGGGGAAAATACTTTTATTAAGAAGTGATCCGGCATACATTGAGTCTATAGCGCGCAATGAGTTGGGGATGGTAAAAAAAGGAGACGTTGTTTACCGACTGGCAAAATGACGGAAAGCCTTTTTACGTTAAAAATAATATGACGGTGCTTCAATGGATTTAAAAGAATTATTTACTGGGACAAAGCAACTTGTCGGCTTGGACATCGGTTCAAGCTCTCTAAAACTCGCTGAGATCGTTATTACATCTCATGGCCATATTCTTAACCGGTTCCTTCAGATGCCTGTTCCTCCCGGAATTATTGTTGATGGTGTTTTAGAGGATGCCAGCGCCTTATCAGCGATTATCAAAGAATTATTCCGTAATTCCGGTTGCAAAGGAAAAGGAATTGTCATCTCTCTCTCCGGTAGTTCTGTGATTGTTAAAAAAGTAACTCTTGCCCAAATGGAAGAGGCGGATCTGCGTGATTTAATTCGTGACGAAGCCGGTAAATACCTCCCTTTTGATAACATGGATGATGTGAATTATGATTTCCAGATTCTGGGAGACAATGAATATAATCCCAGTCAAATGGATATCATGATTGTTGCCGCTAAAAAGACGGATGTCGACGGTTACCTGGATGCGGTTACCGCAGCCGGTCTCGCCGTGACGATTATGGATGTAGATTCTTTTGCGCTGGAAACCATGTATGAAGCCAATTATGCATTTGAGGATAATGAAATCATCGTCATTGTTAATATTGGTGCGAATTTGACCAATATTAATGTCATTAAAGGCGGAATGTCCATCTTTACCAGAGATTTTACTGTCGCAGGAAACGCGATCAATGAAGGTTTGCAGAAAAAATACCACGTGTCGGCGGATGAAGCGGAAAGAATGAAAATAGAAGGCGTTCCCGGTGGTGAGCCGGACAACATGGATCTGAGAAACACCATTTTAGATTGTGCCGATCCGATATGTTCAGAAATCGAAAGATCCATTGATTACTTCCGTTCAACCTTCGGGGGTGATGATATCAAACATGTTTATCTATCCGGTGGATCGTCAAGAGTTGTCGGTTTAAAAAGCCATTTGTCGCAGAGATTAAATATAGAGACGGAGTTAATCAATCCACTTTTAAAAATTGGATATAACAAGAAGAATATTGATACGGAAAAGCTCGACAGCATCAAAACAATCGGTGCTGTGGCCATTGGGTTGGGTTTAAGGAAAACAGGTGATAAATGATTAAGATTAATCTTTTACCTTACCGTGAAAAAGAAAAAAAAGAAAATCTTTCAAGACAGATAACGATTATTGCGGGTTCATTTATCATTTTTATCCTTTGTCTCGTCTGGTTGCAGCTCCATATGGCTTCTCAAATAAAAGGTTTAGAAGCAAAGCTTGCGGATTCCAGGCAAATTTTAAAAGTTTTAAATGAAAAAGTCGGCAATTTGGAAAAGTTTAAACAACAAAAAGCTGAGTTGGAGTTAAAACTTGGGGTGATTGGTACGCTGGAAGAAAATCGATTATTACCGGTAAAAACGCTTGATGATTTATCTATGATGGTCCCGCAAAAAAGCATCTGGCTTACAAAAATTGCACAAAATAATGACAGTCTGATGATAGAGGGAGTTGGCCGTGACAATATTGCCGCTGCTGATTTCATGAAAACCATTGAAAATTTTCCCCCCATCATGTCGGTCGATTTAGTTTCGTCAAAAAAAGTGGAGATTTCCGGTATAACCTTGCAGCAGTTTATTTTTTCCTGCAAAATGAAAAAGGGCTTTTAAATTATGGCCATCACCATTAACGATATTAAAAAATTGTCTCCACAGGCCAAAGCCCTGATTATCATTTTAATCGTTTTTATCATTGCTTACCTGTATTACTTTTATTTTTTATCCGATATTTTATCTAAAATGTCAGAGCTTGATAAAGATTATCAGGATGTTCAATTACAAATTAAGCAGAAAGAAAAAATAGCACTGCAATTCGACAAGTACAAAGCTGAAGTCGAAGCGCTGAAGCAAAATTATAAAGTGGCTTTGTTAAAACTTCCCGACCAGCGGGAAATCCCCGGCCTTTTTCATTCTGTCGCGCTGGCGGGCAGGGATGCGGGTATTGAGTTTTTATTGTTTGAGCCGAAAGCTGCGGTGCCTAAAGTCCTGGATAAACCTGCCGGACCTCCCAAAGCTTCCGCAATGCTTAAACCTTCCGGTCAGAGGCCAGCAGAAGCTCCAAAACCAGCTACGCCGCCTGCTAAATCCAGTGATGGAAAAAATCTACCGATGCCGGAACCGTTTTACGAGGAAATACCGGTAAAAGTGACCGTGACGGGCAATTTTCAAAATATTGTTCGCTTTTTCGAGAAAGTGGCCAAATTGCCGCGCATTGTCAATATTTCCGATATTTCCATGGGTGATCGCAAAGAAGTTAAAGGGCGGGGATATCTAATTACTACATCTTGTACCGTAAAAACGTACATGTTTGTAGATAAAAAAGAGCAAACAAGTGAAAAGAAAAATGAAAAAAAATAAAACTATCATTTTATGCAATTTATTGATTCTTTTTACGACAGTTGTTTATGCGTTTTGCGCTGAAACAAATAAACCATTTTTGCAAACGCAGACGCCTTCCTTGCTGCAGGTTTTACAGACACGGGATAATGCTTATAGTTACAATCCGTTGGGCAAACCGGATCCGTTCAAACCGTTTGTTGATGGGCAAATTACGGCTGTGAAAAAAGGAAAAGATGGTAAAGCGGAATCTATTTTCCCGCTACAGAGAGAGGAAGTAGAAAGTTTCAAACTTGTTGGAATTATGGGGGATCAAATCCGTCGCGTCGCAGTGATTGAAGATTCAGCCAAAAAGTTTTATCCGCTTTTTATCGGAACACGTATTGGTCTTCATAACGGGAAAGTAACGGATATCCTGGCAGATCGGGTAATGGTGGATGAATTGGACGGAAAAAAAGTAAAAAGAATTATTTTGCAACTGCATAAAAACCTACAATGAGGTCATGTCATGAAAAAATATTTATCCAAAATAATCCCTGTTTTCATCATCCTTTGGATTTTTTTATATACGCCGGTTGGCGTGGTTACGGGTTTACGTGCAGATCAAAATAATGCCACAGGTGCTAAAAATGAAACAGCAAATGTAGGTTATCTGGAAAACATACTATTTGAGAAGTTCTCCGGCCGGGAAAGGGTCAGGCTTGTTGTTTCTCAGCAGCCCTTGATTGCTCCTCCCTCCATTCAATCAGATAATAGCTTACTCATCAGACTGGAAAATTTGTTTGCCCCCGACAACATGCGGGAAACTCTCGGGGTTGGACGGCTGCTTAATGTGACTGGTGTGCAGGTGCAGCAGCGGACGTCAGAAGGCAAACAATGGGTTAATTTGCGCATTAGCCTCAAAGACAATGTTCCTTATTCCATAAGACAGGAAGGAAAGGTTGTTGTTATTGACTTTAATATTTCCAGCGGAGAGGCAAAATTAAGCGCCATGAAACAACAAGATTCCATAAAATCCAGAGAAGTTTCAGCCGGCGATGGTGCCTATGAAGTAAATGAGACAAAAATACCGGCGCGGCGTGAGACAACAAAAAGATATACGGATAGAATGATATCACTTGATTTTCAGGATGCGGATATTAAGAGTGTTTTGCGATTAATGTCTGAATACGGTAATGTGAGTATCATTTCCGGTAATGATGTTAAGGGTAATGTTTCTTTAACCATGAAAAATGTGCCTTGGACTCAGGCCCTGGATTCTATCCTTGATGTGCATGGCCTGACCAAAAAGCAAATGGGTGATGTCATCAGCGTCATGACTCTCGAAAGAAAGAAAAAAGATGAAAGTGATAAGAAGGCGGCTGAAGACGATCAGGTTAAAGCTGAAGATACTCGTAAGGCAAGAGAGCTGCAAATTCTAGTCGAGAAAGGGAAATTACGGCAAATACTGATTGAAGCAAAAATTGTGGAAGCATCGGAAGAGTTTGTCAGAAACCTGGGCGTCCAATGGGGATTCGGCAATTCGCAATCAGTGGGATCTTATGGACTGGGTTTATCTGGTGGCACCAATCCCCTTACACAAACCAATGCCCGTAGACAGGCCTATCCACCGGAAATTACCGGAGGCACCAATCCATTAACAATGGCGGCCGTTAATTTGCCCTCCGCTATACTCGGCCCGACTTTTGGCCTTGTTTTCGGTAATGCACGCGGTTTCATTGAAACACAATTATCAGCCCTGGAAGTGACAACTCAAGGTAAAGTAATTTCATCGCCCAAAGTCGTGACGATGGACAATGTGAAGGCCGTTATCAAGCAGGGCGATGAGATTCCCTACGTCACGCCGGCGTCAGGCACTTCGCCTGCGACCGTTACCTTTAAAGAAGCTGTTTTGCGGCTGGAAGTTAAACCGAAAATTACCGAGGAAGGTCGGATTTCCATGGAAATTAGAGCGACCAATGACACGCCGGATTATGCGGTAGGGAAAAGAGTTGGGGATAACCCTCCCATTCGCAAGAATGAAGTGGAATCCAAGATAGTCGTGCAGGATGGCGATACCGTGGTTATTGGCGGCGTATCTCGGACTCAGGATGATAAAGTAGAAAGCGGTGTCCCCTGGTTTTATAAGATCCCGGTTCTGGGATGGCTGTTTAAAACGGAAAATATCACGAAGCAAAAACGACAATTACTGATATTTATTACGCCGAAGATATTGCCCGGATCCGGATATATTGAAAATGAGTGTGATACGACGAATCTCGATAATTTAGATCGTTGCCGCAACCGGAAATAGAAAGACATTCTCCAGGACACAAAATCCCTCTCCATGTATATTTGCAGAGGGATTTTTATCGGTGAATGAACAAAAATAATTCATTGCGCTTGATCGGGTTGATTAAACCATGAAACTGAAAATCTTGATCGTTCTATCCGTGTCGCTTTGTCAATTATTTCTTATGTCCTGTACCAGCACGCCCTGGCATAGAGATCAGGCAGATGTCTATTTAAAAAAGGGCATGGCCTTAATTGAGTCCGGAAAGTATCTCGGTGCGCTCAAAGAATTGCTGGAAGCGGATAAGAATGCTCCCAATGATCCCGTGATTAATTATTATTTGGGGATCGCGTATCACGGTCGGGGTCTCAGAGACATGGCGATGGAACGCTTTCAGACAGCGATATTCTTGAAGAAGGATTATTCTGAAGCCCATAATTATTTAGGCGCCATCTATTTGGACATGGGACAATGGGAGAAGGCCATTGATTCTTTTGATAAAGCGTTGGCCAATTACCTTTATGCGACACCGGCGCTTGCTCTTTATAATTCCGGTTGGGCTTATTATAACCTGCAAAATTATGATAGAGCCCTGTCCCGCTATCAGCAGGCATTGCGAGAGGACGGGATGTCCGCCTGGCAACCGCAGATCGAAAAAAATATCGGATTAGTATATATAAAGCAATCTAATCTGGTTCAGGCAAAGGAGCATTTGGAAAGAGCTGTTACCTTGGATCCCTCTCTTTATGACGCTCATTTCTTTCTGGCGGAGATCTATTTGAAAACAAAAGACGCGGCAAGTGCACAAAAGTCCTTTCAGCAAGTCATGAAGCTTGCCCCGCAATCGCCTTTTGGGCAAAAGGCGCGAGAGTATTTACAGTCTTTGAAGTGACAGGTACTCGATCGGGATGGATGGCCAATATTCATAGGATCAAAACTCATGCCGCAAGCAATAAATGATTCTTCCCTCTCCAGGATTCATGCAGTTCGGAAAAACTTTCCCAACTATCAGGTCGATGGTCTTCTATTTTCCAGCATGAGCAATATCCGCTATCTGTCGGGATTTACGGGCAGTGACGGCGTTTTGGTTTTAAGTTCAGATGCCGCCTGGCTGCTTGTCGATGGCCGTTACACGACACAAGCCGCTGCCGAAGTTCAACGGATCTCCGTTGTCCAGTATCAAAATAAAATTCAGGGAATCGAACAGGCCGTGAAGGAGTTGGGGCTGAAAAGAATCGGTTTTGAAGCGTCTTTTGTTACTGTGGAAATGTACGATGATTTAACGCAAAGATTAAAACAGGCAAAGCTTGTTCCACTGGGAAACGAGTTGAGATTGCTTCGGGCTTGCAAGGATAAGCATGAAATGGATGTGATGAGAAAAGCTGCGGCGATCGCATCGAAAGCGGTAGCCGCGCTGGCCTGCGAAATACAACCCGGCTGGACGGAACTTCAAACGGCTCTGCATCTGGAAATGACGGCGCGCCGGGCGGGAGCCGAGCAGATTGCGTTTGAGACGATTATCGCTTCCGGAGAGAATGCGGCGCTTCCTCACGCCAAGCCTACGAATCGGAAGATCAGGAATGGAGATTTTGTTGTTATTGATTTTGGTGTTAAATATCAGGGTTACTGTTCCGATGAAACTTGCACATTCGCAATTGGGGAATTGACAGGTGATAAAAAAAATGCTTATCGTGCCGTTCTGCGGGCTCATGATGAAGCCATCGCTTCCATCCGGGCAGGAATAGCCGCGGCTGATGTTGATGCCTTAGTCCGCGATATATTGGGTGAAGAATACAGCCGTTATTTTGTTCATGGAACAGGTCATGGCGTTGGTCTGGAGGTTCATGAAGCACCGCGTCTGGCGCCGAATTCACAGGACGTTTTGACCGCCGGAATGGTTGTCACGGTTGAACCCGGTCTCTATTATCCCGATCGGTGGGGCGTTCGCATTGAGGACACGGTTTTTGTGAAAGAAAGTAGTTGCGAAATAATTACAAAGATGAATAAAAAGCTCATCATCATTAAATAAATTTTGAGGTTATGCTGTTATGAAGGTATTTCCAGAAGACCTACTTTACAGTCGCGAACATATTTGGGTGCGGGTTGACGGGGATATGGCTACGCTGGGGATTACGGATTACGCCCAGGAAAGTCTGGGAGAAATCCTGTCCATAGAATTTCCTGAAATCGACACGTATGTGGAACGTGACGAAGCTTTCGGCTCTATTGAATCCACCAAGGCGGTTGTGGATCTGATTGCTTCGGTCAGCGGGACGATTGTCAGCGTCAACGAAGACATTCATGACGATATCGGCATCATCAACAGCGATCCTCATGATACCGGCTGGATGGTTGTCATTGAGATGGATGATATGGAGCAACTGGATGAGCTTCTGGATGCGGCAGGTTATCATGATTTTATCATGCAGCAAGAAGCTGACTGAAGCCCTCTTATGACATGGCGTTTACTCCATTATCGGTCCAACAGCGCCTTCGAAAATATGGCCATCGATGAAGCTGTTTTTCAAGAAACCATAAAAAATAAGAGACCGCCGACGCTACGTTTCTATGGTTGGCGCCGACCGGCTGTCTCTATCGGCTATTTTCAGGGATTGAAAAACGAAATCAATTTTAACCGGTGCCGATTGTCCGGTGTTGATATTGTCCGCAGGATAACGGGGGGGAAAGCCGTTTATCACCGCGATGAAATTACCTATTCACTTACGGCTGGAAATTCGGAAAAGCTGTTTCCTGATGCTATTAGCGGGACGTATGAAATAATCAGTCTTTGTCTGGCGCAGGGCTTATCTCTTCTGGGGATCAAGGCTCATCTGGCGGAAGCCGGCTCAGGCGCCTCAGGCAAAAAGCCGGATATGACGTCCTGTTGTTTTTCCGTACCGTCCGGCAATGAACTGCTGGTCGGCGGCAGAAAAGTTTGCGGTAGCGCGCAAATGCGAACGCACGGAGGTTTTTTGCAGCACGGGTCGCTGCTGATGACATTTGATCCGGTTGAAACCACCGCCTTGATCCTGACGTCACAGGCGACGGACTCGACCGAAAAACTCAGACGTTCCGTCACGGCCGTGAATGAGGTGATTCCTTCACCGGTCAGCGCAGAGACTCTCTGCTCGGCTTTGCAAAAGGGTTTTATCGACGAATTAGGCATTAATCTCTCAGAAGGGCCGTTAACACCCGCCGAAAAGGCATTGAGCAGTCAACTGGTCAAAAAATATGAAAGTGACGCCTGGAATTGGGAACGAAAAAAAGACGCATTTAAATTAGGTTAACCGGTATGATGATTTTAAAGGATTTAGTAGCGGACGCAATTTATCAACAGAGCGGCTATAAAGCCCCTGTGTATTCCGGCGCGATCAAAATGGATGCCAATGAAAATCCGTTTTGCCTTGAGGAACCCTTAAAAAGAAAACTGATGGAAGAGCTCAAAAAGGTTGAACTCAACCGTTATCCCGAGGCCGGCAATCCCGAATTGCGCGCAAGGCTGGCTAAATACTATGGTGTTGATCAGAATATGGTCATGCTGGGAAATGGTTCCGATGAGCTTATTCAAATCCTGTGCCTGACTATGAAAGGCAAGATCAGCGGTGTGATGGCGCCTTTCCCGACTTTTGTGATGTACAAAATTATTGCCGTCAACGCCGGACAAAAGGTGGTGGACGTCCCACTGGATGAAAATTTTGATCTCGATCTTGACGCCATGTTGGGGAAGGTCAGCGCCGGGTTTCCGTCTTTGATTTTTTTAAGTTATCCCAATAGCCCCACGGGAAATTTATTTGATCAGGATAAAATAGAGACCCTGATTAAAAAAGCACCGGGTCTGGTTATTGTGGACGAGGCCTATGGAGCTTTTTCCGGACAGACTCTGCTGCCTCTGACCAAGAAATACGATAATTTGCTTATCTTAAAGACATTGTCCAAACTGGGAATGGCTTCGATTCGTCTGGGTTTTCTTCTCGGCCATCCGGAGATTGTGGCCGAACTCAATAAAGTTAGATTGCCTTATAATATTAATGCCCTATCGCAGCTTACCGCCAATTTTTTTCTGGATAATATTGATGAATTTGACCGGCAAGTCGATGATATTGTGCATCGGCGCGAGGAGCTTTTTGCCGGTTTAAAGAAGATCGCCGGAATTACGCCACATCCATCACGGGCTAATTTTATTTATTTTAGTTGCAATTTTGATTCGGATCACATATATGCAAATCTCGCCGCGCAGGGGATCATGGTGAAAAATTTGAATATGCCGCCGCGAATGACAAATTGTATGCGGGTAACCGTGGGAAATCACCAGGAAAATGAGACTTTTTTAAAGGCTCTGCAAAGAGTGGTTTCCGGGCAAGGAGCGTGATTTAAAACTTATTGGAAATTTAGGGGTAGTTGACGGTGCAAGATGATCCTGCTTGTGTCGTGCTGCCCTTTTTTTGTGTTTAAAAGTCAAAAATGACATAAATATTATTACACACTAGCCATTAATAAGAATGAGGAGGAATAAAATTGGAAGTAAAAGTCATTGATAACGATGTGGAAAAAGCTCTCAAAATTCTGAAAAACAAACTTTCGAAAAGCGGATTATTCAAAGAATTGAAAGTTCGCCGGGCTTATGAGAAGCCTTCGGTCAAAAAGAAGAGAAAAACCATCGAAGCGCGCCGCAGATTGGCCAAGGTTCAACGACGCCGCACCAATTAACTATTTTATTGAACAAGAGATCAATAATCTTTGTGTCCCAGTTGGCGGGGGTGGTGGGTTTTAATACAAGGAAATGACCAGCATGGAAAAGCAATATCTTATCGATGCATTATCCAAGGAAGAATCGTGGCGGATTTTTCGCATCATGGCGGAATTTGTAGAATCCATCGAGGTTCTTTCGAATGTCCATAATGCCGTGACTATTTTTGGTTCAGCCCGTATCAAACCCGACGATAAGTATTATCATATGGCGGAAAAGCTGGGACAGCTTTTAGCTCAAAATGGATTTCCCGTCATTACCGGTGGCGGTGCCGGGATTATGGAGGCGGCCAATAAAGGCGCGGCGGAAGCGGGCGGTCAATCCGTGGGAATGAATATTAAGCTGCCTTTTGAGCAAAAACCCAACCCCTATGCCAATCTTCAGCTTGATTATAAATATTTTTTCATCCGCAAAGTCATGTTTGTCAAATCTGCTGTTGCCTATGTGATCATGCCGGGTGGCTACGGGACCATGGACGAGTTTTTTGAAGCATTAACCCTGATCCAGACTAAACGAGTGAAAAGTTTTCCCGTCATCCTGATGGGCCGTGAATACTGGCAGGGTCTGTTGGACTGGCTGAAAAACAGCATGCTGCAACAGAATATGATCCTATCCTATGATATCGAGATGATACAGATTATTGACGAACCAGAAGACGTTGTGAAGCACATCAAGAAATACGTCATCGTTTAAACTCCCAATATTTTTCCTCCATGAGAGTCATGTATGACCCTGGAAAAAGCAATCATTGACCTAAAGAAGGGAAAAGTTGCGTCCTGCTATCTTTTGTATGGCGAAGAGGAATATCTGCTCAATGAAACGCTCCATCAAATACTGGACATAATTATGCCTCCGGCCGACCGTGATTTCGGCCTTTTTTTTCTCGACGGCGAAAATGCGGACTTTGATCTCCTGAAGGATCATCTTCTTGCGCCGTCTCTATTAGGCGGCCGAAAAGTTGTCGTAGTGAAAAACACCACGATTTTTCAATCCCGTGAAAATCTAAGCGATCTGATTCAGAAAATTCGAGACAACATCGATGAGCACCCCGATAAGGCCGCCAAATATTTCCTGACCTTTCTGAAAATATCCGGCTTTGCCTGGGAAGACATGCAAGGCGCCGGATGGCAAAAGATCACCGATGAGCAATGGCGTCAGGCCGTGGCGGAAGATTCAGGAGATGACCGAAACAAGTGGTTGCCGCGGATGATTGAAATTTGTACCAGCCGGGGATGGACAGCCGGCAGCGTTACCGACCCATCCGAGCAATTTGAAGCACTTCTTGCGCATGGCCTTCCGGCGGGGAATTGTTTAATTCTGACAGCCGAAGCGGTTGACAAAAGAAAAAAGCTTTTCAAAGTGATAGACAAAGCAGGGATTGTTTTACACTTTGGTGAGATTAAGGGGGAGGCCGCCACCAAAGAAACGCTCAAGATCGAAGCGCAGAAATTGCTGATTCGATGCGGCAAGAGCATGGCCCCTGCGGCCTGGATTGCGCTGGGGAAAAAGACAGGATTTCAACTGCGTCCTTCGTTAAATGAACTAGAAAAGCTCATATCGTTTGTTGGCGAGCGGTCCGTTATTGAAGAAAAGGACGTCGAGGACGTCGTCGGCAAGACCCGGGAAGATTCGATCTTCGATTTAACAACGGCACTCGCTGAAAAAAATGCGAAAGCAGCTCTGACAGCCCTGAAAGCCCTGCTGGATCAGGGTACGCATCATTTGATGATTCTGACGATGATCAGCCGCGAAATCCGCTTGCTTTTGCAGGCGTCCCTTCTGGTTCGTTCAGAAAAACTGCCCCGAATCACTCCGAATATGGACTATGGCTCGTTTCAGAAAAATGTCTATCCCGCCGTGACCGGACTGGCGCCGGACGTCTCCCGCAAGGAAGATTTGCTGGTCAATAAGCATCCCTTTGTTATTTATAACGCATTGCGCAATTGTGGGCGTTTTTCCTATCCCGTTTTGGTGAATTATCTCAATGATCTGCTGGATATGGACCGCGCCATGAAATCTTCGACTACGGACCCGCAATTGCTTCTGGAGCGCTTCTTGATCAAAGCCTGCGCGAAGTGATGGGCATCGACTCTTTGTTTATCCCCCGCTGGCGGGGGTAGGGGGTGGATGTGTCACTGTGGCTGTTATGCTGAGCAGATAGTTGTTTTGATACAGCGCAGTTAACAAAAGTATCGCTATGGCGAAAAAGAAAAGCTGGCCAAAAGCCGGCTTTTCTAGTTTTACTTCATTTCCTACCAGTAAATGACACTAACCGCATCACCGCCGTTGGTTTGTGGAGCAACCAGAGGTACTGTAGCCCGAACGACAGTTTCGGCACCGACACCGGGCACAGGTAGGTCAAAGAAGATCCACGCTTCGCCGTTGGTGTCGGTTAAGATTGTCGTCACTGCCGGAAGTGTACCTGGCCCCCTGAATATGGTAAAGGTCACCGGTATTCCAACTGCTGGCCCGCTTAATAAGAGAAAACCCTCCACCTTTGCTTTCAGCTCGCAGTTATTTACGGCCCACGTACTAAATCTTTTAATCGGCGAGGTTGCCGGAATACCCTCAAAAGAGGTGATCGAATATCCGCCTGAAAGAATATCTGCCTTGCCACGCATGATGGTGGCCAGCCCGACGGTGCCTGATACGGAGGCCTGCACGATATCAATAATATCCAGCGCAGGAGTCAGATTTCCTGCTGTGTAGGTAGCCCAAGCCTCACCGCTTGCATTAGTAAGCCCGCTGTTAATGGTGCTGATGGTGGCGCCACTTGGGCCGGTTGTGGCTCCATTGGCAAACGAGAAGGTCACGGTCTTCCCCGCCGCGGGGGTAGAATCTGTGTTTTTGACCGTGGCGATAACAATACTTTGTTGTCCGGCGTAGACAGTATCAGGTGTGGGAACGATGGTTATTGTGAGGCTGGTCGCTGTTCCTGTTGTGCCTGAATCCGGTCCGGTTCCGCATCCATAAAGAACGGCAAGATAGAACGCAGAAACAATTACTGATAATAATAGCAGGCGTTGCTTTCTTGTTTTGGGGTTGTTCATTTTATCTCTCCTTATTTTCTCAAAGAGGGAGGCTCTTCTAAACAGCATGCCATTTTTTAACAAAAACATAATGAAATATCAATATATTTCTTGAATATTATTGATATAATGAAGTTAAAACTTTTTCTTTAAAGTTTTTTAATTTTTGCCTGAGTCTGTCTTTTTGCGCGGGAAAGTTTACGGGCGGGTCCTTTTTTGTTGATGGGGCGGTTGTCTTCTTCCTCGTCCTCATCTTTCGGATCTGGGGATTCGCTATTGACCGGCGCTGCTAATAACTTATCAACAATGGATTCAAACTCAAGTGATGATAGTGTAGCTTTGCCTCTGCGTGTCGCGTAAGAGGCTATTTCACGATCGGAAGAAACCATAAGGATTTCTTCATCGGTGGAAGCGGTGATTCTTTTCAGAACGTCATCGGCCTTAACACCCCGGCCGGAGTAGATGATGTGTATGCCTGAGGAATAGTCGCGCTCTTCCTGCGGCTGGCCGCTTTCCCAACCGTCAAAGACCACG
Organism: Smithellaceae bacterium; assembly: GCA_030690945.1. Classification (GTDB taxonomy): domain Bacteria; phylum Desulfobacterota; class Syntrophia; order Syntrophales; family Smithellaceae; genus UBA8904. Next base: position 80,971 of record JAUYFM010000067.1, on the reverse strand, counting down.
GTAATGCGGTGATCTTTCCTGTTTCGGTATTGGGCAAGCCAGGCAATCAGAGCTTTGCGTCCCGCTTCGAGACTCTGCCGTTCAAAGCGCCGCAGATTGATGGACTGCCGGATCAGGTTATAGCCGTCAATTAAAATATGCATGACGAATTGTGACATATTGTTGATTCATATTCAATAAAAAGGATACGGTATTTTTCTTGACTAGAGGGTTGCCGGTCTGTTACCGTCCACTGAATTTGGCGGCTGCAAAGCGGGAGCACCTGCTTGATAATAAATGATTGGGAGGTTTGTATGGAAATTAAAAAAATATGTGTGTTGGGCGCGGGCCTGATGGGCAATGGTATCGCGCAGGTTTGTGCCACGGCAGGATATGATGTCACCCTCAGAGACATTGAGCAAAGATTCATCGATGGCGGCATGAACACGATCAAAAAGAACCTGAGCCGCGATGCGGAAAAAGGCAAGATCACCCAAGAGCAGATGGATGCGATTTTAGGAAGGATCAAGCCGACGCTGGATTTAAAAGAAGCCGCTCAGGATGCCGATGTTGTTGTGGAAGTGGTCATTGAATTGATGGATCTGAAGAAAAAAGTTTATGCGGAACTCGAAGCGGTTGTTCCGTCACGCTGTCTGTTTTTCACCAATACTTCCGGTCTCAGTATTACGGAAATGGCCGCGATTACGAAAAGGCCGGAACGTTTCATCGGTACCCATTTTTTCAATCCCGTTCCGGTGATGCGTCTTTTAGAAGTCATCCGCGGTCAGCAAACCTCGGACGAGACGGTGGAAATCGCCAAAGCCTGGGGCAAGAAAATCGGCAAGGAAGTTGTCATGGTGAATGAAGCGCCGGCGTTTGTCGTGAATCGTATTTTGTGCTCCATGATTAACGAAGCTTTTTTTGTCCTGGATGAGGGCCTGGCCACACCTGCGGACATTGACAAAGCCATGCAGCTGGGCTGCAATCACCCCATCGGACCCCTGGCGCTGGGCGACCTGATTGGTCTGGATACTCAGCTTAGAATCTGTGAAGGCATGCACCGGGAGCTAGGCGATAAATACCGCCCGTCGCCGCTATTGCGGAAACTGGTTCGCGCCGGCAATCTGGGACGCAAATCCGGACGCGGCGTCTATGACTATAGCAAGAAATAATACAATGTGCAGGGAACGGTCACGACCACCCATATGGGTGGCAAGACCGTTCCCTACAAACAGGTTGAGCAAGCCTTCAACTAAGTCAAAAGAATAGTCTTTAATTGGACGATCGGATCAGGTTTTGTTTGCCGCTGCTTTCAAAGCGGCGATGGTTTGTGAATAATTATCCGTGCCGAAGACTGCCGCGCCCGCGACCAGCACATCCGCTCCCGCCTGGGCGATTGCGGAAATATTCGAGAGGGTGATGCCTCCGTCCACTTCCAGCAAAGGTTTTTGCGGCAGCTGGGCCAGCATCGAACTGGCGCGCTTGATTTTAGTTAAAGCGTTCTTGATAAATTGCTGCCCACCGAATCCGGGGTTGACCGACATGATCAAAAGCAGGTCGATGTCGGGGAGAATCTCTTCAATTGAACTAAGCGGCGTTGCGGGATTTAAAGAAACGCCGGCCTTTTTCCCCGCCTTTTTAATGAGTTCAACGGTGCGATGAAGGTGACGGGCCGCTTCTACATGAACGGTAATATAATCCGCGCCTGCGGTTGCAAAGGCTTCAATATAGTTATCGGGATTTTTAATCATGAGGTGCACATCAAAAGGCAGCCTCGTGGTCTTGCGCAAGGCAGCGATTATTGCGGGCCCCATCGTGATATTGGGGACAAAGTGTCCATCCATGACGTCCACGTGAATCCAGTCCGCACCGGCCTTTTCCACCGCAGAAATTTCCAATCCCAGCCTTCCACCGTCGGCGGAAAGAATCGAAGGGGCAATTAATTTCATTGAATATTTCTCCTTGTCGTTACCATTTAAATATACTAATGACTTGCCGCTGTCAATCTAAAGAAGGTTGAAGTCCAAAGGCTGTTAGGCTATTTTGAGGGGCGCTTCGCGCCCGTTCCTCTTGACCTTCAGCCTCGTGCCCCCTTCAGGGGGTCAGCCTTCAGCCTTCGGTCTACGGTCTTCAGCCTTCAGTCTTCAGTCTTCAGTCTTCAGTCTATATGCCTTTCTACTTGACACCGTCGGTGAAAAAATTGAATATGTGCGCATGAGAATTTTCTATAACATTCTTTTGCTGATTGTCGCGATTCCGGGGCTTTTATTTTTTTTACTCAAGATGCTCATGACAGGTAAATATCGCCACAGTTTTTTCCAAAAACTCGGCGCCCGACAAAAACATCTTTTGGCTGACATTCCGGCAGGCAAGCGGGTCTGGATTCATGCGGTATCCGTCGGCGAGGTGACCGCGGCCGCGCCAATCGTGACCGCTTTAAAAAAGCTTAGGCCGGAGACACGGATAATTTTTTCAACGTCCACGGAAACCGGTCAGGGTATGGCGCACAGGCTGATAGCCGGAGCGGATGCGCTCATTTATTTTCCGTTGGACATTCCATTTGCTGTCAATAAAATGCTGAATCTTGTCCGTCCGGATGTCTTCGTTTTGGTGGAGACGGAACTCTGGCCGAATTTTTTGGCTGCTTGCTGTAAACGCAGCGTCTTATCGTTGATCGTGAATGGCCGGATTTCCCCCCGCTCTTTTATGAAATACTGCCGCACTCGTTTTTTCTGGAAACCGGTCCTGCGTAACATAGACGAGGCAGGGATGATTACGGATGTTGATGCGGTCAGGATCAAGCAGATCGGATTGAGCGACTTTAAGATTAGGGTGCTGGGCAACGCCAAGTATGACGCTCTCGCAGCGATGGCCTCACCCGCTCTGCACGATGACATCGCCCGCCGCTTTAATGTTCGCAAAGATGAAAAATTTCTGGTTGCAGGAAGTACGCACCCGGGCGAAGAAAACATTGTTATTCAAGTATATCGAGAACTGCTTGCGCATTATCCGGAATTCAGATTAATTCTTGCGCCGCGACATATTGAACGAACCAGAGATGTGATTAGTCTTCTACGACAGGCGGACTTAAATGAGATGATCACCGTCACCGAGATCAATAGCGGGCGCCCTCGTCAGGATGAAAAAGTGATTGTTGTCGATGCGATCGGCGAGCTCTTTAAGGTTTATTCTCTGGCGACAATTGTCTATTGCGGCGGCTCGCTGGTTCCAAAAGGCGGACAGAATATTCTGGAGGCCGCAGCCTGGGGCAAAGTGATTTTTTACGGCCCATCGATGGAAGATTTCAGCCAGGAGGCGGCGCTTCTGGAGGATGCAGGCGCGGGCATTCGAATTGCCAACACGCGGGAATTATTAACAGGCATCACGCAATTACTGTCTGATCCGCAGGACTTGCGCGCCCGTGGCGAGAAAGGCCGGGCAGTTGTCCGTGCAAATATGGGTGCGGCCGAACGCTATGCGGAAATGGTTATTAGGTGGATAGACCAAAGGCCGAAGGCTGAAGACTAGAGGCTGAGGGGTTATAAGCTGAAGTTATCTTGACAGCCGATGAAAAGATGGTAAGAAAATACTGGCTGTAATACTTGGGGAGGGTTTGTTTATGCAGAAAAAATACGAGGCGCTAAGCGAGCAGGTCAACCTGACAAGAACTTTCATGGCGAGATCGGTTATTTACAAGTACCTGAACAGAACAAACCTGATCTGCTATTCAGAACTCTCCAGGCTCATCGGTTGCAAGGCCTTTGTCAAGCATGAAAACCACAACCCGACCGGATCATTCAAGATTCGGGGGGCGCTTAATTTCTTTCATCACATGTCTGAGGAAGAGCTGGAAGCGGGCATTCTTGTTGCGACAAGAGGCAACCACGGGTTGGCGATGGCTTGGGCGGGACAATGGTTCCATGTGCCCTGCACGGTTGTCGTACCGGAAAACAACAATCCGGAAATCAACAGAACCATCGAAAGCTACGGTGCGGAAGTCATTGTCCACGGGGAGGACTTTTACGATGCCCAGTCTTACTGCGATGAGCTTGTGGACAGCGCGGGTTATTACTATGTCCAGCAGGGCAACGAACCGGAAATCTTAAACGGTCTGGCCACCATGGGACTGGAGATCCTGGAGGACCTGCCGGAAGTGGATACCATCATCTGTCCTATCGGCGGTGGTGCCGGCTGCGCATCACTTCTGAAAATCGCCCGCGCCATCAAGCCCACCATCGAGATCATTGGCGTGGAGCCTCAGAACGCACCATCCTTCTATAATTCATGGAAAAAGGGAGAAATTGTCACACTCGATGATGCCCATACGATTGCAGACGGCCTAGCCGCTAGAACGGTGTTCCATCTGCCCTATGTTCTTCTCAAGGACACCATCAATGATGTCGTCCTGCTGACCGAAGACGAGATACTGGAAGGCGTTAAAATGGCGCTGACAGCCACCCATAATCTGGCCGAGGCCGCGGGCGCCGTTTCTTTGATGGCTGCCTACAAAATTAAAGACCGCCTGGCCGGTAAAAAAGTAGTGATGATCATGTCCGGCGGCAACCTGAAAACGGATACCCTGAAAGCGGCATTGGCGTGCTGATTCGCGCTGCAACGAATCTGGAACAATAATCATTGATTATCTAACGAAACATGATATGGATAGATTTACCGGCGAAATATAACCAAATATGAAGTAAATTACGGCACAATAGAGTTCTCAGGAAGTTTAAAAAACAGACGAGAAAGGGAAGGGTGAAGAGTATGGCGATTTTTGAATATGGTGAGTATAGCAGCAAATATGAAGCCCCTGATAATTTGGTGGAGATCTTTGAACATAGTGCCTCCAAATACGCAAACAATCTGTTAATTGGAGAAAAAGATAGTGCCGGAGTTTATCAATGGGTAACTTACAGTCAAATCGCAACCCGCGTGAATAATTTACGGGCGGGATTATCCGCGATCGGGGTTAAAGCAGGAGACAACGTCGGGATTATCGCGAATAACCGGAAGGAATGGTTGATCGGGGAGATGGCCACCCAGGGCTTAGGCGCCGCATATGTGCCGATGTATGAAAAAGAATTGGTTACGATGTGGAAATATATTGTGAAGGATGCCGCAGTCAAGATCCTGTTTGTATCCAAACCGGAAATTTTGGAAAAGGTGAAAAATTTCTCTGCCGAAATCCCCACGCTGAAACAAATCTACCTGATTGAGGGTTCAGGGGAAAACTCCATGGCCGCATTAGAGAAAAAAGGAGCGGGAAAGCCCGTACCTTCTCTTAAACCAAAACCAACGGATGTTGCCGTATTAATCTATACATCAGGCACCACCGGCGAACCCAAAGGCGTTCTTCTGTCTCACGGAAATCTGGCGGAAAATGTCAAAGCCGGCCTGGCCTGGTTTTTAAACTTAACTGAAGAAAGCCGATGTATCTCCATGCTTCCCTGGGCGCATTCTTTCGGGATCACGGCTGATTTGCATGCGTTTATCCTAAGGGGCGGTTCCATTGGTATTATGGGGTCAGTGGAGACTTTGATTGATGATTTGCCCAAAATCCAACCCTCGTTCATGACCACCGTGCCCCGGATATTTAACAAGGTCTATAACGGAGTCTGGGCCAAAATGCGGGAAGAAGGCGGATTAAAATTGAAGCTCTTTGAAATGGCGCTTGATGCGGCCAAAAGCAAACGGGAAACAGGCAAAGCGAGCTTGAAATATAAAATCCTGGATACAATCGTCTTAAAAAAGATTAGAGCCCGCTTTGGAGGACGCTTGGTCAACGCGGTAACCGGTAGTGCCCCCATGAATGTGGAAATTGCCAAATTCTTTATCGATGTTGGAATCCCCACCTATGATGCCTATGGCCTGAGCGAAACATCCCCGGCCATTACCATTAATTCCCCTTTAATGGGGAATCGCTTGGGATCGGTTGGGAAACCGATCAATAAAACCAAAGTCGTGATTGATCGGTCGCGAACAGGTGAGACTGGCGACGATGGAGAGATCCTTTGTTTTGGACCGCAATGTATGATCGGGTACCACAATAAACCGGAAGTAACCAAAGAAGTAATTGTGGAAATGAACGGAATGCGGGGAGTGCGCACGGGGGATCGTGGACGCCTGGATGATGATGGCTTTTTATTCATCACCGGCCGATTCAAGGAAGAATATAAGCTTGCCAATGGTAAATATATCCATCCGGATACCATTGAACTGGAAATGAAGGTGATGCCCTGGATTCTCAATGCTGTGATCACCGGGGCAGGACATGACTATAATGTGGGGCTAATTGTGCCCGACATGAAATTATTGAAAAATTTAGCTACGGAGCTGAATTTGTCAGTAGAACCGAAAGATCTTTTCGATCCTGCTAATCCCGCGGGCCAAAAATTTAAGGATCTGTTAACCGCCGAGGTCCAAAACCATCTCAAAAAATCAATAGGATCCTACGAAATTCCCCGCAAATTTGCGTTTATCCTGGAAGATTTCACCCTGGATAACGGCATGCTCACGCAAACCATGAAGCTCAAGCGAAGAGTGGTCATGGAAAAATACGGAGACATGCTGGAAAATCTCTATAAAGAATAATCATCAGTGGGCAGGAGGGGCATCCGTCCCTCCTGCAACCACCAATTTGCTTTCAAATCATCACCTTCTCTTCATCTGTGCTTCCGCAAGTTACGCCCTTGATATATTTCCATGATTATTATAGATTCCAGCCCGTATTTTATAGAGCATGAAAAGGAGTCTTAATTTATGACCCAACCGACAACCTCGAACCCAACCGATTTTATCCGTGACATTATCGACGAAGACATCCGCACAAATAAACACGCAGGGCGTGTTGCCACACGTTTTCCGCCGGAACCCAACGGCTATATCCATATTGGTCATGCCAAGTCGGTATGCCTCAACTTCGGCCTTGCCCGGCAGTATCAGGGAACCTGTAATCTTCGTCTGGATGATACGGACCCGGCAGGCGAGTCTATGGAATTTGTGGAATCGATTATCCGTGATGTCCATTGGCTGGGATTTGACTGGGAGGGCCGTCTGTTTTATGCCTCCGACTATTTCGAAAAGCTTTATGCATTCGCCATTGAGCTGATCAAATCCGGCAACGCCTATATTTGCAGTTTAAGCCCCGATGAAATCCGGGAGCACCGTGGAACGTTCACCGAGCTGGGAAAGGAAAGTCCCTATCGTAACCGCTCCGTGGAGGAGAACCTGAACCTGTTTGAACGGATGCGGGCCGGTGAATTCGAGGATGGCGCCCATGTTCTGCGCGCCAAAATCGACATGGCTGCCGCAAATATCGTTATGCGGGACCCCATCATTTACCGTATCAAACACGAACCTCATTATAGGACAGAAACAAGATGGGTCATTTATCCCATGTACGATTTTGCCCACTGCCTCTCCGACGCGCTGGAAGGCATCACCCACTCTATCTGCACGTTGGAGTTTGAAAACAACCGACCCCTTTACGATTGGATTGTAGAGAGGCTGATCCCGGCCAACCGTCCAAAGCAGGTTGAATTTGCCCGTCTGAGTTTGAGTTATACGGTGCTCAGCAAACGCAGGCTTATTGAACTGGTACAGAAAGGTTATGTGAAAGGCTGGGATGATCCACGCATGCCCACCGTGACGGGAATGAGACGACGGGGTTATTCACCGGAGGCCATCCGAAAATTCTGTGCCGAAATCGGCGTGGCCAAAAACGACAACCTGATTGACGTGGCTTTGTTGGAGCATTGCGTCCGCGATGACCTCAATGAGCGGGCGCCCAGGGTGATGAGCGTCTTGCGGCCGTTGCGGGTCGTGATCGACAATTACCCGGAAAACCAGGTGGAAGAGTTCGAATGCGCCAACCATCCGCAGCGCCCTGATATGGGAACCAGACAAGTTCCTTTTTCCAAAGTGCTTTATATTGAGCGCGACGATTTTCTTGAGAATCCGCCCAAAAAATATCATCGTCTCGGCCCGGGCCGGGAAGTTCGCCTCAGAAACGCCTATATTATTAAATTTGAAAACATGGTGAAGGACGAACACACCGGCGAAGTGGTTGAAATCCACTGCACCTATGATTCCCAAACCCGTAATGCACCGCCGGCGGATGGACGCAAGGTACCGGGCGTTATTCACTGGGTATCAGCAGATCACGCTGTGCCTGCGGAAGTGCGATTATACGACCGGCTGTTCAGTATTGAAGATCCGGGAAGCGAAGGCGAAGATTTCGTCAGGCATCTGAACCCGGATTCTCTGGAGACCCTGACGACTTGCTATGTCGAGCAAAGTCTGAAAGACGCCAACCCCGGGAGTTCATATCAATTTGAAAGGCTCGGGTATTTTTGTGTTGATGAAAAGGATACGAAAGCCGGGAAACCTGTTTTCAATCGCGTTGTGCCACTGAGGGATTCGTGGACTAAGATAGCCGAAGGAAAGTAAACATTAAATTTGGCTGGGGAACAAGGATTCGAACCTTGATTGACGGAGTCAGAGAGTGTTAATATCGAATAATATAAAGAAACATAAAGAGATATCTTGAACTGTTCAAAGGGAAAATGCCGAAACCTGCGGCCCTTCCCACAACCGCCTGGATCAACAAACCGGCGTCACCAAATAGTGATCCGGCGCTACACTAAATTGTTGCAGGAAGTGTCTCATTTTCATTGACAAGTTCCGCTAAATGAAATGAAGCCAAAGAATAATTAAAGCTAAAGGAGCTAAATATGGATGCTAATTTGTGGAAGATTGAATCTTTGCGTTTGACTAATTTTGTTGATAATCAATTTAACTCAAATAATTTAGAAAAATGGTTAATAAATATAACTGGCGAACTGCCATTACAAATAAATAAATCGCTATCTAATTTCTCTGGGCTATCAAAACTTGAAGAATCAGTAGTGAAGCTTGAATGGCGACAAAACAGAATAGATCTAATTGAAAACTCTGATGCCCCTAATATCAAAAACAATATAGGTGATTTTTCTCATTTTTCAGAGTTATGTGAAATGCGGATATTGCGATATTTTCAAATGGAGGATTGTCCAGTTATAGACAGATTGGCATTAGGGGTGGTTTTATACCTTCCTGTTGTGAGTAATGAAGAAGGAATTAGAATCATCGCACCCTTGTTAAAATCAGTAATCGGAATTGAAAACTCAGAAGATTTTCAGCTCAGAATTAATAGACCAGTTCGTTTAGAAATTGCTGGTGGAATTAAGGTCAATCGTTTGCTGACTTGGACAATTGGTCATGTTCAATTATTGCAATTGCAAATAAATATTCAGACGGGAATTGCTCAAAGCACACCTCTTTCCATGCAATCAGAAATGCAACTTCGGTTGGAAATTGATTTAAGCACAGATGCAAAACCAGGAAGAAAGATTTTACTGGAACAGCAAAAAGAGGTCGTAAATTATTTCATAGATACAGTGAAAAAAGTGGCAGAATCTGGTGAGCACGGACTTTATGTTTGATTGAGGTATAAAATGGATTTTTTGAGACAAATTGAAGCTGAGATAAAACCAGAATGGGATAACCTCAAAGTCACAAAGAAGGTTAGTAATCTTTTTGAAGACTGTGAACCAAATATGCTCAAAGGTTGGACAGACAAAAATCCTTCAATTTGGGATGTAAGCGGTGATAAAGGCAAACCAACACTTGAAAAGATTTTGGTTGCATTATGCAGACAGAAAAAGCAGTGGGAAAAAATTGCATATATTAAATTCAAAAATGAATGCATAGAAAAAGCAAAATTGACTCTTACCAGCACTGCTGGCAATACCAGTGATCAAATAATAGATACATCTAATATACATTACGAAATACTAAGTATTACAGCCAAACAGCTAAGCACCTTAATCTATTACATTTCCATAAATCAATTTGAAACTGGCATATTTAAAAAAAGAGATTACGATAAAATCCTGATAGAAGCATATGAGAAAATGCAATCTTCGCAAATCGCATCAAGTAGTACTTCTCTAATATCGGGATCATCTATTTCTGCAATAAGCTCGACAAAAAACAAAGAAGAAGTTGGCGGAAATATTGCTGAAATTATGCCAGAAAGGCAAATTAAGAACATGGCAAACTCAGACACAAGTCCATAATCTAACAACTGCTTTCGAAGCGTAATTCACAACATTAGAACTTTTTAAAGTGCGGCACATGGTCGCATGCTTCACTGCTTCAGGCACACGGGCATAATCATTTTATGTTTTATGGTGTCAGCCCCGGTGCCTTCATCCGTTACGCACACTCTCAAGTGCCCGTCTATTTATTTTTATTTTTTTACAGCTTCCATGAGGTACGCAACATGCGCCCTGGCGCTTCGCTGTTAGGCCGCATAGAACGTTGCAGTCAAGTTATTTGTTCTATCTATGAGGGAGGTAGGCAAGTCGTTCGCAGCGGCACATCGCATAAGGCGCCTTATGCGACGTGGTTCTTTGATAAAGAACTACCCGCTGCTCTCTAAACATAATGCAATTATGTAACCTTGCCATTTATTATTCTCCCCATGCCGCTCGTATTTCCTCTACTTCGCTAGGCATGCTATGCTTTTTTTAAAGTGCCATCCGTTTGGTGTTCCGGCGGGATGGGGCCTTTAGGCGCGCTGCTGCGCGCTCTTGCCTGCTCCGGCCCCCTCCCAGGGGCTTCTGATGTAACACGACTTTACCCTTTGCTCCCACCCCTGTCGCGGTCGGCGCATGTTGTTTTCCGAAGATTTCATTGAGATCTTGTCTTCAGTTTCAATCCACGCGCCAGCGAGGGGGCGCGACGCCCGCCTCCCCGCTCCGCGTACAAAACCTTGTGCGCAGCCATCGGCGCACATCCAAAGCAATGTTGAGATATGAATGAGTAATAAACAGGGTGAGGGCACTCTGCAAAACTAATTAGCTGGTTCTTTCACGCTGCCGCATAAGCACTGCGCCCCGCTCCATAGTAGGCATCGTAAACATGCTGAAATACGGCTGTTGTCTTTTGCTCGAACAGCTCCGGCGTGTAGACCCTTGGCAAACCCTGGTCTAACATTTTTTCAATTGTAACCCTCACCTCGGCACGGGCCTGCTGACGTTTACGCCAATCGAGCACCAGTTTCTCCGCTTTGAGTGTGGTCAATAATTGTCTGGCTGTGGCTTTGACTTTCTCCCGGTCTGCCTTGCTCATTTCAATCTGCGGCTTGGTTAAAAGATCAAAGAGCGCCAGTTCTTCTTCATCTAATTGTTCGCCCATAGCCCGCTTTTCTTCGTCATTCAGGCTTTGGGCAAAAGCCACCAATTGCTGGAAAAACTCCTCTGCATTGAGGCTGCCCGCATTATAGGCGTCGATCATCGCCTGGAAGCGCTCCAGATAATCCATTCGTGTGCGGTTGAGTCGCACCATGGCCATGAGTTTCTGTGCCACCTGACCCTTTAGTTTCTCGTTGATGGTGCGTTTGCGGCTTATCTTGAATTTCTCGGCGAGCTTCTCAAAATCAATATTGCTCAGGTCTATCCAATGTTCATCGCCAAAAGGCGGGCTTAACTCTCGGATAACGTATCCTTCCGTGGCGATAGAGCGGTCGAGCAATCCTTCCACCTGCTGAATGACCAAAGAGATGTCTGCCGGTGGTATCAGTGCGCGTATTTTCTCGGCGATAACGTGTACGGGTATCACCTCGACAGCAAATTCCCGTGCTGCCGGGTCGGGAAGCACGGCCTTATAGAGCCGCTGCACAGTGTTGGCCAGATCAAGATAGCGGAGCTTAATCTCCTCCGTCCCCACCAGCGCCTCCACGGCATCATCAAGCAGACCGACACGGGCAAATCCTTCCGCTGTCTGAATAGCAGTAAGGTTCACTCCTCGTTCCTGACACAGGCTTTTTGTTTCTCCCAGGGCCTGTCTCAGCGCCGCCACCAGAGCGGCCTTATCTTCTACAGGCTTGTCACCACCGCGACCAGCGCCGTAAATAGCCAGCGCCTTCTCCAGATTACGAAATACCCCGGCATAATCCACTATCAGACCGCTTACCTTGCCGGGATAAACGCGGTTGCACCGGGCAATGGTTTGCATCAAGGTATGATTGCGCATCGGTTTATCAAGATAAAGAGTCGAACAACTCGGAACATCGAAACCAGTCATCCACATGGCGCAGACAAAGACCAACCGGAAGGGGTCGTCTGGATTCTTGAATTTTGTCTCCAAATCTTCCTCGACCATGCGCTTGCGATGCGGGCGGATGTCCAGTCCTTTCTCTCTCATTTCGGCAATTTCGTTTTGCCCCTGAGAGACTACCACCGCCATATCTGTTTCCTTCATTCTGGCAATGCGTTCTTCGATTTCTCGCCGCGCGTTGTCGTCTGCCTTGTCCAATTCTGCCTGCAAAGCAATGATCTTCTCCCCCCAGTGTTTCTTAACTTTGTTATACATACGAACGGCCGTGGCCTTGTCGATGCAGATCATCATGGCCTTGCCCTGGAAGCCTCGTCCGGTAAAATGCGCCACCAAGTCTTTCGCCACTGCCTCCAGGCGGTCCTCGCGGGTGATCAGGTGGTATTCGCGGGCGAAATCCCGCTCCAGTTTCTTCTCCTGTGTCTCGTCCAGTTCCGCTTCTTCCAATAACCTTTCCATGTCCTCGTTGAGGTTCTCATTGACCAGTTGCAGCTCCGGGATGCGGTTCTCATAATAGAGCCGCACTGTCGAACCGTCGTCCACCGACTGTTGGAAGTCATAAACGCTGATGTAATCACCAAAGACCTGTCGGGTCTTCTCCTCACTGACGATAAGCGGCGTGCCGGTAAAGGCTAGGAAAGAGGCGTTGGGGAGGGCCGTGCGCATGTTCAGCGCTAGTGTGTCGTACTGGGTGCGGTGCGCTTCATCGGTGATAACGATTATGTCGTTACGTGTGGAGACCTCCTCCGGTATCCGGAACTTATGGATCAAGGTAAATATGTAGCGATGATCCTCGGTGAGCAACTGCCTCAGGTGCTTGCTGCTTTCCGCTTGGGCGCGTCCCTCGGTCACGACTCCTGCCGAGGCAAAGTTCTTGTATATCTGTCCATCGAGTTCCTGCCGGTCGGTAACCACCACAAAAGTCCAGTTGCCCGGCAACTTTCGCAGAACCTTCTGGGCAAAGAAAATCATTGAAACGCTTTTGCCGCTGCCCTGAGTGTGCCAGAAAACACCGAGCTTGCCGTCCCTTTGCCGGATGTCGGCCAAAGCCGTGAGCGCGTTATTGACTCCAAGGTACTGATGATTCTTAGCCGTCAGTTTGATCAGCCCGCCCGGCACTTCCTGATATAGGCAGAAGTTCTCCACCAGGTCCAACAGCCGCGCCCGGTCGCAAATACCACGCAGCATGGTTTCTAAAGACACCCGCCCTGTCTCGTCTTCGCTACCTATCTTCTTCCACTCGGCGAAGTGCTCCCAGCCAGCGGTAACACTGCCCACGCGGCTCTGGCTACCATTGGAAAGGATAATCAGGGCGTTGGGCCAGAAAAGGTGCGGCACGGTGTCTTTATAGTCCCGCAGGTTGCCAGTGAAGGCGGTCTCCAGGCGTCGGTGGGCAGCTTTCAGTTCGATGAACAGCAGAGGTAAACCATTGACGAATCCAATCAGGTCGGTGCGGCGGGTGTGCATTTCGCCTGTAATCCAGAACTGAGAGCAGATTAGAAAGTCATTATTGGCTGGATTGTCCCAGTCAATCACCCGCACCACTTCCACCGTTTCCCCGTCGCCTTCGGGATCGGGTACGGGAATGCGCACACCGTTTTTGAGTAGATGATAGATTTCCCGATTTGCGGCCACCGAACTCATCCGCGAGCGGTCACGTGTCAGTTCTTCAATGGCCTGATGGATAGAATCGACGGATACCTCCGGATTGAGCCGCAGCAATACCTCACGCAGGCGGGTTTTCAGCACCACCTCGGCCTTGGTTTCCCGGCCAAGAGGGCTGGTACCATTATCGAACTCACTGTAGGCGTTGAAAGTCTCCCAGCCCAACTCCGCCAGCAGGGCGATGGCCGGTTGTTCAATCAGGGTGTCTTCAGTATAGCCTTTGGGGGTCATTGTTCGCTCCCGTTACCCATCTGTCGCTCGAAGGACTGGCGGACCAGTCCCATAATATAAGGTAGTTCTTCCAACGAGGCGAAGCCCACTTCCACATCGCCATTGCCCCAGCGGCCAATGCCGGTAACGTCTTTGCACATTCCACGAGGATCGGTAATATCGGCAAATGGCATATTCAGCGAAAGGCGCAGCCGCTTGGACTGCGGGACCACGTCGACAAAGTTAGTCTCGGCCTTGTAGGCCACATAGAGTTTGAGAAATTCCTCACTGACTACGGGATCGAGTACCAACACTTCCTTGCGAAAAGCCTCGAATAATTCTCGTCCCACACCACTGAGAAGATGCGGATGATCCTCTTGCGAATAACCCGTGGTTGATTCCGTTCGCGGCTGATAGGCGGTTAGTACATCGGCGGACAGTTGAGGAGCACTCCAGACTGCCACTGCCGCCTCGCTCAAGCGTTGGGCGCGAGACTTGATCGTTTCTTCATTCCACTGCTCAAGATGACCAAGACCTTGATTCAGTCTGAGCGGGCTTTCCTTAAAGCCTCCGGGCATATCGCGTTTCTCGACAAAAGCCCGGTCACTGTACTCTGAGTTATAACCGGTCAGAGTCAGGTTGCCGAGGGTATGGAGCCAAGTGTCACGGATACGCTCCCACTCCGATCCCAGAGCTTCCTTCCACGCTTTGGACAGGTTCTCGTTCTGCGGAAGTATATGCTCAATGGTATATTCGGCCACCTCCACGCGCTCCTTTCGCCCGTGATTTTCCATCCGCCTCAGCCAGTAGCTACGGCTCCTGAAATTATAAAGATCTCGCACCTGCGACTCCCGCTTGAATTCCTCGTCATTCGGGAAACGGCGATACGACGGTAGAAGTAGCAGATGGGCCTGTATGCTTTCCAGATAGCGATCTTTTTTCAGAGCCTTTGTGAAGGTCGCAAAGGTCTTGTTTAACGAGTTGGTAGGGATATTGCAGATGGCCCGTCGGAAGACATACGCCTCAATCAACCGCACTGCCGCCGCAAAATCCTGTTTTGATAACATGTCTACAGTATAATCGTGATAAAGCTCCAACAAGAAGGGATAGGCCACGTCCACCTTCAGCTCGCGCAGGTCATTGAAGGCGAATTTCAGCTCGTGATCGGGTTCGGCTCCCAGCGCCATGGCGCAAAAATAGCGAGAAAATGATCGAATGTCGGCCACCGATGCTTCCACCCCTGCCTCCGCCACTTTGGGGGAACGGGCGTGAGCCTTGAAGGCATCGTACACCGCGTCCAATCTTGGAATATCACCGGTCTTAACCGTTAAATAATGGCGCATGAAGCTGTCGAAGTGGGTGCCGTAAGCCTCCTGCCCAAAATCCAGTTCCATGGGCCGCCAGTAGTTCTCATAAAGACGGGTTTGTAGTTCCGGTTCAAGCCCCATCAGAATGAAGTTACGAATTAAGTCGGCCTGGGTCAGCTCTCGACCTGTGGAATTCATACTCTCAAAGATCAACTGCGGATTGTCCTGGTCTCGGTTCAGTGAGATGTCCACAACCATCAGTTTAGCGATACCTTTGCATAGTGCAGTCAGGTCGCCTTTACAGCCGTCAATCCAGGCTTTGAAGAATTCATGGTTCTCCGCAACGCGCCGGGAATATTCTTTGGGCCGCTCGTTTCCTGCGACAACGGCAATAAGCGAGTCGCGGTCGGTCTGAGATAGGATGAGTTTGTAATGCCGATCTCCTTCTTCTTCCGGGTTGATAAGGTAGTAATTACGAAGTTTACGTGGTGAAAAACCGTCTACCGGTTCCCGCTTGTCTTCGGAAAGTTTCTCCAGCGCCTTGGCCACTGCGGCAATCAAAATCGCCATCGTGGTCAGACGTTGCTGGCCGTCGATGACTAAAAGAGGCGACTGACTTGTCACTTGGTACAGTCCCTTCTCGATATACACGATGGAGCCAACAAAATGGGCCGAAACATTATCGTTGCTACCCGTGCGCAGAATATCATCCCAGAGTTGCCGGCACTCCCTCTCAGTCCATGAATAGGTGCGCTGGTAGATAGGTATGACAAATTGCGGTGACTTCTTGATAAAATCCAAAAACTTAGCTTCAGTGGCTTTCATGCTTTACTATTCTCCTTTTGGATAGCGATGGCCAGATGCTTGATCAGGATGTCTTTGCTGTAATCTGACAATCTCGCCCCCATAAAAATCCCCTTGACATTATTTCCCATATCCATTAAATTTAACACAGCTCATTTACCATGTGTAAAAGGAGTAACGAAGCCGTCTCTCTCTTTGGGGGCGGCTTCAGCCGTTTAATGACCTTTATTCTGCCAATAAGCCTCATATTCTTTTTGTAGCTTGCGTTGCCTGTTTGGTTTCTCAACCAGGTAGGCGGTCCAAGGTAGGATATAATCTCCGCGATCCGCCAGTATAACCAGGTAGTTTTCTTCTTGAAGCCACAGACAGATGCGTTCTTCCCTTCCACGTCGATTCCGCCACCACTTCACCGCGTGGTCTTTATCATGCTCGATAATGGGCCTTGGCCAGCGTATCCGTTCGCAGCGTCGCAAATCCGGAATACGATCTTCTTCAACTGTGCCCTCCTGAATCATGTGCCAGAATATAGCTTCCTTCCCCTGGGACAGCGGAAACCGTTTTAATCCGAGCCGTCGTCCTTGGAATACAGGCTTACTATCCACGAAATCCTTTTTAAAGTATGTATAGATAGCATTCAGGTAAGCATCCCAGTTCCCCTTAAAATCCTCAAACAGAACCAACGGGGGTATCCAATCGGGGGTTACACTCATCCTTGAACCTCCGTTGCGTGCCAGCGAAAGAGATTAATCTTTTCTTCTTTTAAAAGAGTCGTCTTGGTAAGAGAGTATCCCGAACGCTTTATCATTCGTTGGATGATAGCCATTTTCCCGGCATTTCCTTCTAAACCCCTATTCAAGTAACTGATTGCGCCAATCAAGAGGTCGGCAAGTTGCAACTGCTCGATTTCATGGGAATGGACCAACTGTAATTGTTCGATTACTTCGCGGGAAAAGTCATACATATTGTTGCATAATACTTCATGCAACTTGACTACTTTAGCAGCGCCTCTCGTATCCTTAATGTCCAGATAGATTCGATAGTGGGCATCTGGTCGAAGAATGACCTTGATCATGTCAAAATACATCTTGTAATACCAAGTGTCGTGGTCTTGTCCTGGAAAGGAATTATGATTCAACTTATCCTTTTCGGGCACGATCAGCGCCCGAAAATGGAGATCGTCGTCATCGAAAAAATAGTCGATGAGATCGAGGTATAAATCCTTTTTAGCCGGAGAAACCTTGGTCCACTTCACCTCGAAAGGGATCGGCATACCATGTTTCGACTTTATTTCCCGCAACCGGATCGCTATCTCCCGTGTTTTTTCCAGCGGACACCAGACGGCACCCAGCACCATCGCCTTTTGCCGGTCGTTTTCTAGATGACAGGATTCGTCACAGTACATATTGAATATCTGGCTCATACTGTCTCCTCGGGAATCGTAATGTTCAGATCTGATACATCCACCTCGCCGGAAATGAGCCGGGGCAGCAGCAGGTCGCGGGTGCGGTGGAGGGTCTGATTTCGGTGGTTCAATGAATGAATCATCTCGAATTGAGGGCGCGTGGCCATCTGGAAACGTTCGAGGATCGCGTCAGGAGGTTGTGCCAAGAGAAATTGATCAAAGCATTCTTCGCGGACGCGCTGGCGACCTGTAGCGCCGGACATACTCTTTATGGCGTTGTCACGGAATAGATCACTGCGGGCCATCAGATAGACGTATTCCGGGCATACCGTTTTGGAACGAAGGACAATGAACTCCGTCGAGCCACAGGCGACGGTGTCATCGGTTGGCAAGAACTGAATAAACCCTGTTTTGCCATTCTCCAGACAGGGTGTGATTCGTGCGAAGAGGGTATCGCCATTTTGGAAACGTGCTCCGGTGGCATTTGAACGGTATTCAACGTCACCAATAAGCATCGAAGTTTCGGAGAGGCTACCCATCGGAACAAAAGCCACTCGTTCGTGCTTGGACACAGGCAGCTTCGGTCGGACCTGCACCGCCGCGGGTATCTTCACCACCTTCCACGCCTCTGGAATCCTGCCAAGAGGGGAATTTGTAAAATGGGCGTTCTGGTGGCCGGGGAAGCGGAACTTGACGAACCACTCGCGGTAGAGGTTCTGCGCCATCTCCTCCAGTATCTTGATCCGCCGCAGGTTGTTCTCGATCAGGTCATCGTAGGCCGAGAGTATTGTCGCGATTTTCCGCTGCGTGGGGAGTAGGGGAATACGGAATCGGGACGCTGCGAGCGTACTAACCGTGAGATATGGCAAAGCCGTGCCGGTCGATGTGGCTGCAAAGTCGAATTCTGAAAGTCTGTAGTACAAAAATCTGGCATCAACAACATCACGATTCGGGATCGCGCCCATCATGTTGTTGTCAATGATCGTGTCACGGGCCAGAAAGCGGACCCTGTTTTGCTTTAGTGCTTCGCCGATTTTCGCAAATACTGTTGTTCCTTCGGGAAAAGGTTTGGCCTTAATTTCAGCGCGTACCACTTCGTCTATCCAATGATTGGATTCACGAACGCAAATTTCGTTTCCAGCGAGATTCATGTCGCTGACTTTGATGAAAGGGAAGTCACCTGCCGGTCGGCCTTGATATTGAATCTTGAAAGCCGAGCCAGCGCGAAGCGTGCAAAGCTGGCCAAATGTTATTTCATTCCATTCAGCTATCATTCCCCCTCCAGCAACTTGACCACATTCTCCGCGATCCGCTCTTCCAGTTCCCGCGCTTCGGCGTTGAGGGTTTCCAGTTCCTCGTTCTGCTCCTCCAACCGTACCTTGAAGTCGAAGTCATCCTCGACACGGGCGGTGACACCCACATAGCGGCCTGGGTTGAGGCTCCATCCCTGGGCTTCAATCTCGGCAAGCGTCGCCACCTTGCACAGACCCGCCACATTGGCATATCGGCCATCGGGGAAGTGTTCGGCCAACAGGGCGGCGCTGTCGTGCAGGTTTTCCGGTTCCTCTCCGCGATAGAGTCTGGCGATATTGGCCAGAAACTCGATCTGTGCCGGGGTCCAATCACGGTGGGCGCGGTCGATTTGACGATAGAGGTGGCGGGCGTCGATGAAGAGCACCTGATCGGCGCGGGCGGTGTGGCGCTTGCCCCGGTCGAAGAACCAGAGGGTGCAGGGCAGGGTTACAGTGTAGAAGAAGTTGGGACCGACGGCCACCATCACATCCACGGCGTGGGCTTCGATAATCTGCTTGCGGATGTCCAGTTCCGAACCGCGAGCGTCGGCAGCAGAGTTGGCCATGACAAACCCGGCACGCCCAGTTTCATTTAGTGAACTGTAGAAAAGCTGAATCCAGAGGTAGTTGGCGTTGTCGGCGCGGGGCAGGCCGAAGGGAAAGCGCGGGTCATCCTTGAGTCTATCCTTGTCCACCCGGTCCACGTTGAAGGGCGGATTGGCCATAACAAAATCGAATTTGCCGGTGGATTTATGCAGGTCTTCGTAATAAGCGTTGCCCTGGCGGATGTCACCGGCCAGGCCATGCACGGCCAGGTTCATCTTACCCAGCTTCACTGTCTCGGCCACTTTTTCCTGTCCGTAAATGCTCAGTTCAGCGCCGGGGTTCTTTTTATGTTCCGCGACAAAACGGGCACTCTGCACAAACATGCCACAGGAGCCGGAGGCAATGTCAAAAATGCGTCCATGGAATGGCTGAATGATGGCGACAAGAAGCTGCACCATGGCGGTGGGGGTAAAGAACTCGCCGCCCTTCTGGCCCTCGCTCATGGCGAAGTGGCCGAGGAAGTATTCGTAAATCTTGCCGAAGGCGTCCCCTTCTATGTCCATGGGGACGGAGTTCATGGTCTTGAGCAGTTCTTTGAGCAGGGAGTTCTCGAAACGGTTGTAGGTCTTGGGCAGTACGTCCTTGAGGTCGGGGTTCTCCGCCTCGATGGAGCGCATAGCATCGTTGATGGCCGCGCCGATATTGGCCCCTTCGGGTAATTGGATCAGCGCCGAGAAACGTGCCGCTTCGGGTAGATAAAGCACTCCTTTAGCCTGATAGTCCGGAGGTCCTATCTTACGCCTTCCGCCACCCGAGCCCTCTAATTCTTTTGCCGCAGCTTGGAACTTGTGGTCGGCATAGCGCAGAAAGACCAGTCCCAGCACCGGGACGGAGTATTCCGAAGATTTCAGTTTGGAGTTGGCCCGCAGTTCATCCGCTGCTTCCCACAGACGGGATTCAATATTGTTACCGTTATGGTTCATTAGTTCTCCTTGGGCGCATTAGTAATATGGTTACAGATTAAGATTGAAGCACTATAGGAAAGCGACGCTTTGATGTCAACGAAATTATGGACAATAATTAGAAAGGCAGGCGCATTCGATAAAAACTAATGCCCGCCATAATCCGCTAGGTTGAGCATTGCCCAAGGCGCGCAGTTGCTTTGGACTTGGCAATTTTGCGCAAGGTGCAATTTGCCATATTTCCACGGTACCTGGTGCTTTGTGCGCGGGAAGTCACTCCTACAACACCATGCTAGACATAAAATAACGACACATAAATTATTCAAGTGATATTATGCATTTGAGTAACCACTCTTTCTCAATACAGAAGCGAAGACGTAAATGCCATGATGGATAAAATTGGCGGGAATAAATGAATTTTCAAACCCCCTGCCCTTGTGCATTTTGGACTTGACAGGCAGGAAAGAAGCGTTTACATAGAGTCACCACCATGGAAAGGAGGCTAGGCCATGGGACAAAAAGCAGAAGTAAAACTTAATGTATTGGAAAAAGATTTTGATTTTTATCTCGCGCATCAGGAAGAGTTTGTTAAAAAATATAACGGACAGTATATCGTAATTAAAAACGGTCAGGTGTTAGGTGCATATTCATCTGATATTGAAGCCATAACAGAAACGTCAAAAAATCATGACCTTGGGACGTTCCTTGTCCAATATTGTTCGCCAGGCGAAAATGATTATACAGCCCACTTCCATTCACGGGTAGTATTTGCCTAAATGAATGCCCTTCCAGGTACATCGTCATTTACGATAAAATTTAACGGACGAACTAATGTGCTTAGGACAGATACTGTTGTATCCCAGGCGTTTGATCCGGCTTTAAACACCATCCATCCAAAAAAATGCGCTTGCCAGGCCATATGGGATACCGGCGCAACATCAACATGCATTTCAAAAAGAATAGTAGAAGAATGCTCGCTACAACCAATAGGTATGGCGCAAACCCATACAGCCGGCGGGATTATCAGGACAGCGGCTTATCTTGTTAATATCGTTCTTCCCAATAAAGTTAGCATCCCTAGTCTTCGAGTCGTGGAAGCAGATATTCATGGGGCGGATGTACTGATTGGAATGGATATCATCGGCCCTGGTGACTTTGCTATTAGTTGCTTCGAAGGGAAAACGGTATTTACTTTTCGCCTCCCCTCTATTGCTTGCATGGATTTCGTCGCCGAATCAAATAGTTTGCAGACACCCATTAGGCATGACAAAGCTATGATCAGCAGAAACGCTCTCTGCCCTTGTGGCAGCGGGAAAAAATATAAAAAATGCTGCGGTAAATAACACAAGGACAAATAATTGCCATAACCCGCTCCCAGGCGGGTTTTTTATTGTCTGGCAGGGCGTGAAAACATCAACCTTTTTTGTGGGTAAAGATTCAAAAGCGGCGCTGGGCGAGGGTTACCGCTCAAAATACCTTGAACAAATCAAAAATGTGTTGATTTGAATGTTTTCCGAAAGTGGCAAAATAGTGGCAATTCCTAACGGGACAAATAAGTAAGAATTTTAAACTATTGTGTAAGTGATTGATTAAAAAATTGGCTGGGGAACAAGGATTCGAACCTTGATTGACGGAGTCAGAGTCCGCTGTCCTACCATTGAACGATTCCCCAGTAGGAAATGTTGAAGAGCGCTGCCTGTCCGGTTTTTATCCTGTTGACGGGCGGCGTGAATATAATGCGATTGATATTTTATGTCAACAAATTTCATCCTTCCTCAAAATTATTATGTAAGCATTTGCTATTGTTTGTTTTTAATCTATTTCGAACAAAATAGATGAATGACAATTATATGGCCAACGGGGGTTGCGGTCATATCCATATCCCGCTTGCCGTAGGCGATGGAAGAAGGGGAAAGGGGGGTAAAAATCGGCCCGCCGCCCTTGACACTCTACGTCCCCGTTCTTATATTAGGCGCGCTTTAAGCAGCGGTTTTTAAAAGGAACTAAGGATAAATCATCATGAAAGATCACATTGTCAAATTATTCAAGGAAAGCTGCCGCGTCAAGGAGGCTTTTATCAATGATAATCTCGGCAAGTTGGTGAACGTCATTGAGATTCTGACAGCAGCTCTCAAAGCTGGGAATAAAATCATGATTTTTGGCAATGGCGGTTCCGCCGCGGATGCGCAGCACATCGCAGCGGAATTTGTTAACCGCTTTATTATCGAAAGGCCGCCGCTACCGGCTATTGCATTGACAACAGACACGTCCGTTATTACCGCTATAGGTAACGATTACGATTTTTCGGAAATATTTGCCAAGCAGATCCGGGCACTGGGGCAAGAAGGCGATGTGGCCTGGGGAATCAGCACCAGCGGTAATTCGCTAAATGTGCAGAAAGGCCTCGAGTTGGCCAAGAAGATGGGTTTGGTAACGCTGGCTTTTACCGGTAAGGACGGCGGCGCTATTGCCCAAATAGCTGATTTGTCCCTGAATGTATCATCCAACAGCACAGCACGGATTCAGGAAACACATATTACGGCCGGTCATGCGATTTGCGAACTGGTGGATATTAAATTATTCCAGAAACCGGATTTAAAATAAAAAGTGGCAGGGGCGGGAGTGAAAACGAAAAAAGATCATATCGATAAAAAAATAAAGGTGGATACTTCGGAACCGGTTGATGTCGTGGAAGAAGCGGCTGACACCGAAACTGAAAATTTAAAAGAAGCGCTCGAAGCGAAAGAAAAAGAAGCCAAAGAGAATTACGACCGCTATTTACGAACCGTTGCGGAATTGGATAATTATAAAAAGCGGGCGGCGCGGGATAAAGCCGATATTCTTAAATACGGCAAAGAGGATTTGGTTAAGGACATTTTACCTTTTCTGGACAGCTTGGATCGTGCGCTGACACATGCGGATAGCAATGACGCGCAGGCTTTTAAGTCGGGGATTACGCTGATTCAGGATCAACTGCTCGGCTGCCTGAAAAAACATGGCGTGGAGAGAATCGAAAGTGCCGGTTTGGATTTTGATCCCAACTTTCACGAAGCTCTGATGCAAATGGACAGCGCGGATCATCAAAACAACCAAATTGTCAGTGAAATGGAAAAAGGCTATTTGCTCAACGGCAGACTGATTAGGCCGTCGAGGGTCTGTGTATGCAAAAAGACTACAGAAAATAATGGATGTGCAATCAATGATACAAAGGGAGAATAAGGAGGAATAAAATGGGAAAGATTATCGGAATAGATTTAGGAACAACCAATTCATGTGTGGCGATTATGGAAGGGGGCGACCCGGTTGTTATTGCCAATCAGGAAGGCAACCGCACCACGCCTTCAATTGTCGCCATTACAGAAAGCGGTGAGCGGCTGGTGGGCCAGGTGGCCAAAAGACAGGCGATTACCAATTCGGAAAATACCGTTTACGCCGTCAAAAGAATGATCGGCAGAAAATACAGCTCCAAGGAAATTCAGTACGATGTGAAAATCTCTGCTTACAAGATCACTGAAGCGGGGAATGGCGACGCGCAGGTGACCGTGCGAGGCAAAAATTATTCTCCGGCGGAAATTTCTGCGATAATTCTGACGAAGATGAAACAGACCGCGGAAGACTATCTGGGAGAAAAAGTAACGGATGCTGTTATTACGGTTCCGGCTTATTTTAACGACTCGCAGCGTCAGGCGACCAAAGACGCAGGCAAAATTGCCGGCCTGAATGTTTTACGTATTATCAATGAACCGACCGCTGCGGCGCTGGCCTACGGTCTGGATAAAAAGAAAGATGAAAAAATAGCCGTTTTCGATTTGGGCGGCGGCACCTTTGATATTTCCATCTTGGAATTGGGCGAAGGCGTTTTTGAAGTGAAATCAACCAACGGCGATACGCACCTGGGCGGTGAAGATTTCGATCAGCGCGTCATGGATTATCTGGTCGCTGAATTCAAGAAGGATCAGGGTATTGACCTGCGCAGTGATAAAATGGCGCTGCAGCGGCTGAAAGAAGCGGCGGAAAAGGCAAAGATGGAACTTTCCACGACGATGGAAACGGACATCAACCTGCCGTTTGTCACAGCAGACGCGTCGGGGCCCAAGCATATGAACATGAAGCTGACACGCGCCAAGCTGGAACAGCTGGTGGAAGAGCTGATTGACAAAGTCATTGGTCCCTGCCAGACCGCGCTGAAAGATGCTAATCTGTCAGCCAAAGATATTGATGAAGTCATTCTTGTCGGTGGTATGACCCGCATGCCGCGTGTCCAGCAGAAGGTAAAAGAGATTTTCGGAAAAGAACCGAATCGGGGTGTCAACCCGGATGAAGTCGTGGCGGTCGGTGCGGCCATTCAGGGTGGCGTTCTGGCAGGCGATGTCAAAGACGTTCTGCTTTTGGATGTCACGCCGCTTTCTCTGGGCATTGAAACCCTGGGCGGCGTTATGACGAGACTGATCGAGAAAAACACGACGATTCCCAGCAAGAAAAGTCAGATTTTCTCGACAGCGGCCGACAATCAGCCCGCGGTGAGCATTCATGTTCTGCAGGGCGAACGCCAGATGGCCGGAGACAACAGAACGCTGGGTCGTTTTGAACTGGTGGGCATTCCATCCGCGCCGCGTGGCATTCCACAGATTGAAGTAACATTTGATATTGACGCCAACGGCATCGTGCATGTCAACGCCAAAGATCTGGGCACCGGCAAGGAACAGAGCATTAAGATTACGGCCTCCAGCGGGCTTTCCGAGGCGGAAATCGAAAAACTGGTCCGCGATGCGGAAACGCACGCGGAAGAAGACAAGCGCCGTAAGGAACTCATCGAGGCCAGAAACCACGCCGATTCTCTGGTATATTCCGTCGAGAAGAATATCAAGGAATTCGGCGATAAGGTCGATGCGGCGGAAAAGACTAAAATTGAAGAAGCCATTACCAGCGTGAAAAAAGCGCTGGAAAGCGACGATCTCGAAGCGATCAAGAAAGCTCAGGATGACTTGATGACTGTGTCGCATAAGCTGGCGGAAGCCATGTATGCCAAGACGGCCGGCGGTCCCGGTGGACCGGGCGCGGGTGGCGCGGGAGCCGCGGGCGGCGAAGGCCAGGCCTCCGGCAAAAAGGACGATGATGTCGTGGATGCGGATTTTGAAGAAGTGAAAAAATAAATCATTCCTATCCGAAGTCCGAAATCGTGAAACACGGTTTCGGACTTTTTATATCGACCTGTCCTGAAAAATATTATACAATTCTTCATAACCATTAAGGAGGTACAGTGAAGAATTATCGCCTGCTGGCTGCAATATCTATTATATTTCTATTTGTGTTTTTAACGGGTTGTGTAAAGGGGCCTTCGATTGCCCCAAAAAAAGCAGCGATGCCGGAAATGAAAGCGGTTGAAAAACCCTTACCGGCGGTTCAGGTCAAGCCTCCCGAGATCAAACAACCGGAACAAAAACCGCTGGTCGTTTTACCACCTTCCCGTTCAGTCAATCGTAATACAATCGGATGTGTTTTTCCTCTCACCGGCCGCTTTGCCGATGCGGGAAGCAAGGCGCTCGACGCGGTTCTGTTGTCGGCGGAAATATTCAATCAGCGCTTTCCCTCACCATGGAAAATTGTTGTCGCCGACTCCGGTGAAACTCCGGATGGCATGAAGGACGCGGTTGCCTATTTGGCAGATGGGGCAAAAGTGATGGCGATTGTCGCCATCTCCGGCACCGTCGAAGCAGTCATTGCTGCCCGCGAAGCCCAGAAGCGGCAAGTGCCGGTGATTTTAATCACCTCAAAAGAGGGTGTCACGGAAGTGGGTGAGTATGTGTTTCAGCATTTTCTGACGCCGACTCAGCAAATAGAGGCCTTAACGAAATACGCCTTGGATAGATCAAATATCGCGATTTTTTCCATCCTTTATCCGCAAGATGATTATGGAGAAGAAATGGTTCGTATCTTCCGTAGTGAAGCTCAAAAAACGGGCGTCAAGGTGGGTAAAGCCATTCCTTACAGCAAGACGCAAACGGATTTTACGGAACAGATCAACAAACTGACAGGACATAAGACAGGAGCATCAGAAAAGGTTTATGCCATGCCTCAGGAAGCAAAATTCAAGTTGTCTCTGAATTTTGGAGCCCTGTTTATTCCGGATTCAGCCTTACGTGTGAAGATGATTACCTCTCAACTTGCTTTTTATGACGTCAAAGGGATGCAACTTTTTGGGACAAGCTTATGGCATTCGCCTGATTTACTGAAGAAAGGTGTTGAATATCTGGAAGGGGCCATTTTTGCCGACAGTTTTTTTGTGAACGGCTTTCTGCCGGAGACCAATGATTTTGTTGATATTTATTATTCAGCTTACAGCCGGGAGCCCGTCAATATTGACGCCCTGTCTTATGATACGATGGGAGTGGTCCTGAGTGTTCTGGAAGACCAGCAAATTAAAACACGCGCTGAATTCGTTCAAGCGTTGCTTGCCGTTGAGCGTTTTCGGGGAGCCACGGGCAGTATTTCTTTTGGCGGCAGTCGGGTGGCCCAAAAAGACGCATTTATTTTGAGAGTTCAAAACGGGAAAATTGAGCAGGTGAAATAGAAAATGTAGGGAACGGTCGCGACCGTTCCCTACGGGCAAGGGGTTATAGGAAATTGGGATGCGGATTTTACTGACCAACGATGATGGGATTTATGCGCGGGGCTTAAGCGCTCTTTACGAAGAACTGTCGAAGGAGGCTGATTGTTTTATTGTCGCGCCGGAAATTGAACAGAGTGCTGTCGGGCATGCGATTACGCTTTTTCGTCCTTTGATGGTGCGGAGCGCAATGAAAGGCGGCAATTTTCTGGGTTACGCCGTTTGCGGTACGCCGGCGGATTGCGTAAAAATCGGCATCAAGGAACTGGCCGGACAAATGCCGGATCTGGTGGTGTCCGGAATTAACCGAGGCGCCAATTGCGGAAACAATGTGATTTACTCGGGAACGGTCTCCGCTGCGACGGAAGCGGCGATGATGGGCGTTACCTCTATGGCCATCTCTCTCGATACGCATCAGGAATTGGATTTTTCTTTTGCCGCCCGGATGGCCCGTAAACTGGTTTTATTCCTTGCCGCCAACCCCTCGCTTGCAGGTGGCGCGTTCAATGTCAACGTGCCGTGTCTTCCGGATGATCAGATTCGCGGTATCGCGGTAGTGCGCCAGGGCAAAAGCCGGATCATCGAATCCTTCGAGAAACGCGTGGATCCCCGCGATAATATCTACTACTGGATGTCAGGAGAAAAAATGGCAGGTCCGCAGGAAATCGAAACGGATATCGGCGCGCTTGCCGCAGGTTATGTCACCATCACACCCATTCAATATGACCTGACCCGATATGATGTACTTGAAACGCTGAAAAATCTGGTGGATAATCAGATTTGATTTGGCACTCAAGGTCACCAGACCGTTCCCTACAGATTGAGATGACCTGATTCATGATAACTTCCAGCTGTTTGTTCTTTTTCAGCGTATCAGTAGCACCGGAATGGGGCTTTTGTGAATGATGTGGGAGGTTGTGCTGCCCAGAAGCCATTGGCGCAGGCGGTTATGTCCGTAGGCGCCCATGACCATTAATTCCACCGCGCCTTCAGCAATGAATTTGAGAATTTCGTCTGCTTCACGGCCTGCGGAGATGATCACTTCGCAATCTACCAAGTTTTTTTGAGCCATTTCCTCAACCTGCACGGATAAATCCGCTGCTTTTTGCGCGTCCGCGCTGATAATGAGGACGGTGATCGGCCATTTGGATTTTTCGGAGATGTTTAGACACAACGCCAATGCTTTTCTGGCGGGGGCACTGCCGTCGTAAGCCAGTCCTATGCTTTCGATCTCACGAAAGGACTCCGGAATGACTATGACGGGTTTCCCCGAACGGCGAATAACAGCCTCGGCAACCGATCCGAGCAGTCCGCCTTCCTTCAAGTGAAAATGTTCCCCTTTTTTTGCCATCAAAACTAAATCAGCGTTTTCGGCTTCTTCAATGATGGTGTCGCTGATTTTACCGATATTTTTTTTCGTTAGACAGGAGATACCCGCCGTTCGGCAACGATCTTCGAAATTCTTCAAGACGGCGTCGGCTTTCTCTTTCAGCGACGTTTCAACGGCCTCAAAAAAACCATCATAGGGCGGCATGCCGACGGTGGCGGAAATATCGGTCATCAGCGGTCCCTGAATCAAATATACGTCGATGACATGAAGTCCCGTAAGGGTTGCCTCTAGTTTCGGCGCGATATAGATGCCGTAATCGACAGCGGTGGCGCTGTTGGCCGATCCATCAACCGGAATGAGTATAGTTTTGATCATGATGTCTATCTCCTCGTATTCAGACTGTGATCATTTTTGCTTCTTATCAAAATGACTCAGATCATGCAGCAAATTGGCAACATCCTTTTCCTCCCAGGTGCGCGCCGAATCGGCGTTTTCGCTATTGTCTTCATTGATATGGGCGCCGTCTTCGTTAAAGGTCAGAAACTTGCCCGCCGGATTGCCGTTTTTATAAGTCGCTTTCTCTTTGATCTGTCCGTTTTTGAAGTAGGCGATGTAGTCGCCTTCTCGTTTATCGTTTTTAAAGAAACCCTTTTCCTTAATTTCCCCGCTTTTATAATAGCAGAAATATTCCCCCTCAAATTTTCCGCTTTGAAAATTTTCTTCTTCCCGTAATTCCCCTGTTTTATAATAACGATGGTAGGGGCCGTGCAATTTTCCGTCTTGGTAATGCTCTTCTTCCCGCACATGACCGTTTTCAGAATAGGAAAGATAGAGACCGTCCATTTTATCATTGATAAAATTTACTTTTTCCCGAACCTGTCCGTTGGAATAATAGCTGATGGCGGGGCCGTTTCTTCTGCCGCGGCTGAAATGAAGCTGTGCCATGATCTGGCCGCTGGGAAAATAAGTTGTGTATTCACCCTCCATCTTCCCTGCCAGCAGATATTTCTTTTCCTTTACTGCTCCGTTTGGATAATGAATAATTGTTTCCTCGGCCATAAGATTATTACTCGTCTCAAGGGTTGTGTTGTCTACTTCCGGTGTTTCAGATTTCTAAACAATCCTCCGGGATAATGCAACTAAAAATAGCTGTATTCCGGTAAATTTTGTTTTACTTTTTTTGAAAAGGCTATTAGGGTTTGACATCCGGACAATGAGTTCCAGATAATAAGTCTATCATTACAATAAAGAGCGATAGAGATGATTGTTTCCAATTTAGATACAACAAGAGTCGCCATCATCGGGCCGGGACGCCTGGGGACTTCGTTTGCTTATAAGCTGGGACGCGACAATAAGCGCGTCGCCATTTATTACCATAACTCGGACGTCTGCAAGGCCATTAACCGGGACCACTTGAATCCCATTCATTTGACAGAGGATTTGGCCAAATTGGTGGGTGGCATGGATCAGGTTCCGCGTCTGTCGCCGAAAGTTTACGCGACTAACGACCTGGAGCATATCGTCGAAAATAACGATTTCATTATTTTATCCGTCACGATGAATCGTCTGCCGGAATTACTCAATTATCTCAAGCCGATAATTGATAAAAAGGCGGGCGATACCTGTCTGATTTCGCCTATCAAAGGATTGATTTCCGACGAAATATCGACCGAGTTGATCACGCCGTCGCAGCTCATTCACAATCATTTATATAATCTGGAGCATAAGTATCAGGTCGCATGCATCGGCGGACCGTTTTTTGACGTGGACATCGCCTTGGGTAAACCGGTTTGTCTAACCGTTGCGGGGAATCGCCGCACTGCTAATATTATTCGGGATCACCTGCTGATGTTTAACCGCAAGGAGCTCAATGCCTATTATAATTTTGACAAAATCGGCGTGGAGGCCTGTGGGGCGTTAAAAAATATCGTGGCCAATATCAAGGGTTTGACGGATTCACTGGATTTAGGCGATTCGATACCCGGCACCATCTTTGCCCGTTCCGGCGTGGAAATCCGTTCGCTGACCCGTCTTTTAGGCGGCAGTTTTCAGGCGTTTCACTCCCAGGCCGGCGTCGGCGATATGTATGTCACCGTTTCTTCTATGGCCAGTAAAAATTACCGCTACGGGAAATATTTCTATGAGCTTTACACCGGCAATCCCATTGAGACTAACTTAAAGGTGCTGGGCAAAATAGACGGTACGCCGGAAGGTCCCAATACAATTCGCAATGTTTATAAATACTTGGAAAAGAAAAACATGTACAGCCCGCTTTTTTCCTGCGCCTATAATATCTTTAATAAGGGCGGCAACAAAGACGCGATTAAAGACATGATCCTTCACGCCTGCCAGTTTGATAAAAGAAAAAATGAATATATCGGACCTTTTTCCAGATTGATGTATCGGCTTTTTCCCGATTACTGGTATAGGCGGGATCAAGAAATGTTTGATTGATGCAGTTCAAGCAATGGGCGGGAAATTATGTGGAAGCAGAAAATAGTGTCACCCGGGGAAGTGTTGGCGAAAATTGACCCGGGTATGAGTATTTTCCTGGGGACGGGCATGGCTGAACCCCGCACGTTGGTCAGGCACCTGATGGAATCCAATCAAGCTAACTTGCAGGATTTGGAGTTGATCCAACTGGTCAGTCTCGGCGATGCGGTAGCCATTGATGAACGTTATGCCCGGAAGTTTCGTTTAAAGACTTTTTTTTCTGGATGGCTTGCCTCCGACGCCATCAGTCAGGGACGGGTTGACCTTATCCCCAGTCGTTTCTCGCGTGTTGCCTGGCTTTTTAAAACCGGCGCTATTCATATTGACGTTGCTTTTATTCAGGTAACCCCTCCCGACGAAAACGGCTATGCTTATCTGGTAGGCGCGTCCGTGGAAAGGCAGGCCATGGAAATGGCTAAAATCGTTGTCGGCGAAATCAATTTCCAGATTCCCCGGACGATGGGCGACACGCTGGTGAATATGGATGATTTCCACTATCTGGTCGAGGCGACCGAGCCGCCTTATTATGTCGAGCGCTGGCCGTTGCAGGAAATCTATCTGAAAATAGCCGTCAATGTCGCTTCAGTCATCCAGGATGGCAGCTGCATTTCCTACGGGATCGGGCCGCTCTTTGAAGCACTGGCCAAAACGCTGGCCACAAAAAAGAATCTGGGTGTTCATTCGCCTTTCTTTACCGACGCGCTGATGGAACTGGTCAAGAGTGGCGCCATTACTAACCGTTATAAAGGCGTCTTTCGTGGCAAGACCTGTGCGTCCTATGTCATCGGCACTAAGGAGTTGATGGCTTGGTTGGATTTAAATGCGCTGGTGGAATTTCAGCCACAGGATATTGTAATGGACCCCCGGACCATCGGCCTCAATGACAACATGGTTGCCATTTTTCCGGCGCGGAAAGTCGATCTGACTGGTGATATCGCGCTGCATACCGGCAAGGGCAATGTGACCGCCGGTCCCGGCAATGTTCAGGAACTCTTTTGGGGTGCGGCGCTGTCCAAAAACGGCCGGACCATTTTTTCCATGCCCAGCCGCAATCGCAAGGGAAAACCCAACATTCTTCTTTCTTTGGATAAATATCCCTTCCAGTTTACCAATCGTGAATCCATGGACGTTGTTGTTACCGAATACGGCGTGGCCCATTTAATGGGCAAGACATTGCGCGAGCGCGCACAGGCGCTCATTGAAATCGCGCATCCCGACGACCGCGCCGAGTTGGTCAGACAGGCCAAAGAAGCGAAGATGATTTACGCTGATCAAATATATTTTGCCGAGTCCGGCCATCTTTATCCGGATAAAATCGCCTGTTCGCATAAATTCAAAGACAGCGTGAACGTCCGCTTCCGGGCGATCAGGCCGTCCGACGAAGAAGAGATGCGGCGGCTGTTTTACCGGTTTTCCGACCAGTCGGTTTATTACCGCTATTTCAGCCCGATCAAGACCATGCCTCATAAAAAGATGCAGGAATATGTTAATGTGGATTACCGCTTCACCATGTCTATGGTGGCCATTATTGATGAGTCCGGCGTTGAAAAAATTATCGGCGAGGGCCGCTATGCCCGGTCGCAGGGAGATCCCTTTGCCGATACCGCGTTTATTGTGGATGAACACTATCAGGGCATGGGCATTTCAACTTATCTTTTCAATCTTTTAATACGGGCGGCCCGGGAAGAAGGCATGGCCGGATTCAAGGCCGATGTTCTGGAAAACAACAGGGCCATGTTGAAAGTTTACGAAAAAGCACCCTTTCCGGTAGAGACCGTTCTATCGGGCGGCGTGTATAAAATTACCATCCCTTTCAATACGCCATAGAACAATGATATTGGCGATCATCAGCTTCCATTCTGCGTCTGCTATTTTTTTCCGGACTGCTGGAGAGCCGCCTCGATGAACTTCGTGAAGAGGGGATGGGGCTTTGTGGGACGTGATTTAAATTCGGGATGGAACTGGCAGCCCAGAAACCACGGGTGATCTTTAATTTCAACAATCTCAGCCAGCGAACCGTCAGGCGACGCGCCGGTAATGCGCAGCCCTTGATCGGTCAGCGTCTTTTTGAAGTCGTTGTTGAATTCATAACGGTGGCGATGCCGCTCGGAGATTTCTTTTTGACCGTAAGCTTCAAAAGCGAATGAGGGTTCGGAAATGGCGCAGGGCCAGGCGCCCAGCCTCATCGATGCCCCTTTGTCTCTCACGCCGCGCTGTTCGGGCAGCAAATCAATCACCGGATATTTCGTCGTCAAATCAAATTCGGAGCTGTTGGCCTTTTCCAGGTGACAAATATTTCGGGCGTAATCAATGACGGCCATTTGCATCCCGAGACAAATACCGAAGTACGGAATTTTGTTTACCCGGGCATACTCGGCCGCCTGAATCATGCCCTCAATGCCGCGGTTGCCAAACCCGCCCGGCACCAGCACGCAGTCCACGTCGGATAAATACTTGGCCGCGCCTTCCTGTTCAATTTTTTCGGTATCGATGAATTTCAGGCGTACACGGCAATTGTTGGCAATTCCGCCGTGCACCAGCGCTTCATTGAGACTTTTATACGAGTCGGTGAGGTTGACGTATTTGCCCGCAATCCCTACGCAGACTTCCTTCGCGGGATGATAAAACTTTTCTACAACATTCTCCCAAGCATCAAGCCGGGGCTGGCCGGTCCACATGTTAAGCAGTTCAATGATCTTCGCGTCCAGGCCTTCGTGGTGATAGATCAGCGGCACTTCATAAATGCAGCCGACGTCCTTGGCCGTAAAAACAGAAGAGACCTCCACGTTGCAGAAAAGCGCGATTTTGGCTTTGATGTCTTCGGATAGAAAGTTCTCCGTCCGACACAGCAGAATGTCCGGCTGAATGCCGATCTCTCTGAGCGCCTTGACACTGTGCTGTGTGGGTTTGGTCTTGACTTCTCCGGCGGTTTTAATAAAGGGCACCCAGGTGAGGTGAATGAAAATGGCGTTTTGACGGCCTACCTCATTGCGGAATTGCCGGATGGCTTCGAGAAAAGGCAAGCTCTCAATATCGCCCACGGTGCCGCCGATCTCCACAATCGAAACATCGAATCCCTCCGCCGTCTTGCGGATAAAGTCCTTGATCTCATTGGTGATGTGCGGAATGACCTGGACGGTCTTGCCTAGATAATCGCCGCGTCTTTCCTTGGTAATGACGGAAAAGTAAACCTGCCCGGTCGTGAGGTTGTTGCACTTCCCCATAGAGGTGGATGAAAATCGTTCATAGTGGCCAAGATCCAGATCCGTTTCGGCGCCGTCGTCAGTGACGAAGACTTCGCCGTGTTGGAAGGGGCTCATCGTGCCGGGATCGACATTAATATACGGATCCAGTTTCTGATTGGTCACATGAAGACCACGAGACTCCAGGATGGCCGCGATAGAAGCTGCCGCCAGCCCTTTGCCTAAAGATGAAAGAACGCCACCGGTAACAAAAATGAATTTTGTATTCTTCACACTCAAGTTCCCCTGCCATTTTTGTGATGGCGCCTCAAATGACGTTTAAGCCATGTTCTTTAAAACGATGCCCCTATCTTTGAGTTCCTTTGGATTGGCCAGAAGGCCTCCGGCCGCAACGCGGTCGAGAACATAAATCAACTCACCGCCTTGTTTCGCGTATTGCTGACCATGCGATATGGGAATTTCAGGGGTTACATCACCCAGAAGCGAGCGGGTCACAGACTCTGTTTTTCGCTGGCCGTTGGCTACCAAAACGACCGTTCTGGCCTGATAAACCAGCTCCGCTCCCATACTGATGGCGTACTGCGGTGAATCTGATTTTTTGCTGAAATGTCCGTCGGCAACGGCATTGGCAATTGTGTTGTCGTCGAGTTTGACCAGCAGCACTGAACTGCCTTTAAAAGGAATGCCTGATTCGTGGAACGCCACATGGCCGCGACCGCCCACGCCGATAATCTGCAGGTCGATTCCTCCCGCCGATTTTATTTTCCGGGAGTAGCCGTCCAGAATTTCTTTCCAGATCCAGGCCAGATAGGCGGATGCCGGTTTTGCCTTGATGGCAATGGATTTTCCCGCGTCTGTGCCTTTGAATTCCCAGTCGTTTTTGTTTTCCTTCAATTCTTTGATCAATGTTTTCTGGTCAATCAGCGAGCCGTAGGGCACGCGGGTTTCAATAAATTTCTTATTGAGATGACTGAAAAGTTCCTGAATCATGAAATAAGCGTAACTCTCGGGGTGCAGAACCCGCTGCTGAATATTATCGCCCGGCAGGCCGACATATTCGTCGAGATTGAAACTGCGGATCCGTCCAGAATCAAACCGGCCCTCGTTGGCCGCTTTGGCGAAGTGCTTATAGAGCCCCGTGGGTGAATTCCCCGTTGCCAGTCCCAAAACAGCTCCATTTTTTGCTTTAAGGATGCCGATCGTTTTCTTGATGACAAAGTCTGCCGCCACTTCACTCATGTGTGCAAAGTCTCGTGTAACAAAAACGGTTGTTCCCATGATTTATTGTTCTCCTTCAAACTATCCCAGTTCACTTTTTACGATATCGGCGAGCTGTTGACAATATTTTGCGGTTACCAGATCGGAAGGTCCTTCCACCATGACACGACACATATTCTGAGTGCCGGAATACCGGACCAGAACGCGTCCTTCTTCACCCAGTTCTTTTTCTATTTGCGAGATGGCTTCTACCAGCTTCGGAACTTTATCAAGATCCGGCTTGCTTTTGACATCAACATTGATCAATTTCTGCGGGAAAATATCCATCATGCGCGCCAGTTCGGAAAGTGGTTTGCCTTCTTTCGCCATCGCGGCAACGAGCTGCATGGCGGCAATAATGCCGTCACCAGTGGTGTGATGATCCAGAAAGATCATATGACCTGCTTCCTCACCACCGATCACGGATCCCATCCGCAGCATGTCTTCGAGGACATAGCGGTCTCCCACTTTAGAGGCATGGTGCTTAAAGCCGTATTTCTTGCAGGCAACCTTTAAGCCGAGGTTACTCATCACCGTGCTGACCAGAAGATCGTTTTTCAATTTGCCTTCTTTTTTCAAGATATTGGCACAGATGATGAGAATCTGATCGCCGGTGATCTCGTTACCCTTTTCATCCACGGCAATGAGGCGGTCGCCGTCCCCGTCAAAGGCCAGGCCAATGGCCGCGCCGCTTTCCACGACTTTCTTCCTGAGGTCCTCTGTGTGCTGTGATCCGCACTTGGCGTTGATGTTTACACCGTCCGGCGTGTTGTGAATGACTTCAACATCGGCGCCCAGTTCAATAAAGGCGTTAGGTGCCACTTTGTATGTTGCGCCGTTGGCGGTATCCAAAACGATTTTCATCCCCTCCATGGAAAGATTACGGGGAAAAGAATTTTTCAGAAAAACGATGTAACGTCCGTTAACATCATCCAGGCGGGCGGCTTTTCCCATTCCGCTGGCTGTCGGCATTAGTTCAGAAAGCTTTTCATTAAGGATCAGGTCTTCAATACTGTCTTCCTCTTCATCGGTCAATTTAAAACCGTCACCGCCAAAAATTTTCAGGCCATTATCCTGGAAGGGATTGTGTGAAGCGGAAATGACAATGCCGGCGTCAGCCCGCATGCTTTGGGCGATGAAGGCAATTCCCGGGGTGGGCAGCACGCCGACAAGGATAGGGCACCCTCCCATGGACGTGATTCCCGCTTCCAGTGAACTCTCCAGCATGTATCCCGAAATCCGGGTATCCTTTCCAATGATCACGTGGGCACGGTGTTTGTCTTTTTTAAACAGGTGTGCGACGGCCTGCCCGACACTGAAAGCTATTGCCGCGTTCATCGGATAGCGGTTGGCTTCTCCTCTGATTCCGTCGGTTCCAAATAATTTCCCCATCATTATTCTCCTTTTTGCAATGATTTACTGCTTGTGAATCAACTGATCAAAATTATTTTAATCCCGCTGTTGCGGGACGAGCGTTAATTCGCCGCAGCGAGCTCGCGATATAAATACGTTCATTTCATGCCACGACAGCGAGCTCGCGAAGTGGTTGACTATTATTTTTTGAATAAATCCAGTGACGGCAGAGCCTGCGTGACCTTTTGGGCAAGAGCATCGACTATGCCATTTAGCCATATAACACCTTTTAACGAAATCTCCACGGGCAGACCCTGAATAGCCGTGAGGTAATTCGCTTTGTTGTTTTCTGTGGCCTTTCCGAAATCATTGAGAAAGGCCTCACGGGATGGATCCGTCGCGGCCAGGACGTCCGGCATTTTCCCAGTGAAGAGTCCTTCTATGAAGCCGATTTGCCCAGAGAGCTCCTGTCTTGCACCGGCTGCTGCACCCTGCCGGTTTTTGCTGGCTGCCGCTTTGGCTTTCTCCGCCAGCGCCTTTAATCTTTTGAGACGTTCCTTTTTCGCTGCGGAAAGTTGTTCCGCGACGCCTGCATACAGGAGAAGCCCGTATGGTTGGATTTCCAGAAACGGCTTTCTGACATGCGTGTACCACGATTCAAGAGCCGTCAGGTTGGCCAGATAGAGAATATTGTTTTCCACAACACGACCGAGCCCGGGGTAGGCTGCTGGAACGAAGTCCTTCACACTGCTTGCCGGGGCCGTCTCGAAGATTAGTTGATTGTCTCCGGAATAATCATGCCGCAGGATGGAGCCCGCCGCTACGATATTGCCGTATCCCAGACGCACGGGACCGATGATCCCTCCCTGACCACCTAGAAAAATGGGGGGCTGGTTGAGCATCACCCCCCGGGGGACATCGCCAAGCATTGAAGGCGTTGTTTTGTCGGCATCCGGCGTGAAATTGAAATGGATATAGGAGCTTCCCACTTCGCTATGGTTGCTTCGGCTGGTGCCGCCGGCCATCAGGCAGTCACAGAAGTTGATCAAGCTGCCCAGTGTTACGAAGGGAAAAAGAATGGTTTGTTTTAATCCTACGCAATGGGCGCCGCCGGCTTCTTCCTCCAGAATGCATCCTTCACGGACGTGCGCGCCCATGCCCATATTTGCTTTTTCCAAAAAAACAGATTTACTGAAGAAGCCGCCTTTGAGCTCGACTGCCGGTCCAAGTTGGCAGTCTTCAATCGTGACCGGCGCCTCGCAGCCCAGCTTGCAGCCGGAGGAAATAACAGTTTTTGCGCCATAGATCCGGCAACCCGGATAAATCGTAACGCCCTTTCCCGAAATTTGATCGACATTGATTTCATTGCCGATATCGAGTGTTCCGGGGTTGGGAATATCTACGCCGCGATCGATCAGTTGACAAATTTTTTCATAGGATTTCGGCTTAAAATCCATAGCGCCTCCCTGCAACCTTATTCAATGACACGCCGCGATGTGTTGATATGCTCACGACATTTCTCGTGATATCTAAAGCGTCTCAATATCCTTTAGCTTTTCAAATTCCATCACCGTGGACATGGCCTTATTGTCCACATCAAAACCTTCTTCACCGACCGCAGCAACCGGGTTCAAGCCGCCGATAAGAATCATCCCGATCTTATTCATATCCACATGGGTCTGACACACAGGATGGCCGATACTGCCGATGGATAAGACGCCATGAATACCGGTCTTGGCAAAGTCATCGACTACGCGGTCAACCAGGCTTCGGCTCAGTGCGGGTATTTCACGGAAATTGGCCAAAATTTTCCCCTCGCCTTCAGCCACCACTTGTCCGACAGAGGTCATCTTTCCGCGAATAAAGATTTCCGAAGGATCGAGCGATGAGCCGGCGTAATGAATCAGCTCCACAAATCTCAATATTTCCCCTTTTCTCATCTGGAGAATACCGCCAAACTTGGAATCAATGGGAATGCCATGCTTTAAAAGAACGCCATTGATCACGATACTGCACACGGTTGCGAATCCCACTTTACCCTGAGGCACCACAATATCACCCAGGGTTTTGCCGGCCTGTGCTACTGCGACGCGTGAGCTGACGGCCAGCTTTTTTTGAAAGACAGGCTTCATGATCTTCAGGGCTTGATTAAACTGCTCTTTCGGGAAGAAGGAGATATTAACCGGCACCAGACCACGCTTCTTTTTGACATCAAAAGTTGTCTTGAAGGAAAGGATGTCTATGCGTGAAATGGAAAGGCCAATCTTGTCCTGCACACGGGCGTCGGATACTTCGGCAAGTCCCTGCTCTGTGATGACCCGGCCGTCGCGCCTGCCTACCAGTTGGGTAAGTCCCCGTTCGTCCATAATCTTGAGATGATAGCGGACCGTCCTTTCGCTGAGTTGCACGTTGCGCTCCAACATCCTGCGGGCAATCACACGCGCACCCATCGGTTCCGGGCTTTCGTGCAAAATTTTCAGAATGAGGATGACTTTTCGTTCAATGTCTTCAGGCTTAAAAAGCTCTTTCATGCGTTTTCCATCGCAATCGGCTATCGTTTGCCGTATACCTACTTTCAAAAAACTACTTTGTCAAACGAAAATTTGATTTTTTCATATTGATCCGGACAAGCGCTTAATTTGCAAAAGTTTCAGCCATTATGAAAGTTTATGCTGAGTCTGGAATTGGCTGTGCTGTGATTTTATCCGTCCGGCAATTATTTCAATAGATTCGCTGAAAAGCGATTCCAACGACAGAGTATCCAAATACCGGTCGTTCCAGGCGAGGTTGTATTCATTAATCAGGTTGCGGATATCGTCATACCGGTATCCCAGTACCTCCATTTTTTCCGACAGGTTCAGTGTTTCATTGAAGATGATGTGAATCAGCAGCAGGTTCACGATTTGGGCGCCTGCACCCTGCAGAGGGATGATCATAATCGGGGCGCTGTCTGTTTTGCCCCGGCCCAGATAGACATGGCCTGTGCTGACGATGGTTTTTTTCACTCCCATCAGCGTTGTGGAATGATCCGCGCGTGACTTCATATCATTGGCCACGCCGCTTTTGACGCGGATCGCAATGGTCGAATCTTGCGTGGGATGACTCTGTTCATCAAGACCGCTGATATCATAAACCGTATATCCCCGTACTGCTGCCAGGGCAGGCTGGAGGCGATGGATCGATAGAATATTGCGATAGGTCATATTTTTCGCGGAAAACTTGAGGGTTTCGAGCAGGTCGAACACGATGCCTTTGAGTTCTTTTTCCTTCCGGCTGGTGCCCACTGTGACGGTTTTGGCCTGATGGCGGATGGCGTCAATCGGACGAGTCAACTCATCAATGGCCGTTCCGAGCATTGCGTCCAGAAGATCAAACGGATTGAGCAGATCCTCTTCTCCTTTGAATTCCTGGCGAATGTCCTGCAGCGGCAGCTTGCCTGAGGCATATTTCAACAAGAGCAACAGATCGGCAATGGTTTGGCCGGCTAGAACGCTGAACGCTCCGTTTTGGCTTTGGGATTTGAACAGGGCATAAAAATCATTAATGATCCGGCAAAAAGAAACATCGGCAATCATGTCAAAAATGTCAAAAATAGATAATTTATTTTTTGTCCTTTTCGTCAATTCCGTCGCCAGGCGGCTGCGGAATTCGCGGAAAATCTGTGCCTCTTCATCAATGGCACGCGCCGCAAAGTAACCCCACAGATGGCCGGCCATGGTATTGAGGATCACCGGCAGGGGCGCAGGTGCGATGGGTATGGCGATGACCGCGTCGGCGACGGCGTCAAATCGGTGATCGCCTTCATCGGCGAAAACGACGGTGGTTGCCTTATGTGCTCTGAATATCGCGACATCCTTGACCACGTCTTCCACAACCGCCTCGGGGTTGCCGGCGGCGCATACCAGAATCAGCGGTTCGGCGGACAGATCGATGTGTTTTTTGTTTTCCACGATGTCCGTGGAAATCGTTTTGTAGCAAAGCTCCGACAGTTTGATGCGGATTTCGTCCGCCGCCGCCTTGTTGGGGCCGCTGCCCACAATCGCCCAGAAACGCTTGCCGGCTGTTTTTTTCACCGAGGCGGCAATGGCTTCACGACTGTCAAATATCCGTTCCATCAGACGTGGCGCGGATTCAAGATGTTTGAGCGCTGTCGCGATGTCTTCATCGGTCCGCGATCCCAAAAGCTGGGCGATAAACAGCGCCAGCACTTGTCCCGCGACAATTTGGGCGTAGAAAGCTTTGGTGGAGGCAACTGACATTTCAATATCTCGGCCGTCGCTGGTATAAAAGACGCCGTGTGATTTGGCGGTAATATCCGATTGTCTGCGGTTGACGATGGAGATGATTTGCGCGCTGCGTTCCCGAGCCATGGCCACAGCCCGGTTGGTGTCGGTGGTCGTGCCCGATTGCGTGATCGGAATAACGAGCGTGTCGGCCAGATCGTCTTTCAGTCCGAAACCGCTTAGTTCCGAGGCGATACGGGCAAGGATGTTGAGGTGGCTGCCTTTGAGATAATAAGACAGAGTATCGGCTAAGACTTGGCCTGCCACGGCTGCTGTTCCATGACCGATGACGATGATGTTTTTAATTGAGCCGTTTTGAAGTCCATTGCGCACAGCGGAAGGAACGATATCCGGACCCAAATTAAACGTGACTTGCAGGGCGGATTGACCGGATGCGACGATTCGGTATTTGCCACGCAGGGTTCTTTTAATGGACAGGGCGGATTCGGAAATTTCCTTGAGGAAAAAGTGCGGGTAATCGCTGCGGTCGATATCCCGTGTGGTGATTTCCGCGGTTTGTAAATCGTCGTCCGCGAGAGGAATGGCAACGCCGTCATAGAAGCAGGCGGTGATGCCCTTTATGCCACCGCCGCGATTCTGGTCCAAGATGAAAATCTGTCCGCCGGCTTTGCCGTTGCCCGCTTCTTCACCGTTCATCTTGATGAAACGTGGCATGACTTCCACCAGGCCGTAAAGTTCAGAAGAAAACATATATTGATCGTCATTCACGCCCACATAAATGGACTGGCCGCTGCCCTTGAGCGCCAGAAACATTTTACCCGGTTCCAGGTTGCAGGTCATGGCGATGGCCTGCGACCCTTCAAAATCATTGACGGCTAGGCGGAACGCCTCCGTCAGATTCTGTCCCGCCTTCAGATACTTTTCGATTTGCAGCGGAATGATTTTGGTGTCGGTGGTAACCTGTGAGGCGATCAATTCGCCGTCTTCCTCCAAAGCCTTCCGGAGCGCCGGATAATTATCGATATCCCCATTGAGAACCCCATTGATTTGCGCATCGATGTTGGAGTAATGAGGATAGGCAGGGTTGGACTGAATGGTTGTATAATTGTTTACCGGATGGCAATTTTCCTCGGTGATGGAGCCGACGGAAGCCCAGCGGGTATGCGTCAGGGCTGTTTCACAATCCGAATCTCCCACGGTAAAGCATTGCAGGATGTGATCCTTTTGAATGGAATGTCTCAAATCAACTACATTGCGTCCCAACTCGCCGACGATGGAAAAGGTTTTATAGGTGAACGTAACGCTGGCGCTGCCGGGATTGTCTTTATGGCCGGTTGACATGAAAATGGACTGGTTGACAAGGTCGCCTTTTTGCGTCCGCCTCTGATAATCATCATCCCATCCGTTTTTCCGGATCTGCCGGATGATCTCCTGCAACACTTGGTCATTTTTCAGAACAAAGGTTAACTGAAGACCCGCCGAGTCGCGTCCCCGAACTTCCAGACGATCCAGCGCGTTTAACAGCAGATTGAGTTTCCGGTATTTCCGAAAGGCGGAAGGATTGACCGCAGAAGATTTCTCTGCGCCGGAAAGCGAGAGGATTTTTTGCAGATTGGCCAGAATATCTTTTTCCAGAATCCAGCAGATGTCCTTGAGCGAAAGAAGCCGGCTATTGATTATTTCCAGATCAACAGAGCTGATAACAGCGTCCTGATCTTCCAACTGCTTCTCTTCATCAGTCAGAAACTTTGTCATGTCTTGAGCGGTGTGAAACAAATCAGCCGATCTGTCTGTCTGAAAAAAAAGAAATTCCTGCGCGTCTTCCTGTTTGAGTTGGGTTACGGCCATATCCAGGGCATGGATGGCTTCCATACCGTTTAAATAATTCCCTGCAGAATTTTCCCTGGTGAAGACAGTCTGCAAGCCGGCGCTTTTAACTTTTTTCCACACGGCAATAAGCGAGAGA
The DNA here is from genome assembly GCA_030690945.1 of Smithellaceae bacterium. Lineage (GTDB taxonomy): Bacteria > Desulfobacterota > Syntrophia > Syntrophales > Smithellaceae > UBA8904. The sequence continues at coordinate 38,192 of JAUYFM010000067.1, read as the reverse complement.
TCGGCTGTCATATCCAAAGGATTTCTCTGCAGGCGGCACGTCATCAATCCGGCAAAACCGCAATTCAGTTGACCGGGAAGAAGCGGGAAAAATATGATGGCTGGTTTATCAACAGCATCAGGATGAGCGCCGATAAAAATTTGGCAATGTGTAATAAAAAAGAATGTTTTTTTTAGAGTATTGAACATTTTTGTATAAATCATTATTTTCTTTTGCCCTTTGTCCTTTATCCTGGCAAGTTTTAGCTACACCATGCGGTATTTTTTTCAACAATTTTGTTGGACTGCGGTTCTACCCGTGTCAACCTGTCCGGTCATCGGGAACGGGCAGGTTTGATGTGTGAAAACCCTTTTCCAGCTTGGTTTTGCATGGTGCTTACGAACAATTCCTAACGCCATGCATCAAGGCGGACACTTTGTATGTCGTCCGTGTTTTCCCGGTTGTTTACGATGGGGTCTGCAATAACCGTTCCTGAAGTGGATGGATTCTTTCCCGGTAATCGGATCTGATTTTTTCAGCGATACAGGATATAAATATTTCGGGGATCCTTATTTGATTTTTTCGCAGTCGATGCCCAGCTTGGCCATCTTATCGGTAAACGTATTGCGGTTGATACCCAGAAATGCCGCCGCTGTGCTTTTGACATAGCTGGAACGACGCAGGGCGATTTTGAACAGACCTTTTTCCACCATGGCCATGATTTCCTCGTGAAGTTTGCTTTTACCGTTGTCGGAAACGGATAAGACCGTAGCCAGATCATCCAAGTTTTTTTCCAATATTTCTTCGACGACTGTGAAACATGTTTCCTGGACGTCGATGCCTGCTGCCGTTTTATTCTGATTTTTTGCTCTCATAGCCATGAAACTCCTGCATTTGAATCCATCTTTTCAAATATGCCATTCACTTTAATATTTTTGCTGCTCAAAACGACGAGACGAACGGAAATTATAATTTTATCAATTTGGTCAGGATAATCGCGACGATAATAATCAGGGCAATCCAAGTCAAAACAACCAGAGATGTCCGTTCGACGGGATCCTCCAGATAGCTTTTAACTTCCGCCTCCACTTTTTCCTCACCAAGCTTGTCCGCCAGATGTCGGATCAGGAGCGTATGATTTTGCAGAAGATTGGAAAACACATAAAACCCTTTGGTTGTAGTCAGAAGAAAGTAAGCCTTATTGCGCATGATGACGACACCCAGGTACGTGATTTCCGCCCAGGTAAAATCTTTCGTGCGGAAAAATTTTTTAATACGCAAGCCGTTTTCGAAAACGGTAAACTCTCTTTCACGTGTCTCTATGGCAATAACCAGCGTGACAACGCATATAGCCGCGATTAGAATTTGTTCCCAGAGTTGCCCATCGAAAAGACTGAGCGCCAGAAGAACAAATAAAAGCGTTACGGCGCTGATAAAGGGAATCCTGAAGGCTTTCTTAATTTTAAAAACCTGACTCAAGTATGATCTCCGAATTATTCTGATGCTTTTCTGGTAAAGGCGCCGCTTTTGCCGCCGCTTTTTTTCAGAAGCATAATATCACTGATGGTTATTTCTTTATCTACGGCTTTACACATATCGTAAATGGTCAGAGCGGCAATACTGGCCGCCGTCAGCGCTTCCATTTCCACGCCGGTTTGACCGACTGTCCGGACCTGCGTTTCGATGATCACCTGCGAGTTTAGACGGTCGATTTCAAAGGTGATATCAATGCCCGTCAGTGCCAGTGGATGACATAAGGGGATAAGTTCGCCGGTTTTTTTTGCCGCCATGATACCTGCGATTTTGGCGGTGGTCAGCACGTTGCCTTTAGCCACCCGGCCTTCTTCCAAAAGCTGAAGCGTGCTGCTTTTCATGATGACTTTGCCGCGGGCGGTTGCCTTTCGGACGGTCTTGTCCTTGTCCGTTACATCCACCATTTGTACCTGACCTGAATCATTAACATGGGATAGCTTTTTCATGGCGGCTATTGACTTTAGTATGCTTGAATTATGTGAATCTAAACAATTTGCAGAGACCCTAGCACAGCGCCTTTGATGAGTCAAGAAAGTCGAAAATATTTTTAAGTAAATTAAAAACTTGATATATATACGGTAATTAGCTATTATTTTTAACCGTAAATTCTTCCTCGGAGACAATATAGTGTTCATAAAAGTGTTCGGCATGAGTGTTATCGGTATGGAATCATACCCTGTATCGGTGGAAGTAGATGTTTCCCAGGGTTTGCCGCAATTTGCCACGGTCGGCCTGCCTGACGCCTCTGTGAAAGAAAGCCGCGACAGGATCAAGGCCGCCATCAAGAATTCCGGTTACCGTTTTCCACGGTCTCACGTCACCGTTAATCTGGCGCCTGCTGATATTCGGAAAGAGGGAACTGGCTTTGATCTGCCGATTGCGGTAGGCATTCTGGCCGCGGAGGGGTTGATCGAAGAAACCGCCCTTCAGGGCTGCTTTTTTATCGGCGAGTTGTCGCTCGACGGCAGTATTAAAGGTGTTCGGGGCGTATTGCCCGCTGCTTTTAAAGCGAGGGAGCTGGGCATCCAATCAGTATTTGTGCCGGAAGAAAACGCTGCGGAAGCGGCCATGGTGGAAGGCATCCGTGTTTATGGCGTCAAGACGCTTCCCGACGTTGTCGAGTTTTTGGGAGCCAGACAAACCATTTCGCCGCTCTGTCTGGATACCGGTAATATTTTTCAAAAGAATCGTCACTATGATATCGACTTTTCTGAAATAAAAGGCCAGAAGCAGGCGACGAGGGCGTTGGAGGTCGCGGCGGCCGGCGGCCATAATATTTTGATGATTGGTCCGCCCGGTTCCGGTAAAAGTATGCTGGCCAAGCGGCTGCCCACGATTCTGCCTGATCTTTCCTTTGAAGAGGCCATCGAGGTAACCAAGGTTTTTTCCGTGGCCGGTCTGCTGAATTCAGGAGAAACATTGATTGCCGTACGGCCTTTCCGTTCGCCTCATCATACCATTTCCGATGTCGGTCTGGTCGGAGGCGGCCAAATGCCGCATCCCGGAGAAATCAGCCTGGCTCATCTGGGCGTGCTCTTTCTGGACGAGCTGCCGGAATTCAAAAGAAATGCGCTGGAAGCATTGCGCCAGCCGCTGGAAGAAGGAACGATTACGATCACCCGCTCGGCCGTGACCGCGGCCTTTCCTGCCAAGTTTATGCTGGTGGCCGCCATGAATCCCTGTCCCTGCGGCTATTTTGGGGATCGGGTTCGCGCCTGCCGCTGTTCACCCCAGCAGATCCGCCAGTATCAGGCGAAAATATCCGGCCCGCTGCTGGATCGCATTGATTTGCATATCGAGGTGCCGTCGGTCAGATACCGGGCCTTGACGGGAAAAGAAGAAGGCGAAGCATCAGCACCAGTCAGAGAGCGGGTTGATGGCGCGCGTGAAAGGCAAATAAAGCGCTTTGGCAATTCGGGTGTCGTTACCAATGCCCGCATGACGGAAAAACAGATCCGCTCCTATTGTTTCATTGATGAAGAATCGCATCAGCTCATGGAAATGGCCATAGAAAAACTGGGTCTTTCCGCTCGTGCCATGAACCGTATTCTGAAAGTGTCCCGCACGATTGCCGATCTGGAAGGCAAGGAAAAAATTGAGCCCACGCATATTGCCGAAGCGATTCAATATAGAAGCCTTGATCGACGCATCGTTTAGTGATATGAAAAAAATAATTTAGCCGACGTTCGTTATTGGAAGGTATTTTAATAAAGAGGAATCTATGGAAATTAAGATTGTCGAAGCGTTGCCGAAATACATGAAACCCAAGCCTGATGAAACCAAATTAGGTTTTGGCAAGCACTTTACCGACCACATGTTCACCATGAAATATAAGGAAGGAACCGGCTGGCATGACCCCGTCATCGAACCTTACCATTACTTGCAGCTTGATCCGACCGCTATGTGTCTTCATTACGGCCAGGAGATATTTGAAGGCTTGAAAGCCTACCGGGGGAAGAAAGATGAAATTTATCTTTTCCGTCCGATGGAGAACATCAGAAGGATGAATGCGTCCGCTGAAAGGCTTTGCATGGCTCAAATTGACGAAACGGTGTTTTTTGATGCCCTTAAAAAATTTGTGTTGCTCGAGCGCGACTGGATTCCCAGAGAGGCGGGGTCATCCCTTTATATCCGGCCGACGATGATTGCCACGGAAGCCGCTCTCGGCGTGCATCCGTCCAGTGAATACCTCTTCTTTATTATTGCAGGGCCGGTTGGCGCCTATTACGCCCACGGTTTTGCACCAACCAAGATTTATGTGTCCGAAGAATATGTGCGGGCGGCGATGGGTGGCACAGGCCAAGTCAAGGCGGCAGGTAATTATGCCGCGAGTCTTTATGCCAGCCGTATTGCCACCGACATGGGTTATACACAAGTGCTTTGGCTGGACGCGCGGGAAAAGAAGTATGTGGAAGAAGTGGGCACCAGCAATATCTTTTTTGTGATCGGTGATGAGCTGATCACACCGCCGCTCGGAGGAACCATTCTGCCGGGTGTGACGCGCGATTCCGTTATTAAATTGGCGTCTCATCTGGGTGTGAATGTAAAGGAGAGACCCCTGCCCATAACGGAAGTGATTGACGCGATCGAAAAAGGAACGCTCAAGGAAGCTTTTGCCTCGGGAACAGCGGCTATTATTTCACCGGTGGGACAGATTTATTTCCACAAGAAGGAGTATATCATAAACAACGGGAAGACCGGATCGCTTGCCGAGAAATTGTTTCATGAAATTTTACATATTCAGTATGGAAGCAAAAAGGATCCTTTCGGCTGGCGTATGCAGCTTGCTTAAGGGCAGCGTAAAGAAGATAGGGGCCATCTCAGGTCTTTATCCCTTGGATACAGGCACTTGAATTTGTATTCCACAATGTTGTGGAAAGACCTGTTGGTAACCATGTTTATAAGTCAGGTAAGTCCGCAATGGTTAGGCTTTTAGACCAGATTGCTTAAGGTTTGAGCAATAATATATATTAATGATATCAATTAGTTATTAATGTGCCTTTTAAGCATTGCCATTTATGGATCACTCAGCATGAAGATATAAACGCTATTGAAAAAATATGCCATTTTCGACCAATTTTTCGATATTTTTGAAAATAAAAAATGATGAAACCAAATCTCGATAAAAATAAGTTATTTATATCAGTAAAGATCGTTGCGGCTTTTTTTGCTATCCTTTTGGGGGTTGTCTGGTCTCATATTCCTTGTGCTGCCGAACCGCCTCCCATTGATGAAACCGTGAACCGGTTGCAGAAAATTTATGAGGAGACACAGGATTTTCAGGCGAATTTTGTTCAGGAAACCATGGTAAAATCCATCCGCAAAACGGATATGGAAGAGGGGATCGTCTATTTTAAAAATCCTAAACAGATGCTCTGGGATTATAAAAAGCCAAAGACGAAAAAACTCATTATCAATTCACAAAAAGCCTGGCTTTATCTGCCGCAGGATAAGTCGGTATATACTCAGGAGTCTGATAAGATTTTTAAATCTGAGGCTTTAATCAAATTTCTGTCCGGTTTGGGAAAGCTAAGCGATGACTTTACTATCAAATATGCAAGCCCTCATGCCGTGGATAAAAGCGGCAACTATCTGCTGCAGTTATATCCGCGCGAAAAAGGCGCCTCCTATCAATATCTGCAAATGACGATTGAGAAAAATAACTTTCATATTCTTCAGGTCAGTTTTGATGATGTGATGGGTAATTCCACTATTCTCAAATTTTCCGGCATCAAAATGAACGCCGGGCTTTCCTCGAAATTATTCCAATTCCAGACGCCGCAGGGTGTCAGTATTTTTAAAATGCCCTAATATCAAGTCGCATTCTTTGGCTAACTTTGTTGGCTGCATCGTCTGCTTCCTCGGCGTATCGATAATACGCCTGCGGAGCCTCCTCCTTGCCGCCGCGTTATCCTTTGAATGCAACTTGATATAATTACGGTTTGGCGATCGTTATCCAGAGAAATGTTTCGCCGCCGATTTGGCGGTATTGGGCGGATTCTATCGTGAAACCAATCGATATTAAGCTTGCTGCCAGGTTGTCGGGCGTTGTGTGACTGTAAAATAATTGTTCTCCCAGAAATTCCTTAGTGCCGTTAAAAACATCAGCACCCGTATATTCTTTTGTGGCACAGGTAAAAAGAAAGTGACCGCCTGGCGCAAGCCAGCGGTAGATTTTCCGGAAAATTTCCTCATGCTTTTGGTATTCAATATGAAAAAGGCAATAGATGGCGGTGACAGCGTCAAACTGTGCATCGGGAAAATCCACTTCACTGATATCGGCGAAGATAGTTTTCATGTCCGGTTGGTAGCGATGGGCCAGATCCAGCATCCGGGAGGAAAAATCCACGCCCGTGACCTGCCAGCCCTGACCGATAAAGTAGGCTGGAAAAGGTTCTCCCGCGCCGCAGCCCAGGTCAAGCAGGCGGCCTGTCTTGCTAGGCAATCTTTTAGAGAAATCGGCGATGACCTCCGTCATGTCAAATAAGTTCCGATTATTATCGTATATATCGGCAAAACGGTCGTAAATTTTTTGCAAGTCACTTTGCATCAGGTCACCTTTACGAACCAAATGGATTTGCACGATCAAAATCCGGAGTCAGGTCGTCGTCATTGACATCCTGAACAAATAGATTTTCAAAACCCAGATCAAGGGCATAATCCAGTATTTGAGAGTATTCAGCGCTGCTGATTCTGCGGCCTAAAAGTGGATGAGAGCGCACATTTGCCATGGGTGTATATTGCGACATGAGGCTAATCGGGACGCTTGTTGATATTTCATTTTTCAGAAGCCTCAGCGCTTCCCTAGAATTTTCCAGCCTTCCCGGTAAAACCAGATGGCGGACGACGATGCCGTGTGTGGCGACACCTTCTTCCACATTCAGGTCGCAGCCGACCTGTCGGACCATTTCCCGGATGGATTCCATGGCGAAGCGCGGATAGTCCGGCGTGCCGGAGAAAAGTTCGGCATCTTGATTAAGTCCGTATTTGAAATCCGGGAGATAAATATCCACCATGCTGTCCAGGAAACGGATGATGTCGGGATTTTCATAGCCGCCGCAATTGTAAACAAAGGGAACGGTGAGGCCTTGGGCACGCGCCATACACAGAGCCTCCATCACAAGAGGCATCTGAGGCGTCGGGGTCACCAGTTCGACATTGTGACAGCCGTTTTTTTGCAGATCGAGCATAATTTTGGCCAATTGTAAAACGGTTAACTCCCGTCCCTGCTCGCTGTGAGAAATTTGATAGTTCTGGCAATAGATGCATTTCAGGTTGCATGAAGAAAGAAAAATTGTCCCGGCGCCGCGTGTTCCCGAAAGAGGTGGTTCCTCTCCGTGATGGGCCAGTGAGCAGTCCATGATAATCCCGGCGGGAAGACGGCAATAGCCCAACTCGCCCTTTGTCCGGTCAACCCGGCAGGCGTGCGGACAAAGGGTGCAGGAGGTATAAATATCCAGAAGTTCTTGAATAATCATAATCAATAGTTTTAAGATTTAAGATTTAAGTTTTAAGATTTAAGATTTAAGATTTAAGATTTAAGTTTTAAGATTTAAGATTTAAGTTTTAAGAAAAAAATAAATAATTATAATCACTTAATACTTAAAACTTAAAACTTAAATCTTTTCAACCACTTCCCTAATCTTTCCGCTTTCCACCAGTTCCAAAAAGTCATCGCCCAGTGGCGCGGCAAGCTCCACGGCTTTGTTCCAGTGGGCAATTCTTTCAGCGCCCTTGTCGATATAGGTCAGAAAGTCATCCCGATCCGGGACTTTACCCGACGGCAGCCGGTCGATGAAACTCTGCGATGGAAAAACCATCACAACGTTATTCAATGTTTGATCATCCGGTGTGCGCCGTTTATTTTTTTTATCCAGCCAGCCGGGAATAATCCTTTCCTGGTGATGGAAAAAAAGGACCAATTCATTTTCTTTTGCGGCAAACTGATGCGACAGGTGATAATCGATCAAGCCGCCGTCGCGATAAACACCGCGGGGCGCGCCGAAAATATTCTTTACTCCGGCAACGATAAGCGGGATCGCGCCGGAGGCCATCACCGCGTATTTGAAATTTGATTCATTTATCCGCACATACTTGCCCTGGAATTGCGGTTGAAAACAAAAAGGGGGCGGCTTGGAGCCGTCGTAGAAAACAACCCTGTCGGCGAAATGGTAAAGATTATTCCGGCTGAAGAAATTCAGCACGTAACAGGCGGCCAGAGCGCTTTTCTGCAACAAGTATGTTTCGGAAGCGACCAGGCCTCGCGAGCGGGCCGTGATCACGGACAAACGATAGCGCTTGTTGGCCAGGGCAAAGGGCAGGGCGTCATCCTCGATATAGGCGTTCATGATGTGAGAGAATTTTTCCAGAATGGTTGCCGGCGTATCTTTTCGGGTATAGCCGACGGTGATATAGGCGTGAATGAATTTCCGGTAACAGTCGGCGGCCTGCGGCTGCAGCCATGCGGCAAAACGCCAGGCGCCGGCTGACGATCCGATGAGATGCACGGATCTGGATCGTCCCAGAAGATTTTGCGTCAGAAGCGTCAGATCAAATCCGCTGGCGACAAGCCAGCGCGGCCCTACCGCCGCTCCGTAATAAGCGGAAACGGCGTCAAAATTAAATCCACCGTCTTTAATGATTTCGTAAGCTTTTTTTCCGGCTTTGATGCGTAATCGGCTCATAAAAATTCATCCGGGCAAAGACCTTGACACGTATCCTTTTGTCTTGTAAATGTAACCAGTACCGCTGGACGAATAAATGTCAATACGATTAATTTTCCCCAAGCGGTCCTCTTTATTTAAAGGTGATGCGGTTTTTATCAATAATTACAGAAATTGCAAGTTATTTTAAAATATTCAAGTAGGGGAAGCAGAATGGATATCCAAGGCACCGTAAAAAAAATAGCCGAAGACGCGCTTACGGCATCACGCCCCCTTTCCCATATTCCTGCCAACGCAAAAAATGCCGCACTTTTACGAATGGCCGATGAGCTCATCGGCCATCGTGATTTTATCCTGTCCGAAAATAGCCGGGATGTGACCGGCGCCCGAGAAAAGGGCCTTTCCGCGGCCATGATCGACCGGCTGACGGTCAAAGATGCCACCATTGAGGCTATGGCGCAGGGGCTGCGCGAAGTTGCGGCGCTGCCTGATCCGGTAGGAAAGGTGACGTCTATGTGGCGCCGTCCCAACGGCCTTTTAGTTGGCCGTATGCGTATCCCCTTGGGGGTGATCGGCATTATCTATGAATCGCGCCCCAATGTCACAGTGGATGCTTCCGCCCTGTGTCTCAAATCGGGCAACGCGGTCATCTTACGCGGCGGTTCAGAAGCTATTCACTCCAACCTGGCTATTGCGTCTGTTTTAGAGGATGTTTTGCGGGAGAGCCCCCTGCCGGACAAGGCTATTCAGGTCATTCCGTTTACCGATCGCGAGGCTGTCTCGACGATGTTGCAACTCGACGAGCATATTGATTTAATTATTCCGCGTGGCGGCGAAGAACTGATCCGCGCCGTGGTCGCCCAGTCCAAAATTCCCGTCATTAAGCATTACAAAGGCGTCTGTCATGTCTTTGTGGATGCCGCCGCTGATATAGACATGGCTGTGAATATCTGTGACAATGCCAAAGTGCAGCGGCCCGGTGTCTGCAACGCACTGGAAACCTTGCTGGTGCATTCGGACATTGCCCCCGCGTTTTTGCCGAAGGCTGCAGAAAGGCTGCAAAAAGCAGGCGTCCTGCTCAAAGGCTGCGAAAAAACAAGAAAGATCCTGAAAAATATCGACGCGGCAACCGAAGAAGACTGGTACGCGGAATACCTGGACTTGATTCTGGCCGTGAGGGTTGTGCCATCTATCGACGAAGCCATCGCGCATATTGAAAAATACGGATCGCTGCATACGGAATCCATTATTACCAAAGATTATGCCAACTCGCAGCGGTTTTTGAATGAAGTCAATTCTTCAACGGTGCTGGTGAACGCTTCCACACGCTTCAGTGACGGCTTTGAGCTGGGATTGGGCGCGGAAATCGGCATTTCGACCACCAAGCTGCATGCATTCGGGCCGATGGGACTGGAAGAACTTACTACGTCCAAGTTTATCATTTACGGCGACGGCCAGGTCCGCGCATGAAATGGGGACTTTTCGGCGGGACATTTGACCCGGTTCATTTCGGTCACCTGCGTGCCGCCCAGGAACTGATCACCCTTCTAAATCTGGATCGCGTAATCTTTATTCCCGCAGCCCTGCCGCCGCATAAGACGGCTTGCGTGATTACGCCCTTTAAACATCGTTCACAAATGATACGCCTGGCCATCGAAGGCAATGATCAATTTTATTTTTCGGATGTGGAAAACCTGCGGCCGGGGAAATCCTATTCGATGGATACCGTCCAATATTTTTTAGATACCCATGATAAAAGTTTAGAATTATATTTCATTACCGGCCAGGATGCATTTGACGTGATCACCACCTGGTATAAATGGGAAAAGCTTTTATCGCTTTGCCACTTTGCGGTGATGACCAGACCGGGCTACGAAAATAAGGGTCTGGTTCATATCCTGCCGCCCGATATCGCCGCGCGTTTTGTTTATGATCAGCAAAACGAAATTTTTAAAGACCCGCAGGGCGGCTCTGTTTTTTTCCGCAAGACAACCTTTCTGGATATTTCATCCTCAGATATTCGGGAAAGGATTCACCAAGGCCAATCCATCAGATACTTGGTGCCGGACAACGTTATCGGTTACATGGAGGCCAACAAACTATACAGAGCAGAATGAGGATCAAAGTGAAAGTATAAAGGATAAGCCGCCTGATCTAATCCAAACCCTGTCCTGGAAATGGAATGGACTAAAAATAAATGGCGGTCTCCAGACTTAGAAAGTGATTCGTCTGGCGCTCATCTTGGACATTGCCGAGGTTTTTGATTGCTTCATAAGCGTACCGCAGCGAGATGTTTACGTTATCATTGACCCGGTAACCCAATTCTCCCAGATACTGATTTTTAGACTGCGTATAAAGTTTTGTTTTAAAGCCGCTTCTTTCCTGGTCAAAACTCAGTTTGTAGTATAATTTATCAAAACCTTGTGACCATTCGACGAAATAATCTTCGGCCTCAGTGCCCATGTGATGCCCGAAGGTACGACCCTCATAACGCATGGGATATGCTCCATGCCGATACCAGGAGTCCGGTCCGTTGTAAGGCCCTAAAACTGTAGTCGCATACTCCCCGCGAAGGGCGGCTTTGTCCAGCCCGAATGGTTTAAATATGGCCAGGCCAGCAAGCCATGCACGGCTGGTCGGGGGATACCCGTTATCCTCCGCGCCGATTTCACCGTAAAGCTTGATACCGTCAGCCACAAAAATGTATTTTTTAAGATTGGGTAGGGTCAGGGCCATATCAGCAGCAAATTCCTGGTTGCTTTCTGTTTTCTGGTAATCTCTATCGGTATTGCCGAAGAGAATCTGGTTGATCTCGCTGAGACTCAGGTTGCGCCGCCCCGGGCCGCCAAACACAACCAGATGGGATGCCCCCAGTTCCAGATATGGATGCGGTTTAAGGCCCAGCCGCATGCCATATAGAAAAGGATTGGCCAGTTCCTGGCCTTTTCTTTCGTCGTTCAGCTGTGAAAAAATCAGGTTGAATTGCACCGGTCCCAGGTAAGAAAAAAGCCACGGCAGAAGGATCGGTTCCGGATTGGATAATTTTATCATGTCAAAGGGATGAGCGTTGTTGGACATGAGCAGCGCGCCGTGATAACCGGGGCCCCACCAGAGAGAGTCCCTGCCTACCTGCAATTCAACGTTGAAAATCGTCAGCTTTGCATAACCCTTATGCAGGCGCACGTCGGTCCGGCTGCCGTCTTCATCAGTGCCGAAATGCTGATTATAGATGAAGGCGGGCTGCACAAAAAAAGAAAATACCTGCCCGACTCTGGCTTGCGATTGAAATTGGATCAGTGCGCTGTGGCCTTCGCCGTATTGAATTCCCTCATTGTTGTAAACGGAGAAAGGGCCTTTCAGATAGCTGTAGGAAACGGAAAAGGTTTCCACGGGTTTTATAAAGAGGTTGCTGATGTTTTCGGGGGATCGCGCCTCGGTGATTTCCGCATTAAAAAGTTTTCTGTATCGCGTTTGAATATTCCTGCACGTTGCGGACGGTGTTTTCTGAGCATAACATTTATCCAGCGCCTCAACAAGTTGTCTGCCGACTTCACTTCGGGCAAAGGGTTTGATGGAATACAGCTGGCTTCCGACAAGGCCTTCCGCCGCCCAGAATTCCATGTCGCGGTAAAGATCGCTTTCCAGGGAAACGTTTGTTGATGAGACCGCGTTGGCCGGTGGCGGAAAATGCAGGATGAAGAGCAGCACGGCGAGGAGCAGAGCAAGGGGGATGTTGGATAGTAGATAGCTGATAGCTGATAGTGGATGGTGGATGGAAGAATAGCTCAACGTTTTACGTTTTAAGTAAAATCTGTTTTCTGCCGCTTGCGGCTGCCGGCTCTTTGCTTGATTCATCATTTTACATTCCTGGATTCCGGATCGCGCTTCGCTTGCCTACCCTGAAGGGCACACGCGGAATGACGATAATGCTGCCTGACACGTAAAATATAACACCTAAAACCTTAAACATCAATCCACCATGAGCTACGAGCTACGAGCTATTCCCACCAATCTTTCTACTGCTTCAAAGACCATGCCGGGCGTTATTTCTTCCATGCATTTTTTAGTTGGACATTTTTTTAACAGGCACGGACTGCACGAAAGGCCTGTTCGAATAATCGTGTGGCCTGTTCCATAAGGACCGGTTCTGGCCGGATCGGTTGGCCCGAAAAGAGCGATCACAGGAACGCCGACGGCCGCCGCCAGATGCATGGGGCCGGAATCGGTCGTAATAACAGTCAATGTATCTTTATAGATGCAGGCCAATTCCGGAAGCGTCGTTTGTCCACCCATATTGATCCGCTTTGTGGTCATGAGAGATGTGATTTTGTCAAGGGATTCTTTGTCCCGGCCGGTGAAAACAACGGGAATCTTCAACCGCTGTGAGATGGTATCCGCAAGCTTGGCGAATTTCCGGTTGTCCCACAATTTGGTATCCCACAGGGCAACGGGACTGACGGCAATGTATTGCTTTTTCTCCAGACCATGAGATGCCAGCAGCGACTTAGCCTTGTCTTCCGCTTCCGAATTGATGGGCAAAATAAATTCAGCCTGATTGACTACCGCGCCCAGATGGCGTGGAAAATCCAAGTAGCGGTCCACCGCGTGCTTGTCCATGTTTTCCGGAATTTTTTCATTGAGAAACAAGCCGCTCAGTTCCTGCCAGGAATCATAGCCCAGTTTTCTTTTGCCCTGGCTCAAAAAAACGATTATCGAACTTTTGAACAGACCGTGAAAATCGATGACGAGATCATACCGGCGGCTCTTCAGTGCGACCAGAAAAGAGCGCGCGTCGCGCCATGCCGCAGGAAACTGCCCCGCTTTAATTTCCTTTATCCAGCTTTTGCGCCGGAAAATCAAAACCTGATCCAGATACGGATGATGGAGAACGAGATCCGCCGCCGCTTCTTCCACCACCCAGGTGATATGCGCATCGGGATACAAATGGCGCATTGCCGCAAGCGAAGGCAAGGTGTGAATCACATCGCCGATGGCGCTTAGTTTGATAATCAGAATATTCACGTTCGATCCTTCAATATCCAGTGAACCGCCTCCAGAATATCTCTGGCGACATAATCGGGTTGATTCAATTCATTGGCCCGGTCCGGCCCGACCTCCTGCATCAAATCCTGCCCGTATCCCGTCATGACCAGGACGCCTCTGGCGCCGGCCCGGTGAGCTGCTTCGATGTCCTGGAAACGGTCTCCGATGAGATAGGACCGGGCAAGGTCAATGTCCAGATCCGCCGCAGCCTGTTGGAGCATTCCCGGTTCCGGTTTTCGGCAGTTACAAATTCTGCGATAAGGATCATTTCCTTCTGTCGGGTGATGCGGACAGAAATAAAACCGGTCGATCAGAGCGCCCTGCTCCAGAAGCGCGCTCTGAACCTGTCCGTTTATTTTACGGACGAATGCTTCCGTGAAGAATCCTCTGGCGACACCGGCCTGATTGGTGATGACGACGGCTTTCATGCCGCTTTCGTTAATCAGGCGAATGGCTTCGAAAGCGGCCGGAATGATCTGCAGTTTCTTCTCATGGTCGAGATAGCCGACTTCGTCGTTAATGGTTCCGTCGCGATCCAGAAATATGGCGGTGTTCTTGTTCATAGCGTGTCAACTTTTCCTTAATAAGGTATTTGCCGCCGCGACGACATCGTCAACCGTGATCAGAGTCATGCAGCGGAAATCCGTCGGGCAGGTCTTTTTCAGGCAGGGGCTGCACGATACGGGTTTGCGCACCAGAATGGTTTTCTCTCCCGCGGGCGATGTGGTGACGGGATTGGTCGAGCCGAAAATGGCGACCGTGGGAATGTTCAGAGCGCCGGCCACATGCATGAGGCCCGAATCATTGCTGATAAATAACCGGCATTGGGAAATGCAATAAACCGCTTCCTGTAAGGTTGTTTTTCCGGCGATATTGAGCATGTCCGCTCGCGCGTTTTTTCGCACCTGTTCGGCGGTTTCCCAGTCACTCTTTCCACCGAAAAGCACAACCCGCGCATCCAGCTCGGCGCTTAAACGATCGCCCGCCGCCGCGAATCTTTCCGGCATCCAGCGCTTGGCCGGGCCGTAGGTGGCGCCGGGCGCAATGCCGATCACCGGCTCGCCGTTTCCGGGTACGTATTGCTTGATGATATCCCTGGCGGTTGCGGGTGATATATGCGTTTCCAGATGCATGGCGCGGTCAATATCCGCGCAGCCCAGGGCTTTGACCATTTCCAGATAATAATCGATCTGGTGAACTTTAAGGATTTCACCGGTGCGGCGAATCGGGTGCGTCAATAAAAAACCGCGGCCGTCGGTGTTAAATCCGGCGCGCAGGGGAATACCTGCCGCCAATGTCATGATGGCCGCTTCTACGGCGTTTTGCAGAAGAATGGCCGCGTCGAATTTTTTAAGGCGCAGCCGCCAGGCCAGTTGAAAGACACCCACGGGATTATCGTACTTATTTTCATAAGGGATGATTTCATCCGCGGCTGAAAACATTTTATAGATATCGTCAATTGGCGGCTTGGCCAAAATGGCCAGATGTGCGCGCGGATAGGCCGCTCGCACAGAGGCAACGGCAGGCAGCGTCATCACGGCGTCACCGACCCAGTTGGTGCCGCGAATCAATATTTTATGGAGGCCTGTTTGCGGCAGTTTGTTTTTTGCTTCCAGTATCAAGGTTTTTTCCTCGTATTTCTTATCCAGTATCCAGTATCTCGTGAATCGTGAACCCCGAAATGCGAGATACGCTTCACGAATTCCTCCTGGCCTGGCAGAGCTTTGTCTTCCAGCGCTGATGCACCCAGAACCATTGTTCCGGATACTTGCGGACATGATCTTCAATAATTTTTGTAAAATGCTGTGTATTGCTCAATACGTCAGCGTTCCGGTCACCGGAATGGATGATATCAACTTCAGGGAAAATCTCCAATACGTACTTACCATCCGGCAATCGGGTGGTGAAAACAGGCAATACCGGCGCTCCGGTGTGCAAAGCCAGCAGGGCAAGACCGGATGTTGTGCAGGCCGGACGATTAAAGAAATTAATAAAAATTCCATCGTACACAGCCACGTTCTGGTCAATCAGAAGATTGATGGTTGTTCCATTTTTCAGGTGGCGCATCATCGGTCTCATGGCATTTTCCTTATCCAGGGAAGTATTCCCGTAGGATGCACGGACATAAGTGATCGCCTCTTCCAGAAATGGGCTGTCCAGAATACGGTAAACAAAGATAAATGGTTTTGTCGTTATTGCCAGAGCAGCATTGCCGATTTCCCAGTTGCCGAAGTGCGCGCTGAAAAGGAGAACTCCTTTTCCTTTTTGGCAGGCCTCGGTATAATTATTCAGGCCTTTAATATGAATCCATTTGTGTAAATTGTCTTTATTAAGATAGTAAATATCGGAAAATTCCGCCAGGATCAGGGCAAAGCTCGCATAGGAGGCTTTGGCGATTCTTAAAATTTCGTTTAAAGATTTTTCGGGAAAGGATCGTGTTAGATTATGAACGGCGATTAGTCGATGCTTGAGGGATAGGTAATAAAATAGCTTGGCCAGGCCAACGGCAAGGGCACGTCGGGCAGGCAGTGGTATGATACGAAATATGATTTTGGCAATTTTCATGTTCATGTTCATAAATAAAAAATAGTTTTAAGTTTTAAGTGTTAAGTAAAAAAGTAATTCACGCCTATCACCCATAGTCCTGTCCGCTGTCCACCATTCACTATAGATGTTCACTACTCTTCACAACAGCGGTCAACCGCTCTACTATAAAATTATCGAATGACTGCGCTGAAGGTTTTATTTCCATTTCCATGCGTAAGATGCAAAGCATTTTTAAAAATTCGGGATGATTCTGGAGGCGCATGGCATCCTTTTCCGTGGTCACCAGATAATCGGCGCGCAGGCTGAGAAATTTGTTTTTTAATTCCTGTAAATCATAAAGGCTGAAATCATAATGATCGGGGAAGGGGTCAAATGAAAGAATTTTCGCCTCTGCTTCGAGCAATAGTTTTTTAAAGGAATCCGGTTTGGCAATGCCGCAAAAAGCGCAAACTATCTTATCTCGAAGTTCGCCTCGTGGCCGGGCGCTCCCATCCGGTTTGATCATTTCCTTGAACTGATGAACAGCGTGGAAAATGGGTATATTTGATGTGCGTGCGATGCTGGTGATGTCCTGGTTTACAGGATGCGTCTCATCATTCATGCGGGTCAGAATAAAACAACCGGCGCGGTGAAGGCCGTCCACGGATTCGCGTAATTCACCGCGCGGTAGAAGATGACCGTTGCCCAGCGGTTTTTCGGCGTCGAGCAAAACAATATCGATATCCCGGAAGATTTGACGGTGCTGGAAAGCGTCGTCACAGATCAGTACATTCGCTCCGAATCGGTCGATGGCCGCCGGTCCGGTCAGGCGACGTTTGGCTCCTGTGATAACCGGAATGTCCGGCAGCGACCGGGCGATAAGCAGCGGCTCGTCACCGGCAATATCCGCTTTGAGCAGAATGCTTTTTCCATCGGAAACGATGTTGACGGGTTGGGCGCTTTTGGCGCCGTAACCGCGACTGATAATCGCCGGCTTCCAACCGTGTCGCTGAAGTATTTTTGCAAGCATGATGACACAGGGTGTTTTCCCCGTACCGCCGACGGTGATGTTGCCGACGCTGATGACCGGGCAGGAAAGTTTGACAGGTTTCAGAATCTGTCGATCGTAGAGTCGGTTACGCCAATGAATGATCAGCCGATAGAGCAGCGAGAAGAGCAATAGAATTACTCTTGTCGGACTGATGCGGCGCATCGAATCGTTATCATTCCAGATCCTTTGCCAATCGATCATTGCTGTTTCCTTCATCTTTGAACTGCAAATTATACAAGCGGTAATATTCGCCTTTTTTAGCCATCAGGGCTTCATGATTGCCTTCTTCCACGATCTCCCCGTTGACCAGGGCAATGATTCGGTCGGCATTGCGGATGGTGGAAAGCCGATGCGCGATGACCAGCGTGGTGCGCCCTTTCATCAGATTGTCGAGCGCGTCCTGTACTTCTATTTCGGCTTCCGTATCCAGCGACGACGTTGCTTCGTCCAGAATGAGAATAGGCGCGTCTTTGAGCAACGCCCGCGCGATGGAGATGCGTTGCTTTTCCCCGCCGGACAGCTTGGTGCCCAGTTCTCCGATATTGGATTCGTATCCTTTGGGCAGCCGGCTGATGAAGTCATGAGCGTTGGCCGCACGGGCGGCGTTCAAGATGTCTTTTTCCGTTCTCTGGATATCGCCGTACGCGATGTTGTTTTTAACGGTATCATTAAAAAGGATGGTCTGCTGCGTGACGATGGCGATCTGGCCGCGCAACGATTGCAGTGTGACGTCGCGGATATCATAACCGTCGATCAGGACGCGTCCGGCGGAGACGTCGTAAAAACGGGGGATCAGATTCACCAGCGATGTTTTGCCGCCGCCGCTCATGCCGACAAACGCGACAACTTCACCCGCCTTGATCGAGAGATTAATATTCTTCAACACCGGCGTTGTTTCATAGCAAAACGTCGCATTTTCAATCTCGACGCCTTGGGTAACAGAGGGCAGCACAATGGCATTCGATTTATCTTCAATATCAGGTATGCGGTCGATGATATTAAAAATACGGTCGGCACCGGCAATGCCCTGGTTGATGGTGTTATTGATATTGGTCAGTCGTTTAACCGGTTCGTAGAGCATCAGCAGCGCGGCAATAAAAGAGAAAAAAGTGCCGGGCGTGGAATGCCCCTGCACGACGTTGAATCCGCCGTAAAAAATGACGGCGGCAATCCCCAATCCGCCCAGAAAATCCATGAGGGGGCTGGAAATGGCGTTTACGGAAACGGCTTTCATGTTATATTTAAACAGCCTTTCATTTTCCGCGGCGAATCTTTTATTTTCATATTTTTCCATGCAAAAGGCTTTGACGATGCGTGTTCCGGAAATGGTTTCCTGTAAAAGGGAGCTCAGGGTTCCCATGGTGATTTGCGTGGACGTTGTCACCTTGCGCATTTTTCTGCCAAACAGGGAAATGGGATAGATGGCCAGGGGGAAAACAATCATGGCAATCAACGCCAGTTTCCAGTCCGTGTAGAAAATAACCCCCACCAATGACAGCAGCATAAAGCTGTCTTTGATTAATGCTGTTATGGCCTCCGATGATGCGGTCTGAACGGATTGAACATCATTGGTGATCCGCGACATCAGCAATCCAGTGGGATGTTCGGCAAAAAAAGATAAAGATTGGTTCTGAATTTTTTCGTAAAGTTTATTGCGCAAATCGGTAACGATGCGCAAGCCGATAGAACTCATTAAAATGGACTGTCCGTAGTTGCACAATCCTTTAAAAAGAAAAATACCGATAATGGCAAAGGGGATCCATTTCAGTGCGGCAATGTTTTTACTGACAAATATTTCGTCAATGGCCGGCTTGGAAATCAGCGGCAGAGCGGATTGCAAACCTCCGGCAATGATCATGCAAAGTGCGGCAAAGATAAAGCGCACATAATGTTGCTTGGCCATGAATAACAATCTTTTAAAAGTTTCCATAGTTGATCCTATATCATATCGCAGGCAATTTGCGCAGCTCTTCTGGCGGCGCCGGGTTCGCCCAATTTGGCGCGGATGTTCTGAAGCTCGGTGATAATTTCCTTCTTTTTTTCATCGTTTAATAAAATAGCCAGAGCCTCGGATGCGATACGCGGGCCGTTGGCGTCCTGTTGAAGCAATTCCGGGACAACGGCTTTGCCGGCAATGATATTGACCAGGCCGATATGCTGCGGCTTGATGATCATTCTGCCGATTGCCGCCGAAAAAGGCGACAGCTTGTAAATGATAATCATGGGCACGCCCATCAGGCCGGTTTCCAGCGTTGCCGTTCCGGACGTCACAATAGCCAGATCGCAGCAGGCAAGAACGTCATACGTGCGTCCCGAGACAATTTTGACGCTCAGACCGGAAGAGGCAATGATCCCGGCGGCGATTTTTTCTTCCAGCGTGTCCGCCAGGGGCAGGATGTATTGCGCATCCGGTATCTTTTTAGAAATGATTTGCGCCGCCCGCATCATTTCCGGCAAAAGCCTGGTGATTTCCGCCGTCCGGCTGCCCGGCACCAGGCCAATGGTCGTTTGCTTTTCGGAAAGACCGAAATGAAGCCTGGCTTGAGATTTGGTAAATGAGGTTTTCACCGTATCCCGCAGGGGATGGCCTACATAATGGACAGCGAATCCGCGCGCGGCGTAAAAATCGACTTCAAACGGCAGAATAACGACCATCCTGTCGACCAGCCTTTTAATTTGCTCGACTCGTCCTCCGCGCCATGCCCAAACCTGCGGACTGATATAGTAAAATATTTTAATATTTCTTTTTCGGGCGGCCCGGGCCACGATATTCAGGTTGAAATCGGGAAAATCAATCAGAATAACCAGATTCGGTTTTAACTGGTCCATGGATTTTCTTATTTTGGCGTTGATTTTAATAAACGTGCCGATTTTTGAAAATACTTCCGTAACGCCGACCACGGCAATATCCGCTGCGAAAGCCAAAAGCCTCACGCCCGCTTCTTTCATTTTGTTGCCGCCAATGCCGTAGAAGTGTAGGGATGGATTAATGGCGAGCATTTCCCGGACCAGAAAGGAGCCATGCAGATCGCCGGAGGCCTCTCCGGCGACGATCATCACCTTCGGAGCATGCCCGCTTACTGCGGCCACGTTTATCTTTGTATTACTTTTTTCAACGGACATTATTGACCACATCGGTTATCAGCCTGATTTCTTCCGGTGTCAGTTCCGGAAACATCGGCAGTGAAAGAACTTCATGGGCGCAGGTTTCACTGACGCTCAGGTTTTCTTTCAGGTCATACATTTTGAGAAAGACGTCCTGCTGATGCAGGGGGACCGGGTAGTAAACGGCGGAGGCACTTCCCGCGCCTTGAAGCGCGTCGGCAATGGTCTGGCGGTTTTTAGTGCGGATGGTAAACTGATGATACACATGTTTGCAGCCGGGACGTTCCGAGGGCAGCACGATATCTTTTCCGGCCATGGCCTGGCAATAGGCGGCGGCATTTTCGCGGCGGGCGTCATTGGCCGTGTCGATTTGAGGCAGCTTGACGCGGAGAATGGCGGCCTGGATTTCATCGAGCCGGCTGTTGTAACCGACTTCGGAATGGTAATACCGCACCGCACTGCCGTGGTTGCGGAGCATTTTAATTTTTGAGGCGATTTCCTCGTCGTGCGTGATCGCGATACCGCCGTCGCCGTAACAACCGAGATTTTTGCTGGGGAAAAAGCTGAAACAGCCGACGTCGCCCATGGTGCCGACGGTTTGTCCCTGATACGTTGCGCCAAAAGCCTGTGCGCAATCTTCAATGACTTTCAGATGATGTTTCCGTGCGATGTCTATAATCGGGTCCATATCGGCGGGATGGCCGAATAAATGGACGGGAATGACGGCTTTGGTCCGGGATGTAATTTTAGCGGCGATCTTGCCGGGATCAATGTTAAAAGTGTCCGGGCAAATATCGACAAAGACCGGTTTGGCGCCCACGAGCGCGACCACTTCCGCGGTGGCGATGAAGGTGAAGGGCGTGGTGATGACTTCGTCGCCTGGGCCGATCCCGCAGGCGCGCAGGGCCAGAAGCAGAGCGTCCGTGCCGTTGGCGCATCCTACGGCATAAGGCAGACCGTGGTAGGCGGCGATTTCCGCCTCCAGTGCAGAGACGTTCGGTCCCAGAATAAATTGCGTCTGTTCCAGTGCCTGCCCCACGGCTTGGTCGATTTCGTTTTTCAGCCGGGCGTATTGTCTTTTTAAATCAACCATCGGGATCATAATTGGATGTCCTCATGTGTTTTCATTTTTTGAAGAATTTCTATGGCCAGCGCCAGAGACCGGCGGCCGTCCTCGCCGGATACCAGCGGTTTGGAGCGGGTCAGGACGGCGCTGACGAATGAGCGGACTTCTTCCTCCAGGGGATCGTGGCTGCCCACATCAATATGGTTTTGAACGATTTGCTGCTTGCCGTCGCCGTTGACGATTTTACTGAGCGACAGGACTTCCCTTTTTTGACAGTCCACGGAGTGGTAGCCTTCCGGGCCGAAAAAACGGATTTTCTGCATGGTCTTGGCGCTGATGCGGCTGGCGGTGATGTTAGCGATGCAGCCGGTGGTAAACGATAGACGGACATTGGAGATGTCGATTTTGTCCGAAAGAACGGGAACCCCTACCGCTTCCACGCTGGCGAGCGGCGCATTGACGAATTTCAGGATTAAGTCCAGATCGTGAATCATTAAATCCAGAATCACATCCACATCGGTGCCGCGTTCAAAGAAGGGATGCAGGCGATGCACTTCAATGAACAGCGGCCGCGTAATTACGGAGTCAAGCGCCATGATGGCCGGATTAAATCGTTCCACAAATCCCACTTGCAGGATCAGTTTGTTTTTTTCGGTAAGTCTGAGGAGTTCATCAGCTTCTTCGAGAGTCGCACATATGGGTTTTTCAATCAGCACATCAACGCCCGCGGCCAGAAAATCTCTGGCGACAGCGTAATGAAAACCCGTCGGGACGGCAATACTCACGGCGTCAACGAGGCCGATCATGTCCCGATGGTCCGTAAAAGCCGAGCAGGCATAAAGACCGGCGGCCTTCTGTGCCCGTTCAAGCTGCGTATCAGACACGGCCGTGATTTTGCAGGAGTCTATTTTGGCGTATTTCTGCAAATGATAACTGCCGAGATGACCAATGCCGACCACGCCCACTCGAATATTTTTTTCTGTTGTCATTTTTCTCTCTCTAGCGGCAAATGCTTCTTTTTGATTCTTGAATAAAGTTGATAAAGTGCCGAACTTCGGGGCAGTCTTCTACTTCTGTCCGGGCCTTTTCCAACGCTTCTTCCAGGAGAAGATCGGAACGGAAAATAATGCGATAGGCTTGTTTGAGGCCGGCAATGGCGCTTTCTGGAAAATTACGTCTTTGAAGACCGATCATATTCAGGCCGAATAGCGTGGCTCGATTACCGTTGGCCATTGCATAAGGCGGAATGTCCTTGACCACGGCGGATGCGCCGCCAACGATACAGTGTGCGCCGATACGACAGAATTGATGGACGCCGCTCAGCGGGCTGATAATCGCATAATCTTCAACATGAACATGTCCGGCCAGTCCCGTCGAATTGCCGATGATGACATTATTGCCTAATTTGCAATTATGAGCAATGTGGACATAGGCCATCAGCAGATTATGATCACCCATGATTGTCATGCCGGTATCGGCGCTTGTGCCACGATGGATGCTGACATATTCCCGGATTGTATTAAAATTTCCAATAATTACGGTAGTTTTTTCCCCACCGAATTTAAGATCCTGGGGAGGAGCCCCAATGGAGCAGAATTGAAAGATGTGACAGCTTTCGCCAATCCGCGTGTAATTATCAATTACGGTGTGTGGACCGATGATTGTATTTTTCCCGATCTTAACGTCGCTGCCGATAATGCAGTAAGGGCCGATTTCTACGCCGTCTTCCAACTGGGCGTCCGCTGCGATAATTGCTGTAGGATGAATTTTCATTTTAATTTTCACCTGGTTTATTTATTTTTGCTTCAAGTTGTTCCACTTGTTTGATCAGTTGTGTCAATTTTGCACGCATTTCCGGAAGTTTGACCTTGCTGGATTCTACTTTCAGCCATTCTTTGTAGGGAAGAAACGGCCTTCCGCCGCCAACCTGGCCTGCGGGGATATCCTTGTGAATGCCCGAGGAGGCGCCGATCATGGCATGATCTCCGATGGAAATATGCCCGACAATGCCGACCTGTCCACCGATGATGACGCTGCGCCCTATTTTGGTGGACCCCGAAATACCAGTCTGGGCGGCAATGGCCGAATTTTCGCCGATAACGACATTGTGTGCAATCTGAACAAGATTATCAACCTTCACGTTCCGTTGAATCCAGGTTTTACCCAGGGTGGCCCGGTCAACGGTGGTGTTGGCGCCAAGCTCCACGTCATCGTCAATTTGAACGATGCCGACCTGTGGAATTTTGGCGTTGCCCGCGCCGGGCGCGGCAAAGCCGAAACCGTCCGCGCCGATGACGACGCCGGAATGAAGAATCACGCGGCGGCCAATGATGCAGTTTTGATAAACACTGACATTGGCGTAAAGGATCGAATCTTCGCCGACGGATGTGTTGCGGCCGATAAACACGCCGGGGTATATAACCGCGCCTTTTTCGATGCGGGCGCCCGAGCTTACGAAAGCCCGGGGCAAGACGGTCGCCTCTTGTGAGACCCAGGCGCCTTCTTCGATATAAGCAGCAGGATGGACGCCGATCGGGCCATGATCGACCGGATAAAACACTGCCAGGAGCTTCCCAAAGGCCGCGTAGGGGTCGGCTACGACAATCAGATTTTTATCTGGTTCGACGGTTCCGGGCGGTACGAGGATGGCCGCCGCGCGTGTCGTTTCCAGCATTTTATAATATTTCGGATTGGCGATAAAGGTCAGATCATCAATGCCTGCTTCGTCAATCGGCCGGATATTCCTGATCACCCTCTTATCGTCGCCGAGGACGGCGCCGCCGATCATGGCGGCTATTTCCTGAATACTTTTTTTCATTTCGTTCAACGAAGGTTATTTTTTTGTACTTTGAGCTTTGTTGAAGTCTTCAATGACTTTCTTGCTGATATCGTTGGCCTTGTCATGATAGGGCATCGGCATGGTGCTGATATCCAGAATCAGAGTATATTTTTCCTTTTCAGCAATGGCCCGGACGACTTTCAGTATATCGGGAATTATTTTCTGTGAATATTCCTGATCACGTTTCTGGAGCTCCTTGTTGGTGTCATCGACGAGGATCTGGTAATCGCGCAATTTTCTCTGATAGGCGGCTTCCTTGTCGCTGCGGGCGCCGGCTGTCAGAATGGCGCCTTGTTTGTCAAGTTCGTCTTTCATCTTTTTGACTTCGTTTTCCATGTCTTTGATGTTTACTTGCTTTTTATCCACGAGCTTTTTAAATTCTTCGGCTGCTTTTTTGCCGGCGTTCGAGCTTTGAATAATCTCCTGAATGTTGATAAAACCGATCCGATCTGCGGCAAAGGATGTGTTTGCCCAGACCATAATGAGCAGGACCAATCCTGCAATCAGACAAATATTTTTTTTCATTTTAAAATCTCCTCTCGGTTGGTTAGTCTATTATCAAGCAGTGAAGACAGTCTTCATTTGCTCTATTACATGAACATACCGATGGTGAATTCAAAGCGGCCCATCGAGTCGTCATTCAATCCCTTGCGATCCAGTACATAGCCGTATTCCAGCCGCAAAGGTCCGATGGGGGATTGCCAGCGAATGCCCGTGCCACAAGTCATTCTTAAGTCATCGACATAGTAACCGCCGTTCCAGGTATTGCCTGCATCATAAAATAAAACGCCCTTTATGCCCGCGTCTTTAATCAGGGGGAAAACAACTTCCGCGGTGAAGGATAACATGGTGGTGCCGCCGATTACGTCACTGGTTCCCGGATTGGTCGGGCCGACGTAGCGCAGACCGCGCAGAGAGTTGATGCCGCCCAGAACATATCTTTCGTAAATCGGAATTCTGTCGTCGCGGTCATCATTGTTCTGCAGATAACCGATTCGGCCTTTCGCGCTGATAACAATATCCCAGAAGAGCGGGTAATAACCGGCAATGGCGCCCGAATATTTTGTGAACTTTGTGTTGCCGCCCAAAGGGGTGCCCGCATGTTGAACGGAAACACTGGTCTTGATTCCCTTGCTGGGAAACATGTTGTCGTTGGTCGTATCGTAGGCGAGCGTGAAGGTTAGAGCGCTGGTAGTTCTTTCGCCTTCCTGGGCCTTGATATAGGAAGAGGCGGTTGACCGATTGACGTCCTGAATATTATCTATGCTCAGCTTATAGCCGGCATAGCCGACAATTTTCCACCAAAGCGGATAGCCCAGGGTTACTCCGGTGCCGCGTGTATCCAGCGTATAGGAATCGTATTCCTTTTTGTATTTCCAGATGTCCGCTTTGCACCACAGCGGCAGATCAAAAAGCCAGGGTTCGGTAAAGGACAACTCGTAATTATTGGTCTTGGAACCCAGGGAAGCTTTCAGGCTTAACGTCTGTCCGTAACCCAGAAAATTCTGCTGGACGACCTGTGCCATGATCACGGCCTGATCAACGGCGCTGTAACCCGCGCCGATCATGAACATGCCCGTATTTTTTTCTTTGACGCGGATATTAACATCCATTTTGTTATCCGGCGCCTTTTCCGTCTGAAAGTCCACTTCTTCAAAATAACGCAACTGGTTTAAACTGGCATAACTGTTTTTCAGCTTGCTTGAGGAATACAAATCCCCTTCCACGATGGACAGCTGCCGCCGGATAACTTTGTCACGCGTGGTCGTATTGCCTGAAATGCCGATGCGGGCAATATGAACAAGGTTGCCTTTGGTCAACTGGAAGTTCACATCCACCAGTTGTTCTTTTTCGCGAGAGGTGATTTTGGGATTCACATCGGTGTGCGCATAGCCTTCATCGTTGGCGGCCAGTGTGATCGCTTCCATATCTTTCAAGATCGCTTCCCGATCATAGTAGTTTCCCGATTTTGTTTTTAAAAGCGTGAATAGATCGACTCTGGGTTTTTCCAGGTAATCTCCGGAAATTTCCACGTTACCGATTTTGAACCGCTTGCCTTCCTTGACGATGATCTTGATATAAATGCCTTTGGCGTCGTGCGTGATGGCCGGTTCGCCGATCTGGGCGTTGACAAAACCGTTATTGAAATAAAAAGCGGTTAATTTTTGAATATCCTGCTTGATCTGCTGGGTTTGCAGGATGCCCGTATCCGTAATGAAGCCCAATAAGGTGCGCTCTGTCGAGGTCATCATCTTGACCAGCTCTTTTGTGGAAAAAGATTCATTCCCCTCAAACGTGATGGAACGGATATAGACCCGGTCATTCTCTTTAATGTCCAGAATCAGGACAATGTCTTTTTGGCCGTCTTTTTCCAGGCGGTCGCTGATTTCCGCATTGTAATACCCTTTGGTGTCATAAAGCGCCTTGATTTTTTGAATGTCTTCTTTAATTTTTTCCTGATTGAGGCTTTGTCTTGTCTTGACGGTCATGGCGCCCAGAATGTCGTCTTTGTCCAGTTTCTTGTTGCCGATCAGCCGGATTTCCGATATCAGTCCTTTTTCGGCAATGGTGAAAGTAATGACTTTGCCTTGCGGCTCTGTCGTCACTTGCGCGCTGACATCCACAAATAATCCCATCTTGAAAATGGCTTTAATATCAGCGGTGATATCCTCTTCGTTCAAAGGGTTGCCGGCCTTGCTCTTAAGCTGCTGTTTAATGGCGTCTGCTCCGATTTTGCGGTTGCCCGCGATATCAATCCGTGCAATTTTATCCAAAAGTCCCATGCGGTCCAGTATTGCCGTTTTCAGTTCACCCGCCAACGCCTCCAAGCCCGCTGATCCCTTGCCCTGCATGGACACGGCCGGTAAAATCGTCTCTCGGGTAATATCGATAATTTGCACGTCGATGTTCAGCGCCTCGCCGAACTGTGTGATGCTGCCTGTGACCACATAGTCCACCCCCAGGGCCTTCCCGGCTGCGACGGCCTGGTCTTTATTAAGCAAAACATTGCTTTTGGCATAACCACCTGCCGCTACAACTTCAATTTTCTTTTCCCGCTGGAATTCTTTTTCCAGGTGACTGTAAACGGATTTTTGCAACGTGCCGCCTTCGACGCTTGCGTGAACGTCAAAAGGCAGGATGCTTATTTTCTTGAGGTTTTCGGCCTGGGCTTCTGCCAGAAAGCAAAGAAGAAAAAGAAAGAGGGTTGAGATTATTTTGAATGTGTTTTTATTAGAAATCATAAAATCTTCCCGTCGCGCAATCCGATTCTGCCGGACATCCTGTCGGCCAGCAGTTTGTTGTGCGTGACTACAATCAATGTTATTTTTTTCAATGCATTTAAATTAACCAGGATATCTTCTATCTTTTTTCCTGTTTCCGTGTCAAGATTTCCTGTCGGTTCGTCCGCCAGCAGAATTTCCGGTTCCATCACCAAAGCACGGGCGATGGCCACGCGTTGCTGCTCTCCGCCGGAGAGTTCGCCCGGTTTATGTTTCAGTCGATGTTCCAGCCCGACTTCCGCAAGTAATTGGTTCGCCTTTTCATTGGCCTGTTTTTTCGGCATACCGCTGATGAGAGCCGGCATCATGGTGTTTTCCAGCGCGCTGAACTCCGGCAGCAGATTATTTAATTGAAAGACGAAACCGATCGTCGAATTGCGGAACGCGGCGATTTTCTTTTCGCTCCACTCAAAAACATTTTTACCGGCAATGGAAAGTGTGCCGGATGTCGGATGATCCAGCGTGCCCAAGATATGGATGAGCGTACTTTTGCCGGCTCCCGAAACGCCAACGACAGCCAGGGAATCCCCTTTTTTAATCTCCAGATTTAAATTCCGCAAGACTTCAATTTTGTTGCCGTCTTTTATAAAAGTCTTCGATAAATTTGTAAGTAGTATCATATCAGCAGTCGCGTCCGGTATATTATTCGTATCTCAAGGCTTCCGCCGGATCCAGTTTGGAAGCTCTCAGCGCAGGGTAAATGGTGGACAGGAAACAAATCGTGAGCGTGCCGATGACAATAACGACCACGTCACTATAATTCACTTTCGAGGGAAGTTCGCTTAAGTAATACACGTCGCCGGGCAGAATTTTAAAATTAAAAATTTTCTCCACCAAAAGAGAAATTTTCTGCAAATTCAGTGCGATGGTGAGACCGGCGATACATCCGAAAAATGTTCCGACCACGCCGACGATCAGTCCCTGATAAATAAAGATCTTCATGATCGTGGCAGCGGTTGCCCCCATAGACTTTAAAATGGCGATATCCTTGCTCTTTTCCATAACAATCATGATGAGCGCGCTGATGATGTTGAAGGCGGCTACCAGTACAATCAAGCTTAGAATGATAAACATGACACGTTTCTCCAGTTTCAGGGCTGAAAACAGGTTTTTATTCATCTGCATCCAGTTTTGCGCAAAGAAGGGAAAGCCCAGCTTGCCCTGGATGTTGCGGGCGATGACATCCGCCTTATAGATATCATGAACGACGATATCCACGCCTGAAACCGTATCGCCCATGTCTAGGAATTCCTGGCAACTTTTCAGAGACAAAAAGGCCAGTGTGGAATCGTATTCATAAAATCCCGATTCGAAAATTCCGACCACGACAAATTTTTTCATGCGGGGCACCATGCCCATCGGTGTGGCAATCCCGCCCGTCGGTGAAATGATGGTGATGGGATTATAAAGAAAAAGTCCCAGATTCCGGGCCATTTCTTTGCCAATCATGATGCCGGTCAGGCCTTTATCTTCGGCGGACAGCTCTTTCAATACGCCGTCGGGAATTTTATTGAGATATTCGAGTTGGCCTTCCCGGATTTTTCCCAGATTGAGAACTTTCGGCGCGGTTTGGGTATCCAGGCCGCGGATCACGACGCCGGTGACGCCGTTGCCGCTGCGAATCATGGCCTGCGTATAAATAAAGGGCGTGGACGCGACAACGCCCGGAATTTTATCGATTTCCTCGCGGACGGCGGTATAATTTTTTATCGGACCGGCCATATCCGCAGTGACTTCAATATGAGACTTGATGCCTAAAATTTTTGCCCGCAGATCTTCTTCAAAACCGTGCATGACGGCCAGTACGATAATGAGCGCGGCTACGCCCAGGAAAATGCCAAAAATCGATATAAAAGTGATAATCGAAACAAAAACCTGCTTGCGTTTCGCTCTCATGTATCGTCTGCTGATAAAGAATTCGTAAGACATTAAACAACATCCTTTTGGAAAACAGCTGGTTTTACAGCTGCATAAGCTTTGGCGCGTATCTCATTCCTGTTTGGTTCTCAAAAGCGGGAACAGAATAACGTCCCGAATGGATGCGGAATCGGTAAAAAGCATGATCAGCCGGTCGATGCCGATTCCTTCTCCGGCCGTCGGCGGCATGCCGTATTCCAGCGCACGGATATAGTCTTCATCCATTTCGTGGGCTTCATCATCGCCCGCTTCCCGCTCTTTGAGCTGCTGGACGAATCGATCGCGCTGATCGGCCGGGTCGTTTAGCTCAGAAAAGGCGTTGGCGATTTCCCTGCCGGAAATATAGAGCTCAAAACGATCAACAAATTCCGGGTCGGTGTTACTCCTTCGGGATAGGGGGGATACCGCAACCGGATACTGAGTGACAAATGTCGGCTGGACAAGCTTTTTTTCAACCACTTCGTCGAAAATGGCCATAAGAATTTTCCCCAGCGGGTCAGTTTCTTTTGCATCACAACCGGCTTTGCGGGCGAAAGCAATGGCTTTCGTGGAATCGGTAAGGTCGGCCGGGTCCATGCCGGCTATTTGCAAAAGAGCATCTTTGACAGTGAGCCGCCGCCAGGGCGGTGTCATATCAATTTCTGTGCCTTGATAGGTGAACTTGAGTCCCTCGAAAATATTCTTGGCGATAAAACCGAATAACTCTTCCGTAAAAGACATCAAATCCTCGTAAGTCGCGTAGCTCCAGTAAAACTCCATCATGGTGAATTCAGGATTGTGAAAGGTGGAGATGCCTTCGTTACGGAAGTTGCGGTTGATTTCATAAACTCTTTCGAGTCCGCCGGTGACCAGTCGTTTTAAATAAAGCTCGGGCGCGATCCGCAGGTAGAGTTCCTGATCCAGCGCGTTGTGATGGGTTTTGAACGGACGGGCGACGGCGCCGCCGGCTCGCGGCTGCATCATGGGTGTTTCCACTTCCAGAAAGTCATGCGTATCCATGAATTGCCGCATCAGTTTGATGATCAGGCTGCGCCGGTAAAAGATTTCTTTGACCGCCGGGCTGGATATTAAATCCAGATGCCGCTGCCGGTAGCGGGTTTCAATGTCCGTCAGGCCATGCCATTTTTCAGGCAGAGGATGAATCGATTTGGCCATTAAGCGCAATGATTCAACCTCAACAGTCAATTCATTGGTTTTGGTTCGGAAGAGCTTACCGGAAATATAAATAATGTCGCCTATATCCAGCTTTTTAAAAATAAAAAAATCCTGCTCGCTGAGGATGTTTTTAGCAATATAGCATTGCATCTGACCTTTGCGGTCCTGAATCTTGACGAAAGCCGCTTTGCCGAAGCTGCGCACGGCCATCAATCGCCCGGCAATCGAAAATTTTTGTGTCAATTGCGCCAGCGTTTCGCTGTCGGTGTCGCCGAACTGGGCCATGATCTGAGCCGTTGTATTTTGGGGCTTTACATCATTGGGATATAAATCCACACCTGCTGCTTTCAAGGCCGCTATTTTTTCCAGGCGAACCTTTAAAAGATCATTGTCTTCCATAATTTCTCCGCTTTTTTAAAGTCAATCTGACTATATTTTTTTTGATGATTAGTCAAGCATGATTGTGGTCCGGGCACGCGGTGGATCCAGCATCAAATGAACAAAAAATGTGTTTGCCTCAAAGGCGGTTGTTATGTATGATGCCCCAACTTATTTCAGGGGGGGAAATCATTATGGTAAACAAGGCGATATTGGTCGGCAGGCTGGGCAAGGATCCGGAAGTTCGATACACACCGGATGGAACGATGGTTACCAACTTCAATCTGGCCACCGATGAGCAATGGAAAGATAAAAATGGGGAGAAGGTTCAGAAAACCGAATGGCACAGGATTGTTACTTTCGGTAAGCTGGCCGAGATTTGCGGCAACTACCTGGTGAAGGGAAAACTGGTTTTTATCGAAGGGCGCATTCAAACCCGCAACTGGGAAGATAAAGAAGGCGTGAAGCGTTACACGACGGAGATCGTGGCCAATGACATGAAGATGCTGGATTCCAAGGGACAGACCAAAGCAGGCGATGACGTTACCCCGGATGCGGCTCACGCATCGAACAGCAGTACGCCGATGGAAGATGTTCCCTTTTAACGTTCAACCTTTTATCGATAAGCGTTAACAAGAGCAGGCGGCTATTTATCTTCCTCTTTTTTAACTGACGTGCCGGTTGTGTCGTTTTGGTCGGAGACGGATTTCTTGAAATTCTTAATCCCTTTACCCAGGGCTGAGCCAATTTCCGGAAGCTTTCCGACCCCGAAAATAATAAGAATAATAACCAATATAATCAGCAGTTCCGGTATTCCTATTCCAAACATAATATTACCTCTTTCAATTTTATTGTTTTATGGTAAGCGCAAGTGGGTAACCTGTCCTGACTTGCCTAAATTTTCTATGGTTTTTCCGTCAAACTGTATTTTGACTCCACCGGCATTACCGATGTCCATATTAAAACGCGCCGCCTTATGTGAAATTTTTTCTCCGGCATCAAGTAAGACCTGAAAAGGTTCTTTGTCATCGACTTGAATCCGGATCCATGTTTTTTCGGTGGCGTGAACAATCAGGGCAAACTGTTTTTCACCATGGATAAGCGCCTCGACTTTGGTTTTGTTATTTTTGGGCGTCACGGCAGGTGCTGGGGTGCTTTCGGTCTGCGCTTCGGTTATTTTCTGTGCCGGTTGTTTTTTTTGGTCGCCTGCTTGATTTGCCGTGATTGATTTCTCCGGTATGGGCAGATTGATGTCGATCGGAAACTTATCCGGCTGCGCCAAATTTTGTATATTGGTATCGGGAATCACGGCCTCTTTTGGCGTCTCGGTTTTTTGAGGCGCTTCCGGTACCGGTTTATTATAGATGCTCACAAAAAAGGCTACGGCTGCAAAAACAATGATGATGCACAGGATCCACAGGTAGGCTTTATGCCGGCCCAGCATTGTAACCAGAGGCGCATGGGGAAGTTGTTCTGTTGTCTGCTCTTTTTCTTTTATTTGTAGCGCTTGCAGGTAATTTTCGTAGCGCTGTAAAACAGGCTTGCTGTCCACGCCCAAAGCATCGGCGTACGTTTTGATGAAGTTTCGAGTGCATATCGGGATGGGCAGTAAATGAAAATTGCTGTTTTCAATGGCCTCCAGATTGACCACGCTGATCCGTGTGCGCTCAAATAATTCCTTCAGGGTCAGCCCTGAATTTTCCCGCACCGTCTTTAACTCAATTAAATTGGAATCAGCGTTGTGTTCTGTCGTCATTAACCTATCACAAACAAACATTTTTTGGTTTTGTCTAGCACTATTTCTTATGCAGCGCAACTTTTAAGATTGTTCTTACTTTTTAACGTACTTTATGGTTTAAGTCTTTAAGATAACCATCTTAATAAGGAGTTTATATTCATGACAGAGATCGTCGATTTTGCCCAAAATCTGGCGCGACAGGCAGGAAGGTTGCTTGTCGAAAAGCTCACCAAGAACAATCAAATTTATTATAAAGGAACCATCGATCTGGTGACGGAAGCGGATAAGATGTCGGAGAAACTGATTCTTGCGGAAATAAGCCTCCGGTATCCCGATCATGGGATTTTGTCCGAGGAATCGGCCGCGAAGAATGAGCGGGCAGCTATGCGCTGGATTATCGATCCTCTGGACGGAACAACCAATTATGCGCATGGATTTCCCTTTTTTTGCGTTTCCATTGCGCTGGAAAAGGAGGGGACGGTCATCCTTGGCGTGATTTACGATCCGACCAGAGATGACCTGTTTACGGCCTCGCGCGCAGGCGGCGCATATCTCAATGGAAAGAAACTGCAAGTCTCCTCCGTGAACGATTTGTCCCGCGGTCTTTTGGCCACCGGTTTCCCTTATGACATCCGGGTAAGTCCGGATAACAATCTTAATTTTTTCAACGCGATGGCCGTAAAGGCGCAGGCCATCCGGCGTTCGGGCGCGGCGGCATTGGATCTGGCCTATCTTGCCGCCGGACGGTTTGACGGATTCTGGGAACTGAAGCTCAAACCCTGGGATACGGCCGCCGGTTGTCTGATGGTTATAGAAGCAGGCGGTGTCATTTCCGATATGGCAGGCGAAAAGTGGGATTTGCTTTCGCCCGGTCTTGTCGCCAGCAATGGGTTGATACAGGAACAGATGTTAAAAGTTTTTATGTAAAATAGTTTTAAGTTTAAAGTTTTAAGTAATTAAGATGCAGAGCCGAGGCGCTTCGCGCAACAATTTTTCTTAAAACTTAAATCTTAACTACTTAAAACTTAAAACTGATGTACACTTTCCTCGTTCTCGGGCCGTCAAATTCACAGAAGAAGATCGATTGCCAGGTTCCTAAAATCAGGCGGCCGTTTTCAATGATGACCATTTCGGACGCGCCGACCAGCGATGACTTGACGTGCGCGGCGGAATTTCCTTCCGCGTGCCGGTAATTTGCGGATAAGGGAACAGCACGGTCCAGTGCCGCCAGGATATCGCGGGGCACATCCGGGTCGGCGTTTTCATTGATCGTCACCGCGGCGGTTGTGTGTGGCGTGTAAACCAGACCAATACCGGATTCTATTTTTTCATCGCGTACCGCTTTCTGGACGGCCGCCGTGATGTCAATCATTTCAAATCGGGCATGGGTTTGTACGGAAATTTCTTTCATGAAATACCTGTCGTTTATTTGGTTCTGGCTTTAACGGCCGCGTAAATATCGCCGATGATTTGTTGGGAGGTGGCCTGCATGGCCTGGCTTGCGGCCTGGCAGTATCCTCGGGGGGATGGATCCTGCAAAGGTTCTTCCCGAACATATTTCTTCTGAAACATCATTCTTTTGCCGGTTTCTTTTTCCAGGGAGTCTTGCATGGAGATGGAGATACTGATGAGAGCTGTTTTATTGCTTTTATCCATCCGCAGATAAAATTCCTCAATACCGCCCGAGATGATAAATCGGCCTTCATCTGTTTCGTGTCGGGAAAAGACTGCGAGGAAAAGGCCGCTCCCTATCATGTTGCTAAAGAGGCTGTCACCGATCATATCGGCCGGACTGACCGCCCAGCGGGAATAATTAAAGAAATCAAGACTGTAAGCGTCGTTGCGGAAGATCATATTGGTCGAATTATAGGCGGCGGCAATGGAAAACCGGTTAAACTTGACGGATGTCGCAAGCTTTTCGAGCTTATTCCAGGCCGGCGCCTGGTAATTTAAAAGATAATGTTCCACGTTGTATTGCGGCTTACCGCTCGTGGCGCATCCTGTGATTAGAAAGAAAGATGAAACAATCAGTATAAGACAAAAGCTTGACCATCGTTTCCGAAAGCATCGTGGCTGTGATAAAAAGTTTTTCATGGTTTGGTTCCTTTCACTACTCCATGGCTTTGCGTGGCGGCGCTGGTTTTGTGAAAATCAGATCCGACGGATCTCTGTTCAAACTATCGGACAGCTTTTGCAGATTTTCCGAGGTTGCCCGCAAATTTTCCGACGTGTCTTGCAGATTGCTGGTGATTGTTTTTGTTTTTTTGTCGATGTCTTTGAGGATGGCATCCGTTCGCTCTGCTTTTTCGCGTAGATTTAAACCGTTGATTTCACTTCTGGCCTGCCCGATCAGTTGTCGGGCTTCCGATAAAATGCCCAGGGTTTCATTGACGACCCTATCCACTTTGCCTTCAGCAACCGTTTTGTTGATTTTGGCAATCGTCTGGTCCAGATTGGTGGAGGTGGATTCCAAGTTTGCCATGATATTGTTGATGCGCTTGCCTTCCAGGAAGTTTTCTATGGCATGGGTGGTGTTTTTCAGTTGATCGGAAATACCCTTGAAATCGATATCTTTGATGTTTTGCATAATGAAGCTTGTGTCTGCCAGGAAGCGGCTGATTTCCGACCGGCGGGACGGGATGACCGGATAGTTTGGTCGAAAAGTAAGTTTCGGCGAACTGGCCAATTCGCCGGCACTGAGCCGGTCAAGTTCAATGAAGACGATTCCGGTAATTCCTGCTGTCTTCAGCGAGGCAATGGTTTGATTTTGCAAATCACCCTCCAGCTCGATTTTCATGATCACTTCAATCAGGCGGTAGTCCGGCGCTACATCGATGCTCTGCACCTTGCCGATTTCCACTCCCCGGTATTTGATGGCTGAATCCACTTGTAATCCCTGGACAGATTCATCGAAATATGCCGCGTAGAGGGAACCCTTCATCAGGATTCTGGACGCGCCCACCCAAATGATGATGACCGCCAGAATCGTCATGCCGATAATGACAAAAAGACCGATTAAAAACTTCGAGCTTCTAGTTGACATAAAACCTCTGTTCGTCTGGTGCGGACGGCAACTCTCGTAAAAAGAAACTTTTCACCCGCGGGTCTGTCGCCTGTTCTTTCAATTCCAAAGGCTTGCCCTCGGCAATCATCCCTTTTGCCTCTTTATCCAACATTAGCACTCTATGTGCTATTTTGTAAATAGATTCCAGCTCGTGAGTCACAATAACCATTGTTGTTCCCAGGGCTTCATTGGTCTTGGTGATCAAATTATCGAGTTCCACCGCAGTGACCGGGTCGAGGCCGGCGGATAGTTCGTCAAAGAAAAGCACACGGGGATCGAGCGCCATCGCCCGGGCGATGCCGGCTCTTTTTCTCATGCCGCCGGAAAGTTCCGACGGATGATGATTTTCGTAGCCTGCCAGATTGACCATACCTAATTTCATTTTAATAATCTGGTGTATGGCGGCGGAATCGAGATTTGTGTACTCCGAAAGCGGCAGCGCAATGTTTTCCTTGATCGTCATCGAACTGAACAAAGCGCCGGACTGAAAAAGCACGCCGATATTCTGCCGGTAAAGATTAAGATCTTTTTCCGTGGCGTGGGTAATATCGGTTCCCTGATACAAAACCTGGCCGGCGGAAGGTTTCTGCAGCCCGATCATGATCTTCAGCAGTGTCGATTTGCCACACCCAGATTCACCAACAATTACAAGAATCTCTCCTTTATATACCTCAAAGCTGACATCTTCAAAAACAATATTGTTTCCAAAGCGGGCGGTCAGATTTTTTACCACAATAATGGGCTTGTTTTCCGAAGGTTCCAAAACAGAACTCCTTTTGAATCTGTTTGACTATTAACCGGTCAGTACGGAGTATCTTTTAACGTAATATAACATAATGGCAAAAATGGAATCAGCCACCACGATCAGAAAGATCGCCGCGACAACGGCAGAAGTGGTATATTTACCGACGTCCTGAGCGCCTGAGCGCACTTGGAATCCCCGCTGGCAACCGATGGCGGAAATCAGCCCGGCAAACACGGCGGCCTTAATCAAACTGGTGACGACATCGAACACCTCGATCGTTTTTATCGACTGGGTAATGTAGGTTTTTACCGTCAGGTCCAGACTGGTGACGCCGATAATCATACCGCCGAGAATGCCGGAAAGATCGGCATAAATGGTCAGAATCGGCACGACGATGATAGTGGCCAGAACCTTCGGGACAGCTAGAAAGCGAATTGGATCAAAGCCCATCGTACTGAGCGCGTCCACCTCTTCGTTGACCACCATGGTGCCGATTTCGGCAGCAAAAGCAGAACCGGAACGTCCCGCGACCAGAATGGCCGTCATGAGAGGCCCCAGTTCTTTGACCATGGCAAAACTGACCAGGGCGGGAACATAAATGTTTGCGCCGAATTGTTTGAACTGCAAAAAAGACATGAAAGCCATGATTAAACCCATCAGAAGGCCGATCAGAGCGACAATGGGCAGGCCATCCACGCCCGCCCGCTGGACGTAAAATAGAACATCTTTTCCCCGGAGGCTCTTAGGATGCCTTAAGGTGTATAAAAGAGCGATCAGCAGCTCGCCGATAAACGTGACGAAATTGACAAAATCGCGGGCGATGTCCAGGGATGCTTGTCCCACCTGACGGATAAAGCCATCTTGGGATACTTCCGGCTTGAAAGGTGTTTGGGTCAACGCATCCTGATGAATAACACTAAAAATTCCTTTGGCTTCATCATTCAAATTTACCAGTCGGCAAGGGATATTCTGGGCGACGGCATCTTTTTCAATTTGAACAAGGGACAGGGCTGCCGCGCTATCCAAATAGCAGATTTGAGAAAAATCGATAGTGACGGCCTGAGTCTTTTGACTGGAGATTTCTCGTTTGATGTCACCTGTGAAAAGCATTAGATTTTTCAGGCCGAACTCGCCTGTAAGATAAATAAAAAGATTCAAATCTTCCCATTTAGAAGAAATCTTGTAAGCAGCCTGGCAATCTTGTTGTGAACGTTCCACCATTCCCATGTCTTTTCTGACGACTTAAAAGGTTCATAAAGGGTGTAATATTAAATTTTGTAAAGTATTTAAGCCTGTTGCCTGATGCTTGTCAATGAAAATTGAAGACCAGACAATTTAAATACTTTTTTCATGTTTCGTTCAAGCCGATTGAACATTTCATTGAAAGAAAGAGGAAAAAGATGGTTATTTGCGTTGTGTCGTCCAGTGTTGCTGTTGTTAAATAATGATAATAATCGAATTGTTGCAGTTATTTTTTATACATTATTGAAATCTGGCATGCAAATTTCATTAGTATAAAGGCAAATAACACAGACTACCCTAAGGAGGTAACAGATCATGAAAAAGACATTAGGAACCATCGTAGCGGCAGCGGCAGTTGTTCTTTTAA
>JAUYFM010000051.1 GCA_030690945.1 Smithellaceae bacterium | reverse complement strand
CAGGAAAACAGGATTGTATTTGATGCGATCGGCGCTCTTGAAAGCGGTAATGATGGCGGAAGGCAGCATCTGGATGAAAATATATTCAGCGCCGGCCTTCTGCAGGCGGAGCAGTTCCGTGTTGAGATCAACCGTTCGGGGTGGGAACTCCTCAATGGCGACCAGATTGACGCCTAATTTTGCCGCGTATTCCTTGCTGGGCGCATGAATCGAACGCCCA
Source organism: Smithellaceae bacterium (assembly GCA_030690945.1). Classification (GTDB taxonomy): domain Bacteria; phylum Desulfobacterota; class Syntrophia; order Syntrophales; family Smithellaceae; genus UBA8904. The sequence goes on along the minus strand of JAUYFM010000051.1, from coordinate 12,945 downwards.
TACGCATTATTATAAGTGAGCAAACCAACTTTTGGCGACTCTTTACCCTTATGGATGGCTTTTATATATTCCAGAACCGCTTGACAATCCATTTTATAGCTGCCAAAAGGCAGATACATATAATCAACGGGCTTTTCCAAAAGTTCCCAGCTGGTGGAATAGTTGATGGTCGGCACTTTATATTTTTGAACAATAGGCTTTGCCGCCAGCCCTTCGCCGGCGCCCCAGGTGGCAATCATATCCACTTTGTCCTGAAGAACAAATTTTTGAACGGCGGCCTGTGCTTCAGGCACTTTATAGGCGGTATCCACTGTGATCATCTCGATTTTGTGACCGGCAACGCCGCCCTTCACTTCGTTCACATAACGGAAATAGTCCCGTTGACCTTTTTCATGAAACTGCCCCCAGCTTGACGCGGGGCCTGTCAGGTTAATTGCCGCACCGACTTTGATTGTTTTCGCCTGGGCGTGGGCCATATTCATGCTAAGAAACACAAAAGCCGATATTGCAAGTATTATACTGCTCCATTTTTTCATTTTTCCATCCCCCCTCTTGATTGTTAAAACCTCTTTCCGGCAAAAAAAAACCGTGGGCAAATTTTAATCTGCCCACGGTTCATTTCCCTTAACGATCGGTCATGATACTTTCAGGCAGACCTTAAAGCCGATAAAGCTAAAAAAGTAAAAGTAAAAGCTAACTGCCTGGGTAAATAAATATTGTTTCAACATCCCTACCTACACCTCATGTGCCGCGTGTATAGGCAAATGGCCGAAAAAAGTCAAGAAAAAAGTTTTTCCGCCAACGCCAAACCGCTTCATTATCATCTGCGTTCGTCCATTGGAAGATAATGCCTCAGACTGCTGCCCGTGTAAATTTGCCGGGGACGGCCAATTTTCAGAGGCACGGCATCATGCATTTCCTTCCACTGCGCGATCATGCCCGGCAATCTGCCGATGGCGAACATGACCGTAAACATGTCTGTCGGAATTCCGATCATCCGGTACAAAATACCGCTGTAGAAATCGACATTGGGATAAAGTTTCCGTTCGATGAAAAACTCGTCTTTCAGGGCCGCCTCTTCCAGTTCCATGGCGATATTAATCAGCGGGTCCTGATAGTTATATTTTTTAAAGATCGTTTCACAATATTCTTTCAGAATCCGGGCACGAGGATCGTAATTCTTATAAACACGATGCCCGAAACCGAACAGGCGAAATTTGCTTTCTTTGTCTTTGGCCGACGAAATGCATTGCTGGATGGTAATGTTGTCTTGTTTTATGCTTTCCAGCATTTCGATCACTTTCTGATTCGCACCGCCATGCAGCGGCCCCCAGAGCGCACAGATTCCCGCGCAAATCGAGGCGTAAAGATTGGCCATGCTGCTGCCAACCAACCGAACGGTTGACGTGCTGCAATTCTGCTCATGATCGGCGTGAAGGATTAACAATGTGGAGAGAGCCTTTTCAATGTCCGGGTCCGGAACGTAGGGGTTTACCGGGCTGTCAAACATCATATATAGAAAGTTGGACGCGTATTTCAGGTCACGCTTCGGATACACATGCGGTTCACCAATGCTGTGTTTATAGGAATACGCGGCAATCGTGCGGATTCTGGAGATCAGAGAGGCGGCCATTAAATCAAACGTTCCCGCCTGAAAATCTTCCGTGTAATAGTCCGTGTAATAAACAGACATAGAGTTGACCATCGTTCCCAGGATCGCCATCGGATGAGCCGTCGGCGGAAACCCGTCAAAAAAACGCAGCATCTCTTCATGAATCATTGAATTCTGCGTGAGCCGCTGAGAGAACAACTGCTGCTCCTCCTTGTTCGGAAGATTGCCGTAAATCAGCAAATAGGCCACTTCAGAGAAACTGGCTTTTTCGGCGAGTTCCTCAATAGGAATGCCCCGATACCGCAATATGCCGCTATCGCCATCTATAAATGTTATCGAGGACATGCAGGAGCCCGTGTTCTGATAACCGACATCCAGCGTAATCAGATTGGTTGCCTGCCTCAGGTTGGATATATCGATCGCCTTTTCACCTTCGGTGCCCTCGATGATCGGCATTTCAAGATTCATTCCGTTGAACGTTAATTGTGCTTTTTCCATGGTTTTCTTGTCTCCCGACCTTCATATACATTAAACAGAAAAAGGCTGTCAAGGTTTTATAAAGGAAAGAAAACTTCCTTGAATTATCATTTTTTAAGTGCTAGAAACTGACTGGTTTCAATAATGACAGTCTAAAACTCCAGGAGATCAATATGAAAAGAATTATCAAGTATGTACTATGTCTGACAATTATTCTGCTGGCAACGCAAGCGATATGGGCCAAAGAAAAATATACGGTAACGGTTTTGCCTTTTTCGCTGCATAGCGCAGAAAATATCGAATATGTTCGCCAGGGAATCAGCGATATGCTGGTGAACCGTATCTCAGTTGCCGATAAAATTGAAGTAACGCGCAAAGATGTTGTTCAAGATGTTCTTAATAAATCAGGGGCAAAAGAACTGAATCTGACAGATGTTCAAAGCATTGGCCGGCAATTGAAATCCGATTACGTGGTCTGGGGAAGCATTACGAAGATCGGCAACAGCATCAGTATCGACGGTAAACTCGTTGATATTACGGGCGGCAAATCGGATGTCGGCATTTTTTCCCAATCACAAACTCTTGATGAAGTGATTCCGAAAATTAACGATTTTTCGCAACGAATAGTCCAGCATATTATTGGAGCGACACCGCAAGCACTGCCTGCAGCCTCTGTTACACCCGCGGTCGTTCCACCTGCCGTTCCCGGAGCATCCCGTGAAGCGCAAATCATTGCGGGCATGAAGACAGGCGGTAAAAAAGGAACACTGACCGCCATGATCAATACTGAATTCATCAACGCGGCCGATCCTCTCACCCGCAAAGGCTTCTGGATGAGCCAGCAATTCAAATCGGAATTTAAGGGGATGGATGTCGGAGACATCAACAAGGACGGCTTAAATGAGGTCGTCGTTATTGATGCCCACAGCATTTTTGTCTATCAAAAAACAAAGGATGATTTAAAATTATTGAAACAAATAAAAGGTAAATCATATAATAATTACATATCGGTGGATGTAGCGGACATCAACAAGGACGGCACCCCGGAAATTATTATCACCTCGCTGAACGATAAGCTATTGAATTCCTTTGTCCTTCAATTCAAAGACGGCGACTATAAGATCATCGCTTCCGATATCCGGTATTTTCTGCGCGTGATTGATACGCCGTCGGGTACTCCAATGCTTCTGGGACAGACTTATGGAATGGACAAGGTATTTGACACGCAGATTTATGAAATTGTCTGGCGGGACGGACAATATGTTTCCGGTGATAAAATGAAAATACCCATGGGATTGTCTATTTACGGTTTGACCATCGATACGCTGGGTGCGGGCACCAGCGAAAAGATTATCGCCCTTGATGAACTGGACTATTTATGCATTATCTCACCAACAAATAAACTGATGAGCCGGATTTTATCTTTTGGTTTTTCTCCCGACGAGCTGATCTGGAGAAGCGATACAGTCTATGGCGGCAGCAATAATTATATCGCTAACATTGACAAGCAGAAATCCAGCGACGCCACTCCGGCAGAGAGCGCGTTTGCTAATATGCGTATTCTGTCGTTTGACACGAACAAAGACGGTAAAAAGGAACTTATTATTGTCAAAAACCTGTCCTCTGTTGGCCGTGTCTTTAAAAATCTGAAACTTTTCTCATCCAGTGAAATATACAACCTGGAGTGGGACGGTCTTGGCATGTCGGAAAATTGGCGGACCAAAAAGATTAACGGCTATGTCGCTGACTACTGTTTTAAAGACATAGATAACGACGGCAAACCGGAACTTGTTCTGGCCTTGGTTCAATCCGTCGGAGCATCGATCAGCGAACGAAGTGTCATTGTTGTCTATAAGTTGGAGACGCCTCAATAGTTATTGACAAACGCTCTACTCTTAGATATAGCGTCCGGGCGACTTCGTAAACCACAAGATTGCGAATGTCGCGTGGAAACCAATTAAAGGTTTTAGAAATATAAAATAATCCCTCAAAGGCGGTGTAGCTCAGCTGGTTAGAGCATACGGCTCATATCCGTAGTGTCCCCTGTTCAAATCAGGGCACCGCCACCAACTTACCGACCCCGCCCCTTTCAGGCGGGGCTTTTCACAAAGAATCTCATGATTGCCAGATCAAAAAACAATTCGACCTTTCTGCCCCGGTCTTTCCTTAAAAACCGGCACCTTCAGTCCATGTTGGCTTCCGCGCGTTTGTTAATCCCCCCCCATCGCTCCCTTCTGGAACATTCGCAAGAATTAATTATCGACACGCCGGAAGGATCGAAATTGCTGGCCTATTTTTCGCGTCATCCCCGTTCCAGAGGACTGATAATCATTCTACATGGGTGGGAGGGCTCCTCCTCATCGGCCTATGTGTTGGCCGCCGGTTCCTACTTTTATGACAGAGAATTTTCTGTTTGCCGTTTAAATTTAAGAGATCATGGCGACTCACATCATCTTAATGAAGGCCTTTTTCACGGTGCTTTGCTTCAAGAGACGTTTGACGCGGTCAACGTCCTTGCGCAGTATTCCCGGAATTTGCCCGTCTATTTGCTGGGATTTTCTCTGGGCGCCAACTTCGCCCTGCGTATCGCGATAAAACATTCCCAAACGCCGATTAAAAATTTGGAACAGGTGTTCGCCGTCAGTCCTCCTCTGGATCCTTATAAGACAACACTGGCTATTGATAACGGCCTTGCCTTCTATCGAAAATACTTCCTGAAAAAATGGAGGCGCTCGCTGAAAAAAAAGCAACAGCTTTTTCCACATAAATATAATTTCACTGAAATGCTGCACGCCAGAACCTGCTTAGAGCTGACCTCGGACATGATGACATATTTTCCGGAATTTTCTTCCTATCGGGATTATTTCAAGTTATATACACTGAATAAAAATTCTTTTCGGGACCTTAATTTACCGGTCAGGGTATTTATTGCAGCGGATGATCCGGTTATTCCGCAAGACGATTTCCAATCACTCAATGATAACGGTTTCCTGACAATATTCCGGCAGCCGTTTGGCGGCCATTGCGGTTTTATTGATTTGTTCCCGTACAGCCGCTGGTATAATGAAATGATTTCAAAAATATTAATGTGAGTATTTAACGGATGATAATGGATTTAACACTGCTTCGACAAAAAGACGATTTTCCGCTTTACGTCTTGAAACAATTAGACAAGGCGCCTATTGACTATCGCGAAAAATACCTCTCGATCCTCCAGTCCAATTCCACCGGAGCCAATCATCTTGAAGCCGGCGTTGTCGTACTGCTTCATTATAAAAACTCAGAATATAGTTTTCAGCTGATTAAACGTTCGGAGGCCGTCGCTCAGGCAGGCGACATCAGCTGTCCTGGGGGTATTCTGGAGCAATCGACGGATGAAATGTTAAGCCATATTTTATTAAAAACGGGCATTGTCCGCACCATCGACGACCGGATGTTGAACGATCTTCCGAATAAAGACAAACAGACGGTCTCTTTAGTCAGTCTTTTTCTGATGAATGCCCTTCGGGAATCCTGGGAAGAAATTGGCCTGAGTCCGCTCAATGTCTTTTTTCTGGGCGCCCTGCCCTCTTATTCGCTGACGTACTTTTCCCGGACCATCTTCCCCGTGGTTTGTCTGGTTAAGAAACCCTACGATTGTCGGCTGAGTACCGAGGTTGAAAAATTGCTGGAAATTCCCCTAAGCTATTTTTTCCAAAGCTCATCTTATGCCACCGTAGAAGTTGAATCAGATCTCGGAAGTTCCGATCCGCGATACAATATGAAATTCCCCTGTCTGATCATCCCGGACGGCCATGGAAAAGATGACATTCTCTGGGGAGCGACATTTCACATCATTACTAATTTTTTACAAATCATTTCCGGCGATTCGTTGCTTCCCTTATCCCCTTCGCGCATCGTTAAAAAAACGCTCTCACCCTATTATGCATCGGGGAATCGCAGATGATATGAGTTTATTTCCATCCATCATGCGATGGTCGGTAAGGTCATCTTTGATTGACATATTTTATTAAATTATATACGAACTAAGTGTGCTTAACCCCTGCATCCCATGCTGAATATTTTTTTAATCTGAGGAGATTGTTATGAATCCACATGTCTTTCGTGAATATGATGTGCGAGGCGTCGTTGATAAAGATTTAAATAAAGCGTTTGTTGTAAACCTGGGGCGCTCCATCGGCACTTATGCGCTTCAGAATAAAATTAAAACGATGACCGTGGGACGCGATTGCCGATTGAGTTCGGACGCCTATCATCGATATTTAATTCAAGGCCTGAATGCCGCGGGAATTGACACCATTGATATTGGTATTTGTGCGACGCCGATGCTTTATTTCTCCATCCGTCATTGTCATGCGGGCGGAGGCGTCATGATCACCGGCAGCCATAATCCTCCGGAGTTTAACGGCTTTAAGATTTGCATCGGGTACGATTCCATTCACGGTCAACAGATCCAGGAATTAAGAAAAATAATGGAAGCCGAGACTTACTTGTCCGGCAAAGGGTCTGCGCAGTTTAAAGACATAACAGAGGTTTATCAAAACTATCTCTTTGATCACGTTAAAATATCCAAAAAGCTGAAAATTGTGTTGGATGCCGGCAACGGTGTCGGAGGACAGTTTGCTCTGCCCATCCTGGAGAGGATGGGGTGCGATGTCACCTGTCTCTACTGTGATCCGGACGGCCGTTTTCCCCACCATTTTCCCGATCCCACTGTTGAAGATAATTTAAAAGACCTTATTCAACTGGTTGCTGAAAAAAAGGCTGATTTAGGAATAGCCTTCGACGGAGACGCCGACCGCATCGGTGTGATCAGCAATACCGGTGAAATTATCTGGGGAGACAAACTACTGCTTTTGTTTGCCCGTTATATTTTAAAAGAACATTCCGGGGCGACCATCATCGGCGAGGTCAAATGCTCACAAGTATTGTACGATGATATTCAAAAGAATGGCGGAAGACCGATTATGTGGAAGGCAGGTCATTCGCTGATTAAAGCTAAGATGAAAGAAGAAAATGCCGTTCTGGGCGGAGAAATGAGTGGTCATTTATTTTTCGCCGACCGCTACTTCGGATATGATGACGCCATTTATGCCGCCTTGAGATTGCTGGAAATCCTTTCGCAGACCAATCAAAAGCTAAGCGAGTTGTTTTTCGATGTACCGCAAACGTTTGCAACACCTGAAATACGAGTGGATTGTGAAGATGATAAAAAAGCGGCGGTTGTTGATAAAATAAAATACCACTACCGGAATACGCCTAACGTCATTGATATTGACGGCGTCCGCATTCCGTTTCAAGATGGTTGGGCGCTCGTGCGCTCCTCAAACACGCAGCCGGTTATTGTGCTGCGTTTTGAAGCGTCATCCGCTGAAAGTCTGCAAAAAATACGCAGTGAAGTGGAAAACCTTCTTATTTCATGACACCGGCTGAATCAACCATCTCGCAACCGACTGTGTCGAATGAACGCTCGTCCCGCAACAGCGGGATTAAATTGTTCAGCCCAATCTTGGATATGGAGTAATTATTATGAAAATTGCGTATCGTTTTTTATTTATTCTGTTGATCAGTATGCTTTTATTCGGATGCGGCGAAAAGACAGCCGGCGTTGGGGGCAAAATTATCGACGGCAAAGGGAAGCCTTTGTCAGGCGTTTCCATTATCTTCAAACGGGTTCAACTTACTCAAGGCTATGAACAATTCGAGACCAAGACCACTGCGGACGGCAGTTTTCATTTGACGGGTATCGCTCCTTCGTCCGATTACATTATTACCATCCTTTCCGACAAATGGAATACAAAAGTAACCAAGAAAATCAAAACGCCGGAGGCAGGACAAAATCTTGTTTTAAGTACACCGATTAAAATTCGTTTTAATCAATTAAAGGACGGCACCGTTATTGATACCAAGACTGGCTTGCAATGGCTTATTTATCCTGTCGCTGATGTCACAGCCGGCAATGTCATCAATACCGTGAAAGGCCTTAACGAGGCAGGCTTCACCGACTGGCGTCTTCCGTCTCAAAGGGAGATTGCAAACCTTCAGGAAGAACCGGCTTTGATTAATAAAACATGTTGTGTCTGGGTTACAGAAACCAATTCGGAAGCTGTTGACTGGAACTTCTACGTGGAAGAAAATAACGAATTATGGACGTCCAGAAAAGAATCCCCCGATGGTAGAATTGTTGTCGTAAGAAATTTATCACCATCACCGGCTATAGGTCCTGTTTCACCAGCCATAAAACCATAAGACAGAAGCCCAGAAGCTGTTATACGCATTACTTCCACTTAACCCTGGTCGTCATTCCACACTTTGGTGGTTACAAAAATATTGCCTCGGGGCACACCGCTTTCGATGATAGCCTACCCTACGTCTTGCTCATTATCGTAAATTCTGGCTGTATCGATGTGGCGATAACCCGCCTCCAAAGCCCAGCGAACCGCATTCTGTGTCGTTTCGCCTACTGGGGAAAGAAATGTGCCCAACCCAAACCAGGGTATGGTTGTTTTGTTGTTAAGGGTTACCGTTGATGTCATGTTGTGTTTCATCAATTTTCTCCTTTTGTCTATTTTTCAAAAGCATAAACGTTGCCGACTATACTTGCACTGGCCTCTGCGCGCTATTATCCGTGTCTCGTCTTTCGCGCCATATGACGTGCACGGCAGTTGCTTTGAAAGAGACGGCAACTGTTGAACCTTCAAATATTTCTAACTCTTCACAGGAAGATACGGTGATATAGGCTACCAGAATAAAACCGCAGTCCAGAAATATTTTATAGAAGAAAGACTGTCGGACAATCTTTTGAATTTTGGCTTCAAACACATTTCGGGCACTGATTTTTCCAGGCATAGTCGGTGACACGGTGATGTTTTCGGGCCTTAAGCAACAGTAGACATTTTGTCCCGGCAGGAAATCACCAACAGCCTCAATAATTTTTCCGGCCACCGAAATTTCCATCAGGCCCTCGTTGCTGCCTTGGACAGTGCCTTCCAATATCGTTTCCGTGCCGACAAAGTTTGCCACAAATTCGGATTTCGGCTCGTTGAATATCTGAGCCGTTGTTCCCGATTGAACCATTTTCCCGCCGGCCATAACCGCTACATCCTGCGCCAGACGCAACGTTTCTTCGCGGTCATGCAAGGCCAGCACAGCCGTAATTTTGGTTTCCTCTAGAATATGCCGCAGGTCGTCAATGAGTATTTCCCTCGTCGGAGGATCGAGTGAGTTAAAAGCTTCATCCAGTAATATCAGTTGCGGTTTCAGAGCAAACGCACGCGCCAGTGATACCCTTTTGGCTTCGCCGCCCGAAAGCGTTTTGGCCGATCGTGCCGCCAGAGCACTGATGCCAAAATAATCCAGGGCGTCCTCAACGTTCTTCTTGATTTCAGCATTGCTCAGATGGCGGAATTTCAAGCCCAGAGCGACATTCTTATAAACGGATGTGTTGAGCAGAAGCGGCTCCTGGAAGACAACACAGGCGCTCCGGCGCATATGCGAACGGCTGACGCTTCTGTCTACAGGCATTCCCCGATAATAAATCTTTCCCTGGCTCGGTTTTAACAAACCCGCCATGGTTAAAAGAAGCGTTGATTTACCCGCGCCGTTGGGCCCGATCAGGGCAAGGATTCTACCTTGTTCGACATTCAGCTCGCTGATATCCAATACCGTGACGCCGCTGCGCTTGACGATTAAATTTTGAATAGTAAGTATATTCATCGCGGATGCTGCCTTTGCTGTATCTGTGTGAGCAGGAGATTAACGATAAATGCCAGTATCAGGAGGATAATGCCCAGCGCAATAGCGATATCAAAATTTCCTTTGCCGGTTTCCATGACAGTGGCTGTGGTGAGTACGCGCGAGTATCCTTTGATATTGCCGCCGACCATGATAGAAGCGCCGACTTCGGAAATCACGCCGCCAAAACCGGCCATGACGGCCGCCAATAGCGGCAGCTTGGATTCTTTGATCAAGACCCACACCATCTGTAACCGGCTGGCCCCCAGTGAAAGAATCTGCAGACGCAGGTTGGGCGGCAGATTTTGGATAGAAGCAAGCGATATGCCCATCACAATCGGCGTGGCGATAATCGCCTGCGCAATAATCATCGCATAAGGAGTATAGAGAATTTCCAGAAAGCCCAGTGGTCCGCTGCGCCAGATCATAATCGTTACAAACAAGCCTACGACAACGGGTGGCAAGCCCATCCCCGTATTGATCAAACTGATGACCAGCCTCTTCCCTGGAAAGTTGCTTAATGCAACCAAAGTTCCGATGGAAACGCCGATGAAAAGGCTGATGAATGTTGCTGTCCCCGATATTTTCAAAGACAGCCACGTGATTCCCATAACTTCGGGATCAAAACTGATGATCAATTCAAAAGCTTTGATGATCCCCTGAAGAATTAATTCCACTCAATGCCTCTTTTACTTTGTTTTGTTATTTACCCAGATCTTCCACTTTTTTCCCGGCATCAGGGAAAAATAACGGAGAGCCGAATTTATCAACACCAAATGTCTTAATAATGTCCTGCGTTTTTTTGGACACCATGAAATCGGCAAACGCTTTTGCCCCATCGGCATTGACTTTAGGCCATTTCGTAACGTTAACTTCCATGACGTGATAAATATTGAGCAGCGCTGCATCGCCTTCCACCAGAATATCCAATCCCAAATTCTTTTTCATCGCCAGATAGGTGCCACGGTCTGCCAGGGTATAGCCTTTTTTCTCGGAGGTTACATTAAGGGTCTGTCCCATACCCAATCCGGTCTGTTGATACCACTTCTGACCTTCCGGATTGATGCCGGCTTGTTTCCATAATTTCTTTTCCTGAGAATTCGTTCCCGAATTATCGCCGCGCGATAAAAACAACGCATTGACTTTGGCAATAACTTTGAGCGCTTCGGTCGACGATTTTACGCCTTTGATTTTGGCCGGATCAGTTCCCGGTCCGACAATGGTGTAATCATTGTGCATCACCAGACGACGGTTGATGCCGTATTCCTGCTCAATGAATTTCTTTTCGGCATCCGGCGAATGAACCAGCATGACATCCGCCTCGCCCTTTTGTCCCATTGCCATGGCCTGACCGGAACCTACGGCAATGGTCTTCACAAAATACCCGGTTTCCTTTTCAAAGATGGGAATCAAAACATCGAGCAGTCCCGTATCCTGCGTGCTGGTCGTTGTCGCCAGAATTATATTTTTTTGTTTGGGCGCGGCAAAAACATTGAATATTCCCAATGCAACAAGCAAAGCGGCCATCATTAAGGTAATTACAACTTTACTGTTTCTGAGCATTTTCATTATTCCACTCCTTCATGTTGATTCTTATTTTTCATTTTTTTTGCCATTCCAGAGAATTGGGGGAAAAAAGCAGTGCGCTACATTTTCCTATAAATACTTTCATTTAAATACTCTTTTCGTTCATTTGTTTATGTGGGTAATTTCCCTAAGAATGGAGAATTCGTCCCGCATCCTTAAAATTGTAATTCCCGATTTTTTCGACACGGTTTTTAAATTTCTCCGATTGAAGCGTCTCGATAAAAGCCTGAATCCCCGGCTGAAAAAATGTGCTTTTATCGAGAATCATGTCAAAACGCTCATCGACCAAAGGCTGAAAATTCAGGTCCAGTATTTTGGCCACGGCGGCTGAAGCGATTCCCACATCGGCCTCACCCGAAATGAGGGAAAGTCCCACTTCAAAATGCGTATAGACTTCATTATCGTAGCCCGAAATATCTTTACCTTCGATCCTTCTGTTTTTTAATTCATTATCCAGCAGAATCCTTATTCCCGAACCTTTTTGCCGGTTCACAAAATGTATTTTTTTGTGGGTTAGACTTTCCCACCCTTTAAAAATCTCCGTCTTGGATTTTGCAATCAGGAAACCAACCTGACGATAAAACAAATTGACAACGACCGGTTGATGATCCGGGCAATACTGTTTCAAATATGGTGTATTATAGTCGTCGGTTTCCGGATCATACAGGTGAGAAAAAGCAATGTCCGTTAATCCTGTATTGAGCGCTGTCAGACCACTGACACTGCCTGTATTGGCGGAAAAAATATTAAAAGCCGGATGATCTTTTTTAATGGCTGTCAGCAGAATGTCCAGTACCGGATCATTACTACCGGATGCCAGAAGTGCGCCTTCGATTTGGTTGATTCTTTTTCTGGCTTGCTGCAGACCGTCCTGCGCACTGTTTTGCAACCATTCATCAATGAGCTTCACGGGAAAAATCCATTTCCCGGTTACCCGCGTGCAAGGAATTTTCCCAGCCTTGATGAGCAAATAAACCTGTTTTTCATGAATATCCAGATATTTGGCAACTTCCTTGGTGTTCATCAGTTCGCTAGACATAAAACCCCCTTCTTTTAACGATCGGTAGATAAAACATATTAATCTATTTTTCAAGAATATACTTCCAAATTCCGATATAAAATTACTATATCATTCTTTATGTCTCCTTAAATCAATGACATATTAAACGACATGGATACAATTGACCCGTCTGGATACTATCTGTGGGTCTTTATTACCCGTTAGCATGGATTATGGCAAGGATGAGATAGAAACAAATTACTATATTATCTATATATAACAGTTTGTTACATTTTTTTAACTCCCTTTGGCACAAACCTTGATATGAAACAGCCTTGACTTCTATGTTAAATAATAAGAAAGTTAGCGCATAAGCAAGCGCTGGAAATGTTTGTATTTGAGCAATTTCAAACTTATGGTCACTACTGTCCGGAATAATCTGTGAATAAGTTCAACTGGTTACTGTTTTTATCCATGTCACTTATGTAATCATAAAATGTAAGTAGCTGAAACATGGATGCTCTTTCAAATAGCG
>JAUYFM010000048.1 GCA_030690945.1 Smithellaceae bacterium | reverse complement strand
TTACTCGAGACCTTCAAGAAGGCGATCAACGCCCTCACCGTGCAGGACAAAGGCGACGCCGAAATCCGCGACACCATAAAACTGCGGCAGACACGCCCCTTTGTGGCCAAGGATCAGGGTTACCTCATCCCGAAAAAGAGTGTCTTTAACCGTATCATCGGGGACAGCCGGTTTGAGCTGCTGTTCGCCCGTTTCCTGGAAGACTGCGACGATGTGGTTTCCTACGCCAAAAACTATCTGGCGGTGCATTTCAAACTGGACTACGTGAACGCGCACGGCGACATCTCCAACTACTACCCGGACTTTCTGGTCAAGCTGTCAAACAAGAGAATTGTCATTGTCGAGACCAAGGGGCAGGAAGACCTGGACGTGCCGCTGAAGCTGGAACGATTGCGACAATGGTGCGAAGACATCAACCGGGTGCAGACAGACGTGGAGTACGACTTCGTTTACGTGGACGAAGAAGGTTTTGAAAAATACAAGCCAACTTCATTCAAGCATTTGATGGATGGTTTCCGGGAATACAAAGGAAAATATAATATCTATATGGGTGCGCCGGTCAAAACCGGCGAGAAGTAGTGAATGAAAGTTTCATACGGTGAAGGCTTAGCGAGCCACATCGGCCCTGAGTCATACGTTTATAATCGAAAGGTTATAAACGAAGTAATGACAGAAGAAAGTGTGGGCCGGGTATTGAGCCGCAAAAGGATGTAATGCTTCGGGTTAGTCCGTATATCTCACGAGGAGGCCTTAGATTAATATGATTACCAGACGCGACTTGCTCAAGACGTTTTGTGCTCTTCCTTTTATTGCCTGCTTCCCAAGATTTGGGAACGCTCAGAATATCGTTGATTTTCCGCAATTGAAAACAGGGTATGCGCAACGTCTGAAGAAGATTCTGGTCGCCGGCGAATTGCCCTATATCGATATAGAAAGCTCATGCAATTCCACGAAGCTGGACATTGATTCCATTGCAAAAAGCATGGATCGCCTTAACATCGGGCTGATGGCGCTTTCTGCAGACATCGGCAAGGGGCAGTTTGAGAAAGGCGTGCGGTATGACAACTTGTCGGAAAGGCTGCTCGCCGGTTATCCGGACCGTTTCATTCCCGTGGGAAACGGCGGGCAACCCCCAGCCCTGACAGAGGCTTCAGACGAATTTCTCGACGCTCAGGAAACCGCCGCCAGGACGAAGCAAATCATGCTTCTGGGCGAATTTGAATTCCGCCACTACCCTTCGCCCCGACAGGTAAAACGCGGTGAGATGGAACGCGATGTCCATGTCCCGATCGATGGCCCAGTCGGACATCGCGTGTTCAGCATGAGCGAAAAAACAGGCGTGCCATTCCAGATTCATTACGAAGTAGAGAATGAACTGCTGGCGCCCCTTGAATCAATGCTTCAACAGTATCCGAAGGCCAGGGTAATCTGGTGCCACATAGCCCAGATACGCTATATCGAACGCGCTTCCCGCTATACGCCCGCATACATCGATGCCTTGATCAAGCGTTTTCCGAATTTGTATTTAGATACCGCATTTGGCGATGCCGGTTCGGTATACCCTCTGAGTAACCAGCGGCATGCGCGTGTATGGACAGCCTTTGGCGGCCTTAACTCCGAATGGCGCGACCTTATTGTCGCCTATCCAAATCGATTTTTATCAGCCTTAGATCTGGGGGGAGACCGCCTCGATAGAATCGCCGAATACGATCAGAAGCACAGGGATTTCTTGAAGCGCCTGCCGACCGAAACGCAACATCAAGTGGCATACCGGAGCGCGTGGTCACTATTATTCGGCGAAGAGTTCGCCTGAGCAGGCAATTGATGGGAAGTTTTCCGCTTATTACGAATGTTCCGCGTAATAGAACACGAAAGATTCATCGAGAAGGAGAAGAGGAGTAATGAAAACAATAACTATAGTTGGTGCGGGCCCTGGACTCTGTCTCTCCATTGCGAAAACATTCGAATTGATAATGGTTTCCCGGTTAGGTTTTGAAACTTGAATTATATATGAAATCAAACCAGGCAGCTAAACGCTGCGTTAGCATTCCTCGCATAGGAAAAACACAAGGAAAGTACTCATGCAAAGAAAAATCCTCATAATTTTATCATTCATGGCTACCCCTGTTCTGCGCGAACTTTTATTCGGGTTATTGTCGGATCATCATAAACCTTTCGATAGTATTGAAGATATACTACACACAGGTTTAGAAGTACTCTTCATGGCCGTGATCGGAGTTGTTTTATTTTTCATAATAATGCGATTAGAGAAAACCCGGGAAACTAACGAGTTGCTGGACAGATTGGTTGATGAAAAAACGAAAGAGGTCACACTCACACAAAAAACTTCCATTGAGGCTCTGGCGACTCTTGCAGAATATCGTGACTCAGACACGGGGCTGCACCTAAAAAGAATACAGAGTTATGTCAAAATTATTTCCCTGGATCTGTCAGCCAACTCCCGATACAAAAAATACCTTACCGATAAGTCTGAATACGTTGAAGATATTGTATTGGCCTCCCTTCTTCACGATATTGGAAAAGTAGCTATCTCCAGTGAAATATTATTGAAACCAGGTGAATTAACTACAGAAGAATTTGAGGTTATGAAATCCCATACTTCGATTGCCGGAGAAATGTTAAAAAAGGCTAATAGGATTTATTGGGACAATTTTGGCCGAGACAGTTATCTGGCGCTTGCGCGTGACATAGCCTTTTATCATCACGAAAAGTGGGATGGTACCGGTTATCCTAAAGGATTAAAGGCTGAAAAAATACCTCTATCTGCCAGAATTGTCGCCATGTGTGACGTATATGATGCTGTAACGTCAGAGAGGGTTTACAAAAAAGCATGGTCACATGAAGAGGCTAGAAAGATGATAATTGAAAACGCTGGGTCTCACTTTGATCCAATCATTGTAGAATCATTTACAAATGTTGAGAAAGAATTTGATCGCATACGCTTAGAAATACAAGATTAAGGAATCTTTTTTGCTTTTCTGATTTGGTGTTTGCCGGTAACTATTACAAAAAGCACGTCATGCTGGCATCTATATGACCTTCGCTTGTCAGGAAAAAACTTCTACCATAGATCAGAGATGTAGAGAAAAATGAAATCCGTCTTTTGTCTTCAGTTTTTGTTTTGCCGCCGTGGACGGCTTTCATGTATATTGATACAGCAATAGTTCCTGTGTTGTTGATTGTAAAATCTCGTGGTGTGGCCTCCTTTGGATGCCCGCCGTTCCGCAGAATAACTGACGACAGGGGAGAATATGAATCATGTTGGTTAACATTCAGTACAATAACAGGCACATTGAGGTACGAGTGCCCGACGATGCTGCTGTATACCGCACCTCTTACGGGGAACCGGAAAAGGATGCCCGTAAGCTTGTTCAAAATGCCCTGAGAAATCCCGTCAATAGCCCTCCTTTATCAGAAACGCTGATAAAATCAGGTGTACGGTCTGTGGTCATTGTGGTCTCCGACATAACAAGGCCTGTTCCGTATTCCGATTTTCTCGATACCGTGCTTGAAGAGATTGAGGATGCGGGAGTGCCGGGAGATAACATAATCATCCTCATTGCCACGGGTATGCACCGGCCGAGTACGGCCGCAGAACGGGAGTACATGTTTGGGCCGGAAGTATGTGAACGATATCGCATCATAGATCACCGGGCAGATAAACCCGACGAGCTTGTAACTATCAGGGGAGCAAGCCGGGCGGGGCGTCCAATAGAATTGAATCGCTGGTTTGTAGAAGCAGATTTCCGCATAGTAACAGGGCTCGTGGAACCGCACTTCATGGCTGGCTTCTCCGGCGGCCGAAAGGCGATATGCCCGGGGTTATGCTCCCTGGAAACGGTAAAGGCATTACATAGTTTCACCTTTTTAAACAATCCCTCTGCCAGAAATGGACATCTGGAAGGAAATCCGCTTCATTACGAGTCCCTTTCAATTGCCCGGGAAGCTGACGCTGGTTTCTGCATCAATCTCGTGGTGGACAGAAAACACCGGGTCGTAAACGCTGTTGCGGGCGAACTGGAAGCATCTCATAATACAACCTGCAAGCTTGTGAGTAAACACTCATGCCCTCCGGTGGAACAAGAAAAGGACGTAGTCCTCACCTCCAGCGGCGGATATCCTCTGGATGCCACTTTCTACCAATGCGTAAAGGGAATGGTCTCCTGTCTGCCGACAGTCAAAAGAGGGGGCGTTGTTGTTTCAATCGGAAGTTGTTCGGAAGGCATAGGAAGTGGCGAGTATCAGAATCTCATGTATGAATATTCAGGCAGATGGAGGGAGTTTCTGGGCCACATACAGAGCAACGATAATATAATAAAGGACCAGTGGCAATTCCAGATGCAGACCAAGGTTCTGCAGCATGTTGGCGACGACAATCTGATCTTTGTAACCGACGGTCTCAGCTCTTCGGATTTGGCCAAGCTTAATGTCAACGGCATACACGCATCTGAAGGCTGCATTCAGCAAAGAGTTCAAAAGCTATTGGACGGTCTCATATATGAAGGCCGATCCGTGGCCGTTATCCCGGAGGGACCCTATTGTACCCCATTACGCAAGGCCCTGGGAGCTGATCCATAAGTTTTATATGGAGCTCTGGCGCAAACGTATATAGGCAATGTATGGAAAGTTTTCCAATTATTACCAATGATGCAAAGGGTACGGAAAATGAGCAGGTTCCAATATTCTTGTACAATTTGGATGCCCTTTACAATACGACCGTGCAGCGTTTAAATTGGTCTATACCGAACTTCAGATCACTAAGCGGTACAGATGAAGACAGATTCGAGATCGAATAAAAACAGAGGTATTAAATCTTCTATATCGGCTTGGCATCGACTCTGATTTTGCATAACCCCACCCACCAAACGTAAGGAGGTCGATATGAACAAAAGAAACACAAGCAATTCCACGCCAGTGCTTGGTCGTCGCAGTTTTCTCATTGCGTCCGCCGGCACCGTTGCGTGGCTCGCAACGGGCGGTCTTTCCGGAATTGCACAAGCAGCAGCGCCCCATGCCTTACCCCCTATCCCCTATGCCGAGAACGCACTGGAACCGTTCATAACAGCCGACACGATTGGCTTTCATTACGGGAAACACCACAAAGGCTACGTGGACAACCTGAACAAGCTTGTTGAAAGAACAGAATATGCCGACCTGTCATTGGAGAAGATTATTACGGGTACGGCAGGAAGGGCAGACAAAACCGCGATCTTCAACAACGCGGCACAAATCTGGAACCATACGTTCTACTGGAAAAGCATGAGACCGAAAGGTGGAGGCGAACCGCCCGCCTTACTGAAGCAGAAAATAGAGGCTTCCTTCGGCAGTGTGGACGCCTGCAAGAAGGAAATTGCCGGCGCGGCCGTTTCACAGTTCGGGAGTGGTTGGGCTTGGCTTGTTCTTGATGGTGATAAGCTCAAGGTAGTAAAGACCGCCAATGCCGATGTCCCTTTGACAACAGGCATGAAGCCCCTGCTTACTGTTGATGTGTGGGAGCATGCTTATTACCTGGATTATCAGAACCGTCGTGCCGACTATGTTAACACCGTGCTCGACAAGCTGATCAACTGGGAATTTGCCCTGCAGAATGCCAGCTGATGGCGGACACAACCATACCGTAATATAAATTCCAATTGGTGCGCAAGAACCGGATAGCGGCGATATCTGCAAGCCTTATAATGCATGAAAACAAAAATGCAGGGGGGCTTGTATTCACATGAATAAATATAGAAGTATGGGGCCGTTTGAATGGTTACTTCTGGTTACTTTATCAGTGTTGTGGGGCGGCTCGTTTTTTTTCAGCAAAGTCGCTCTTTATGAACTTCCGCCTTTTACCGTGGTTCTTGCTCGTGTCGGCATAGCCGCTGTAGCTCTCAATTTTGTGGTGATCTTAACCGGGCGTCGGATGCCTTTTTCATTGAAGACTTGGGGGGCGTTTTT
>JAUYFM010000043.1 GCA_030690945.1 Smithellaceae bacterium | reverse complement strand
CAGGCCGTGGACCCACAAAACTCATATCCCCCTTTAAAACACTCCACAGTTGCGGCAGCTCATCCAGGCTTGATTTTCTCAGAAAGGGACCTATCGGCGTCAAATACGCATCGGGATCGTTCAATAAGTGCGTCGCAACCGCCGGTGTATCGATCCGCATCGTCCTGAATTTTGGCATCTTAAAAATCTTGTTGCCCAGCCCCACCCGGTCGGACCAGTACAACGCAGGCCCCCTGGAAGTCAGCCTGATCAAAACCCCAACCACCAAAATAGGCACCAACAAAACCAGAGCCAACCCAATGGAAAAACCCAAATCAAATAAGCGTTTTATCAAAACTTTGCCCTTAAATCTTAATCACTTAAATCTTAAATCTTAATTACTTAACCTTTTTAACTCCGTCAATGGAATCACCGTCACATTTCGATCCAAAGTATAGGCTTCCTTGCCGGGGTAGATCACCCACAAATGCTTTAAGGCCAGCTCATCACATGCCATACGCATAGATGCTGTCAGACCCGGCGCCTGTGCATACTTGACCTCTACACCATAAAGCCGTCCATTCTTTTGAAACACCAGATCTATCTCTGCGGATGCGTGTACACCCCAGAAAAACGTTTCATCTTCCTTCAATTGGATGGCCTTGATCGTCTCCTCCAATGCAAAACCTTCCCAGGAAGCGCCGAGTTTCGGATGCAAAAGAACATCATTTTTCTTGGCCAAGGCAAACAAGGCATGCAAAATCCCTGTATCGCGAAAATAAATTTTCGGTCTTTTGATAATTCTTTTTTTCGTATTGTAATGCCAGGGCCGCAACTGACGAACCATAAAAGTCCCGGAAAGCAAATCCAGATACCTTTGCGCCGTATGGTCAGATACAGCCAGGCTCTTGCCAATCTCCGAAGCGTTGAATATCTGGCCGTGGTAATGAGCAAGCATTTGCCAGAAGCGACCAAGTGATTTGGCGGGGATATTGAATCCCAATTGCGGGATATCCCTTTCAAGAAAAGTTGCGATAAAATCCAGACGCCACTGATAAGAAGCCGCTTCGCTCGACGCAAGAAAAGACCTGGGGAAAGCACCCCTGATCCATAATTTTTCTTCTTTTTCCGCCCCTACAAGATCAAGCGTAAAACCGCCCATTTCCAGATAACTGATGCGGCCGGCCAGAGATTCCGCAGATTGCCGAATTAAATCGCGTGACGCACTGCCCAAAATAAGGAATTTTGTCTTTTTCTTTGGTCGGTCGGCAAGAACGCGCAGCACGGGAAACAAATCGGGAGAGCGCTGGATCTCATCAAGAACAATCAGACCGTCGATATTTTCCAGCGCCAGTAGCGGCTCTTCCAGCCGTCGGATATCCAGCGGATTTTCAAGATCAAAAAAAGTAACCTTCGTTGGCCACTGATCAGAAAACTGTCGGGCAAGCGTTGTTTTGCCGCATTGCCTTGCCCCCAGGATGGCAACAACAGGATTACTCTGGAGGCGCTCATTTAATAGTTCGATTTCACTAATTCTTTTTATTTCCATAGAATCATTCTATCATGAAAATTCGACATGTCAAGGCGAAATATCATACCGGATCTGCGACAAATTTATGGGCGAGAGCTTTGAATAACCACTCTAATCGTCTTACCGGTCTTGTGACCTTTATATTTATGATTAGCATTAATTGCGCCGCCAATACCGCTGCACAATCAAAGATTCGTTTCACAAAACGCCAATGTTTATAGCCTTGAGAGATAAACCTGGAATATCAATGAAGTCTTTTACATTATAGGTGAGCAGTGTCAAGCTGTGCTGTATTGCCTGACTTGCAATCCACAGATCCTGCACACGGTGTCGATGCTGGAGCCCCAACGCTTTCATCTGCGCCGCCAAACTGCCGAAGATTTCGCCGGTGGTTTCATCAATGCGCAGGACGGGCTTTCGTTTCAGCCTAAAAATGGCCGCCTGCCGCCTTTGGCGGATGTTCGGGTCCGATGCGTTATCGGCGCCAAATTTAAGTTCGGCAATGGTCACGGGTGAAATATAAACGGCATCCGTGCCAGTGAAACGGGCGACATCTGCCGGGGCTAAAGCGCCCCGCTCAACATCGACCCAGATGCAAGTATCGATCAGGAAGCCCATGGATCACGCAAGTTGCTGAGGTTGTCCAACGTTTCTTCCTTGCTGTCGCTCACCCATGCGGCACCCGCATCATCAGGCAAGGTCCGATAAAGATCCGACATGGCTTCGATAGCCGTCATCATTGCCGGCCCTGGAACGATTTTCGCTACCTGATGGTTGTTGCGGATAATGATCAATTCTTCTCCCTGAAATTCAACCAAATTCATCATCTGTTTGAACTTCCGGGCCAGTTCTGTGGCGGTGATCTGAAGCATGACGGGCACCTCCTTTGATAATTTGTTTGTATCATATAATCAGATAACGGTTCTGTCAAGATAGAAAAAGGTTTCTGTCCCTATTTGAATTGCTTGACATCATATTATGTTTCATATAAAATACATATTTGAAAATAAATAATAATTGTTTCGTATTTGATACAGAAAAGAGGTGAAGAGTGCTGTTTACCATCGGCCGCTCGATTCGGGAAGCGAGGAAGAGACAAAACGTGACCCAATCCGAGGCGGCAAAAGCAGCGGGCATCGGGCGTTCCTCGTTGAGCCAGATCGAGAACGGCGTCATCCAGGACATCGGCATCCGGAAGGTGATCCGGGTACTGGATTTCCTCGGCCTTGAGTTGACGACGCGTCCCAGAGGCGCGCCACCGACTCTGGAAGAATTGCGTAAGGAGGTTGAGCCATGAATAGGCTCAATGTTTGGATAGGGGGAAAGCCGGTTGGCGCGCTGGAAGGACCGGATCCGTATATTTTCGCATATCATCCGGACACCCCATCACCTCTCGCCGTCTCCCTGACTATGCCGGTTCGTCTGCAAAGCTGGACGGACCGGGCGCTCCATCCGATCTTCCAGATGAACCTGCCGGAAGGAGCGATGCTGATTGCCGTCCGTCAGGCCATCGCCAAGATCGCCCGGACAGACGATCTCTCCCTATTGCGGATCCTCGGCGGCTACCAGATCGGCCGTAACCGCTTCACCCCACCGAATGAAGAACCGCCGTCGTCGACTGCATCCCCCGCGCTTCTGGATGATATCCTGAAATATCCCGACACAGAGGAACTATTTCGCGATCTGATCGACAGGTTTCTCCTTCGCTCCGGCGTCTCCGGCGTTCAGCCGAAAGTGCTGATCGACGCTCGGGACAGAGCGACCTTCCGGTCTTCATCCTATGTCGTGAAATCCTGGGGCGCTGATTTTCCGCAACTGGCGGCCAACGAATATTTTTGCATGACTGCGGCGCGTCGAGCCGGCCTGCCCACGCCGGAATTTCACCTGTCCGACGACGGACGTCTTTTCGTCATGGAACGCTTCGACATCGCCCCTCCATTTTCCGATCTGGGCTTTGAAGATATGTGCGTCCTTCAGGGGCTCGGTGCAGACGAAAAATACAACAGTACCTATGAAAGGATCGCCCGGGCCATCGACCGCTATGTGTCGCCGCAACACCGGGACGAGGCCATGAAAACTTTTTTCAAATCTCTCGTGCTGTCCGTGGCGGTCAGAAATGGGGACGCTCATCTGAAAAACTATGGCATCCTGTACGGAAATCCAGCGGAAGGCGACATCCGGTTGGCCCCGATCTACGACGTCGTGACGACCGTAGCGTATATCCCCCGAGACATTCCGGCCCTTTCGCTCGGCGGTGCAAGGAAATGGTGGGGCGCCAGGGCGCTGCATAAGTTTGGCTTCGCCCATTGCGGGCTTTCACAAGGCGTCATCCGGGAAATTTTTGACCAGGTGACGGGTGCGGTCGGCGATACAAGAGCAGACGTCCTCCGGTACTCAAACGATAATCCGGCTTTTCGTGAAACAGCGGAAAAGATGCTCCCGGCCTGGGAAACGGGCCTGGAAATAGAGGGATGGAGCTCCAATTTCGTGGAGGCGTAGAGAGACCTGCACAACCCCTCTAACTGTGTCGCAATTGTAATAATTGAGATTCCTCATCCCGCGGTGGCGGGATGAGGAATCTCAAAGCAAATGAATTTATTGGAAACAAGATTTCTCGCTTCGCTTCGAAACGATTGACCTGAAAGGTTATGACATAAAAATGAATTGTGACACAGTCTCTTGAAGGGGAGGGAAGTCGGGGGTTAATTAGGGACAGCGCCCAATTAATCCGGACCCGCTCTAAAATCCCCCCAACCCCCCTTTGTGACCTGATGACCTGAAGGTCACGCGAGGTCACACGAGGTCACGCGAGGCGACTCGAGGTCACAAGCAAAAGGGGGATTTGAAGGACACCGCTCCTACCGTCGGAGGGGGAAGGAATTCCCGGGCTTTTTATGAGAGCAGCAATTAAGTTTCAGTGTTAAGTTTTGACTTGTGCTTGCTGTAAAATAGTTATACGATAATCAAGAATCGTTCAACTTTATGGCGTCTGAGGTGATTAATTATGGAATCCGTAAAAGTACTTAACAAAGGCCAAATCGTTATACCGGCATCAATCAGGAAAAGGTATGCAATCAAGCCGGGAAACAGAATCCAACTGTTCGAGTATGGCCGGCTGATTTACATCATTCCCCATGACGATGATCCTGTTAACGGGGCTCAAGGTTGTCTGCCTTCACAACCTTCCCTGTCGGAGGAGCTGCTTGCCGACAGAAAAAGAGAGCGAAACGATTGATGTCCTCTTACCTGTTTGACAGCCATGCACTGCTGGCATTCTTTCAAAGGGAGCCGGGATCTGAAATAGTAGAGCGGATATTGCGCAGCTCTTGCTCATCTTCTTCCGATCTTTTTATTTCTTTGATTAATCTCGGTGAAATTGTCTATCTCACCAAGAGGCGTTTTGGGGATGAAAAGAAAATCGAAGTGTTGAGTCGCATCTATCAGCTCGGATTCAAGGTATTATCCATCCCCGATACTCTTGTTTTCCAGGCAGCCGAACTCAAGGCGCAATATGCTCTCTCTTATGCTGACTGTTTTGCTTTAGCCTGTTCTATAAATAATTCTGCTGTTCTAGTCACAGGGGATCTAAAATTCAAGTCAGTGGCCCATTTGGTCGCTATTGAATGGATACGATGATAGGAGATTAACACTAGCCAATAAGGCAAAAAAGAACCGGACTTCGGCCGAAGTCCGGTTCTTTTGTTTTTCATCTCTACGTCCGGGCGCTTTTTAGACGGTCAGGAAAATAATCGCTACCGGCATTCCGTGCATACCGAGAGTTCCTTGAAAGGTACGCCGGTTTTCTTGCTGATGAATTTCAATTGATCCACAGGCGCGAAATACTTGCCGCATTTATCACAGGGCTGCATTTTAAACCTGCGTCCCCAGATCTTACGTTTCTCGCCTGTTGAGATCATTTCAATGTGGCCGGTGGGGCAGACATAGACACAAGCGCCGCAACCAATGCAGACATCCGATTGTTCATGAAAGGGCGGGCCGACGGTTTTTTGAGAGCCGCGAGCGAACAGACCGATGGCGCTTACACCAACTACCTCTTCACAAACGCGCACGCAGGAACGGCACAAAATGCATTTACCCTTATCCGTGTCGGCGACAAATCGCGACTGAGGTTTCGCACCCATCTCCAGGGCCATCTTTTGCAGGACATCGGATTCGGGGCAGCGCGCCAGCAGCAGTTCCATCACCAGGCGTCGCACATTTAAAACCCGGTCGCTTTTCGTGTCAACCACGAGTCCTTCTTCCACACCATAGAGACAGGACGTGACAATTCGAGACCGGTTGCCTTTCTTGATTTCGACCACACACAGTCTGCATGAGCCGGAGCGCGACACGGCCTCATGTGCGCAAAGAGTTGGAACAGAAATGCCCGCGCCGCGAATCGCTTCCAGGAGCATCGTATCTTTCGGCGCCGATATATTTTTTCCGTCAATAATCATATTTACCATGGTTTATCCTACCTTTACTTCACGTTGATTGCGTCAAATTTGCAGCTCTCGATACACGCGCCGCACCGGGTGCAAAGATCATTATTAATGGTATGAGCTTTCTTCTTTTCGCCGCTTACCGCCTGTGTCGGGCAGACCTTGATGCACAGGCCGCAACCGGTGCATTTTTCCGGATCGATGCTGTAGGTGATGAGTGCCTTGCAGACACCCGCCGGACAGCGGTGATCTCTGATATGCGCATCATACTCTTCCCGGAAATATTTGATCGTGCTCAAAACCGGATTGGGGGCGCTGCCGCCTAAAGCGCAAAGTGAACCGTCTGCGACGCCCGTTGAGATATGTTCCAAAAGTTCCACGTCGCCTTCCTCGCCTTTGCCCGCGCAGATGTCCTCGAGGATTTCCCTCATGCGGCGAACGCCTTCCCTGCAGGGGACACACTTGCCGCAGGACTCCTCCTGCAAAAAGGCCAGAAAATACTTAGCGACATCGACCATACACGAGCGGTCGTCCATGACGATCATACCACCGGAACCCATCATGGAGCCGACTTCGTAAAGTCTGTCGAAATCCACCTGCAGATCCAGAAGGCTCTCCGGAATACAGCCGCCGGAAGGACCGCCGGTCTGCACGGCTTTGAACTTGCGTCCTTTGGGGATGCCGCCGCCCATGCCGTAGATGATTTCCCGCAGCGTCATGCCCATAGGCACTTCGATGAGCCCTGTGTTGTTGATCTTGCCGACCAGCGAGAATATTTTGGTGCCCTTGCTGTTTTCCGTACCGATGGACGCGTACCAGTCCGCTCCTTTGCTGATGATGAGCGGGACGTTGGCCCAGGTTTCCACATTATTGAGAACAGTGGGCTTGTCCCACAGGCCTTTTTCCACGGCGTGGACGTATTTGGCACGCGGTTCGCCGGCGCGTCCTTCAATAGAGGCAAACAGAGCGGAAGATTCGCCGCAGACAAAGGCGCCACCGCCTTTGCTGATCTTGATGTCAAATGAAAAATCAGTACCCAGAATATTGCGGCCTAGCAGTCCTGCTTCGCGGGCACTTTCGATCGCCATGGTCAGGTGTATCACGGCTAGCGGATATTCATTTCTCACATAAATATAGCCTTCAGAAGCGCCAATAGCATAAGCACCGATGATCATACCTTCGATGACACTGTGGGGATTGCCCTCCATAAGGCTGCGGTCCATATACGCGCCGGGATCGCCCTCGTCGCCGTTGCCGATGACGTATTTCGGCTCGCCGTGAGCCCTGCGGGATCCTTCCCATTTGATGCCGGCCAGAAATCCGCCGCCGCCGCGCCCGCGCAGGCCGGCTTTCTTCACTTCGCTGATCACGCCTTCGGGGGTCATTCCGGAGAGCGCCTTCGCCAGCGCGGAATAGCCGTCAATGACGAGGTAGTCCTCAATCCGCGTGGGATCGATCATGCCGTTTTGGCCGAAAACCAGACGATTCTGTTTTTTGTAAAACGGAACGTCTTCCTCTTTCATGACGGTTTCATTGGTCTGCGGATCGCGATAGAGCAACTTTTCCAGCACTTCGCCCTGTGCGACTGTTTTGGAGATAATATCCGGCACATCTTTGATTTTAACCTGTTGGTAGAATATTTTTTCCGGGTGGATGATCACCAGCGGGCCTTTTTCGCAGAAACCGAAGCAGCCGGTGGCGCGGACTTCCACGTCCATATTCTGTTTTTTAATTTCCGCTTCCAGTTCTTCCTTGACTTTAATACAGCCGTAACCGCGGCAGCCGGTGCCGGCGCAGATCGTGACCAGCTTTTTTTTCGGATCGTATTGACTCTTCAAATCATCCTGAACTTGGCGCAAAGCCTGTGTGTTGTTCATTTTTATCATGATTACTGCGCCCCCTCTTTGAGCTTGCCGATAATTTTATCTACCTTGGCCATTGTCATCTGGCCGTGATATTCCGTATCAATAACCACGACGGGGCCCAACGCACAGGCGCCCACACAGTTGACGAGTTCCAATGAGAATTTCTGATCCTGATTCGTCTCACCCGGTTTAATCAAGAGTGTCCGCTCGAATTTGTCCAGAATAGCCGATGCGCCCCGGACGTGACAGGCGGTGCCCACACAGATTTTCACAATGTGTTCTCCGCGCGGATTCAGACTGAAAGCGTTGTAGAATGTGGCCACCTCGTAAACGCGACTGGTGGGGATACCCATCGCGGCGCCGACCGTGATCAAGGCTTCTTTGGGAAGATAATTAAACGCTTCCTGAATATCCTGTAACACGGCAATCAGCGCGCTTTTATCGCCTTTGTGCTTTTTGACGATTTGTTTTGTCTTTAGTTTGATATCACTGACTTTTGACATACTTTTTTCACCTCAGTATTCTTTAGGGTTGCCCCATTTTATGCATTGCCCGTCTTGAGAAATCTGGCTTTTTCCGTGAGTTTTCTATATTCCGAAGTGACCTTTTCCTGAATGGACTCAATTTCATCAGCGGTCAGATGGCGGAAACGTCCCTGCGACTTGAAATAATCTTTGATCGGCTTGAGTTGCTTCGGCATGTCCGGAGAAAGACGGTAATGGCCGTTCTCCACTTCAAATAACGGGAAGACGCCTGTTTCTACGGCCAGACGGCCCATGGACACCGCCGTATGCGACGGAGAGCGCCAACCGGTGGGACATACGGAGAAACAATGAATATAGGAAGGCCCCTTAATGCTTTTGGCCTTTTCGATTTTGCGGATGAAGTCCAGCGGATAGCTGGGACACGCAGTGGCCACGTACGGCACGTTGTGCGCAACCATGATTTCCGGCATATTCTTCTTCCAGGTTTTCTGGCCGGAGCTGACTTTTCCCGCAGGCGCCGTGGTGGTGGACGCGCCCATCGGCGTGCCGCTGGAGCGCTGAATGCCGGTGTTCATGTAGGCTTCGTTGTCAAAGCAGACAAAGATCATATCGTGTCCGCGTTCCATGGCGCCGGAAAGCGCCTGAAACCCGATGTCCATCGTGCCGCCGTCGCCGGCCATGCCGACCACTTTGACGTAACGGTCGTCGATCTTGCCTTTTCTACGCAACGCTTTGAGACCGGCTTCCACACCGGAGGCCACGGCCGCCGCGTTTTCAAATGCGACGTGAATCCAGGGTACCTCCCAGGCTGTCGTGGGAAACATACTCGAGACAATTTCCATACAGCCCGTGGCGGAGGCGATCACGGTGTTTTCACCAAGCGCCTTACACATCAGGCGCACGGCCAGCACTTCGGCGCAGCCGGAGCAGGCGCGGTGACCGGACGATAATAATTCTTTTTTATTAATCAGCCGCGGGGCATATAAATCAAAATTTTCTACAATATTCATTATTCTCTCACTCCCCAAAATACATAGGTGTCTGCTGCCACATTTCCCGTATCCGCTATAATTTTTTCAAACATGCCGACAAAATCATGCACGGTGACGTCGCGTCCGCCCAGACCGTAAATGTAATTGTAAATTGTCGGACGCTGGGTTTCGGCATACAAGGCCGATTTAATTTCCGAAAACACGGGACCGCCGGGTCCGCCGAAGGAAACGGCGCGGTCGGTGACAATCAGTTTTTTCGCGTTTTTCACCACGGCCTTGATTTCGGCAAACGGGAAGGGACGCCAGAGTCTCAGTTTCACCAGGCCTGCCTTGACGCCTTTTGCGCGCAGTTCATCAATCGCCAGTTGCGCGGTCTCGCCCATCGAACCCATCGTCAGGAGCAGAACATCCGCATCGTCTGCTTGGTAAGTTTCCACCGGTTTATAGCTGCGGTCGAACATTTTTTCCCATTCGTCCCAGACCTCCAGGATAACTTTCTTCGAGTTCTTGACGGCCTCGTCCTTGGCTTTCATGATTTCCGTGAAATAATCGGACATGGCAAACGCGCCCATGGTCACCGGACGCGCGGGATGTAACGTCGCGTGCGGGACAAACGGCGGGAGAAACTGATCCACTTCTTCCTGGGTGGGCATCTCTACCGGCTCGACCATATGCGTGAGTTGAAATCCATCGATATTGACGGATACCGGCAGCATGACATCTTTATGCTCTGCGATTTTGAAAGCCTGAATGGACAGGTCAATCGCTTCCTGGCCGTTTTCGGCAAATACAACGATCCACCCTGCATCACGCTGCGGCATGATGTCGGAGTGGTCGTTTAAAATATTCAAAGGTCCGGAAACCGCCCGGTTGGCAATGGCCATGGTAATGGGCAGCCGCATCGCCGAGGCGATGGGCAGCAGTTCATGCATCAGCATCAGTCCCTGCGAGCTGGTGGCGGTATAAGACCGCGCGCCGGCGCCGGAGGAGCCGATGACCGCGCTCATAGCCGAATGTTCTGATTCTACTGTCACAAATTCCGCATCTAATTTGCCGTCGGCCACCAGGGTGGAGAGATGCTCTGCGATGTGTGACTGGGGCGTGATGGGATAGACGCCCGCCATATCAATACGGCATAGCGCCACAGCTTCCGCCACGGCAACCGTTACTTCCAATCCAACGCGTTTGCCCATGTTTACCCCTCCTCCAGCATCTTGATCGCGCGCGGCCAGCATTCGTGCGCGCAAATACCGCAACCCTTACAATAATCCATGTTCGCTTTAAAAAAACCGTCTTCGCTCTGCTGCACGCAACCTTCCGGACAAAATATGTAACAGATTCCGCATTTGATGCATTTGGCGTCGTCCCAGATCGGGCGTTGCGACCGCCAGCTTCCCGTATGGTATTCACTGGCGCTGCCCGGATCGGAAACAACGCAGCCGATGGGAAGTTCCTTCCAAGATTTCAATGTCATAACTACCTCTTAGTTTAGTATTTTTATTTCGTCATAGGCCCGTTTCATCGCATTGAGATTCTTCTGAGCGATCCGGCCGAATCGGTGTTCCACCGATTCTTTCATGGCATCAAGTCCCATAATGCCGATCACTTTCAAAAGCGCCCCAATCATGGTCGTGTTGGCAATGGGCACGCCCATTTCCTTGCGTGCGATGCCGGTGCCGTCCACCGTGGCGACCGAGCCGTTGAAATTCAAGTCCTTACGGATTTCTTCCGGTGTCTTATGCGTGTTGACAATGATTTTGCCGCCCGGTTTCAATCCGTCGATAACGTTGACCAAACCGATGAGGCTGGAATCGAGAACCAGTACGATATCGGGTTCATAAATGCCCGAACGGACATTAATCTTTTTATCATCAATGCGTGTAAACGCGGCGACAGGCGCCCCCCTTCTTTCCGGACCGAAACTGGGGAATCCCTGCGCATATTTTCCTGCGGCAATTGCCGATACCGCCAGCAACTCCACCGATGTTACCGCTCCCTGGCCGCCCCGGCCATGCCATCTGACTTCTATCATTTACCTAGGTCTCCTTATAATGTTACAAAATGACGGCCATCCATAATATAGATGGTTTTTTGAGTCAATATCTTTTCGTATTATTTTAAAATGATATTTATACCGCCTTGATACGCCACTTGTTCTGCTCGGAAAGATAAAGATCGTTGCCCTGGGAATCGTTGATAACGACCAGGGGCAGATCAACGACGGTCAGTTTTCGGATCGCTTCCGGTCCCAGGTCTTCATAGGCGACCACTTCCATTCTTTTTACGCATTGCGCTGTGAGCGCGGCGATGCCGCCGATCGCGCCGAAATAGACAGCTCCGTATCGCTTTATGGCTTCCACGACTTCCGGTGAACGGTTGCCCTTGCCGATCATCCCTCTGAGTCCCTGCTCGAGTAATGCCGGCGTGAATACATCCATCCGGTAGCTCGTCGTCGGGCCTATCGAGCCGATCACCTTGCCTTCCGGGGTAGGCGAGGGGGCGGCATAAAAAATGGTCGCTTTCGATAAATCAATCGGCAGGGGAAGACCTTTTTTTAAGGCCTCATACATCCGCCTGTGGGCTGCATCCCTGGCCGTGTAAACATCACCGCTTAAGAGCACCATATCACCTGCGGAAAGCGAAGTGATAATTTCTTTTGTCAGAGGTGTTTTAATTTTTCGTGTTTCCATTTTTAACTTTTCCAGTTTTGATACTACTGTATTTCTCCGTAATTCTTCGCGGTGAGTGTCCCCCGCAGGCGGGGGATTAAGGGGGTGGTGCTATTGCAATCGTAATTTTTGTCGTAGGGCGCGTCGTGTGACCTTTAGGTTATTCCCAAACGCGCCGTTTTGGACTGCTCGGCGAGCAGTCCCTACAATTTCCACCTCCGTCACTTCGTGACATCCAGCATCCGCCGGACTGAAGCCTTCGCCACGCGTGCCCTTTAGGGTAGCGGAGGATAATTAAATGATCGTCTCCTTGTGTCTGGCCACGTGGCATTGAATATTGACAGCTACCGGAAGCGAGGCAATGTGACAGGGCATCATCTCCGCGTGAACGGCCAGGGTTGTCACCCTGCCTCCCAAACCAGCAGGACCGATTCCCAATTCATTAATGCGCGTATACAATTCCGCCTCCATTTGCGTCAGGCGTTCATCGGAGACATTCTTTTCCCCCACCGGCCTTAAAAGCGCTTTTTTCGCGAGAATGCAGGCCTGTTCGAGCGATCCGCCGATGCCGATGCCCACGATAATCGGAGGGCAGGGATTGGCGCCGGCTTTTTCCACTGTTTCCATTACAAATTTTTTAATGCCGTCGATTCCTGCTGAAGGGGTCAGCATTCGAGCCGCGCTCATGTTTTCACTGCCGCCGCCTTTGGGCATGGCGATGATTCTTAATTGATTACCGGGCACGATATCCATGTGTATGACAGCGGGTGTGTTGTCTCCCGTATTGGCTCGCGTGAGTGGATCGCACAGGGACTTGCGAAGAAAGCCTTCCTCGTAAGCCTGTCTCACGCCTTCTTCAAGGGCTGTTTTTAGATCGCCGCCGACGATGCGGACATCCTGGCCTATCTCGACAAACAAAACGGCCAAGCCGGTATCCTGACAAATCGGCATCGCCCTCTCGCAGGCAATATCGGCATTCTGTAGAATTTTTGTGAGCACCTGCCTGCCGATGGGCGATTCCTCACGCGCCTGCGCACTTTGCAGGGCGGAAACCACATCCTCTCCCAGATGGGTATTAGCCTTTATAAATAGTTTTTTTACGGTTTCCGTGACGCGCCTGGTATTGATCCGCCGCCAGGGATTGCTCTTTTTATTTTCCGTATTCATATATTAAAGGTCTCATCATAATTCAGGCAACTACGTCTTGGATGTGCCGAGACTGCATAACGGTATTTAATTGTGCTTTAGCTTTTCTCTTGATGTCCTTTTACCCATCAGCGGTAAGAGGCATCGGAGGGCCTCATTTACTGAATTGGAATCGGGAAAATATTCTTTCAATTTCGGTTCCAGATAAACGGGGATGTTCAATTGAATGTCCGGTTTATAAAACTTACCTCGAACACCTTTAGAGAAGTCATATTCTTTTTTCATAGCGATTCACCTTCATACACTAAGCGCCTTCTCCAGAGAGTTTCAAGTCGGCGACTCGAAACAACAAAAGATCGCGCCTGCTCATTGATGCATAACAAAATCGTAAACAGGAACTTCAATTTTTCTCGCTGGTTCAAGCTCTTTCCGGGCAATTCTCAGCAATTCATCTGTGACCTCCGGCGCATACATTTTTTCTCCGCATCGTTCACATACATCAGCAGGCACATGCTCGATAAAAATGTATTTATCTGCCTCCTCGTAAGTAAACGTAACTGTTTCCTTTACCGCTTCACCACCACAAAATGGGCATTGCATTGGAATCACCTCCTGTTTCTACCGTTAATCCATTCCTCCGGATCGGGTTCATATGCTGTGATGACAACTACAACCGGAGCCAATGATACCTGAATATGCAAAGTTCTTCCAGCTTTCGTTTTTCCGAAAACAAGACAACTCGGAGAGTATTTGTCATCGGGATATTCCTCGATGATTTCTCCTTCGCTGATGACGGTTTCCACATCTTGGCGCAATATGGATCTTTTGATCATGCGCTTCACGGCATGATCCGAAAACCTATATTGCCCTTTTCTTATTTCATCCCGAATTTCGTCCAATGTCATCTTTTGTCCTGCCTGTACCGCTTTGGGCTTCTTGTCTTTCCGGGCTATATAAAAAAATAAATTTGGGGGATGAAGAACATGTCAAGAATTATGTGTTATGTCCCCCGAATTTCTCCGAATTTCTCGAAATTGAAGCCGGGGAATGACAAAAGGTATCACATGCCTCGTCTAAATTCCAACGACTTTGATATTGTCATCTTATCAACATATTTCAGATCGCCGCCCATCGGTACGCCCATGGCAATGCGCGTGATCCGAATATTGGAATCTTTGAATATCCGTGTAATGAGCAGCGCCGTGGCTTCCCCATGTACGTTGGGGTTGGTGGCCAGAATCAATTCCTGAATCTGGCCTTCGCTGATTCGTTTTTGAAGTTCGCCCAGACGAAGATTGTCCGGTCCGATGCCGTCAAGTGGCGCGAGCGCGCCATGCAAAACGTGATACAATCCGTGAAAAACACCGCTTTCTTCTATGGCGGCCAGAGCATCCGGTTCTTCGACCACGCAGATCATATGCTGATCGCGCGCCGGATTACTGCAGATATGGCAGATATCCTCTTCCGTCGGATTGAGACAGATCCGGCAGAGTCGAATTTTTCGTTTAACTTCGACCAGGCTTTCCGCCAGCTTTTCCACATCATCGGGGGTGGCGCGCAAAATATAATTGGCCAGCCGCGCTGCCGTTTTTTCACCGATTCCCGGAAGCTTGGCCAGTTCCGCAATCAGCCGTTTAATGGGTTGTGCGTAGGATTTCATGGACCGCCTTACATGCCCAGACCGGGAATTCCCAGCCCGCCCGTGATCTTCGCCATTTCCGAGGAGGCCATTTCCTGTGCTTTGCGGATGCCCTCGTTCACCGCCGCGGCGATCAGGTCTTGCAGCATTTCAATGTCTTCCGGATTGACGACTTCTTTTTCGATTTTCAGGGAAACGAGTTCAAACTTTCCGTTGACGACGACCCGCACCATGCCGCCGCCGGCCTGTGCTTCGATGGTTTTTGTTTCCAACTCTTCCTGGAGCCGTCCCATTTTTTCCTGCATCTTTTTGGCCTGTTTCATGATGTTGCCGATGTTATGCACTTTACTATCCCCCTATTTTTTATCATTTATTGTTTTAATTTCTATCAGTTCCGCGCCTTCAAACTCAGCGATCACTTTCTGGAGAAGAGGAGAGTTCATGGCTTCTCGCTTGATCTCGTTTAAGTTGTTAGCTTTGGCGCCGCGTTCGGTGCCGTTCGTTTTTGGCACTTCGATGGTTTTAATCGCCAAGGAAACCTTTTGTGAATAATAAATTCCCGCGATTCTTTCCAGTTCTTCTTTTTGCGGTTTTTCCATAATGCTGTCGAGGAAAATATAACCATTGGGTAAGCCCAGTGTCAAACAGCCGTTTTCCAATGCCAGAATTTCAGCCGCGTCAATTTTTGCTCCCAGCGGCGGATTTTCCCTTTTGATAAATTTTTTCAGATCGTCGCCCGGCGCAGGTTTTGTAGTATAACGGGGCTCCGTTGCTTCTGAAATTTGTTTTTGCTGCGACGGATCGGCCGATTTTTGAACGCTGACCGCCTGCGTATATTCGAGGGGCTGTCTTGCTGCAATCGGTTCAGCATTAACCTTATCGTGGGAAGGTGGCAGGCCGCTCTGAAGCCTCTGCTCCAGCGATTCGAGTGTCGCCATAATTTCGCCCACCGGCAAAACCGGTTCCAGATAGGCCATTCTGACAAGGATGGTTTCAATTTTCATCCGTACTTCCTGGCTGCGGCGCAGGCTGTCGGCTTCATTGAGCAGGATATCCAGGTAACGCTGCAACGTCTCGCGGGAAACATTTTGCGTCTGATTATTGAGCTTTTCCACCTGCTCCGGCGCGATATCAAAGGATGAACTGCTGTCTGCGGCGATTTTGACCAAAAGCAAATTGCGGAAATGTTTCAAGAGCATCGAGTAGAAGTGCTTCATGTCGATGCCCGCCAGATAGGCTTCGGCCAGAATAACCAGACAACTGCCTGCATTGCGTGCCACGACGGCTTCGGAGAGGCGATAAAGATATTTGCGGTCGGCCAGTCCCAGAATATCTTCCACGTCGTCGTCGGAAATTTTTAAGCCGGCATAGGAAATGACCTGATCAAAAATGCTCTGGGCGTCGCGCATGCTGCCGTCGCCTGCTTCGGCAATCCAGGAAAGCGCCGTGGGGCTGATGATAATGCCTTCGGCGGCGGCCAGACGGCCTAAATTGGCTGCGATTTCACCAAGCGAAATACGGCGGAAATCATAGCACTGGCAGCGCGATAGAATCGTGGCCGGTACTTTGTGATTTTCCGTCGTGGCAAAAATAAAGATGACATGGCCGGGCGGTTCTTCCAGCGTTTTGAGCAGCGCATTAAATGCTTCGCGCGTCAGCATGTGGACTTCATCGATGATATAGATTTTATATTTGGAGGCGGCCGGCGCAAATTTGACGCTTTCCCTGAGCTCGCGGATTTCGTCGATACCGCGGTTGGACGCGCCGTCGATCTCGCGCACATCCATCGAATTTCCCTCTGTTATTTCTTTGCAATTTGCGCATTTGTTGCAGGGCGTCGCCGTTGGTCCTGTTTCACAATTGAGGGATTTGGCCAGAATACGGGCCACGGATGTTTTGCCGACGCCGCGGGGGCCGGAAAAGAGAAAGGCGTGTCCGATGCGTCCCTGGCCAATGGCATTACTCAGAGTTCGGACCACAGGTTCCTGACCTGCGACGTCGTCAAAGGTTTGCGGGCGAAATTTTCGGGCTAAAACCAGGTATTCCAAATGAACCTCATGTCATGGGTTTTTTAACGCCGCTTTGCGGAATTGGAGTCTCACTAAAAATATAACTGGTGACCGGGTTTACCGCAACACACGATGGGATTTGCTGCCGCTGCTTCCTTCCGGACCTGACGGGGTTCACAAGCCTCCGTTGTACGGGACCCGGCCATATTTTTATTGAATACTGACCCAGACTCTTAATGGATAAATCGGCAGGAATCAACTGAAATTTTGGAATGGATGGCGGAGAGAGGGGGATTCGCCCAGCAAGTGTGACCTTTAGGTGACACGCTGGGCGCCCGGCGCATGCCGGGCGAACCCTTGATTATGTTGTATTAATTTTTTTGAAATATGGCGGAGAGAGGGGGATTCGAACCCCCGTGGGAGCTTGTGGCCCCCAAATCGATTTCGAGTCGATCCCGTTACGACCACTTCGGTACCTCTCCGGCTATTGAAGCAAGCTTTCAATTATACGTTTCTTGATATCTTTCTTGCCGTCACTGCTTTTTAAAAACTTTTCCCGTCTGGCTGCTTCCTCTTTTGCGTTATATGCCTCATAACATAATAATTTCAGAGGACGACGGTGTCTTGTCGATTCCACCTGACCTCTTAAATGTTCAGCATATCTTCTCACTACTGTCCGGAATAATCTGTGAATAAGTTCAACTGGTTACTGTTTTTATCCATGTCACTTATGTAATCATAAAATGTAAGTAGCTGAAACATGGATGCTCTTTCAAATAGCGAGATACTCAAAACCTGTAAAATTGT
>JAUYFM010000058.1 GCA_030690945.1 Smithellaceae bacterium | reverse complement strand
GACCGCCTGTTGAGGCGGTCCCCGAGCTCCTTCTACCTCCATTGGTAGATGAGTTGGCTCTTTTATGAACCAGATTATCATCTTTTGTCAAGAATTTTTTACAGCGCTTGCGAAAAGGTGAAATAGCGCCACGAGATTACGGCAATCTTATCGATCGTGTTGCCGCCATCTTTACCCAGGAGAGACGGAAGGCAATATTTGTCAGACACTTTCTGCCGAATCTGAGCCCCGTTCTTTATTGGCCGACACCTTTGCCGCACGGGAAAGAGATCAGAGGATGATGCACCATGAGTGATTTTGATTGGATTCTCCACCAGCAGGAAGGGCAGTTCTTCGAGCGGAAGAGCTGTTTTGACAGTTCCCAGGAGAAGATGCATGGCAAAACTCATTAATATTTACTGCGACGAAAGTCGCCACACTTCCAATCCGGAAGATCCGTTCATGGTGATCGGCGCCTTATCCTGCCCCCGTGACCGGAAAGAAGAGTTGACGAGGCGGATCAATTGGTTGAGAAAACAGCATGACGTCTGGCGGGAGTTTGGCTGGAAAACCCTATCTCCGAGCCGACGTGATTTCTACTGGGCACTATTGGATTTCTTCCGCAGTGAACCAGAACTTGCATTTCGTTGCCTTGTGGTTGATCGAAGCATATTGGATCATGAGCAGTTCAACCAAGGCGACAATGAACTGGGATTTTACAAACTCTATTATCAAATGCTGGTCCACTGGCTGAAACCGGCATGTGCATATCATCTATACCTCGATTGGCAACAGAATCAGACTCAACGCCGATTTATGGATTTACGCGATATCTTGCGGAGACGCTTGACCGGAAAAGCGAAGATCGAATGCCTTGAGCCGGTCAGCTCGCGACAAACTCCGCTGATTCAGATGGCCGACCTGCTGATTGGCGCAGTTGGCTACGCCTGGAATGACCGATCAGGCAGCTCAATCAAAAAGGCCTTCTGCGCCGACCTTGCGCAGGCGGCCGGTCTGCCAGCCTTAAAAGTAATGACTACCTTGGGCGCGGATAAATTCAATATTTTCCATTTTACCGGGCGCTGACATGACAGAGCACCTCTGGCCATTACTGCGCCTTCAGGCGGCTAACGATAAAGAGTTGTTCGAGGCATACCGTCAGGTCTTCGTAGAAACCTATGTCAGAACCAGCGCCGGCAAGGCGATTGAAATCTTTGATTGGTTGAAAAACAAAGTGATTTTCAGACCTGGGAGCTTTGAGCATGCCTTTTCTGAAAGCACGGACTATCGCTTCGGTAGCAGCGTCCATGATGTGCCATTTTCTAAGAGGCGGGCCCGTCATGTACTATGGATCAAGGAGGTACTTACGGCATCTAAGGGTACCATTGAACGCAGGCAGCAGTATCAAAGAGACAGTCGTAATCAGTTGAAGAAGCGTCGGGTATTGATTGTTGTTGAAGAACGCTATGTGGTCGTATTGGATGATCTGACAGAACAAAAAACTCTTGAGTTCATTTCTGCGTTTCCCGCTGATAAAAGTTATTTGGAAAGAATTCGGAAGGAAAGCTCTTTGATGGAAATAAAAAACCCCAGTCTTAACGGCGACTGAGGCACAGCCACGGTCCTAAACCTTGGGTAAAGGGCCACCAGCCTTACGGCTTGATTGTCAATTTACACATTGTGGTACG
This sequence comes from Smithellaceae bacterium, assembly GCA_030690945.1. Lineage (GTDB taxonomy): Bacteria > Desulfobacterota > Syntrophia > Syntrophales > Smithellaceae > UBA8904. The sequence goes on along the minus strand of JAUYFM010000058.1, from coordinate 98,371 downwards.
GAAGTCAATGTGTTTTTGAGCTAACAGGTGTTTTTGAGCTGATTCGGTGGAACGGACCACAGAAATTATCGCCATCCCAATCTGATCGTAGCAGCTCAGGTAGCGGCGGCAACGGGTGAAAAAGCCAAGCATATCCGAGATAGGGGTTTCGATAATCGTTACTACAGGGATTTGATCCTGGACATGATCGGCAAGTACCAACCGGTATCGCGTGAGGAGATAAACGAGTTGCTTCTGGACAAACTGCCGGAGGTGCTGAACGAGGATCAGAAGATGGACAAGATTCACAATCTCGTTTCATCCTTATCCGGAAAAAGAATTCGCAACATTGGCGGTCGTCGGACTTCGCAGTGGGTTTTTGACTGGCAAAGCCATTTAGTAAAGCTTATTAGAGTTTAGTAGAGCCTGAAAATGAGCAGTGCCGCCGGAGTATGTCGCGCTGGAGGCGGTCCTGAAGGAAAACGGTTTTATAAAAAATGAAGACCTCCGCATGGTTTTGGGAATATCGCAGTTTAGTGCCAATCGTATTGCCAAGCGATTCATTACAGAGGGGTGGTTGAAATCGGAAGGCAGTAAACGAGGAAGGCGTTATATTTCAGTAATTTGAAATATCGAGCATCCTTAGGTAAATATCGAGCAGTCCCATGCAACGACTGCTCGATATGAAGCTGCTCGATAAATCGGCGAGGTCCTCGAATTTATCCAAAGGCATATCAGCATGGGTGTAGGCATCGGCGCCAAGGCCGCCCGTGACGAGAAATGGGATTATCCGCTGGAGGCGTTGCGCGAGGCTGTGGTGAATGCCATTGTCCACCGGGATTATATGACCCCGGAAACATCCAAATCCGCATTTTTGATGACCGCCTGGAGATCTGGAGCCCGGGACGGTGATCTTTGCTGTGGCCAAGCTTGCCGATGGTCTCGCCGCACCAGAAACAGATCCTCTTCGATCACGTCCTTCGTGCAGCGCGGAGCGAAAGGAGTGCAGTCCTTCTGGTACTCTATCTCTTCTCCCAGGAAAAACATCGCCCGGTAGAGGTGATGCAAAGAGCCGATGCAGAACCGTCAGGAAGATCGCCCGCTTCATGTCGAAGCCAAACTTTCGCTCCGCCAGAAGCCAGCCGATGGTGGCGACGACCCGCTGGATGATTTTGGTTCCTTCACGGCGGTTTTGGAGGCCTACAGCAAAGCAAGGCGATGCGTTTGCGCGATCTGTTTTATGATCTTCTGCGGCACACCTGCTTCGTTGGCAAATTCCGGCCAGCGGGCAACTGTGTTGATCACTTGTGTCAGAATGTCTTCTGCGCCCTTGATGCCGAATTGCCTGGCAACACTCAGTATATCTGCTCTTGTGAAATCATCTCTTTTTCCGTTGACGCTCATCTGGTGGCGGTTTGTCCACACGCCTGAAGGATTATAGGCCCAGGCAACATCGAAAGCCGGTGACAGAGTCCAAATGCCTGCTTGATCCATCAGGAAGGCAATATTCCGCGTATGATCGTCCTGATTGCGGGCCACAACATTAAATGCCATGCGACGGAACATCTCCTGCATGGTCGGGTGGCCCAAATGCAACTGTTGAATGACAGACAGCGCCTGCTCATATCCATAATCACCTGCCGCATTGAAGTCGTAGTGCGCCAGGGCGCAAAGCGATTGCGCATGAATTTTCCCCCCGTCAGGCGTCCGGTCGAAGCGCCTGGTCATGAAATGCGCCCGACCGTCTTCTTCCAGCAGGCGGCAGGACATCATGCTGACACCGGCTGCCACAACCATGCGGTGGTATGCATATTCGATGCGGCCAAAGCCTTTGGGATCACCTAGTGTCGCCTCATTAACGCCGTCGAACTTTAGAATCCATGGTTCGAAGCCTGGCGGTGGCGGCGCCTGTCCGGAGCGCACTTCGCCGGTTTTGGGATTCCAGGCAATAACCGCTTTGGCTCGTTGTCCTCCGGCAGATGTGCCGATACGAATAATGGTGTCCAAGGCGCGCGCTTGCTCCCCTTTCAGATTGATGGCCCACTGTGTTCGGTGGCGGAGAATATCGGTTGCCAGTTTTGTGAGTTCGGAGACTTCGATGGGTTCGGATTTACGCGCCTGCGCGCCTATTGCCGGCTTGAATTCCAATGCGCCCATACTGCGCGCTCCCATATAGCAAAGCCGCTCCACAGGGGTAAAATCAGAGGGTGTGCGTCCCTGTCTGGCCAGCCACAGATCAATGATGCGGTTGCCGAAGCTGTCCGGCAGGGCATCGGCAAGCAGGCCCGGCAGTCCGTGAAAAGTCACGCGATCTAAGGCGGGGAAGGAAAAAAGGCCATTGCGCAGAGGCAGAGTCAACGGCGCAATTTCCAGGCCGCGTTGCACGAAGGCAGGTTCGTATTCAAAAATTCCATAGCCTCTGCCGTTGTCCCAGGCTACGGCCCCCACTTCGCTTCCCCAGAGAAGAACCGTTGCCGCACGAACTTTTTTCATCCGTTGTGCCATGACTTTTCATTCCTTTGCTGTGTGTTTAGGACGCACTCTGGCAGCGCGGAGGCGCTCCCGGCCCTTCAGCTTCGCCAGTTGCAGGGGACTCAGTTCCGGTACTTGGAGAAAGGCATCCAGTTGTTCGAGTATTCCCAGTACGCGTGTGATGCGAATCAGATTCTCCAGCGTGCAACCGCGCCCGCCCTCCAGGCGCTGGACAACAATACGGGCCACACCCGCCTGCAGCGCCAGATCGGTCTGCGTAATATTGTGGTTGAGTCTCAGGCGGCTTATCCGTGCGCCGATTTCGGTCAGGATGGTCTTATCGTTCATAGCCCCTAATTGCATGATCAACCCCCTAGCGTTCAAATTGCTTCAAGGCAACAACACACTAGCACTCGTTTTGCTGAATGTCAATTAGTAAGGCTTATATATAAGGCATAATGCCGTAATAATTAATATTATGCCTTATATATAGTGCATAGTTATTGTGTATGATTTGTTGTGCGGGGAAGCTGTTGCCTCTGCTCCAGTACCTAGTGGACGACCCGCCGCCAGGACGTGCGGCCGGAAAGAAACTCTTCCGGAGAAAAGCCCCATTGGGCTATGTTCCCGGAGACATATCCTATCGACCATTCTTGATCGAATCGCCAGATGCAATAGACAACAGGACTGCGGTCGACGATGGATTCCAGGTTATGTAATTCTTTAAAGGGAGCATTCAATATATATTAACACCATCAAAAAATGCCTATCCCGCAAATGGCTGTAACTGATTTTTCCGGAAGGAGAATAAAATTGGGAGTGATGGTCACGCCGATTTTTGCCAATTGCAGCTTTTTATGAATTTCTTTTTGATTTTCCAGCGCAAAATCTGCATAGCCTGCCGAAAAGCGCCGTGGCAAAAGCTGCCTGCCTTCACGCCTTAGTTGATGGTTGATATAAGCCATCATCCAGTCGAGGGCAGCATCGGTCATTTCACTGGCCGTGGCGTCATAGACGACGGCGGCTGTTAAATCCCCCCGGTTGGTTCTTTCCCGGATTGTTTCCATAATCGGATTGCCCGCGGTAGCCCCCAGAAGCACGGCTTCCCGGCAGCCGCCAAGAAAAACGGAAAGCTTTGCGCTACTGAATGTTGTCTGCTCATCAAGAGAAATATTCTGCCCGTCATTTTTACGGATGGGAAGACGCAGGAAGGAACCTTGCAGTCTGATGATTGAGGCTGCTTCTTCGATATGGTGATCTGTTTCTTGGCGGTGGGAGGAGGAAAGGGAGGTAATCTTTTTTTTAAAGCCGAGCCGCGAATAGATTTTCGCCGCGGGTGGTTCGATAATTATTTTTTCCAGAAAAATGACGGAATCGAGCATGTCGGCCGGTCCTGTCCAGGTTTCGTTTGGTTAATCCCGCTGTTGCGGGACGAGCGTTAATTCTCCGCAGCGAGCTCGCGATATAATGACGTTCATTTCATACCTCGACAGCGAGCTCGCGAGGTGGTTGATTGGAGCAGGGTCTCAAGCTTCCGGACGACGGCATTTCCCATATCTTGGGTGCCGACGAGCCTGCTTCCCGTTGAATAAATATCCTGAGTGCGGAAGCCGTCTTTTAAAACATCCGCCACGGCTTTTTCAAGTAAAGCCGCCTCCTGCGGCAGATTCAGCGAATAACGCAGCATCATTCCGACCGATAGAATCGTTGCCAGCGGATTGGCGATGTTTTTCCCCGCGATATCCGGTGCGGAGCCGTGAATCGGTTCATATAAAGCCTTATCCCTGCCCAAACTTGCCGACGGCAGCATACCGATGGAGCCGGTCAGCATCGCGGCTTCATCGCTTAAGATGTCGCCGAACAAATTGGTTGTCACAATCACGTCAAACTGCGACGGATTGCGGATGAGCTGCATGGCGCAGTTATCGACATACATGTGTTTGAGCGTCACGTCGGGATAATCGCGGCCCACTTCCGTCACGACCGTGCGCCAGAGTTCCGTGGTTTCCAGAACGTTGGCTTTGTCCACCGATAAAAGATTATTCCTTCGTCCGCGCGCCAGCTCAAAAGCGCGCACGGCGATGCGGCGGATTTCCTCTTCCGTGTAGATCATCGTGTTGACGCCCGTGCGTTTGCCGTCTTTCCCGATGGTCACACCACGCGGCCGGCCGAAATACACATCGCCGGTCAGCTCCCGCAAAATCATGATATCAATGCCCTGAACCACTTCTTTTTTGAGCGGTGATGCATCCAGCAGCTCGTCAAAGACAACCACCGGCCGCAAATTAGCATAAAGTCCCAGCTTTTCGCGCAAGCCCAGAAGCGCCCGCTCGGGCCGGACGCTGTAATCCAGTCCCTCCCATTTGGGGCCGCCCACGGCGCCGAGTAATACTGCGTCGCTGGCGAGCGCAAGATTCAAACTCTCATCCGGCAGCGGAACACCGAAGAGGTCATAAGCGCTGCCGCCGATGTATCCTTCTGTTAGTCCGAGGTTGATATGATTCTTGTCGGATATGACCTTTAAAACCTTTAAGGCCTCTTTCATGATTTCCGGGCCGACGCCGTCTCCGGCGAAAACAGCGATCTGAAATTCCTTGCTCGTCATGCTTCCCTCATTTCTTGGCGATATGTTTCATCAGGCCGCCGTCGGCGATGAGCTGTTCCATAAAGGGCGGTATCGGGCTGATTGGGAATTTTTGATCCGTGCCGCCAATGGTGATGATGCCCCGGATGCTGTCCAGGGTGATTTCCCGGCCTTCGGTAATCGCGTCGAAAAATTCGCGGGACTCGAAAATCGGCAGACCCATATTGAAGGCGTTACGGTAGAAAATACGAGCGAAACTTTTAGCGACAACACACGAGATTCCCGCCGCCTTGATGGCGATGGGCGCATGCTCCCGCGAGGAACCGCAACCGAAGTTTTCGCCGCCGACAATGATGTCGCCGGGTTTCATTCTAGTGACAAAGTCAGGATCCGCGTCTTCCATGCAGTGTTTGGCTAACTCCCTGGGGTCGGATGTGTTCAAATAGCGCGCGGGAATGATCGCGTCGGTATCGATGTTGTCTCCAAATTTCCAGACTTTTCCTTTAAATATCATTTTCAGATAATCCTTTTATGGCTTTGTTTATAGTTCTTCAGGCGATGCAATCCTGCCCAGGACGGCGGATGCCGCAGCCACGGCGGGGCTGGCCAGATAGACTTCGCTTTTGGGATGTCCCATGCGTCCTACGAAATTGCGGTTAGTGGTGGCCACCGACTTTTCGCCCTCGGCCAAAATGCCCAGGTGCCCTCCCAGGCACGCGCCGCATGACGGCGGCGAGATAACCGCTTCGGCGTCCATAAAGATTTCGAGTAATCCTTCCTGCAGAGCTTGCTTGTAGATGAACGGTGTGGCCGGAACCACGATCAGTCGGACACCAGGTGCGGCTTTGCGGTTTTTCAAAATCTGCGCGGCGATGCGCAAGTCTTCAATCCGGCCATTGGTGCAGCTCCCAATCAGCGCCTGGTCGATTTTCACGTTGCCCGCCTGACTTACCCCTTTGACATTGGACGGCAGATGCGGAAAGGCCACCTGCGGCTCAAGTTTGCTTGCATCGATTTCGATGACGTCGGCATAAACCGCGTCTGCATCGGAAGCGTAGAATTTATAGGGCCGTTTTGCCCTGGGCTTCACATATTCTTCTGTAATCGCGTCCGGGGCGAAGATGCCGTTTTTCGCGCCGGCCTCGATGGCCATATTTGCCATGGAGAGCCGGTCGGCCATCGGCAGATTACTGATCGTCTCGCCCGTGAATTCCATGGCCTGATATAGCGCGCCGTCGACGCCGATACGTCCGACGACACTCAGAATCAAATCCTTGCCCGAAACCCATTTGGCGAGTTTTCCATAAACGACAAATTTGATCGAAGACGGTACCTTGAACCATAATTCACCGGTGAGCATGGCTGCGGCCAGATCCGTGCTGCCCACGCCTGTGGCAAAAGCGCCCAGAGCGCCATAGGTGCAGGTATGGCTGTCCGCGCCGATGATCAGATCGCCGGGGAGCACGATGCCTTTCTCCGGCAGGAGTGCGTGCTCCACGCCCACCTGTCCGCCTTCAAAGAAATGCGTGACGCCGTGTTCCATGGCAAATTCGCGTACCGTCTTGCACTGCTGGGCGGAATTGATGTCTTTATTCGGCGTGAAATGGTCCAGAACCAGCGCTACTTTATCCTTATCGAAAACCTTTTTCCCACCGGCTGCCCGGAATTCGCTGATGGCGATGGGCGCGGTGATATCGTTGCCTAAAGCAATATCCACATGAGCGTTAATCAACTGACCGGGTGCGATTTCCTTGAGGTCCGTGTGCGCCATTAAAATTTTTTCCGTTATCGTATTTCCCACGTCATAGACTCCTTGACTGACAAAAGTGCTTCTTTGAAAAAGTTAAAAATGAGAAGCTGTAATTACTCTATTTTTCAGCTTAATTCAACTTTAACCTTTTTGACGCTGTCTTTTAAGAATTCCAGGCGGTTGAGCGCATTAATGTAAGCCTTGGCCGATGCGACAATGACGTCGGGATGCGCGCCTCGCCCGACAACCGAATGTTCGTTGTATTTAAGCTGTACGGCTACTTCGCCCTGGGCGTCCGCGCCTCCGGTGATTGCGTTGACCGCGTATTTCAAAAGCGGATAATTGGTTTTGGTAATATTACGGATAGCCGCAAATGTCGCGTCCACCGGACCGTTTCCGAAACCTGCGTCGCGCATGACTTCTTTTCCCACCTGCATTTCCATGGTCGCTGTGGGAATGGCGACATTCCCGCTGACCACATTCAAATACACCAGATTATACTTGTCTTCTCCCCGGTAAATTTCTTCGTAAAGAATCGCTTCCAAGTCTTCATCATAGATGTCTTTCTTAACATCGGCCAGGCCTTTTACCTTTGCCGCCACTCTATTAATCTGTTCCTCATTCAACGTATAACCCATTTTTTTTAAATGATGCGAAATAGCATTACGCCCGGAGTGCTTGCCCAGGACGATGTGGGTATCGCTGATGCCGACGGACTGCGGCGTCATGATCTCATAGGTGATTTTTTCCTTGATCAGCCCGTCCTGATGAATACCGGATTCGTGCGCGAATGCGTTGGCGCCGACGATGGCTTTGTTCGGCTGAACCGGGATGCCGGTGATTTGCGTCAACAGACGCGACGATTTGTAAATCTGTTCGGTTTTGATTTTGGTGTAAAGGCCATACATATCTTTGCGCGTCGCGAGCGCCATGACGATTTCTTCCATGGCTGTATTGCCGGCGCGCTCGCCGATGCCGTTGATCGTGCATTCCACCTGTCGGGCGCCGTTGCGAATCGCGGCAAGCGAATTGGCGACGGCCAGCCCCAGATCGTTATGGCAGTGAGCGGAGATAATCGTGTTGCCCATATTCTTCACGTGGGCGAACAGATACGCAATCAGATTGCCGAACTCCTCGGGGATGGTGTAGCCGACCGTATCGGGAATATTGACGGTGGCAGCGCCGGCGTCAATGACCGCCGAAACCATTTCTACGAGATAATCCTTATCCGATCGGGTGGCGTCCATCGGCGAGAACTCAACGTTGTCCGTATAAGAGCACGCCAGCTTGACGGCGGCGATGGCTTCTTTGAGGACCTGTTCGCGGCTCTTTTTGAGCTGGTATTTCAGATGAATATCCGACGAAGAGATAAAAGTGTGGATGCGGGGTTTGGCCGCGTGTTTGATGGCCTGCCAGGCGCGGTCAATATCCTGTTTGTTGGCGCGCGCGAGACCCGCCACCTGCGATTTCTTGATTTCGCGGGCGATTTGCCGGACTGCATCAAAATCTCCATCGGAGGCGATGGGGAAGCCCGCCTCGATAATATCGACGCCGAGTTTTTCGAGCTGCCGGGCCAGAATCAGCTTTTCTTCCGTGTTCATGCTGTTGCCCGGCGATTGCTCACCGTCTCTGAGCGATGTGTCGAAAATATAGACGCGATTTTTATCCTTCTTCATTTGGGGCTCCTTTCAAATATATAAAAATTTCAACTCAATTTTGTTTGTGGGACTCAAATATAATAATCAGTATTTCACATCACGGACCCCGCATACGCGGGGTTGTTCGGCTTACCAATTCTGCGGTACTGCGTTTGCATAATTGGAGCCTCACAAAAAAAAGGCCGTGGGTTTTGCTGCCCACGGCCTTTCAGGTTATCAGTTGTTTTACTATTTCAGTGACGACCTGAAAACGACGGGCAGACGGCCTTAAGTAGCAGGCGCAACAAGGCGAGGCCGAGAAGCAGGGTCAGAAGCGCGCTTGCCATAATCGTCGTTGCCGTAAAACTGAACATTTATCCTACCCTTCAAAAAAATATATTAAATTGATTGTGACCATTAATGCAAAACTTAATGCTTGTCAAAATGTTTTTTTATTCCGGATAAAAAAAGGGGAGCCTGTGGCTCCCCTTTTCAAGGAGGGGTGAAACTTTAGTTACTGACACATACCCATTCCTAAACCGGGTCCAGGTCCATGGCCGGGGCCAAATTCGCCCTGACCTCTCATGCCGCCGCGCGGTCCGAAACCGGACCCTCTGCCCCAGCGGGAATTTGCCAGTTTTTCATTCTGCTCCGGCGTCAGAATCTTGCGGATTTCCAATCTCATGGTTGTTGCTTTATCCTGCATTTCATCACGCAATACTCGAATCTCTTTTTGAGCAGCGGTAATCTTGTCCTTGTCAGGATTGGTCTGCAGCCAGAGTCGACGTAATTCTACAGATTTATCGAACATCTTTTCCCGCACGGGTCTTGTTGCCTTATAATTGGCATCTCGCATTGCTTCAATTTTTGTTTTTTGTTCATCGGTTAAATTTAATTTCTCATAGCCCGCTTCACTGCGATATTCGCAATCTTTTCCCGCCCCGGGTCCGCGTCCGGGGCCCCCGGCAAACGCTTGTGACGTCAGAAGCAAGCCCACTGCAACGGCTGTTAATGATAAAGTTAATTTTCTCATGGTACATCTCCTTTTTATATATTTTTTGTTGACCAGTTACGCAATTACAGAGCAAGGCCTATGCCATGAGCCATAAGCTATTGTTATTGTGATAAAATACTAAAAACGAAGCAAATAGGATTTGCCTTTTTACGTCATTAGATGGATAATAGGTACCCAATTAGGGTATCCAAATGGGCCAATTGTATCCAGGAAAAAATAGGTGCAAGAAGCATGGAGAAAAAAAAGAAGAAAAAAATTCGCTTTGATATTTCTGTCTGGGTTGCCATAAGCGCGACTGCGGTTTTATCTGTGATCCTGGGCATGATGATTTTCATGCAGTTTCAGCAAAGAAAAGATCAGGCGGTTACCCTTTTTGTCGAAAAAGGCGCGACACTGATTCAGTCGTTTGATGCAGGATTGCGCGGCCGATTGGATCTGGATCAGGATTCGTTTTATCTTCAGAAGCTCCTCATGGAAACTGCTCAGCAGCCGGATATTGATTACATGATTGTGACGGACGGCCAGGGACAAATTCTGGCAGACAGCGATCCTTCGATGCTCGGCAGATCTTACGGGTTGGATCTCGATATGAAAAAAAATGCCGGTACGGAAATTCGCTGGCGGCAGACAGCTAATCCTGAAGGTGCGGGCACGTTTGAGGTTTACCGGGAGTATTCTCCGCGGCGCGGTGATCGCGCGACGGGAGATCGCCCTCCTTCTTTAATTGTTTTCGTCGGCTTTAACATGGATAAAATCGAAAAAGCGGCGCGGGAAGATACATTTCGGACGGTGATGACCGCGCTGGTTCTTGTTCTGATCGGATCTCTCGCCATTGTGTCCCTTTTTCTAGTGCAGGCGTATCGCCTGGCGCGCGTATCCCTTTCACGAATGACCGTTTTTTCAGAAGCCCTTGTGAAAAACATGCCCATCGCGCTTTTGGCGCTGGATAAAGCTGGAAAAGTCGTCACCTGCAATGAACAGGCGCAGGGTCTGATTACAGGTTCCTCTCTTGATGTGGCCGGACAGGAGGCATCCTTGTTTTTACCTGTGAATGTTTCGCGGGTTTTGGGCAGCATCAATGAACAAATCCATATAGTTGAAGAAGATGTTGTCATTTCATCCGCGAAAGATGGAGATCAAATATGGGAAGTTGTTGCGGCGGCTTTTGCCGATGAAGATGTTCACGAAGGGAAAATCCTGCTGGCCCGGAATGTAACGGCCATCAGGCAGATGGAGCAGGAAGTCGCCCGCAGCCGTCACCTCAACGCCATCGGATCGCTTGCGGCTGGTGTGGCTCATGAAATTCGCAATCCGCTCAGCTCCATCAAGGGCTTTGCTGTTTATTTCAGAGAAAGGCTGTACGGAAATAAAGAAGACGAAGAGACGGCGGATATTATGATTGCGGAAACCGAAAGACTCAATCGGGTGATCAGCCAGCTTATTGAATTTGCCCGGCCGCTCACATTAAAAAAAGAACAAACGAACCTGACGGATCTGGTACGGCACACCATCAGGATGGTGGACGCTGCGGCCCGGAAGAATGCCGTTGATATTGACGTCCAGGCATCCGATGATTTGCCGGTGGTAGATATTGATCCGGACAAAATCAAGCAGGTGCTGCTCAATATTTTTCTCAATGCCTTGTCGGCCATGCCCGACGGCGGCCGGTTGTCGGTTGAGTTGGCAACACAAAAAGATTTTATGGACGTGGTGGTTTCCGATACCGGTTCAGGCATCAAAGAAGAAGACCTGCCGCGGATATACGATCCGTATTTCACATCGAAACCCGCGGGCACCGGTTTAGGGCTGGCGGTTGTGCAAAAAATTATGGATGCGCACGGCGGTATGATTCAAACGGAGAGCAAAGCGGGATTCGGCACAAAGGTCACGCTGCACTTTTCTTTATCGGCAAAGGAGAAGATGGAAAAATGAAAAAAGGACTGGAAATCTTAATTGTGGATGACGATCTGGCCCATCGCGTGATGCTGAAAAAACTGCTGGGCGGCTGGGGCTATTCTGTGGCCGAGGCGGACGACGGCGCTGTAGCCATTGAAGAAGTCCGCAGGCGCTCCTTTGATTTGATCCTGATGGATATCCGCATGATGAAAGTGTCGGGCATTGAGGCTCTGGATCAAATCAGAAAGATCAATCCGACCATCCCGGTGATTATCATGACGGCTTACGCATCAGTGGAAACAGCCGTCAGCGCGCTGAAAAAAGGGGCTTATGATTATCTGACCAAGCCGCTGGATTTTGACGAACTGCAAATCGTGATTAAACGTGCAACCGAGCACAGTTTGCTGAAAAAAGAAAATGAATATCTCAAAGAGAGATTAGGCGAAAAATTCGATAGGCAAAACATGATTGGTCAGGGCTCCGCCATGGTCCGGCTCCTGGAGATTGTGGAACAGGTGGCCCCAACGGAGGCCACGATTCTGATCACCGGAGATTCGGGCACCGGCAAGGAAATGATCGCCAACGCCATTCACGCCAACAGCAACCGCAAGCAGGCGCCGTTTGTGAAAATCAACTGCGCGGCGCTCACCGAGACGCTTCTGGAGTCGGAGTTGTTTGGCCATGAAAAAGGCGCGTTTACCGGCGCGGACCGCAAAAGGGAAGGGAAGTTTCTTCAGGCCGACGGCGGCAGTATTTTTCTCGATGAAGTAAGCGAGATGTCGCAGGCCATGCAGGTCAAGCTCCTGCGGGTTTTACAGGAAAGGGAGCTGACTCGCGTGGGTGGTTCGGAAGTGCTCAAAGTCGATGTTCGCGTGATTGCCGCTTCCAATAAGGATCTGAAAAAAGAAATTCAGCAGGGCCGATTCCGCGAGGATCTATTCTACCGGCTCAATGTGGTGGCGCTCACCGTGCCGCCGCTGAGGGAAAGAAAGGAAGACATCCCACTTTTGGCGCAGCATTTCCTGCAAGGATTTGCCGTGAAGAATTCCAAGAACGTGACAAATTTTACACCGCAGGCCATAGAAAAGCTGGTGCAATATCCCTGGCCGGGCAATGTACGGGAGTTGATGAACGCCATTGAGCGGGCCGTGGTGCTGTCGCGAAATGCTTATCTTGATGAAGGCGAACTAACGCTCCTGATGGCGGATGATGGGGGCTTGAGCAGCAAGGATCAAAGCGGCGCTGCAAGCCAATCGGCAAGTGCTGCAGGCAATTTGCCGCTGGAAGAAGTCGAAAAGAGAAGTATCCTGGAGGCGATTAACACCTGCGGTGGCAACAAAAGCGAAGCGGCGCGGCGCCTTGGCATTACCCGCAAGACATTGCGCAAGAAGCTGGAGAAATATGAAAGCAGCTGATACGTTGTGTGACCGTCAACTCCCCAGAGGTGACTGTTTGTTTCGTGCCGTGCGATGTTTCACCGTCACCCGTGGGCGGGTGACTGGCACGGAAAAAGGCTACCGTGAAGTCTTCAATTTGGCATTTAACCGTTTTAAACGATGTGACAGAGAGTCTCTTTCGTCGTCTGAAAACGTGTTGTTTCCCGCCAATGCGTTTTCAATGAGTGCCTTGGCCTGAGGATAATCCCGTTCGTGGTGTTCCAGCCACTTGGCCAGTTCCGAAATGGCGTAAAACTCGACAGGCTCACAGGAGGCCATTTGTTGCCAAAGGTGCGCGGCTTCATTTACTTTGCCGGTGCGCTTGTATAATTGCGCCAGTTTCTTTTTCGACTGGAGAGAAAAATCCGAACATGTCTTTTCCAGAAAGATGTCCAATATTTTTTGTACGCCCTGCTCGTTGGCGCGTTTCAATAAAAGACGGGCGGCGGCCAGGTAATCATCGGTATGTGTGTATTGTGCCATGGCCTGTGCGGTCAATATTTCGACCAGATGTGCGGTGAGTGTCGCCATGGAAATCACGTCCAGACGGTTGTGTTCAAAGATGTCGGCAAGCAAACGGGGGTCGCGCCTCTTCAGCCAGTCGAAATAGCGTTGCGGAATTTCCCAGCCGGGGATATCGCCTTCCCGCTGGACGCCGAGGATATCCGACTCCAGAGTGACCAGGCGGCAGTTTTCCAGGCGATGTCCCAGAATGCGGCGCGACGGATGCAGTAAATCCATATGAGGAAGTGCAGCAAGATCGCTGTGCATCCGGTTCATAATAAAACGCGTAGTGAGCAGATTCACGTCGAAGGCCTTGCCGTTGAAGGTGACAAGAAATTTTTTATGTGCGGCAATCTCTTTAAGATAAGTCAGCGCCGCTTTCTCTTCGCCAAAATCGCGCGCCAAAATCTGCCGGACCTGAAAATGACCTTCTTCAAACCAGCCCAGGCCAATGAGAAAAGCCATTGTGCCCGTGCCGCCGGCCAGTCCCGTGGTTTCCGTATCCAGAAACAGGGCGTCTGAAGAGGTATACGAGCCGATGATGGGGTTATTGGCGAGCATGCCCGCCGCCGTCATATCAAAATCAAATGCCTCGCGAATGTTGCGGTGGCCGTGAGAACTTCCACCGCGCACAACGTCGCTTGCCAGAAAAAAGCGGCCATGCTCGTTTTCAATTTCCTCGCCGGAAAGAATTTCGGAAAGTTCTCGGTTGCCGCGGATCTGCGCTTCGGCAGCCGCGGTATGGCTTCGGGTCTGCGCGCGCGAGACAACGTTTTCAATCTTGTGACGCAGGTCGTCGAGCTGCGATTGCCTTTCCGAGGATGAAGGAGCGGTTTGCGCCTGATCTTCCTTTTTTGGAGCAACATCCTCGCCGGTCAGTCGCTTTAATTTATCAATCGATTTCATATATGCACACTTTTTATCCCCCGCTGGCGGGGGTGCGTAGCGGAGGTGGAAAACAGCCGGGGAAAAACCACCCCCTACCCCCGCCAGCGTGGGACACACTACGATTCCTCGTCATTTGTTCTTCATCATTTTCCAAGCACCAGTTCGACAATTTTCGGCACTATTTCTTTGGCGGTTTTGCCGACTTCCAGCGTCGGCCCGACACAGGACGGGCAACCGTAGGCGCAGGGGCATTTTTCAATCAGGCTTTTGGCGGCCAATAGCAGATTGGCGTGCTCATGATAAAGCAGTTCGGAAAAACCGATGCCGCCCGGATAGGAATCAAAAACAAAAATGGTCGGGTCGAATTCGTCAATTCTTGCTCCGGTTTTATTATCCGTCATTTCCGGTTTCCCCGCATTCAACGATGTGATGACGCGTCCGGTTTTTCCCTGGCTGACAAACCATTCGCCTGATTTGTCGCCCAGCGACCGGTCGATGTCGTGCGTGTCCGCCATCAGAAACATAGCTGACAGATGTTGCAGTGTATAGGCCAGCGCCGACAAGCCGTCGATAATTTCCGCAGGGGTGAACTCCAGCTTGCGCAATTGGTCGCGGGGAATGGTAAACCAGTAGCTCGTCGTGTGCATGTCTTTTTCCGGCAGATTGACATCGCCGTAACCCAGATTCTCGGACGTGTAGAATTTGATTTTTTTGTAGCCCACCACCTTCCGCACCACCTGCACCTCGCCATGCTCCACAATCGCTCCGGACTCCGTATGGCTTTCAAAAGAGTCGATTACCCGTACGTTGGTGTAGGTCATGGCGTCGGTGTAGTAATCGGCATCTACCTTGTGGACGTAGGCTTTCTTGCGTTCCAAGTCGAGCTTGTCCACATGATATTGCTCGGAGGCCAGCATGTAGATGGCCTCATCATGCACGGCGGTAAATGCGCTGTCCCAATCCACTTCGGCAATGACTTTATGGTTGCCTGCGTCGGTGGTATCCACCACAACCACATTTTCCGGATTGATCGCCCGCAGGCTGACCTCGTCTGCCGGATAGCTTTCCGCCGCCCAGTGCCAGCGGTCGCTTACGCGGTGCAGCACGCCTTTTTCTTCCAGATATTGCAGAAACTCCTCCAGATTTTCGCCGCCGAATTTTTCGCCTTTTTCAAAGGGCAATTCAAAAGCCGCGCTTTTAATGTGATGCAACAGAATCAGTAGATTGTCGGGATTGATGCGGCAATGCTCGGGAGAGAGCGCAAAAAAGTAATCGGGATTTTCCATGATGAACTGATCAAGCGGATTGCTCCGTGCAATCAGGATCGCGAGCGATCTTCCTGTGCGTCTGCCTGCGCGTCCGGCCTGCTGCCAGGTGCTGGCAATCGAGCCGGGGTAGCCGGCCATGATGCAGGCTTCCAGATTGCCGATATCAATACCCAGTTCCAGGGCGTTGGTGCTGATCACGCCCATCACTTCGCGCGTCCGCAAACCGCTTTCTATTTCACGACGCAGATTCGGCAGATAACCGCCGCGGTAGCCGGTCACAAAATGATCGTCCTTCGGTTTGGTTTTGACAAATTTATCTTTGAGATATTTGGTCAACACTTCGACATTGAGGCGGCTGGTGGCAAAAACGATGGTCTGGATGTTGTTGTCGATCAGATCGGAAGCGATCTTGCGCGCCGGCGTCATCGCGCTCTGGCGAATGCCCAGTTCGCGGTTGACGATGGGCGGATTATAAAGCACAAACGTTTTGGCGGCCGTGGGCGCGCCGCTTTTATCGAGCAAGGCAACCTCGCGCTCCAGTATTTTTTCGGCATGCTCGCGCGGATTGGCCACTGTGGCCGAACAGCAGACAAACACGGGATTGGCCCCGTAGAAATGGCAGATCCTAACCAGCCTGCGGACGACGTTGGCAAAGTGCGAGCCGAAGATGCCCCGGTAAATATGCAGTTCGTCGATGACGATGTATTTTAAATTCATGAAGAGCTTCTGCCACTTGGTATGATGCGGCAGAATGCCCGCGTGCAGCATGTCGGGATTGGTGACGACAATGTGCCCCTGCCTGCGGATGGCCTGGCGCGCGTCGTCGGGTGTATCGCCGTCGTAGGTGAATGTTTTGATGTCGGCTGCGAGATCGGTAATCAGGCTGTGCGCTTCATGCATCTGATCTTGGGCCAGCGCCTTGGTCGGAAATAAATACAGGGCGCGCGTTTCCGGTTCATCGAGAATGCTTTGCAACACCGGAAGATTATAGCAAAGGGTCTTGCCGCTGGCTGTCGGCGTCACCAGCACGACATCCTGACCGTTACGGATAAAGCGTACCGCCTGTGCCTGATGCTTGTAGAGTTTCTCCATACCACGCTTTTGTAAGACGGAAAGCAACCGGGGATTTACCCACGTGGGATAGTCTTCCCATTCGCCTTGCTTTGCCGGTATCTCCACAATGGCCGACGCGTTGGCATTGAAGCTTTTGTTCTTCTTGAGCCTGGCGATCCATTCTTCTAATGTTAGTTTGGCCATAATTTTTCTTACCTTTTTTCGTTCGGATTTGCATTATAGATAAAAAACAAAATATCACAACAGCGAATTGTAAAAAGTAATTGCAATAAATATATTGATGATTTATCAGCGGAAGGTAGGCTTAAGAAGAAAATTTTTATTCAGGTTAAATTCTTCCCTTTGGTTGCCATCATGAAACCCACGTGTTTAACGCTTTTGATGGATTTTAATTTCTGATAAAGTTCTTCAATTTCCTTCGATTTACCCTTTGTCACAATGATTTCAAAACAATTGTGATGATCCAGATGTATATGCTGGCTGGACAGAATGCAGGTATGGTAATCATGCTGAACATCGAGCACTTTTGTAACCAGTTTTCTTGTATGATGATCATAAACCAGCGTAATCGCTCCGGTCACTTCCTTGTTTTCCGTCCATTCTTTCTTGATTAGCTCTTCACGGATCAAATCGCGAATGGCTTCGGAGCGGTTAGTATATTTTCGCTGTTTAATCCGTTGGTCGAATCGAACCAACAGATCTTCTTCCAGCGACACGCCAAATCGCACCAGTTTGGAGGCCATCATCAATATCTCCGTGTGATTTTTTCTTTTTATATAAAATAAAACATCAAGGGGTCAAGCGATATATTTCAATTAATCCTTCCTGTGATTCAACGACTTTATTTATTGACAGTCACAACATTCTATGGCACGAAAAATTAATTCGTAACACAATGATTGCTTGCGCTTTCTCGGTAATCATCATGAATATAGCGAATAATTCATTTCCGGAGAGAAAGAGTATCAGCATGAAGCGACATTTATTTTGGTTACTGTGCGTATTCGTTTTACTCTTACTTCAATATCCGGTGTCTGCCGCCGATCAAAAGGCAGAAAAGCCCGTTCGGATGGAAGAAGTGGTTGTCGTGGCATCGCCGATTATCGAAGGAAACCGGGTAACTGACGCGGGGACTCAAATCACAACCGTCAGCAAGAAACAAATTGATGACTTAAACGCGCAGGATCTGCCGTCGGCACTGCGGCGCACACCCGGCGTCGTTATCTCCCGCCATAATTTTGTGGGAAGCTTTGGCGGCGGCGACGGCGGAGCCATTTACATCCGCGGCATGGGCAGTTCCCGGCCCGGCGCGGAGATTCAAATGCTGGTGGACGGCGTGCCGAAATTCGCCGGTATCTGGACGCATCCTCTAATGGATATCATGAGCGTGGATATCGCGGATAGAATCGAAATTCATAAAGGCGCCCAGCCTGTCCTTTTTGGCAACATGACAGCCGGCGCCGTGAATATCATCACGAAAAGTCAAAAGGAAGAAGGTTTTTTCACGCGCTTGAATTTCGCCGGCGGATCCTATGATACGTTTATCGAAACCGTTGAGCATGGCGGCAAAATTAAAAATACGGATTATTATCTGCTGCAAAGCTTCAAACAGTCCAGCGGACACAGGGAAAACGCGGGAGGCGAACTTCAGAATTACTTTGGACACATCGGCCATCAACTTTCCGATAAATGGAAGATTTCTCTTACAGCCAACGCAACCCATAACAATGCTTCCGATCCGGGGCCGGAAAATCGTCCTCAGGAAAGACAGGGCACTTTCAAAACCCAGGACAATCTGGCCATTGCCACCCTGGCACATACTTACGATTTTGTAAGAGGCGATTGGAAGGCTTACTGGAACAACGGCGAAGCAAACTGGAAGGATCAATATGATCTAGCCGGTCTTTTCCATTATGATACGATCACCAACTTCGATAATTACGGCATTCGGGCCCGGGAGGTATTCAAGCCCTGGACAGGCGGCGCATTGACGGCGGGAGCCGATTGGGACTGCACATCCGGAACCGTAACCATCGACAGGGAACTGTCCCGGCCTGACAGCTACTTTTCCCGTGATACATTTAGAATACTGTCGCCCCATCTTTCACTTGGACACGAATTCAATCTGACTAAACAATGGACATTGATTCCCTCTGCAGGCGTTCGTTATTACAACCACAGTGATTTCGACGCCCGATGGGCTCCGCAGGCAGGTCTTGTCCTGAGAGATCCTTTGACGGATATTCATCTGTTCTACGGCAGAGGCATCAATTACCCGGGGCTTTATGTTGTCGCCCAATCCAATATGTTCTGGGGTAACAACGTACGTTGGAAAGACCTTGATCCTGAAACCGTCGATCATTTTGAAGCAGGCATCAGCCGCTTTTTTGGCCGGAAAGTCCATGCCGATCTGACATGGTTCCATGATAAAGGCAGCAATCGTTTGATTATGATCACAAGCCCCGCCCCGCCTCACTACGAAAATATCGCAGACTTTGAAACGCAAGGTCTGGAGGCAACCCTGACTCTCGAACCGATTAAAGACCTTTCGCTGTTTACGGGAGGCACCTGGATTTATAAACGATCTCCGGACAACCTGCCTTACGCGCCCCGGTGGGCAGCATCGGCCGGTGGTAATCTGCGCCTTTTCCAGTATTTGAAAATAAGTCTGGATACAACCTATCAGGATTCCCAATATGTGGCCAATAATCGCAGCCTGAATTATGGGGGAACCAGCATCGCCAAAATAGACGGATTCTGGATTTTAAACGGCAAAATCAGCTGGGAATTCAAGCTACCGTCGCCGAAGTTGCGAGGGGATGTGTTTCTGGCCGGAGAAAACCTGACCAATGTCAATTATGCTTACAAAAAAGATTATCCCATGCCCGGTATTAACTGTCTTTTGGGAGTTAATATCAAATTTTAAAAATAATAAGGTGGATTTAAATGCAAGAAGTAAAAGTTGATTTAGCACGGGCAAAATTTTTTGATGAGTTTTCAGATAGCTGGGATACTCACGGCCCGTCTCCCGAGCCGGAATTGGTGTTGACCTTTCTTCGGAAACTGAACATTGATTCGGAGAAAACCGTGTTGGATGTTGGAACAGGGACCGGCATGCTCATCCCGCACATTTTTTCTTTCCATCCAGCCAGGATGATTGCCATGGATTTATCGGTAGGTATGCTGGAAAAACTGCGGGGAAAGTATTCTTCCCGATTCGGCGCCAAGTTAGAGATTTTGCATGGAGATGTCCATTTGTTGAATCTGCACGATTCCACGGTTGATATTACTGTCTGCAATGGTGTTTATCCGCATTTTCATAACAAACCGTTGGCCTTGTCTCAACTGCAACGCGTGTTGAAAAAAGGGGGCATCCTGGCCGTCAACCATTTTGCGGGCAGACAGTTCATCAACAAAATCCATGGCTCATCATCTCACGATCTGATTCGGCAGGACCTGCTGGATCCCGTGATGATTTTATCCGAAACCATCGCCGGTTGTGGATTCCGTGTAAAAGAATGGCGCGACGACTCAACGGAGTTTTATCTGATTGCGGAGAAGATATGACACGGGAAGCAGTCGTCGAAATTCACGGACTTGTTGCCGGGTATGGCCGTCATCAGGTTTTACAGCAACTCGATTTAACGGTATGGCGTGGCGAAGCCCTGGGCATTGCCGGAAATAACGGCGCAGGTAAAACAACATTACTCAAGCTGATTCTGGGATTGATTGCGCCGCAGGAGGGCTACATAACTGTGCTGGGAAGAATGCTGGACAGTTCCCGTGTGCGACGGCTGATGAGACGTCAGATTGGATATGTTCCGCAATTGCATACGCCCGGGAAAATGCCGGTCTCCGTGCATGATGCCGTTTTAATGGGGAGATGGGGCAAAGGTTTTGGTTTTTTCAAGCGTCCGTCCCTGCGGGATCGTCAAAAAGTAACCGAAATTCTGCAGGAAATCGGGATGTCGCACAAGGAATGGCAGGAGGTGCATCTCCTCTCCGGCGGAGAACAGCAGAAAGTATCCATTGGCCGCGCACTGGTTCGTGAAGCGCCGATCCTGCTTCTGGACGAGCCCAGCACTTATCTGGATCATGGATCACAGGCGGAAATTGTCGAGCTGATCAGGGCCGTTCGTTTGAAACATGGTCTCTCTCTGATCATGATCAGTCATGATCCGGAGCACCTGGAAGTAATGAGTGACCGCATCCTTTTATTAAAGAACGGCCGATTGGAAGAACGATAAATGTCCTTATTTGATTTTATAGCGATCCCGCTGTTTCAAAAGGCTTTTATTGGCGCCTTTCTTTCCGGTGCAGGGCTCTCTCTGCTGGGTGTTGTTATTTTAAATCTGAATCTGACGACTATCAGATTTGCCTTGATGCACATCGCTTTGCTGGGCGCGGCCATAGCTATGGTTCTGGGGTTTCCTCCTCTGGCAGGCGCCATGGCGGGGATTGTCATTGCGTCTTTGCTGCTTGGACCCGCAGGCGATTTTTTAAATATGGATACCGGTGTCAGCGGTGTGCTTTTTATGACCGGATCCCTGGGGCTTGCCTTTCTGATATTTTATAAAGCCGGTGTTCCGGCCATGGACGCTTTTGCTCTTTTTTCCGGCAGCATTCTAGCCTTAAGCACATTGGAGGTCTGGGTCATCGGGGGACTTGCCGTTTTGATTATTCTCGTATTCTTCCTCTTTTATCGCGAAATCCAGATGGTCTTATTTAATCAGGAGTTGGCCGAAAGTCTGGGTGTTCCGGCCAAAGGGATTCGCAATGCACTCTTGCTGCTGACCGGATTGGCGATTGGCGTCAATATCCGCATGGTCGGGGTTTTGCTGATTGACGCGGCTGTTCTTCTTCCCGCCCTGGCAGCGCTCAGTATAGCCAAAAGTCTTCGCGGCGCGTTGCTGCTTTCCGCTGTTTTCGGTATTGTGTCACAAGTGGGAGGCGTCGCTTTTTCGATGGTCTATGATTTTCCGAGCGGCGCCAGTATCACGCTTGCCGCGGTGCTGATGGTTTGCCTGACCGCGATTTACGGCTACATCGTGAAGACGATAAGGAGATGAAATAACCAATGAATGCATTAAAAAAACCTGCTCTCTCCCGTTTGTGCTTTTTTCTGACAATCTTAGGATTTTTGTTGTCAACCAGCCCGACTAATGCAGAGGATAGAATCATTGTTGTTGCTTCAACCAGTTGGACAGGCGCCATAGCGGAGGCTGCCGGCGCGGATGAGGTCCGCATACTGGCGCCCTTCGAGTTGAAACATCCCACTGAATATGACTATCGGCCGTCGGATATCGCACAATTACGTTCTGCGCGTTTGCTTATTTATGGTGGCTATGAACCTTTTGTTAAAAAACTTGCTATTGCTGCAGGGTTTCCGCAGGAAAGACTGATTGCTGTTCTTACCACCAATGACCCGGACAACCTGAAGAAGCAAGCAAGGCTCCTGTCTGAAATAATGGAGACACAAAAACGGGAAGCCGCTTGGGAAAAAGCCTTTGACCGGGCATTGGCTGATATTCAAAAGCAAGCCAAAGAAAATAAAATCAGCCAAAAAAGAGTTCTGGTGCAGAAACATCAGCTGTCCTTGGTTAAGTGGCTTGGATTTGATGTCATCGGCGTCTTCAACGCGGATGAGTTAAGTCCGAACAAATTGATGGAATACGCCATGATGAAACCCGACATGGTCATCGATAATTTTCATAATCCCCAGGGGAAACCGATTGCCGAAATCGCCAAGTGCGATTATGTGGCATTAATCAATTTCCCTTCCGCCAATGCGCGTACGTTGATTGAATTGCTGAAGGAAAACGCGCGCAGGCTGGGCATGAAAAAATTTGACAAATAATTCATAGTCTAGGCCAAAAACAGGTTGTCCGCAAAACATAGAGTGCGTTGCCGATGTCCGTTCAGGCGTAATTTGAGTTTATTACCGGTTGAATATGGCTTCCGGTTGTTCCCGCCTATTGACAAGAGTCTTTCCTTCTGGTAACTATTTTACCGTCAGTAAGTTGAGTTTTGTCGTACATTGATCGATGAACAGCAATTGAAACGATGACCTATGCGGGGGCTTGGGGATTGATTCCACAGGATAAACATAAAATAGTCTGTCAGCTTCGACGCGACCGTGAAAAAGCCCTGCGGATTCAGAGTATCATGGAGGCCGCCAAAAAAGTCTTTGCCTCAAAAGGCTATTTAAAGGCAACAATGGATGAGATTGCGCTCGCGGCCGAGGTCACCAAGCCCACCATCTATCTTTATTTCAAGGCCAAGGACGATCTCTTTTTTACCCTCATGCTGCCCTTGATCGATGACATTCGGCAACAACTGCAAAAAGTCGAGAAGAATCTCCTGACAGGAAAAATCCATAACGGGGTGAGCCTGATCACAGCGATCTTTAAATCCTTTTACCATGGGTACGAACTCCTCCCTGATACGTTCCGGATTATTCAATTATTTCAACAACAAGGACTGATGGGCGAATTAAGACCTGAAGTCCGTAGTGCCTTGAATGACAAGGGTCGCATCAACTTTATTCTGTGCAGGCAGTTGCTGACTCGCGGCATGGAGATGGGCGTCATCAAGAAGGTGAATGTCTATGAAATGGCTGATGTCATTTGGGGTTCGCTTGTCGGTATCATCCAACTGGAAGATACCAAGTTTTATGACCACAAAAAAAAGCGTTTCAATGAAAACACACTTCATTTGGCCGAAACATTAATTGCGGACGCAATGACAATAAAAAGTAAAGGAAAGAAAAAATGACAATGATAAGCGCAGACAGACTGATCAAGCGAGTGAGAGCACAAGGGCGGTTGTCCATGACGGAGGCTGAATCGAAAAAACTGTTGAGTGATTATGGTGTGCCGGTTGTTAAAGAAAAGGTTGTTGGAAATGTGAATGAAGCTATTTTGTACGCGCAAAAAATCGGCTTTCCGGTTGTTGTCAAGGGACACGGCGCAAAACTCACGCATAAAACCGAACGCGGGCTGGTGAAAACGAATCTGAAATCAACCAAAGAAATCCGCGAGGCCTTTCACGCCATCAAAACGTCAGCAGGCGTTGACTGGGAAGGATGCCTCATTTCTCCTTTTATTCAAGGCAGCCGGGAATTTGTCGCCGGACTGTTCCGGGATGCCCAGTTCGGCCCGGTGATCATGTTCGGCCTCGGTGGTATTTTTACCGAAGCGCTGGCCGATACGACTTTCCGTATCGCTCCGTTTGATGAGAAGCAGGCGCGTCAGATGATCGGAGAAATCAATTCCCACAAGCTGCTGGGCAATTTCCGCGGCGAATCACCGGCGGACCGGAACCAACTATTGCAGGTGCTCATGGGTTTGTCCCGTTTGGGATTGGAGCACCCGGAAATAAAGGAAGTGGACATCAATCCGCTGATCGTTACCTCGAAGGGTAAAGTGGTGGCCGTGGACGCCCTGGTTGTTCTCGATGAGAGCGATATCGCTCCTGTTAACGGAAATCTAAACGAAGCGGAAATGAAAGAGCGGGCGGCGGAAATCCGTGCCGCTTTGAACGTCATGACCCATGCCCAATCCGTTGCCGTGATCGGCGCCGCCAGGCCGAATGTAAGCGGATTTCCCGGCATGTATGGTTGTATGCGGAATTTCGGTTATTCGGGAAGGCTCTATCCCATCAATCCGAATGTTGATGAAATCGACGGTGTAAAGACTTATCCAAATCTTTCCGCACTGCCCGAACCTGTGGATCTGGTTATCATCTCCATACCCGGCCCCCTGGTCGCGGATGCCTTGAAGGAATGTGTCGCCACGGGCAACAAGA
Source organism: Smithellaceae bacterium (assembly GCA_030690945.1). Lineage (GTDB taxonomy): Bacteria > Desulfobacterota > Syntrophia > Syntrophales > Smithellaceae > UBA8904. The sequence continues at coordinate 74,062 of JAUYFM010000058.1, read as the reverse complement.
ATATTCACATCTTCAGCTCCGGCTTTAAGGAAACGGGTGAAGAGGAAGGCATCAGGCTACAGCAGGAAATTGAATCCATCGCTCTTGAGGGCAGCCTCCGCGTTGTCGGCCCAAACTGCATGGGGTTCTATGTCCCGAAAACTAGGCTTCTGACCTGGACTGCCGCCTCCACGGAAAGCGGTCCTGTTTCCCTGATCAGTCAAAGCGGGGGCAACGCCCAGGATTTTACGAATTATCTGACAAGCCATCACGGCATCCATTTCAGCAAGTCCATCAGTTACGGTAATGCTCTGACTCTGGACAGTCCCGATTTTCTGGATTATCTGAACTATGACGAGGAAACAAAGATCATCACCATGTATCTGGAGGGCGTGAAAGACGGACGGCTCCTGCTCTCCCGGGTGAAAGAGATCAACCACCGAAAGCCGGTGATCATCTACAAGGGCGGCCTCACGGAATCGGGCGCCAGGGCCGTTTCTTCCCACACAGGCTCCCTGGCCGGCGGCGAAAAGATCTGGAAGGCCTTTTTCCGTCAAACCGGCTCCGTCCTGGTAGAATCCCTGGAAGAAATGGGCGATGTCGTCCTTGCATTTCATCACCTGGGGAAAACGCCGGGCAGAAAAACAACCGTGATTGGATTCGGCGGCGGCATAGGCGTCTCTGTGGCCGACAATTGTTCAAAATCGAGCCTGGAGCTTCCGCCTCTTTCGACGGAACTAACCAAAAAACTGAGAAAGTTGATCCCGCCCGCGGGCGCTATGATCCGTAATCCCATTGACGCCGTCATTGCTTTCATCCACCTGCCTTATTTGGGCGAGGTGCTCAATTTACTTGCTGAAAGCGGTGAAATCGATAATTTTATCATCTCCGTTCCCTTTGATTGGCTGTTCGACAAGGCGGCGGGAGGTTCTTATATTGAAACCGTCGCCGCTTACCTGGCCACGGAAGGACGAAAACATACTCAGGGAAAGCCCCTGATGGTCGTTTGGCGTCAATATCAGCCGTCCCCGGAAATCAGAGAATGGGTTCCTGTGTTTGAGCGCATCCTGATGCAGGCCGGTATCCCGGTTTACGAGGGCCTTCCCCGGGCGGTTTCCGCCCTGTCAAAGCTTGTAGAATACAGCGCATTTCAAAATGAAAATATCCAGATAATTTAAATAGATGCGGTCGCTATTTTTTTGCGGTCTATCCTGCGCCAATTGATAACAATTTTAACAGCATGGTGTATTTATTTTTGTTGACTTCTGGTCAGTATGCCAGTATAGTCCCGTCGTTCAAGGACCACATCGAATGCTTGTTTCAGGTGCCGCAATGAGATGAACAAACGTTTCATACGTTTGAAATAACAAATTAAAACACGGGAAGGGAGTATGCTATGAGTAATTTATTGGTAAACACAAGAGATCAGCAATTCGTTCTTTTTGAACAGCTGGGCATTGAAAAGCTGTTTGAATCAGAGGCCTTTAAGGATTTTACCAAAGATGACCTGTTAATGATCATGAATGAGGCCGAAAAGCTGGCTGTAAATGTTCTTGCCCCGACCTTCAAAGAAGGGGACGAGGAAGGTTGCCATATCAAAGATGGCATTGTCACCGTTCCCAAGTGCTTCCACGAACCCTTCAAGAAGTTCTGTGAGGGCGGATGGCTTAACCCCATGGATTCACCGGATGTCGGTGGTCAGGGAATCCCCGCTGCCGTAGGTTTTGCCAACATCGAAATCTTCGGCGCCGCTAACTATGCCTTCATGATGTATCCTGGCCTTACGCACGGAGCCGCCAGCCTTATCCACTCCTATGGTACCGAAGAGCAGAAAAACAAATATATGTACCGGACATTCTCCGGCGAATGGACAGGAACGATGTGCCTCACCGAGCCGGGTGCGGGCAGCGACGTCGGCGCCCTGAAGACGACAGCCAAACGGTTGCCCGACGGCAGGTTTCTGATCACAGGGACAAAATGCTTTATCTCTGCCGGTGATCACGATCTCACCCCGAATATCATTCACCCCGTCCTGGCCCGCATCGAAGGCGATCCTGCCGGAACGAAAGGTATCTCCATTTTCATCGTCCCCAAAGTCACCGTCAACGATGATGGGTCTCTGGGCGAACCCAATGACGTGAAGTGCGGCGGCATTGAGCACAAGATGGGTATCAAAGGCTCGGCCACGGCCACGCTGAATTTTGGTGAAGACGGGAAGTGTATCGGCGAACTTCTGGGCAACGAACGCGATGGTATCAAAATCATGTTCCAGATGATGAATGAAGCCCGAATTGGAACGGGTATGCAGGGTCTGGTCAGCGCATCGGCCGCCTTTGAGCATGCTGTAGCCTATGCCAAAGAACGCGTCCAGAGTGTCCCCGTATGGGAAATGAAAAACCCCGATGCCAAAGCCGTCGCCATTATCAAACATCCCGACGTTCGCAGAAAGCTCTTGTGGATGAAATCGCACGTTGAAGGACTCCGGAGTCTGTGTTACTTCACCGCTTACTGCCTGGATATGTCCAAAGTATCGAAGACCGAAGAGGAAAAAGCCAACTGGGAAGGCTTCCTGGATCTGATGACGCCGGTCGTCAAGGCCTACACCACGGACAAAGGCCTCCTGGTCTGTTCAATGGCTATGGACGTCTACGGCGGATACGGTTACTGTCAGGAATATCCCGTCGAGCAGTACATGCGTGATGAAAAGATCGCCACCATCTACGAGGGAACCAACGGTATTCAGGCCCTCGACCTTGTCGGCCGGAAACTCGGTCAGCGGAAGGGCGCCAACGTCATGAATCTCTTTGGCGTCATCCAGAAAAACATCGCTAAAGCGAAAACCAATCCGGAGCTTGCCAAATATGCCGTGCTCTTGGAAGAAGCTTCCAATGCCTGCATCGAATTGACCATGTTCTTTGCCCAGTCCGGCAAATCGGGAGATTTCCTCCTTCCCGTGTTGAACGCCTGCAAATTCCTGGAAATTTTCGGAGACGTCATCGTCGGCCACTTCCTGATCGAAGCTGCCCAGACTGCCGCGGGGAAACTCGACGCCATCTACGAAGCCAATGGCGCCAGCTCCATCGGAAAGCAGAAGGGCTTGCAGAGAAGCGATAAGGAAGCCGCGTTCTACAGTGGCAGAATTGCTTCCGCAAAATTCTTTGCCAATGATATCCTGACCACCGTCAAGGCCCGTTGCGAATCGGTCAAAATGGCGGAGAAATCGCCTCTCGAGATTACTGACGAGGCCTTTGCCTGGTAGTTAACTGTTGCAGTTATCAGATCAACTGCTCATTGAGAAAAGGGGTTGCGATCATCGCAACCCCTTTTTTTGTGGATCTCCATCTCATCATAGCGCCTCTGCTGCATCAGCAATCAGAGCGGCTATTCCAGCTACTACATCACGGACATGATAATCGTGAGACGGGTAAGCAAGACGGGGTGGGATAAAAGCCCCTTGATTTTTATTTTCCCGCTGAAAAGCAGGCCGATGACCTTTCTGCCCGCTTCATCAAAATAATAAGGCAATCCCCAGCGGATGTTGAGCGCGTTTAAATCCATGACCTGTGCAGCTTGTGTTCTGATAATGACTGCGGCGTCCGGGCTTATTCCGGGTTCGATAGTCAGAGTGCCCTGTCCGAAATGGAGACTCACCGCTGCTTCAATATCCGGCAAGTCGATGGCCGCGATGCCGCGCATTTTTTTATAAACCGCGTATTTTGCCTCTGATTTTTCGATATTGCCGGTCAGAAGCTCTTGTACCATGAAGGAAAAAGGAACCTCTGCCGCATGATTGGTTATATGCAATTCCATATAGACCCCTTCGGAAGCTACAAGGCCCTGCGGTAAATTTCCAGGACCTCATCCTTACCCGTAACGTAGCGTATGTTGTTCACAATAGCGCCGTCGGCAATGCTCAGATCAGCCGCTTTGATGATATCTTCTTCCGTGACGCCGAGTTCAGAAAGCTTCAGCGGGTGACCGATTTTCCTGAGCAAATCAAATATCTCCTGCACCGCCGCCATGGCCGCGCTTCCGGGTTCGTCATCCCGTTTGCTGACGCCCAGAGCCTGCGCAATTGCGGCATAGATGGCAACGGTTTCCGGCTCGCCGTCGCCAATATTATATTTCATGCAGTAAGGCAGCATGATGCCGCAGGAAACGCCGTGCGGCACGCGGGCGACAGCGCCGATGGAATGAGCCATTGCGTGCACCAGACCGACCATCGCGTTGCCGAATGCCCAGCCCGCCATGGTTGCTGCCATCTGCACCTGCCCGCGGGCGCGAATATTACCGCCGTCTTTTATACACACCGGCAGGTAGTCGCTTAAAAGCCGGATGGCATGCAGGGCCATGGCATCGGCGATCGGTTCCCGCTGCATGGATGTCATCGCCTCTATCGCATGGGTCATGGCGTCCATGCCGGTGGATGCAGTCAGGAGCGGAGGCAGTCCCAACGTCAGTTGCGGATCGAGAATAGCCGCGCGTGGTGCGTTATACGATTCGACAATTAAAATTTTCTGTCCTTTGTCTTTGTCGTATACCACTGCTATCCAGGTGACTTCGCTTCCTGTGCCTGCTGTGGTCGGGATGACGATGTGCGGTGTTTGCGGCCGAGTCAAGAGCTGGATGCCTTCATAATTCGCCAGCGACCCGCCTTCGGTCAATAAAATGCATATGCATTTGGCCGTGTCAATCACACTGCCGCCGCCGACGCTGATGACCATATCCGCGCCTTTTTCCCGGGCAAAGGCAGCGCCCCGGTTGACAACATCAATGCCGGTGTCCTGAGGCACATCGCTGAAGACGCCAACGCATTTTTCGCCCAGGGTCTTTATTATTTTTTCCGAGAGGCCCGCCTTGATAATGCCCTGATCGGTTACGACCACCGCGCGCGAGCAGCCCAGAGCACTCATTTCGGATTCCAGCTCGCTGGTGGATGAGCCGCTGCCGAAAATAATTTTTGTCGGACCAAAATAAACAAAAGACAAACTGTCATCGTAAACCATCATGTTCTCCTTCTCTACGGATGATCAAACGTCATCGGGCCAAACGGTTTGCACTTCCGTTAAAAGGTCAATAACCTTGTTAATTGTTTTAACGTTGCGCACAACATAAGTCAGATCGCCTTTTAATTTTAATTTCCCTTGCATTAAAGCTTTTGTTGCGTCGAGTTCTTTTTTGGCAACTTGTTTCCAGCGGGCGTAATCGCCGGTCATAATAAATTTTGCCGTTTGCACTTTGGTCTCGTCGCAGACGAGAAAATCACGGACATCTCCGTGCCAGTAATCGGTAAAAAGGTAAACGGGGTTGGGGATATTTTTTGAGGGATCGGCATTACAAATCAGACCAACGCTGCCCTCCCATTCTTTGGCGATTTCTTTATACTCCTGAGAGCCGGCGATTTTCTGTTTCCAAGCGTCTAGCCATTCTTGAGTAAAAGCCTTGTGTGTAGCCATTGTCCTCCTCCTCCTTTAATTTTTATGGGTAAAGTTTTTCTTTCAACTCCGCAAGTCCGAGCTCCAGTAGCTTTTCTTTGCTGACAATCCCCTCGGTGGTTAACCCACGGATCGCATAGTATTCATCGCGCAAAAGCTGCATGTCCGGAACGGACCCTTCCGCCGCGCCTTCGGTAAGAACGGTAAGAATTTTTTTCGGCAGAACATCATCCTTGACGGTAATCCCCAGTAAATTATTGATTCCGCGCTTTAACGTCCAGTCGCGCGCGCCGCACGCCAGCAGATCCTTAAAACTGAAATTGAAACCGGTAATGGCGTTAAAGGCGTCACGGACTGTTTCCGGCTTCAGGCAATAAAGCAGATAGTGACATAGAGAAAGACTGTTGCCCAGAATGCCGTAATTTTCCGAATCAAAAACCAGTTGGGCTTTGCCTTGCGACGTCTTCCCGTCATAGTCTTCCTTCATTTCAAAAAGCTGTGGCCACGACACCATCCCCTGCTCCATGCCCATTGCCGCGTGTTGCAGGTGGCAAGCGCCGCGGTTGGACATCATGTAAGCAAGCCCCATGCCGTGAAAGCCCCTTGGGTCGTGCATGGGAAGATCCAGTCCCTTGACATGGGCGACTGAGTCTAGCGCGCCCGGTCCAAAATGTGTCGCGGCGGAAACGGAGCCGCGGGCCAGAATATCGCCAAAACCTTCGCGGCGGGCGATTTTGCCTAAGAGCGCCATAACCGCCTCCATATTTCCCCACGCCAGATCCAGATGATCTGCCGCCTCCAAGCTGATGATCCCCTTTTCATAGAGTTCCATGGCCACGGCAATGGTGGCGCCCGCGCTGATGGTATCCATGCCATAGCGGTTGCAAAGCTCATTGGCTTTGATGACCGCGGCCAGATCGCTGTTCATGATCATCGTGCCGAATGTGCAACAGGTTTCATATTCCGGCCCCGGGCCTTCTTCCGTCCGGAAAGGTCCGTCTTTCACGGCAACCACTCTTTTGCAGGCGACCGGACAATTGGAGCAGGCATGTGCTTTGGTTAGATAGGTTTCCGTAAGCGTCGGGCCGCTCAGTTTGGTGGATAGTTCAAAATCTTCACCGACTGTCCAGTTTTTAATCGGGACATCGCCGGTCATCATCCCCAGGTCCATGGCTGCGTCCGAGCCCATCAAATGCAACGATTCGGCAAAGGCGGAATTCTTGATTTCGGCGATGGCCGCTTTAAATATTTCCTTGTATTTTTCTTCGTTGGCTTTTCCCCGCGTCTGATTGCCGCGGGCGGTGATCGCTTTGAGGTTTTTGGAACCCATGACCGCGCCCAGGCCCGTTCGGCCGATAAAATGTGCTTTGTCGTTGGCAATCGCGGAAAAAATGACGAGGTTTTCGCCCGCCGGGCCGATGGCCAATACCTTGATATTCTTGTCGGGGGCTTTCAGGATGTCGGTTGTTTCGTAGATATCCTTACCCCAGCAATGGGCGGCGGAAGATATTTCGGCCGAATTGTTGGTGATGGAAAGGATGACGGGATGAGGGCTTTTGCCGGTGATGACGATGCCGTCGTAGCCTGTGCGTTTCAATTCCGGGCCGAAGTTGCCGCCGCAGGCGGCTTCACCCCAGATGCCTGTCTGCGGAGATTTGGCGGCCATCGCGAAACGCGAACTTCCCGGGAAACCGCTGCCAACCAGGGGGCCGTTCATCAGCATCAGCGGATTTTCAGCCGATAGAGGATCGGCATCCAGATTGAATCTTTCTAAATAAAGTGATGCCGCGAGAGAGCTTCCGCCGATGAATTTTTTCAGACGTTCTTCTTGGATAGTGAAACTGGAGCAGGCACCGCCGGTTAAATCAACTTGTAAAAATTTCCCCGCATATCCGTTTTGCATGACTTCCTCCGTATGTTTGCGTGAGAAGATGATCTTATTTGTTGCTTAACTTAAACTTAGTCCCCAGAGCTATTTAAGACTATTTAACAGATATTGAACGAAGGGTCAACTCATTCAAGATCAAAAAACGCAACGTGAACTCAAGCGGCTGTATAAAACAGGACATGATCCATCATGTTTTCTTCAATGGACCCGTCGCGTTTGAGTTCCTGTAGATACACATAGGTTTCATTGAGTGCCATAAACTTTTCCCAGTCGTCCCAATTGGCCGCTGCCGCGCCGATCATTTCACCACAGATGGTGTAGGTTGTCTTGGGCCGGTTACTGAGGCTTTTCAACAGGACTTCTTTTTTCAGCGCATGATGTGTGCGGATTTCTCTTATTCTCTCGTCGATGCTGGTCAAAGAATTACCGTGTCCCGGATGGATGGTGTTGATCGGCAGCTTTTCGATGACGGTGAGTGATTCCAGATAACTTTTAAGCGGCTGAAAGATTTCATCGTAGATATTGGGGCTGAGACTAGGCGCGATGTAGGGCAGGACATGATCGCCGGCCAGCAGCAATCCCTCATCCCGGAAGAAAAAACAGACATGCCCCGCGGCATGCCCCGGCGTGAAAATGACTTCAAACGAACGATTGCCGAATTGAATAACTTCATTTTCCTGAAAAAACGTATTCACTGCAAATTGCGGAATCCGGCTCTTCATATCTTCAATCTCTTCGACGATGGCTTCCACATCGCGGGCGGACATGCCGTGCTTGGCATAAAAGAGTCTGGCCTGTGCGATAAGATAATCCGCCTTTTGGAAGTGCGCATGAACCTGATGGGCAACTTCCGACAGATGAATCCGGGCCTTTGATTTTTCCTGAATGGTTCCGGACATGCCGCAGTGATCAGTATGCACGTGTGTAAGATAAATGTCACGGATGCTTTCTATGGAACGGCCGATGCTCTGCAAATCCGCTTCCAGCCTTTCAAAAGCGCCGGGCATGTGCATCCCCGTATCAAAAAGGGCAACATGTCCGCCGTCAATGAGTGCGTAGGCGTGGACATGACGCAGACGAAAAGGCATAGGCAGAGTAATTCGGTAAAAGCTATCTGAAATTTCAGTGATCATAAGGCGAATGTGGTCTCACATGAAGAGTCGGTCAAAAACAGGTTATGCCGGTTTTGTGTCCGTTGGCCAGCGCCCCCCGTTTCAATTTTATTGAATAAGTTGATCACTAAATTCATGCAGGATCGATCAAAGATAGTCGGCGCTTCATTGCGGGTTATATTCTGAGCAGGTTTGAAATCGTTTTTCATAGAGCACCTCTTTATAAAGGCAGGACAATCTTATTGGCCAAATTAGCATAAAAGGAATATTTACCGCAATGCCGAAGTTTACCGGCGGTCCGAAAATGAGTAGCATTGTTCAATGCCGGGTTTAATCCCGCTTTTGCGGGACGAGCGTCAATTCTCCGCAGCGAGCTCGCGAGGTGGTTGATCTTAATAACGAAAAACTTCAACAATATAGGCAACAATCATGGCTGCACCCGTCAGGCCGTGGACTTTAATCATCGCCAGGTTGGCCGGGGCCATGGCCAGGGAATCGTTCAGGTGACGGCCCATGACAGCAAAGGACTTGATGGCGAAGGGCAGACTGATTAATCCCATAAGAGTAAAGGGTGACAGAACCTGAGCGAGCGCGGCAATGATCAGGATACCGTAAGCGATTGTCAGTCCCATCGCATAGAGAACGGCGCCCGCAAATCTCCCGAAACGGGCGACCAGATTCCATTTTCCGCCACGCATATCCGTTTCGTAATCGGGAATCTCGTTGATAATAATCATCGACCACATCATGAATCCCGGCACCAGCGAAGCAACCAGAGGTTCAACGGCCAGTGTCTGCGCCTGAACATAATAGGACCCCATCACAATGACCGGGCCGAAATTGACCAAGAGCCCCAATTCGCCGAACCCCCTGTAACCAAAACGGATCGGCGGCGTGGTGTAGAAAACGGAGGAGGCCATGCCGAAAAGCCCCAGAACAAGAACAGGCCAGCCACAGGCATAAGTCAGATAGGCGCCGATTGCCGCAGTCGTTACAAAGAACAAACTGGCCACCGTCAACATCTGTGTGTCTTTGAGCAGTCCTTCCGGAAGGACACCGCTGCCGCCGGCGAAAAAATTTTTCTCGTCTCCTTTTTTCAAATCGACGGCGTGACGATAATCGAGAACATCGTCTACCAGATTAAGACCGAAATGATTGACGGTGACTCCGATGATGACCAGTGCAAAGTGCAACCCGTTCAGCGAATAGCCCTGCGCCCAGGCTATTACGCCGCCCAGAAGCGCCGGAAGAATGCTGGGCAGAACAAAATAGAGGCGAAGCGCGCGCCGCCAGGCGATCCAGGCAAGCGGGGGTTTTATTTTACCTCGATTGGCGTCGCCGATCATAGAATGCTTTATTCTAATTCTCATGGCCTGCCTTCACTGCCATCTATGAAAGGCTGCATACCTCTGGAAAAATAGAGGTAGGAACTTTCACTTTGGTTTGTCATTCTTGAGCACTTTAAGAATTTTTTCATGATATCGGTAGGCAAGAAAAAAAACAATAATACCAGCAGCCACAACAACACCTAAAAGCCAGTAGCGCTCTTCACGGGCGATATTGCCGCTGATGGACAGCATCATGGTGCCGAAAAAGCGGCCGACGGTGGAAACAATAATAAATGTGATTGCCGGAATGCGGCTGACCCCCATGATGTAGCACAGGTAATCTTTGGGAAAGCCGGGAATCAGAAAAAGCAGAAAAGAAACCAGAATGCCTTTGTGCTCCATGAAGGCGTCGAATTTCTCGAAGACTTCTTTCTTGACTATTTTCTCCAGAAGCGGCTCGCCGAAAAAATGTGCCAGCAGGAAAGCCAGCCAGGAACCGAGCGTCAAACCGATGGTGGAATAAATAGTTCCCCAGAAAGGGCCGTAAATATAGCCGCCGATAAAACCGGTTAATTCTCCCGGTATCGGTGCGGCAACAACCTGGACAATCTGGAGCAAAATAAAGACCAGTTCATCGTATTGGTAGGACTTAATGAATTGTACCAGTTGCTCTCTGCTTCTGAAAAATCTGAAAAGGTCAAAGTGAACAAAAAGATAAACTGCCAGTACGACGAGGAGTAAAAGGACGAAGAATTTGAATACAAGACGTTTGTTCATCAGTAAATCTAGCGCTTTCCATTACTTGCCTTGATTATCGATTTTTTTGCATCCTCTTCCGGTTTTTTCTCCGGTTCATTCATCGCTTGTTTGAACCCTCTAATATTTAGTAGGATTGATTAAAGACTACCGTATAATTTCTTGTTCGTCAAACTATATAAAACAGGGATTATCGCCAGAAGATCATTGTAATCATAACATTTTAATATACATTGCCGGATCAAAATGGTTGACTAAACGAAATTGATATGCAAGAAAAACGCATCCTTAAAGATCGTAAGTATGCTTCTGAATACATATTGATTGCCATAAAGAGGGAGGACGACATCATGTCGAAAGTGCCGCAAAAACTGGACCGAAAAAAGTCCGATATTTATAAAAATGCGCCGATGGCCAAGTTTGGCGAAAGAAAGCCCGACTTTACCACCATGGGCCGAAAAATAAAAAATCCTCATAAGAAATTCCGCGAGGTTGTTTGTGTAGAAGCCTGCCGGACTCCCTATGGTCGTTCCGGCGGTGCACTGAAAGATTTTTCGGCGATGGAACTGGGCGCTCTGGCGATCAAAGAAGTTCTGCGCCGGACGGAAGGCAGGGTGAAGCCCGCGGATGTGGATTACATTTTCATGGGGCAGGTGGTTCCCGCCGGGTGCGGTCAGATACCGGCGCGACAGGCCACCATTCTGGCGGGCGTGCCGGAATCCGTTCCTTCCATTACCGTGAATAAAGTTTGCTCGTCCGGCATCAAAACCATTGATCTGGCCTTTCAGATGATTCTGCTCGGACGCGCCGATATCTGTATCGCCGGCGGTCAGGAGAGCATGAGCAACTGTCCCTTTGTGCTGCCGGATATGCGCTGGGGCGCCCGGATGGGCCTGCCCAACGGCCGCGTTGTGGATGCGATGGTGTATGACGGCTTGTGGGACGCCTTCTATGATCGCCACATGGCTATTCACGGATCGGAAGTGGCCGACGAGTTCGGCTTTACCAGGGCAGAACAGGACGAGTGGGCGCTCAATTCCCAGATGAACGCCGTCCGCGCGATGAACGAAGGAAAGCTCGATTGCGAAATTTTCCCCGTGGAAGTCAAACAGGGTAAAAAAATAATTGTTATGGATAAAGACGAAGGGCCAAGGCCGGAGACAACGTTGGAAGGTCTGGCAAAACTTTCACCGGTGTTCGGACATCTGAGCACCGTAACCGGACAGCCGGGCAGTGTCACCGCCGGGAACGCCCCCGGCGTCAATGACGGCGGTGATGTCTGTCTGCTCATGAGCCGCGAGAAAGCAGATGAACTGGGTTTAAAGCCTATTTTCACCATTATGGATTATGCTGAAGTGTCGCAACCGACCAAAGATATCGCGACCGTGCCGGGACTGGCCATTAAGAAAATTCTGGAACAAAATGATTTGATGCTTGATCAGATGGATGTCATTGAAATCAATGAAGCCTTCGCCGCGGTGGTGCTGGTAAGCTGCCGTTCCATTCTGGGAATGACGAAAGAAGATATGTTTAAAAAGGTGAATATCAACGGCGGCGCGGTTGCCTATGGTCACCCCATCGGAGCTACCGGAGCCCGGATCGCTATGACACTGGGTTATGAACTGCAACGCCGCGGCGGCGGATACGGCGTCTGCGGTATTTGCTCAGGACACGCGCAGGGCGACGCGATGCTGATCAGGGTGGATAAATAAAAAGATTTCTCTCATAGCTGTGTTTCAATCAGGTTGAGAATCTCTTCATTCGGTGGAATATCCGACATCGAATGGCCGTAATGCACGAAGCGTACTTTTCCGGATTTATCAATGAGCATCTGCGCGGGTAGCCGGCCCAGTTTGAACAGCTTGACTTCCTGGCCGTACACCTTCAACACATGATGCTCGGGATCGGGCAGGCCGACAAACGGGAGGTTTTCTTTTGTCCAGTAATCCCTGAATGCCTCGGCCTTCTCCGGCCCGGCAACGATAATTTCCGTATTTAACTTTACGAATTGATCGTAATCCCGGCGCAACTGCGCCATGTGCGCTCGGCAGAAGGGTCAGAAAAATCCCCTATTGAAAACCACGAGCACATTTTTTTGTCCGGCAAAATCGGCAAGAGATGTGCGCTTGCCGTTAAAATCATTCAGGGTGAAATTGGGCGCCTGGATGTTGAGTTCGATTCTTGACATGATGGGAACCTCCTTTCAAATTAGAGATCAAGAATATCCGCTTCTTTTTCTTCCGGCAGGAGTTCAAATGTAGCTCTAACTTCTTTGGGAATGGAGCGCAGCGTGCCTTTTTGAACATCCACAAAAACCCAGTCCGTCTCGCCTTCGGCCAGCAGGGTTCTATCTGTCGGACGAAGAATTCGGTACTTGGTCGTCCTTGAAAAATCCTCTTTTTTCTAAAAAGCATGAGCGGACATCATTTCAAAGTTTGTTTCGCTCACCTTCAGACCGATCAACCCGGTCGAGTGAATAAAATATCTCCAAAACAGCCATTCGAAAATTGACAAAAAGAAAGCGCCGGATTTTGGAGGTCGGCTTGCAGGCCTTGCTGCCGTTATTCAGCCTTTTAAAATGGATACACCACAACGTTTTGCAGCGTTTATCAGATGGTCATCCGTTGAGGCAAACGGTAATCCTTTACGGATGGCGAGGTCCAGGTAGGAAGCGTCATAGCTCGACAGCTTGTGTTCGCGGGCAAGATTCAATATCTCGCTCAGCATTCTTTCCGGTGGTTCCTGCTCGACAATAATAGGCAGTGCGTTCAATAAAGCAATAAAGCGGAAGCTGTCAGATTCGCTCAGTCTTTTTTTTCGTTCGGCCACCAGCAGCACGTTGCCGACTTCCAGCGGCCAGATAGTCGGCACATAAGCTGTGGCGTTTTCCAGGCGGTCCAGCATGGCGTCCGTGTATTTTTTTGTTTCATCTTTGAAGCACCATGACATGACCACGGAATTATCAATGACAAAATCTTCTTTCATTTCATTCAGCGCCTGCCTTCTTCAATCATTTTACGCAGGGAAATGCCTTGAAGAAAGTTTTCGTCCCGGAAACTGCGCAATTCCGCGATCGTCTGACGGGGGTTCGTTTTCTTTGCCTGAGGGGGGGGTGCCAGGATAGCTATAGGCACGCCGTGCTTTGTTATGCCGATGGTTTCTCCCTTATTGACCCGTTCCAGAAGTTTGGCCAGGTTGGTTTTTGCTTCATACGTTCCGATCATTTCCATAATCTCTCTCCTAAAATAAGACCAGACGAAGACCTGTTTAACCATAATCAACGGTTTTGTCAAGTGTGCAGGAAGCAAAGGGTCTCCTCATTCGCTGAAATATCCGCTTCTTTTTCTTCCGGTAGGAGTTCAAATGTAGCCCTAACTTCTTTGGGAATGGAGCGCAGCGTACCTTTTTGAACATCCACAAAAACCCAGTCCGTCTCTCCCACGGCCAACAGGGCTTTATCCGACGGACGAATTATTCTGTATTTGCGTAGCGACTGGACACGGCGGAAGTTTGCGACCCAAGTCTTCACAACAACCCTGTCGCCGGCAAATGCGGGTTTTAGGTATTCGATTTTGTGTGTTCGCACCACCCAGGTCGCGCCGACGACGTTGGTCGCCTGTGTGCAGCCGGTCATTTCGGAGTGCTTCATCGTGGCGTCCTGCGTCCAGCGCAGATATTCCACGTTATTGACATGCCCGTTTTGATCTTCCGCTTCCTTCGGCACGGTTATTTCGTAGTGATAAACTTGCGGCATATTTTCTCTCATTTATGGACAATGGTTGTATTTTGTTGCCGGAGTATATGGAGAAGAAATCGGAGTGTCAATAAATTTATACAGATAACAAGGCTGCGCATGTCGTGATTGATATACGCATACATCAACAGGTTTATCCCTGACATTCAGCTCAATGTTCTGTATTACTGGTGATCTGGGCTTAGTCCTTGTACATGGATTCGATCAGGTCGCCGAACTGGGCGTTGATCGATTTTCGCTTCACCTTCATGGTCGGAGTCACTTCACCGTCTTCCGTGTAGAGTTTCTTGTCGAGTATTGCAAATTTTCTGATATTCTCGACACGGGCAACCTGCTTGTTCACTTTGTCGACTTCCTGCTGAATGAGTTCAATAATCTCCGGAGCCTTCGTCATGGTAGCAAAGGTCGTAAACTGAACCTTATTGTCTTGGGCGTACTTGGTGATGTTTTCCTCATCGACAACGATGATGGCTGTGAGGTATTTTCTTTTGTCTCCGATGACCACGGAATCGTTGATGTAGGGTGAAAATTTCAGCAGGTTCTCAAGGTACTGGGGAGCGATGTTTTTACCGCCCGCCGTAATGATCAGATCCTTTTTCCGGTCGGTCAGTTTGAGATATCCTTCCTCGTCAATCACTCCCACATCGCCTGTGTGCATCCATCCGTCAATCAGAACTTCCTTCGTCAGTTCTTCATCCTTGTAATAGCCCTTAAAAATCCCCTTGTGTTTGACGAGGATCTCGCCGTCTTCAGCAATTTTTACTTCCGTGCCGGGCAGGGCCTTTCCGACGGTTCCAACTTTATATTCCTTTTCACTCGACATGTGTGTAATGCCGGTTGTTTCGGTCATGCCGTATCCTTCACGAATCGGAATGCCGATACTCTGGAAAAACTTCAAAACGTCAGGCGAAATCGGCGCTGCCCCGGACGCCCCTAGGCGAACCCGGTCAAAACCGAGACGTTTTTTAAGTTTTCTAAATACCACAAAGTACAGTATATGGTAGGCAAGGGCAAGATACATAGGTGTTTTCTTTCCGGTCAGTGCCCTGTCGTTATATTTTTTTCCGACTTTTATGGCGATGTTATAGAGTGTTCTTTTGAGCCAGGTGGCATCAGCCATTTTCAGAACAATCGCAGAGTAGTATTTTTCCCATATCCGCGGAACCGCATGAAACAGCGTGGGTGATACATCACACATATCCGCCATGACCGTATCCGTGTTTTCCGTGAAATTCACGATATGCCCTTGGTATAAATGGAACATGATGTCGTATATCTGCTCGTAAACGTGGTTGAGGGGAAGAAACGATATCGTCTCATCATTAACAGTGCCCTGCATGACCTTGTTAGCCGCCTCGGCGATCCAGAGATACCCCTCATGGGCAAGCATCGCTCCCTTGGGTGGTCCGGTTGTTCCTGATGTATATATGATGCCTGCCACATCTTCGGGTTTGGCCAGTTCCGTCAGCTGTTTGAAAAGATCGGGGTTTTTACGATCCGCTTCCCGTCCCATTTCGAGGAGTTCATCAAAGCTCATAAACATTGGATCTTTGAAATGCTTGAGCCCTTCCATTTCCCATACGATAAGCTTTTTCAGAAGCGGCGTTTTATCTTTGAACGCAAGGGCTTTATCCAGCTGCTCTTCGTCCTCGCATATGTAAACAACCGCATCGGAATGTTCCACTACATATTGACATTCCACCACAGGATTGGTCGTATAGATACCGACCCAGGCGCCGCCGGCGCATACCGCGCCGATTGCCGAATAGAGCCACTCCGGTCTGTTTTCCCCGATGATCGAAACCCTGTCGCCATATTTTACGCCGAGGGCATTTAACCCCAGAGCGACATGTTTCACGTTTTCGAGATACTGTGCCCATGTTACATCACGCCAGATGCCGTAATCTTTCTTTCTCATGGCGATTCGGTTTGGTTGTTTTCCCGCAATATTTAATAATGCCTTGGGCAACGTATTAATTGCCATTCTCTTTCCCCCTTTAAACTTGTAAATCGACAAAAGCGGTTTATAGCAACATCCTTAAGGCCATGGGCACACTGACTAACGAAACCGCACCTTGCGTCTGTAACGTTTGTAACCTTTTACAGACTGCTCAGCCGCTATGCCAAGGTAAAATTCCTTAATGTCCTCATCCTCTAGAAGCACTTCTGGTTTATCGGCCCGGACGATACGTCCGTTTTCCAGCAAGTATGCAAAACTGGAATATTTTAGTGCCATGTTTACATTTTGCTCCACCAGAAGGATCGTCACACCGTCTTTCTCGTTGATGTCTTTGATGATTCCAAATATTTCCTTGGTTAGAATCGGTGAAAGCCCCAGGGATGGTTCGTCGAGCATAAGCAGTTTCGGTCTGCTCATCAAGGCCCGGCCGATCGCCAGCATCTGCTGTTCACCGCCGCTCATCAATCCTGCCTGCTGATTCGATCTTTCCTTGAGCCTGGGAAAATAGTGGAATACGTTTTCAATGTCGCTTTTAATGCCCTGCCTATCATTTCTCGTATACGCGCCGATGGTGATGTTTTCCAAAACGGAAAGCTCAGGAAATACTTCACGTCCTTCCGGAACATAACCTATTCCCATCTTCACAATTTCAGCGGTGTCTTTTCTTTCAATGCATTGACCCATAAATTCAATAGTGCCTTTTTCAGGCTGCTCTTCTTTGAGATCATAAAAAAGGCGCATAATCGTTTTCAGAATGGTTGTTTTGCCTGCGCCGTTGGAACCCAGCAACGCTACAACATCGCCTTGTTTTATCTGAAAGGAAATTCCGTGCAGCGCTCGGATTAAATCGTACCATGTTTCTATATTGTTCACCTTGAGCATCAGCCGATTTCCTCCTCTCCGAGATACGCTTTAATAACATCGGGATGTTTCTGCACCTCCTGCGGTGTACCCAATGTTATTTTCTGCCCCTGCTGCATTGCGAAAACGCGATCCGATATCCCCATAATCATATTCATGTCATGTTCGATCAACAGAATCGTCATATTATAGTCTTCCCGAATGTCTTTGATCCATATGGTCAGGTCGTCTTTTTCCTCCGTGTTCATTCCCGCGGAGGGTTCGTCCAGAAGCATCACCTTGGGTTCCAGCGCCAGCGCGCGACCCACTTCAACGAGTTTACGCTTCCCATAGGCAAGGCTGCCTACAAAGGAATCCCGAACGGATTGAAGTTCCAGAAAATCGATGATCTTTTCGACTTCTTCCCTGTGCTTGACTTCCTCTTTGGCGGCAGTTGACCGCTTTCCAAACATAAAGGCGCCGCCGAATATCCCTGTGTTCATGTGCATATGCCTGCCCAGCATGAGGTTATCCATGACGGTGGCATTCGCGAACAACTCAATGTTCTGAAAGGTGCGGGCAATACCTTTATGAGCGATCCGGTCGGGTGTTTTTCCGACCATATCTTCGCCCTCCATCATGACCGCGCCGCTATCCGGTTTGTAGATGCCGCTGATCAGGTTAAAGATGGTTGTTTTGCCCGATCCGTTAGGACCGATAATCGAAAAGATTTCATTCTTCTCGACACTGAAGCTTATACCGTCAACCGCCTTCAGCCCACCGAAACGGATGCTTAAATTTTCAACGCTGAAATAGCCCATGAAATATCATTCCTTCTTTCTCAAATTCTTGATTCGCATGAAGACAAATCTGTCGTAAAAAACGCCTTCCGGTGAATCAGGGCGCGGCATCATCAAATGCCGCGCCCTGATTCTTGCACCCTATCTCTTTTTAGGCATATCGTTCACTGTCCAACCCTGAACCACGATGACCTCTCCCTTGGGACCGCATTTCCAGACACTGAACTCCTTCGGAGGCAAATGATTTTTGGCCGACCAGGACACTCTCGGGCCGATACCCTTGAAGTTATCCATTTTATTGAGTTCTCTGACGAGGGCTTCCGTGCTCAGGTCTCTGCCCGCCTGTTTGAGGGCATGCACCAGAGGCTCGGCCGCGACAATACCGGCCGCGTAAAAGATTCCCCAGCGTTCGTCCGGAGCAAGCCGTTTGGCGGTGTCCGCATATTTTTTCATATTCGGTAAGCTGTAGTCAAAGATATCGTCCGTGAATGCACTGGTCATGACGCCTTCTTTGGCCCATAAACCGTCTGTGATCTTGTTCATGAGGACAAAATCGGTAAGGTTGTAGGAATGGATCCACTGCGGCCGGAAATCAACGGACACAGCGCTTCTCAGGGCAATGGCCGCCTGTGTGGGAGCGACATAACCGATCACCACGTCGCAGCCTGCCGCCTTGAGCCGGGAGATCTGCGAAGACAGATCCCGTTCGATCGGCTCAACCGGAACCGCAATCGCCAGCTCCATGTTGTACGTCTTGAGGCGCCGTTGAACCGCCGCGAGAGGGTCAAGACCATAATCATCGTTCTGGTAAAGCATACCGATCTTTTTGGCCTTTAATTTTTGCACAACAAACTTCGCCATTACCGATGCGTCATCATCGTAAAGCGGCCACGTGCCCCAAAGCCAGGGATTGTGCGGCACGTGAATGTTTTCAGCGCCCGTCATAACAGAAACCAGCGGGATCTTGTTCTGCGCAAGATATTGCTTCACAGCAAGTGCGGGCGCCGTGCCGACACCACCGACGAAGGCTAAAACGCCCTGGCGGTCAACCAGATCTCTGACGGCGGCCATGGTCTGTGAAGGGTTGTACTGGTCATCGCGAATGAACAAACGGAGTTGCCTGCCATGAATTCCGCCTTCTTCATTGATTATATCGAAAAGGAGCTTAACACCGCGTGAAGTCGCTCCCCAGGGAGCCGCCGGACCTGTCTGGGGCGACCATGAACCGATTCTTATTTCTTTGTCATCGAAACCGATTTTCTGTGCTAGTCCTTCGGAAGCAACCAGAAAAACGGCAAGCAAAAGAACGATCATTGTTACAAGGATATTTTTACTGATACGCATAAACCTTTCCCCTTTCTAAATGTGTTATTTACTGCATTGTTTTTCATTCGCTGTCTGATTCCGTTGATCATTTATTTACCAGCGCCACGCCCGGTCTATTGATCACACGGTCATTTTTGACTTATGGATTCTTCATAAATCTGACAGCTAACTTTTGTACCACCTTCCCCGCTCTTTAAAAAAAACAAACCCGATATTTATTTCCGACAGATCCTGCGTATCCGCATGCAGGAATTTTAATTCCACCTCGACCTGGGCAATCTTTTCGGTTGCGGGAAGCTTCATTTTGTCTTCGTTATCCTTTATGTAGCTCACCGAGACGATGCGGTACCCGACAATCCGGTACGGCAGTGCTTGAACTTCCGCAAGATATTGCTCATAGCTGTGCGACCGGACATACGGAGACGACGATGCAAAACAGGCGTAAACCGCCGGATAATCGCGCCGGACTTCCGCATCTAGAAAATTCCGGGCAGCCTCCAGCACGGCCTTTTCCTCCGGATCGTTTGACGACCCGCAAAAACCGCTTCCGGGAACACAAAGCACAATCATCATGGCCAGAGCAAAACAAGCCATCGAAGCGTACAGTATTCCTTTTTTCACGTGACGCTTTTTCACAGTCATGGATCAAACCTTTTTAACATAGTGCTTCGCAAACAGACCGCTGGGGCGAACACATAAAACCAGAACGATTACCACAAAGGCCGTGATCGGCTTCCATGCCGGCCAGACATAACCAAAGAAGTTTTCAATAAGACCCATGATTAAGCCCCCGAGCAGCACGCCGGGTATGCTCATGAGGCCGCCCAGCACGGCGGCGGCAAAGGCGCGGAGAAAAGGCTCCATCATAAAGCCGGGATCAAGAATGGTCTTGGCGGATAAGAGCAGGGCCGTTATCGCGCCGATGACCGAGCTGAACCCCCAGGCAAAGGCAAAGACACGATCGGTCTTGATCCCCATAATTTTCGCGGCATGTTTGTTTTGCTGCGTCGCCCGCATGGCGGTTCCCATCTTTGTGTACTTGAAGAAGAAAAACATGAAAGTCACGATCACAATAGCCGTAATGAAAACGGCTAGAGCCCATTGACTGATGATGAATCCCTTAATAGGCTCATAGGTGATCGAATATGAAACGGGGATGGAAAATTGTTTTTGTTCCGCGCCCCATTTCCAGCTGGCCAGACCGGCAAGCAGCATCTGCGCGCCGATCGTGATCACGATGAGGCCAAGAAGTGTGGGATTCTTCGCGGGCCGCAAGAAAAAATAATCAACCAGCACACCCAGAAGGGCCGCAAAGGCCAGTGCAACGATAAAGGCGATCCAGAAGGGATAACCGAAAATACTCAATACATGAAAGGCGACAAATGTCGAAAACATCGCCATCTCACCCGCCGCAAAATTAATCACGTCCGACGTCTTGTAGATAATAACGACCGCCAGCCCGAAAAGACCGTAACAGGCACCCATAGCTAACCCATCGATTAACAACTGTCCAACCGGCATATCTATCTCCCCTCTTATTTGCTGCTACTTTCCTTTTCCGATTTCCGCGGACATTGCAGATCAGAAGTCCAACGTAAATATAAGGAACGTGCTTTTAATTCATCATCTCCGGCCCGTTTACGCCGATCTTTAGAAAGGCCATGTCTTCCAGTATTTCTTGATCCGTATCCATCCCCCGAACAGCCCCAGGGGCTCAAACAACATGATTCCTATCATGACAAGGCCCACGGCGATATAATTGAAATTGTCCATGCCCGTAATCGTCATAAACTGCTTTGAAAAGGCAACCAGCAATGCCCCCACAATAGGGACTTCACCGATATTCTTGAAAAGATCATACATCAGATAGGTGATCAGTATCGCTCCCGATATGGATCCCATAACCGAACCGAGCCCGCCTACGACAATCATGACGATAAAGATAACCGAAAGGATCAGGTTAAACGTGAAGGGGTCGAAAAACCCGAGCACAAAGGCGAAAAGCCCGCCGCCGATCCCGGCAAAAAAAGCGCTCGTGGCAAAAGCCAGGGTCTTATACATCGTCAGGTTGATGCCGATCACCTCGGCGGCAATGTCACTGTCCCGGATGGCGACAAAAGCTCTGCCGGCCTTTGTCTTCAAAATATTGATGGCTATCAGAACCATGACGATGGTGAAAATCAAAACCAGATAATACTTACTGATCATGGAGCCCAGAATATAGCTCCATCCCAGTTGAGGCACCCCGATATCAAAAGCGGGGGCAACCAAACCCTGCCGGCCGCCGAAGATCTCCGTGTGTCCGATGATATGCATGATGGCCAGACCGAAAGCAAGAGTGGCAATGGTAAGATATGGTCCCTCCAGCCTCAACGCCGGCAAGCCTAATACAAAACCAAAAAAAGCCGCGATAAAGGCCGCGGCGATAATGGCAACGAAAAAAGGCAGATTCAGGGAGGTCATCAGCATCACGGTCCCATAGGCGCCTATCGCAAAAAATCCCGCGTGTCCCAGCGAGATCTGCCCTGTGGAACCAACGAGAATATTGAGCCCTACCGACACTATCACATACACCATCATCAGGCTGAATAAATACAAATAGTAATTTGACATGTACAGAGGAAATGTGACTAGCACGGCGAGAAAAACAATCGTCCAGAAAACAATCGTACCGCTTTTGAAAAGCTCAATATCCTCGTAATACGCACGCTTCATATCCATAAGATCACGCACCCCTAAGGTCAACTTAATAGAAGGGTTGATTACATCTGGTTCAGCTTCCGTTTACGTTATGCAATATTAAATATTATAATAGAGGTGTATCCGATGTGTCAAGGTGATTCGATTTATACTATTAAGATCTGGTGGCGACCCTATCTTAATTTAAATAATCTCAGCCCTAACCATTTTTGTTCATCGCGAGCCACAAATGTGGCGCATCACCTCAAACTCTAACTTGACGGCATATTATTATAGCAGCGATTGGAAGTCAACATGAAATAAACAAAGCCGTTTCCATACAAAAACAGTATGGAAACGTTTAAGACAGGCTGAGAAGGTAGGACCTGAGGTTGACTTTCTGATTATTTATGCCGAGCTTTTTGCGGATGCGATACCGGTAAACATCGACGGCGCTGCTCGATACACTCATAACGTCAGCGATCTCTTTGCTGTTTTTACCATCTTTGATCAGATGCGCAACCTGAACTTCGGTCGTGGTCAGGCTTCGGAACCGAGCGGAGAGCTTCCGCGAGAAGGGAGAAAACATCTCTTCCAGATTGGACGCAATGAGATCAAGATAGACCTGGCGGCTCTGCTCCGACGCTCCTTTGCGTAACTTCTCCAGATTGGGCAGCACCAGTTGCTTGACATTGGCCAGGAGGGTCTGCTCCAGCTCCTCCCGATCCTCCGCCCGCTGTTTGAGCATCACCCGCAGGGCCGTGTTCAGATCTTCCAGGTTATGGGATTTGGCAAGCAATTCTGTCTCCTTTTCCGTAAGCGCCGTAATATCCATGACTGAGCACACATGTTTATCCGTACCGGGGATGAGACTGTTCCTGCTGAGCATATTCTTGATTTTGCCATGGCTGTCCACCAGATGAAATTTATAGGTTCTGGGCACTGCACGGGGATCAAGGCGTCCCAGCCTTTGATACTCATCCAGACGCTCCCGATCCCTTTCAGCGACCAGCTCCACCCAGGTTCTTTTGCCCTCCCAGTCCTCCTTGCGATAACCGGTCAGTTTTGCAAATTCCCTGTTGATCAGAGACAATGTCTTATCGCCTTCGATAATGACGGTTGCGGTGCCTGTCGTTTCAAAGATTGTGCGATAGAGGTTTTCTGATTCCGTCAGTTTTTTTTCCGTCAGTTTTTGCTGGGTAATGTCCATGGCGCTTCCGAGGACAGCCGGTTCCCCGTCAAACGTAATGGACGAGACAACCTCCAGTACCCAGCGGATTTCATTCTGTTTCGTAATGATTCTGTACTCATAGGGGACGAATAGTGAGCCTTGCCGCATGGCAGAGGCATTTTTTTTCACTTCATCCTGATCCTCGGGATGCACGATGAAATCCGCACGGCTTCCGATGATTTCATCTGCAGGATAGCCCGTATAAAATACCACTACAGGATTAACAATGCGGAACTTCCCCCTTGAGAAGATATAGTAGCCGACCAGCGACTTTTCCATAATAGTATCGTAAATGACTTGACGCTCCATCAGAGTTTTGTTTTGCTGACTTAGCCTTTCGACTTCCGCCTCCAGCCAATGGATTCTGTTTTTTAAGTCCGTCAATGTTTTTTCGTTTTCCATATAATCTTCCCTCTCTGGTTTAGCTTTTCAATGCTATGACAGTGATTAACACTTATTATCATTGCTTATGCACGCGCCCGCGCGCCAGCGAGGCAAACACGCCCGCCATACAGGTTATGGCTAGAATTCCAAAAATGAGTTTTGCGCTTACAATCAAAAATGCGCTGTTTTCATTTGTAAGACTTTGATCGCCGATAATCCAGGCGAAAACCAGCATGACTGTACCGGTGCTGAAGATCATCGCGCCGCCGATGCCCTGAACAACGCGCATGGCGATAAAGAAACTTTCCGTCTGCGACCAGATGCACAGAAGCGACGACAGGGCAAAGATTACCGAGCCCCCCCGAAAAAATATTTTTCGTCCGTAAATATCGGCCAGGCGTCCCAGCGGCACCAGCGTGATAGATGCGGCCAGAAGAAAGGCGGATGCCACCCAGCTCAGGGACAGGGCGGTCATGGAAAAATCACGGGCGATCATCGGCAAAGCGATGTTGACGGCGGAACCCATGAAGGGCGTTGTAAATGAGATGAGGGTGGTGGCCAGAAGCACGATGGGAAGCTTTCTTTTATTTGTCATGCGGTCACATTGAAAGTAAAATGATTACATTCCGGGGAATATTTTTTTTTGCTGCGAGGCAAAACCATCTTTCCCGCAGGCCATCATTAAGGTCTGCGGCATGACTTTACGCGCCTGCTTCAGCATCTTTTCGGAAAGATGGCGGATATCCCACTGGGCATGGGTATCCGCCCGCAGGCGAGCTAAATGATAGAGCTCCCGGGCATTTAATTTCATGAACACTCTCTTGCGGTGCGCGTTGGTCAGCACATAGGCGGCGGCCCCGGGATTCCTTTGTTTGATGAGTTCATGAACACTGTTGGTTTTTTTGATCATCATCATAAATTCTTTTTGCCGGCCGATCGCGCGCACGGCCGGGGGAACGGTGACGCCCAGGGCCGGATCGTAGTCCTGGCTAACGATGGTGGCCATGCGGTGGCGTTTGAGCTGCGCAAAGCAGCTGGCGCTCATGATCAGCTCAAACTGCAGGTCGATATTTTCGAGTTCGCGCAGCACGGTATCATAAGCCTGAATATGGGCAAAGGCGGTTTTGAACAGGGCTTTTGCCTCGCGAAGACTCATCCGTTTGGCCTCTCTCAGACAATGGTCGTAGCCCAAGCCGGATGACGAGAAAAGCAGCGCGGCGGCGGCTTTAATATCCGCGTCCGGCGTGGCCCAAACCAGACGAACGGCTTCCGATGACCGGCTTTCCTTTTTTCCGGTGTACCCTTCGCAAAACTCGCGCAG
This sequence comes from Smithellaceae bacterium, assembly GCA_030690945.1. Classification (GTDB taxonomy): domain Bacteria; phylum Desulfobacterota; class Syntrophia; order Syntrophales; family Smithellaceae; genus UBA8904. The sequence continues at coordinate 49,269 of JAUYFM010000058.1, read as the reverse complement.
GTTCTGGCGGGTCAGGCGGTCATATTCCGTAGCCTGGGTATAACGGATGAGCGACGGTGCTATGTCTTTGGTTGCGGCATAGAGCTTTTCACTGAAGAGACGCGCCTCGGCAAGCGGCAGCGCCGAAAGCCTTCTCAGCATCAGCTCCAGATTGCGAGCGTTGATTGTCATGCCCAGCTGCGTTTCCGTGGCAAGCGATATGGCGTATCGCGCGTCTTCCTTGGCCCAGCCTTCCAGCATTGACTTATTGGCTGGATTTTCGGCCAGTTCTTTGTTTTGTTCAAAGACATACGGTCGGAGTTCGTCATAGAGCTGATGGTAAAAATGATTTTGCATCTGAACCGTTTCGACAAACAAATTCTTCAGACCCGCCTCGGCTATTTCATCGGGCACAACAAAGTCTTTGTCAAACAGGACATAGCGTTGCGATTTTTCCGTATAGGAGCAAAGGCGAAACTTTTCAATTTCCTCCACCAGCAGGCGGGAAACACCGATGATGTCGATATTGAAAACGGCATGCTCGGCCACCGAGCTATGGCCCATTTCAAAAACGATGTTGCGGTTGGACTTGCGGGCTTTGTCCACATAGGCCACGGCGTCTGCGCGCAGTTCATCAACGGATTTGGGACTGCGGCTGATGCGCGCGTAGGCGGCGGAGATGGTTTCCGGCGTGATATCCTGTTTAAGCCCACTTTTTTCCTGAAGTTCGCGAATCAGGTCATAATCAATATTGTAACCGGCAAGTAGAATATTCATAAGCTAAAGCCTGACCATTTCGACGCGCGGGAGCGTCCGTCCCAGGAAACGCTCGCCAATGGTCTGAAAACGATACGGCACGTCGCTTACGCAAAAAAGGTAATCCGGCGACAGACGGTTTTCGTTGCTCAGATTTTCCCGATTAATCAAGTCGGCGGCAATTTCCGCCATCGCTTCCGCCGAATCGATCAGCCGGACCTGCTTTCCTACGATATCCTGAAAGAGCGGTTTTAAAAGCGGATAATGCGTGCAGCCCAGCACCAGCGTATCGATGTGTTCGGCCATCACCGGCTTTAAATATTCCTCGGCGACAAGCCTTGTGGCTGCATGATCAAACCAGCCCTCTTCCACCAGCGGAACAAACAAGGGACAGGCCTGCGAAAACACCTTTGCGTCGCGATCCAAGAGGTGAATGGCCCGGGAGTAAGCATTCGAGTTAATCGTGGCGGGTGTGCCGATCACGCCGATGGCCTTGCTGCGCGTTTCGGCAACGGCGATTTTTGCGCTGGCTTCAATCACCTCCAGCACAGGCACGGGGGATAAGTCCCGGATGGCCTGATAGGCCACTGCCGCCATCGTGTTGCAGGCGACAATCAGGAGCTTGACATCCTTCTTCAGCAAAAACTCCGTGATCTGCATCGCGTAACGATTGATCATTTCCACCGATTTAATGCCGTAAGGTACCCGCGCGGTATCGCCGAAATAAATGATGTTTTCAAAAGGCAGGCGTTCCATGAGCGCGCGCACAACCGTCAGCCCGCCAATGCCGGAATCGAAAACGCCGATAGCCCGATTTTTTTTGATGTCCATGCTTTTTTCTCTCATATCCGCATCATAAAGTCATCGACTTTTTTCCGTTGTTCGGATAAAAACACCACAGGGAAGCAGCCTTCAAAAGTCGATCAGAAAAAGTGCTGTTTTTTATCATAACTTTCTGAAACATGCCAAGAGTTCTTCGGGACTGATTATTTTTGCCCGCTTGAAAAGGGAAGGGAGGCAGTACAATGCGCCGTTCGGATAAAGAAATAAAAGACCCCAAAGAAATTGACGCTATTTTGCAAGCCGCGCAGGTCGGCCGGATAGCAATGGCCGCAGGCGACAGTCCTTATATTGTTCCGGTCAATTTTGCCGTGAGCAATCACCATCTTTATTTCCACTGTGCAAAATCAGGTAAAAAAATCGACATGCTGCGGAAAAATCCTTCGGTCTGCTTTGAAGTGGATATTCCCGGCGATTTGAGGGCGGCTGACACGGCGTGTTCGTGGGGCATGAAGTACAAAAGTGTCATCGGATTTGGCGAGGCTTATTTTATCGAAGGAGCTGACGAGAAAAAGAAGGCGCTCAATATCCTGATGAAAAAGTACACAGGACGGGATTTATTTACCTATGCGGACGATGCGCTGGACAAAGTTTGCGTGATGGGTGTAAGAATTGAAATAATGTCGGGCAAGTGTTCGGGTTGAAGTCTAACCAAACCGACCCCGGAAGAAATCGCGATCGTGGAAAAAACAGTAAGGAATACTCAATAATATGCCTATTTATTTACAAATTATTTTACTGATTGCCGCCTTTATCGTTTTTGTCCTGGCGGCCATGTATTTGACCGGCCTGGGTCTGCGGCGGGTGTGCTTTAAAATTATCGCCGAAATGGAAGAAGCCAGGGCTTTCAGTGCTGGCAAGGCGATTAAACTTCAGGACAAACGGAAGAATTTCTTTCGCATAGGGACAAGCAATCTGCGTCCTAAGGCGCTGGGCGTCCTGATCGCCGACGGACTGGTCATCAAAACCGGCGACGGCAAATACTATCTGGATAAAGCCAAACTGGCCGACATGAAAAGCAAGGTTGGCCAGGCCTGATTACCGGATGGTCAGGGCCGAAATAACATCCAGAATCCCATCAGCCGTAAAGAAAAACAATTCATGCGCGGTGACCTCTCGGCTTTTGTCAGCGGATTCTTTGAGCACAGGAACAATTTCAATAGCCGTTATGTCCATCCATTTGTTATCCATGTTGATACGGACCACAGCGCCCTGCTCATTGATCTCGTGACGGATTTTGTAGGACGTTAGCACCCGGACGACAAAATCATTCTTTTGCTTGGTCACATAAGCCGCCCTTTGCTGGAGCGCGCGAATCTTTCCGTATTCCTGCGCCTGCACTGAAGGCATAAAAGAAAACAATAAAACCGCCGTAAGTAAAATTATAGATATTTTTTTCATCCTGATCCCCTTCCGTAGGGGCGCGGTCTTCGCGCCCAATCTTTTCGCGGTCTTCGCGCCCATCTCTTTTGCGCCCTTTATTCAATATCAGGGCGGGAAGACCCCGCCCCTACGATAATTTTCATCCAATTCCCAATTCATGGGATTGTTTATAATATATTGCCGCGTTTCAAACAATCCTTTTTCATTGCGTATTACGCGTTCGTAATAATTGCGTTGCCATAATTTTTGAAATCCGCCATTACGCATAACATTAATATGCTTCGTCGATTGATATTTAAAATACGCCACAATATTACCGACCGTAGGGGCGCGGTCTTCGCGCCCGCTCTTTTCGCGGTCTTCGCGCCCTTCTTTCCAGTAATCTTCGCATCTATCAAATAACACGGGGCGGGATGACCCCGGTGCATCAGGGCGGGAAGACCCCGGTGCATCAGGGCGGGATGACCCCGGTGAATCAGGGCGGGATGACCCCGCCCCTACGATAATGTGAATCTTTGATTGACTTTACCGCATCTTTTTTCTATAAGCCAGTGAAATTGTTGGGGCACGAAACGTCTTGCCCCGGCAGGGGAGACGAATTTTGCAATTTAACCCGTGTATGAAACATAAACTGATCCGCAATTCCGCACGGCATTTCGCCGAAGCGGAACTGGCGCCTATTGCCGCCGAAATTGACCAGCAGAGGATCTTCCCCCGCGACGTCATCGCCAAAATGGGGGAACTCAATTATTTCGGCCTGCAAGTTCCCAAAGAATACGGCGGCGCGGCCCTGGATTCCATCAGCGCCGCCATTGTGGTAGAAGAAATCTCCCGCGTCTGCGCGGCGGTGGGGCTGTGCGTCACCGTCCACAACGGCGTGGCCGTTTATCCTTTTTTGCAATTTACCAATGCCTCGCAAAAAGAAAAATATCTGCCGCAATTAGCCGCAGGAAACGCGATCGGCGCGTTCAGCCTGACGGAGGCCAACGCGGGTTCCGATGCGGGTAGTGTGGAAACAACAGCCGTCAAAAACGGCACGGATTACATTTTAAACGGCACAAAAATATTTGTCACGAACGGCGGGGTCTGCGACGTCGCTTTAATTTTCGCGTTAACGTCGTCGCCCGACAACAAACTGCAAAGCAGCGTTTTTATTGTCGAGAGTAAATTCCCGGGATTTTTGCGCGGCGAACTCGAGGACCTCTGCGGCATGCGGGCCAATCCCGTCTCTTCTCTATTTTTTGAAGACTGTCCTGTGCCGGAAGAAAACCTCCTGGGAAAACAAGGCGACGGCATGAAGATCGGGCTTACGACGCTGGATAACGGCCGGATCGGCGTGGCCGCCCAGGCGCTGGGCATCGCGCAGGGCGCAATGGAAGCGGCAGTCAAATACGCCAAGGAAAGGCAGCAGTTTAAAAAACCCATCGCCTCCCAGCAGACGATTCAAAACTATATTGCTGACATGGCCACTGAAATCATGGCCGCGCGCCTGCTTTTGTATCGCGCCTGTGAACTCAAGGACGCAGGGGCGGCATTTGGCTGTGAGGCGTCGATGGCCAAACTGTATTGCAGCACCGTGGCGTCCAAAGTAACATCGCTGGCTGTTCAGATTCACGGCGGTTACGGTTACAGCAAGGAATATGATGTGGAACGATACTTTCGGGACGCCAGGGTTACGGAAATTTACGAAGGTACGAGCGAAATCCAGCGCATGGTCATCGCCCGCGCGATACTATCTCAACAGATGATGTGAGCATTTATGCTGAATATTGTGGTGTGTATTAAACAGGTGCCGATGGTCACCGAACTGCCCTGGGATGAAAAAACCGGCACGCTCCGGCGTGATCTGGCGGCGGGGATGATGAATCCGGCCTGCAAGCGCGCGGTGGAAGCGGCGCTGCAAATCAAGGAAAAACAGGGCGCATCCATCACGGTCATGACGATGGGTCCGCCCGCCGCCGAAGAAGTTCTGCGCGAGGCCCTGGCGATGGGAGCGGACCGGGGCATCTTCATCTGCGACCCGATTTTAGCCGGTTCCGACACGTATGCCACGTCGTTCATCCTGGCGGCGGCGATTCAAAAAGAAGCCTCCGGATGTGATCTGATTTTGTGCGGCGCCTACACGTCGGACAGCGAAACCGCGCAGGTGGGTCCGCAACTGGCCGAGGAGCTGAACATACCTGCGGCAGCTTACGCCGAACACCTAGACATTTCCGGGCGCATCCTGCGCGTGCGGCGTCTGGTGGATAATTTCCGCGAAACGCTGGAGATGGAATTTCCGGCGTTGGTCACCATTTCCATGGAACGATACGAGCCGCGTTACGCATCTTTCGCCGGCCTCAACAAGGCTTTTATGGAGACGGACATTCCCGTTCTGAATGCGGAGGCTCTGGGAATAACAGCCGCAAATCTCGAAGCGCGCGGGTCACGGACAAAAGTGCGCCGCGTCTTTATCCGCAAAACGCAAAAGGAAAATGTGATGATCACGGGCGCGGCGGCCATTGCCGCAGGTGAATTCCTCGACCGTTACCAGCGGGCCATCAGCGCGGTTATCGGGAAATCAATAGAGGCCGAGAAGCAGGCGTGAAGACAGGTAAAAACAAACGGACGATGAAGAACAAACAAAAGAGCATCTGGGTATTTGGCGACTACCGCAACTATTACCAGAACCGCGTGACACTGCAGCTGATTTCCAAAGCGGTGGATCTGGCGCGTGTCGTTGACGCGGAAGTCTGCGCGGTCGTTTTCGGACACAATGTTGAAGAATGGATTATGGAATATACCGCGCACGGCGCGGATCGCGTGCTGGCCATTGACCATCCGTCGTTGACCAGCTACAGCACGGAAAATTACCTGGCGCTGATTGAAAAATTGGCCAGGCAAAGAGACCCGGACATTATCCTGATCGGCGCAACGGATTTCGGACGGGAATTTGCGCCCAGGTTAGCCAAGCGCTTGAAAACCGGCTTGTCTGCCGATTGCGTCGGTCTGGATATCGCACCGGAAGGCCTGCTTGTGCAAATCGCACCGTCTTTCGGCGGCCATATGCTGGCAGAAATCGTCACGGAAAAACACCGTCCGCAAATGGCCACCGTGCGCCCCGGCACCTTCAAGGAAATTCCGCACAATTATGAACGTACCGCCATCGTGGAGCGTCTGTCGCTGCCGGCCAATCTACCGGCATCGCGGGTTCGCGTGGTGGAATATGAACGCGCGGCGCAAAAAGGGCACACGATTGAAAACGCGATGGTGATTGTTTGCGGCGGACGCGGCATGGGCAATAAAAACAATTTCAAAAAGCTCAACGAACTGGCCAGACTTTTAAACGGAGACGTCGGCGCGACAAGGCCGGTGGTTTACGCCGGATGGGCTGATCACGACGCATTGGTCGGACAGGCGGGCAAGCACATTAAACCCAAAATTCTTTTTTCCTTCGGCATCAGCGGCGCTATTCAGCACACCGCCGGCCTGGGCGAAGCGAATTTCATTGTCGCAATCAATAAAAATCCCCAGGCAACGATGATGAAAATAGCCGACGTCGCCATTGCCGCCGACGCAAGCGATCTGCTCAACAACTTGATCAAAGAACTCAAGAAACGCATCCGGGAGTAATGTGTTCGTTGGGTCTGTTTATTTCATAATGAAGGTCATAACCAACGCGAACACTGCGTAAGTTTCCGGCATGGCGCCCGCCACCAGGGCATTGGCCATCGTGTTTCGACCTTCCTGGATACTGCGGATACCGGCTGCGCAAACGATTCCCTGATACCAGGCACTCAAAAACATGGCCATCCCGAAGATAGCCGCCCTTCCGGCCACAGTATAGGGATCCGTGTTCAACCCATCCATGTTGGAGAAGAAAACCACAATGGAGTAAATCCCCTGGGATGACGGCATCATCGCCACGGCGATATTCTTGTAAAAGTTTTCCTCGCCACCCCCGAGGAGAGCCTGAAAAGATATGGACAAGCCGACGGCGGAACCCGACAATCCCAGAGACAGGCTCAGACCCATCACAATTTTTGCAATGAGCGGCGCCCAGTTTTCCGGCGGCGCCGTTGCTGCCCCGGCTACAGCCGGGAAGACAAATCCCGCCGTCACAAGGACCGCCGCCAAAACTCCCATCACCCATTTTCCCTTCTTGGTCATAACTTACCCCTTTCGATTTTGAATGGTTTGTATTCAACTCCTCCCCCTTCGAAGAAACTTTTAAAGGCTTCCACAAAATGGAGTCGGGCGGAATGTATGGTGCTTCCCAGAATGGAAAGCGCAAGGTTGAACGTGTGCCCCAGGATAATCACGATCACCGCCAGCGGAATGCCGATAATGGGACCGGTGGCGTTGAAGACCATCATGGCCAATTGGTTCATCACAGAAGCGATGGCTCCGGTCGCTATCCCCAGTCCGAATAGACGGGCGTACGAGAGGAGATCGCCAATGAGTCCGGTGAGGCCATAGACGTTCCAGAGGCCCACACCGAGCCGTATGAACCAATTCGGATTGTTGGTGGCAAATAACAAAGTTAAAACCAGACCCAAGCCGAGGAAGCCTATACCTCCATAGAAAAGAGGTGGGTTCCACGCCGCGTCAGGGGTGGAAAACCAGACAGCCCGGGCTACCAGCATCACACCGCCCCAGAGAACAAAAATAAGGCCGAGTTTCTGGAGCTGGAGATACCGGTAGGCCGACTGCAATATTCCCAGGAGATAGGAAAGACTCAGATGGACAACGCCCAGGCCGAGGGCCATGTAGAAGTAAAGCATCGGATTACCGGTGCCCACAGACACGTCGAAAAGAATCCAGCGGCGATCCTCAAAATTGTAGCCAAAGACGGAACCCGTGATGATGCCCACAATCACGGCGGAAACGGCAAAGGCCTTACAGAGCTTGATCACCAGTGGCAACCCTTCCACTTTCCCGCCCCATTTGCGCCCGATGAAGTGGGCAACAAGATAGAAAACCACACCGTAACCGGCGTCGGAGAGACAAATGCCGAAGAACAGGACCATAAAAGGAGCAAAGAAATAAGCCGGATCGAGATCGCGATACTTGGGATTGCCGTAGAGCTTCAACAAAGGTTCTATCCGTCTTATCAGCCAGTTGTTTTTAAGGAGGATCGGAGGCTCTTCTTCCGGCAGGGGGTCTCTTATCTCGCATTGGAGCGGCAGGTGTTCTCTTGTGATCTCCTGGAGAAAATCGTGGATGTGATCCTCGGGAATCCAACCCTGAAGGCCGAAGAGATAATCCTCTGCATAGAGCGTTCCCATCTGCTCCAGATAGAGCGCTTCGTTGAGGGCGGACGTCACCTGCGCCTTCAGGACATCGGCTCTCTGGGCGATACCGGCCAGGCGACAGGCGAGGGATTCTTCTTCCGCTTTCAGCCGTTCGATTTCTCTTGCGGCTGCGGCAAGACCCATTTCCGGCATCGGCAGGGGAGAGGCAACGGGAATGTCGACAGGCCCCGCGAGGGAAATGGTATAAAATAAGATCGCCTGTTTTTCCGAAACAATCTCGGCAAAGATTCCGTCGGGAAGCGTCCACTCGGCACCTTTTTTGCGATCCATACGCCAGCGCCTGACAGATACCCCGGCTTCTTCCAGACGGCTGAGCACGTCGGGATCGAAATCTCCCCAGGGGGCAAGGTCATCGGCCAGACGTTCGAGAGTTTGTCTCCGGTTTTCAATTTCCTGAAGAGTCGCCAAGGCATCTTCCGCACAGCCAACCAGTTCCTCATCGGAACAATCGGCAGTCTGCCGTTTTGCGCGACGGCTATAGCGGTTCACAGCCTCTTCGGTCTGTCCGATCCTGCGCAGGCGCAGCAGTGCCGCCGAGGCCTCTTTCTCGCCTGCGCCGGCAAGGGGTTGGACCGGTTCCAGATGAACAACGCCGGCGCGCTGGAGAAAACGTACTGTTTCTTCTTTATGAATGGAAGGACCGACCATGAATACCCGGCTCATTTTTGCAATCGCCATGGTTAAGACCTCCTTCGGCCTGTTCTTTTGCCGGACGGGCGTTTAACGTTGTTATCCATCATAAACCTGCCTCCAACAGGCGCTTGGCGACCTTGGCCACGCCCACGGCTGCGGCCTGCTGGTCCTGGAGATAAACGGCAATTTTGCGCAAGGCCTCACGGCACTCGGGGATCAGCCGCTGCTCGTAGAGGTTGATCCGCTGGCTCGTCTTGCGGAAACCTTCCGCTAAGATCCGCTCCTGTTCCAGTAGAATTCTCAGTCTCTCGCGCCGGCGAATTGCTTCGCGCAGGCGCTTAAGGACGATTTCGAAACTATAAGCCGTGGCAAAGGCGCTGTAGGAGAGATCTCCAAAGACGACCTCTTGGAAAAGAGGAATCTTCAAACCCGCCACATTGTGCATGGAAACCCGGACCTGACGGATTTCGACAAACGGCCTCAGCACGTCCTCCATATCCCGAACCAAAGGAGCCCACAAAGAAATATCCGCCGTAAGCGAAGCCAGGGCGCCCTCTTGCTCCCGGATATCCTTCCGGACAACTGCCAATTGCATGAGAAACTGCTGTTTACGCGCCTCCAGAGCGGGAAGAAAGCGTTGATAGAGCGCCATTTTTTGTTTTTGCTCTCTCAGGGAGACTTTATTGAGTTTGATCCGCTGTGCCATAGAGTTCAGATCTCGCAGAGTTTATCTTTTGTCCAGTGCTGATCAATAAATTCCTGTTTAATGCCGACTTCTTCGGGCCGGAAGCATTCCGACAACGTTTTCCAGCCCAAATCCAGGGCATCGTTGAGGCCGATGTCCACGTTCAAATCCATAAAACGTTCATAAAAGAGCTTCCCGTAACGCAAATACCGCTCATCATCCTCTGTCTTGTCGAATCCCATGGCCAGCTTCTGCTCCACTTCGCGGCTCTTGGCGAAAAGGCGAATCATGCTGTTCATGATCACCCCGTGATCGGCCCGGGTCACCTTGCCAATGACGAGCTGTTTAAGCCGGGAAAGAGATCCGAAAGGTTCGATGACCCCTTTGCGGAGATAGAATTGCCCTTCTGTAATATAGCCCGTATTGTCGGGAACCGGGTGGGTAACATCGTCACCCGGCATGGATGTAACGGCCAGAACGGTAATGCTGCCCGCTCCCTCAAAATCCACGGCCTTCTCATAGCGCGACGCCAGATCGCTGTAGAGCGATCCCGGATAGCCGAGATTGGATGGAACCTGATCCATGGAGATGGCGATTTCTTTCAAGGCATCGGCAAACGCGGTCATGTCCGTAAGCAATACCAGAACACGCTTCCCCCGGACACCGAACTGTTCGGCCACAGCCAGCGCCATGTCGGGCACCAGCAGACGCTCTACGACGGGGTCTGATGCCGTATGAACAAACATGATGGAACGGGAGATCACGCCCGCCTCTTCGAAGGCGTGCCGGAATTTCAGATACTCGTCGTACTTGAGGCCGATGCCGCCCAGGATAACGACATCGGCATCGGCGCGCATGCCGATACGAGCCAGAAGATCGTTATAGGGCTCGCCCGCCGCGGCAAAGATGGGCAGTTTCTGGCTTTCCACCAGGGGATTGAAAACATCCACCATGGGAACACGTGTCTCAATAAATCCCCTGGGAATAACACGCCGGACAGGGTTTACCGAAGGTCCGCCGATTTCAATTTTGGGCAGTGCTGTCAGATCGGGTCCGTTGTCGATAGGTTCGCCGGAACCGTTGAATATCCTCCCCAGAAGGGCGTCGCCGAAAGCCACGCGCATGGGACGTCCCAGGAAACGGACCTGATCACCCGTGGAAACGCCCCGGGACCCGGCAAATACCTGTAAGAAAACATCGTGACCCTTGAGACGGATCACCTGAGCTAAAGACACCCCGTACCGGCTTTTGACCTGCGCCAGTTCACCGTAACCGATGTTCCTCGCGGGTACCGTGATGATGTCGCCCTGGATTCTGATGATGTGAGAGTGTTCTGTTAACATGGGCTGCTTGCTCCTTGTCCGGCTATGATGGACTCGATCTCGCCTCGGTATTTAAGATAGGATTCCCCCTTAAACGGGCAGTATTTCATCTGGAAGAAACGGTTGTGCAGGGCGGTCATTTCCAGGCGCGCCTTTTCTTTGTTCTCAAAGGTGAACGGATGGTGCACCATATCCATTAAGAGCAGAAAATCGGCAACCTGTCGTTCCAGCGACGTTGCACGGTCCACGACATCGAACGAATCCTGCTGAAGGCAGACGGCGTCCACAATCTCGGATTTCAGATAGGTGATGAGGTCGGAAAGCGCGATGCCCTCCTCACCGACAACGAGCATCATCTGGTGCACTTCGCTGCCTGCATAGAGAAGCCCATGGACCTCTTCGACCAGTTTCACCCATCCATCGCAGCGCGCCGCCAGCGATTCCTTCATTTGCCGAAGATAGAGACTCCAGGAGATGAGAGGATCGATCGCCGGATAACGCCGCTGGTCGGAGCGTGATCGGGAAAGACCATAGAAGGCGCCCACAACCTTGAGGGTGTTTTGCGTGACAGGTTCTTCGAAATTGCCGCCGGCGGGTGAGACATTGCCGATCACGGTCAACGACCCGGTGGCGCCGTCGGAAAGCTGCACCAGCCCGGCCCGTTCATAAACGGCGGCTATACGGCTTTCCAGATAAGCGGGAAACGCCTCTTCGCCTGGTATTTCTTCAAGACGCGCCGAAGATTCACGGAGAGCCTGAGCCCAGCGGGATGTGCTGTCGGCCAGGAGGAGTACCTTGAGCCCCAGAGACCGGTAATATTCTCCGATGGTAATACCCGTATAAATGGACGCCTCACGGGCGGCCACAGGCATGGACGAGGTGTTGCAGATGATAACGGTCCGGTTCATGAGAGAGCCGCCTGTTTTCGGATCTTCCAATTCGGGAAACTCCCGGATCGTCTCCACGACTTCGCCTGCCCGCTCTCCGCAGGCTACGATGATCACGACGTCCGCCTCGGCATAGCGGGAGATGATCTGCTGCAAAACGGTCTTGCCGGCGCCGAAAGGGCCGGGAATACAGGCCGTGCCGCCTTCGGCCAGGGGGAAGAAAATATCAATGAGACGGCACTGGGTAAGCATCTGCCGATTGGGGAGCAGCCTCTCCTGATAGGCGCGGACAGGCATCTTGACCGGCCATTCCTGCTTGAGTGTGACGCGTGCTTCCCGTCCTTCATCAGTGCTTTTCAGGACGGCAATGGTCTCACTCACCCGGTAGGGGCCTGCCGGCATGATCTCCATAACTTCCCATGTTCCGCGCAGAGCAAGCGGAACGATCGTATGGTGTTTAAAGAGCCCTTCGGGAACGCTGCCCAGATACTGGCCCGCCTTGACAACGGTGCCTGCAGACACGGAAGGTGTGAAGTCCCACTGCCTTTCCTCATCCAGAGAATTTAAGTATTGACCCCGTTTGAGAAAAAAAGATTGTTCATTTTCCAGATGTGTCAGGGGATTTTGAAGGCCGTCATAGATCATGCCTAAAATGCCCGGTCCCAGAGTTGCCGAGAGCAGCTCTCCGGAAAATGTCACCTCATTCCCCACAATCATACCGGTGGTACTTTCGAAAACCTGCATGTCGATCTGCCGGCCCCGAACGCGGATCACCTCTGCTTTGAGGGACGCCCCCTGACAGGTCACATAAGCTACTTCGTTCTGGAGAACCTCGCTACCCTGGTCGACCTCGCAGGTTGCCAGGGGGCCGTTTATCGCGATGATACGACCTTTGGAAAGATCACCCACGTTCAACCTCCACTGTATATAAAGTTATTAATATCATAAGGAATCTGCATCCTTTCCCAGCGACTGTAAATGAAGGCGCGGGCGAGGAAAGCCAGTATGGCGTCCAGAGAAAAAGAGTCGGCCCCCTGGCAATGAAAAATCTGTTTCAGGCGCTCACCGTCAATAATGCGCTCTGCTTCCAGAGGATTTTTTTGACCGTCTAACTGGGAGAGAAGCACCGAAAAATCGAATGCCCGGATGCCCGGCATAATAGTGTGATCGGCGATATTTCCTTCGCTCTCCCGCAGTCTCAGTGTCGCCAGGCAATTACGCAGTTCGATCTCCCAGACGGTGTAATCGATCAGATAGCGGCAACCCTCTTCCTGGGCTTGGGCCAGCAGGGTTCCATAGCAGAGTTCCCAAAGCCGGTCATAGATATGGGGACGTCGGATTCCCCGCTCTTTTTCGGCCAGGAATTGACTGATAAACGCGGGCAGATTCTGCCGGGTTTCCAGCTCCTCATGGGTCAGGGTTCCACCTTCCTGAAAATGATCCCTTCCCTGGTCGATGCTTTCCCAATTGGCCGCGTCGATAATGGAAAGCTGTGCCCGGAGCAGACCATCGTCCGAGGGCTGGATATGACGGCGCACCATCCGGGTTATATCGGGAAACGGCACGGCGAGCTTTTCCCCCAGGGATGACGGTAGTGGCGGCAGCAGGCACGTCAGGAAATAGTAAGCCCCCATCGTTTTTTACGACTCCTTCCGGGGGAAAAAATATTTCCGGAAACGGGGCGAACAGAATTCGGAAAACACCTGGACCAGCCCTTCACTGAAATTAACGTGACTGCCCGTACCTGCAACACCGATCTTGAAGCCGAAGGAAATTTTATCCGTAAATCGGACTTCCAGCGGATGGGACATTTTATGGCGGAACTTTTCGGTAAACCAGGTTTCGAGTTCGGATTTTTTCGCCGCCGGCAGGAGGATTTCGATGTGATGCTCTTTCCCAATGTGCTGAATATATCCGGCGAGAATTTCCAGTATCATTTTTTCTAAAAATTGACGGTCGTCGAGAATCGGCTTGACCGCCGCCTCGATGACGGGATCGACTACAACCTTTTCCAGCCGTTCTTCGACCATAATGAGGAAATTACGGCTTGCCGTTTCCAAATCGACGTCCATCTGTTTTTTCAGGGTTTCGATTTCCCGTTTCGTCTGCTCCCGGATTTTTTGAGCTTCCATATGGGCTGCGGCGACAATCTTATCAGCATCTGCTCGTGCATCTTGGCGGAGAAGGTCTGCCGCGGCCTTCGCGGGTTCCAGAACTTTTTCAGTTAATTCTCCGGTAATGTCTCCCAATGTCTTTGCCATATTACCTCCCCCTTTTTTCAACGCTGAATTTCTTAGTCATTTATTTATAGATTGTCAAGAAATAGAGTTCCTCTAAAAATAAATTCTGGCATTATGGGCATTCCCCGATTATTTTTTTAGCCTGAAAGATGCTTCGTGGATATTGTTTAGAGAATAAACCGTGAAGTTTTAGCGCTTTGCGGCCGACATAAATATTGCTTGAAGATACAATGGAAAGCGGCTATAGGCGAGGCGGACTTTGCCTTTAGGCGCTGCCGTTGTTATCTTAACCACACGGTCGCCTTGGAATGGTAAAGTTGGCAAAAGAAGAATATGGAGGACGATAAATAATGGCTGCAACACTGCGCAAATCTTTAAAAACAATAGAGGACTACAAGGTAAGTATTCCTCACTATACGGATTTACTGGATATACTGGCGGAGATTCTGATTCTTCGGGAAGAATACCGAAAGAATATGATGAGTCCTATTTTTTCCGTGGAAGATAAATTAATCCCCGGAAAAATGGAAGGCGGCCTTCCCTTAATTGATCTTGCGGGACAAAAATACGACTTGACCCGCCCGAAAGAATATTTTTATTCGCTGATTGCCATTGCTGAAAAAAGAATGCCTGCGGAAGCGCATAAGTTTCTCGATATTATTAAAGATGAAAAATTTGATTGGGAAAAGATTATCAGAGCGTCATTTAATCCCAATCCTGCCGAAGACGAAATTCTGGACAAAGAAGAGAAAATGTCGGGAGAAAATGATGAACATCTCGATCTGGTCGATTTGTTTATCGAAGAAAGTCTCCGTCCGGAGTTGGAAGTTATAGCCGAGCAATATGGAGCGGCTGTTGAAAAATCCGGTTGGACGGAAGGGTATTGCCCTATCTGCGGCAAGGAACCGAAAATCGGCGAAATCCGGGAAAGCGAAGACGGCAGGCGTTATCTGTTCTGCCACCAGTGCGGACATAAATGGCACTTCCGTCGGATCAAATGCCCCTTCTGCGGTAACGAAGAACAACATTCCCTGGCCTATTTTGCCGTGGAAGGCGAAGAAAGCCACCGGGTGGATGTCTGTAACAAGTGCCGCCGGTATATTAAAATCGTCGAGTTGTCGAAATCATCCGAAGAAGTGAATCTGGATGTGGAAGATATCGCCACGCTGCATCTGGATATGCTGGCGTATGAAGAAGGCTATAATTGACGTCCTTTATCGATCAATCTTCTCCATGTAAATTCCGGAGCCGATCCAGATGGTATCCGTGATTTTTGTGGAATAGCCTTTTTTCAGCCATATCTTGTTTCCATCCATTGGATTGGGCCAAGTGAACAGAACAAAACCTTTATCATAACCGTTTTTCCGGTAGGCGGCGTCGGAAACCATGCGAAAGAATTTAGCGTCTGGCGCGTTCTTTATCCCATATTGAGGATAAGCCTTCATCGCGAAACCTGTATTGAAGAAATCCTTGCCGACCATTGCCGGGTTTGCGCCGTGCGCCCGGCAGTAAATCTTTACAGTCCGGCCATCCTGCGTTTCGTTCTCATAGGCGAACATATAAAGTTCCCCCTGCTGGAATGAACATTTGCCGGCTTTGCACTCAGGATCAACGGCCTGCCTCTCAAATTCCTTAAACGTAGCGGCCAATCCCTTCTGCTTGCCCATTTTTTTTATGTTGGCGAAAGCGAAAGCCTTTGCCTTGCAGACAAATTCTACAAGTTCCTTTTCTTTGGCGGATAAGGAGGATAAGTTATCACACTCTCCGGAATAATACCCAACGGGTGCTTTCGCGTTCAAATGATCAGTCGCATTCGCTGCCAATACCTGTCCTGCCATAAGGAAAAACAAACACGCAGTAACCCATGATAAAAAACGCTTCACGTATATCCTCTTATCCTTCAGCCTCGCGCCCCCTGGCAAGGGGGTCAGCCTGTAGGGAACGGTCGCGACCGTTCCCTACACTAATCCTGGTGTTTCGCCTGCTCTGCCTTCACCAATCCCTTAATGATTGACGTGCCGTATTCCCTGCCTTTATTGAAGGCATGAAGGTTATTGTCTTTCGTGGATCCGGGGACGGAATCCATGATGGCCTTTTTGAGCGCTTCGGAATGAACAAGAGGTTCAACCGCGGAGAGAAATCCCAGCATGACGATATTGGCCATCATTTTGGTTCCGAGTTGCTCGGCAAAGCGCGTGGACGGGATGTGAAATGTTTTGTAGCGCATGTCGGTTTTGCGCGTGTGCACGAGGTCTGTATCCCAGATTAAGGTGCCTTCCGGACGAAGGGATTTAACGTTTTTCGTGTAGGCTTCCTGACTCATGCAGACCAGAATTTCCGGCTCTTCCACGCAGGGGAAAAGTATTTCCTCGCCGCTGATGATGACCTGGCTTGTGCAGGCGCCGCCGCGCGCCTCCGGTCCGTAGTTCTGTGTCATGGTGGCGTGCTTATGATCGTAAAGCGTTGCCGCTTTTCCCAGAATATCGCCGGCCATGACAATACCCTGGCCGCCGAAACCGGTGATTAAAATATGTCTTTCCCTTTTGTCCGGCATAGCTTTTCACCGTCCTTTCTGATTGTCAGGATGCATGGAACGCCACTGCGGCATCTGAGGACGGTTGAATTTTTCGTAGTGATCCAAGAATGTGGATCGCTCGATATCAACAAATTTTCCCACAACAATTTCCTTATCAATATCCATAGACGCATCTTTGGGATCAATGTCGCCGCGGATGACCGAACGGCCATGATAGAACTTCAGCATCTCGAGCGCGCTGCCCATGCGGTTGCGCCGCCCGAATGAGGACGGACAGGGTGTGATGACTTCGACAAAACTGAAGCCGCGTTTCTCCAGAGCTTCGCTGATGGAGCTCCGCAGCGACCTCACCTGCATGGCTGTCCATCTGGCCACATACGTCGCGCCGCAGGCGGAGGCCAGATAGCTGAAATTGAAAGGTTCTTCCGGTGACCCGCTGACGGATGTCGTTGTCTTGGCGCCCAGCGGTGTGCTGGGGGCCTGCTGACCGCCTGTCATGCCGTAATTAAGGTTGTTGACGCAAATCACGGTCAGATCCATGTTCCGGCGTGCGGCATGAATAAAATGATTGCCGCCGATGGCAAAGAGGTCGCCGTCTCCGGAAACAACGATAACCTTTGTTTGCGGACGCGCCAGTTTCAGGCCGGTGGCAAACGGCAGGGCGCGGCCGTGCGTGGTATGAAACGAATCCAGCTTGATGTAACCGGCCATGCGTCCGGTGCAGCCGATACCGGAGACCATCGCAATGGAATTAGGATCCCATCCGGTATTCTTAATCGCGGCGATCACGGCGGAAAACACGGTGCCGATGCCGCAGCCGGGGCACCAGATATGCGGAATTCTTTCTGTTCTGAGCAGAGAATCCATCGGATGAGGTGGAACATTTTTTACGGGTTTTGATGTTGTCATGTCTTTCCTTTTACTGCTTTGGAAATAGCGCCAAGAATCAAATTGGGATGGAGAATCGCACCGCCATAATTTCCGACCAGACTTACGGGACAGGCGCCACGAGCCGAGCGTTCGAGCTCCAGCACCATTTGACCGCCGTTAATTTCCACCATAATCAGGGCTTTAACCTGAGGAGCGAGGCTGCGGATGAGTTCTTCGGGGAAAGGCCAGACGGTTTCCAGCTTGATCAGCCCAGCTTTGATGCCTTCATTGCGTGCGTCGCGCACGGCCTTCATGGACGAGCGGGCGCTGATGCCGTAAGACACCACGACGACCTCGGCATCATCCAGATAGAAATTTTTTGTGCTGATAATTTTATCACGATTATTACGTATTTTACCGACCAGGCGTGTGACCATTTGTTCATGCGCCTTGGCGTTCATCGCCGGATAGCCGCGTTCGTCATGGGTAAGGCCGGTTACGTGAATCCGGTAACCGTCGCCGCAGTTGGCCATTGGCGCGATCCCGTCCGCGTCCGCTTCATAGGGAAGATAGTCTTCCCGCGAAACGGTGGGTTTCCGCCGGTTGATGATTTCAATGTCCTCCTCGCGCGGGATGATGACTCGTTCATTCATATGCCCGACCACTTCATCGGCCATAACCAATACGGGCAGACGATAGTATTCGCTGAGATTGAAGGCGCGGATGGTCATATCGAACATTTCCTGCGGACTGGACGGAGAAAGCGCGATGATCTCGTAATGACCATGCGATCCCCAGCGCGCCTGCATCATATCCCCCTGGCCCGCCGCCGTGGGAAGCCCTGTGCTCGGTCCCGCCCGCTGGACGTTACAGACCACGCAGGGCGTTTCCGTGCAGATCCCGAGCCCGATATTTTCCATCATCAGAGAAAATCCGGGTCCGGACGTGCTGGTCATGGATTTAACACCGCCCCAACTGGCGCCCAGGATTGCCGCCATGGAAGCGATTTCATCTTCCATCTGAATATAAATGCCGCCCAGTTGGGGCAGCCGTCTTGACATGGCTTCGGCGACCTCCGTCGCGGGTGTGATCGGATAGCCGGCAAAAAAACGGCAGCCGACGGCCAGCGCTCCCTCGCAGCAGGCCTCATCGCCGTTCATAAAATGCATTCCTGTTAATACTTCTTTTGCAACCAAAACCAATCTCCTTCAACCCTCATTCATTAAGGTCATCATTTTCAATGCTGTATAAGGCAAAATCAGGACAGAGAACTTCACAGAAATGGCAATTAACGCACCTTGTGGCGTCATTCACTTCGGGGGGGTGGTAGCCTTTTTTGTTAAAAGTGGAGGAAAATCGCAAAACCTGCCGGGGACAATTGGCAATGCAAAAGCCGCAGCCCTTGCAACGATCTTCAATGACAATAACCTGCCCCAGCCTTTTTTTTCGAGAGCCGTTTTCATTTTGCGGATTTATTGGATAATTCCTGGTTTTCTGCATCAATTCAAATATTTCCCCGCATAATCAGATTTACACTAGGCGACCTGCCGGATGGATTTTATCTGCTTGATTATCGGGGATTTTTACCGGAACCGTTTCCCTGAAGGACCAAACTCCATCAAATGCGCGCAAAGTTGCAGACTTGGCATTATAAGAATAAAGAGGCCCTGTCAAGAAAAAACACTCTCGGCTAAACAGGTTCTTTATCAATAATTTTATAACTATATTCCAATCACTGATCGATGCGGTTTTGTGGATAAAGACTTGCTTTTCACATGAGCCCATAATAAGGGAATGACTCGATGAAAGATGATCATATTAATCAAGTTGTTAAAATCCTGAAAAAAGAGTTGGCCGTGGGAGAGATGCCGATTGTATCGCATCTGGCGGAAAGCGAGCGCGATCCCTTTGTTATTTTGATTTCCACACTTTTGAGCCTGCGTACCAAAGATGAAGTCACGGAAGTCGCCACGGAAAGGCTCTTCGCGCTGGCCCAAACCCCCGAAGAAATGCTGAAAGTCCCTCAGGCAAAAATTGCCAAAACAATCTATCCGGTAGGTTTTTACCGGGTCAAGGCCAAAACCATTCATCATACCTGCAACGAACTCATAGACCGCTTTGGCTCGAAAGTGCCGGATAATCTGGACGACCTTTTAAGTATTAAGGGTGTCGGACGGAAAACGGCCAACCTGGTCATCACACTGGCTTACGGTAAGGATGGCATTTGCGTAGATACGCATGTGCACCGCATTTCCAATCGATTGGGGTATGTTGTCACCAAAACACCGGATGAAACGGAATTTGCGCTCCGGGCCAAGCTGCCGCGCCGGCACTGGATTATCTACAATACGCTGATGGTTGCCTTTGGCCGGAAAACCTGCAAGCCCGTATCGCCACTTTGCAGCATCTGCCCGATCAGCCAATACTGCGACCGGGCGGGAGTAACGGTAAGCAGGTAAAGCTCAAGGCGTGAAGCGTGAAGCGTGAAGCGTGAAGCGTAGGGAACGGTCGAGACCGTTCCGAATTCAAAGCTTAATTTTAGCTTGAGGGACCACCAGGCACATTACTATTTTGAATACAATCTTATTTTGTGCTATTATTACATTAAATTATCAATGAGGTGAGGTTATAATGGAAACAAAATTAAAAATGATTTATTGGAAAGGTGAAAAATTTTGGGTGGGAAAGCTTATTGAATATCCCGACATAATGACACAGGGAGAGACACTTGCAGAACTTGAGGAGAACATGAAAGACGCATATATTCTGATGGCAATGGACGATGTTCCGGTCGAACATAAAGTTAAAGAACTCACCATTGCGGTATGAAAAGAAAGGACCTTATCAAAAAAATCACTTCTGTCGGATGTGTCCTTCTGAGACACGGCAATCGACACGATCTTTATGGTAATCCTAAGACGGGTAAGAAGCAGCCTGTGCCAAGGCATAAGGAAATAGACGAAATCCTGGCGAAGCATATTATAAAAGAGTTGGCATAGCAAATCCCTTCAACCGACTGCTTTCAGCGGCTGCTGATTTTTTGTGTTACCCGTAAACTACAGGCCCACGAAGAAAAGAAAAAAGAAAAGAAAAAAGTTGACGATTTCTCGTCATTTGGATATGATCCGCGCGTTTTTGAATCCCGCTGTTGCGGGACGAGCGTCAATTCTCCGCGAGCTTGCTCGCGAGGTGGTTGATTAGCAGACATAGGATTGATTGGATTTCTCAATTAAAATATAATTGTTTTTATTAAGCAATTTAACGCTGGTCTTCCCATAAAAGAAGCGTTGAATAAAATATCCGCCGGTGATATGTATCCGGCAGATTACTGAAAATAATTGAATTTTACTAAAAAAGGACGTTAAAGATGACGACATTGGTGACAATAATACACGTTTTAGCCTGCATTACTTTGATTTTAATCGTTTTGCTTCAGGCAGGCAAGGGCGCGAATATGGGCGCTGCTTTCGGCGGATCCAGCCAAACCGTTTTCGGTTCCAGCGGCTCGGGCACTTTTCTGGGAAAAATGACAGCGGGAGTAGCCATCGTTTTCATGCTGACTTCCATTGCATTAACTTATACAGCATCAAGAAAGACGTCGGCTTTGATGGATGGGGTATCAGCCCCTGTGACGAACCAACAAACGGTTCCCGTAGCGCCAAAACCCGCAGCACCGCCTGCTACACCGGCTACTGCACCCGGCACGGCTAATACACCGGTTGCTGCACCGGCAGCGAAATAAGCGTTGTTCTTTTCATATACGCAAACCTGAAAACCCTGGCTTTTCAAAAACGATCAACGGGAATGCGGTGTTAGTGCCTGATATTAAATTGCTGCCGAAGTGGTGAAATTGGTAGACACGCTATCTTGAGGGGGTAGTGGACAAAATCCGTCCGGGTTCAAATCCCGGCTTCGGCACCATTTAAATCCCGCTGTTGCGGGACGAGCGTCAATTCTCCGCAGCGAGCTCACGAGGTGGTTGATAGAGCAGTTTTTTCGATGATCACGAACGAAGTCTTATCACAAATCCTGTAAAAGTATCTTGACCAGAAATCAGCACAAATTGATGTTTATACTAGTGTCTCGTCAATCAAGAAATGTCATTTCGACCGCAGGGAGAAATCTAAGATTTCTCAGTCGTTATGACTCCTTCGAAATGACAGCGTATCGTTGACGTGACACTAGGTTGCATTCAAATGTTAACAGTAGTTCGGGTCGCTTGTGATCTTCAGGTTATTAGACCCGTTGAACACGCGAACCTAATAACCTGAAGGTCACGCGAGGTTCGGACTACGTTGGCTTGTTATCCTTTGAATGCAACTTGTTATTAGGACTTATTCTTTATCTCATCAATGTTCAGAGCGGCCTGTTTGAGTAAGTCGGCAATCGCGGTTTGTTGAGAGGCCGACAGGGATTGAAATTTCCCCATTTTACCACCCACATCATCCAGCTTTGTTTTTAAGTCGGCCAAAAGCGGCGATAAGTTAACCTGCGGAACAACGATTTTTGGTTGCTTAATCTCCTCTATTGGCGTTCCGGGTTTCAGCCGGATTTCTTCCAGGTATTCCGGTATGGTCACGGACAGGCCGAATTTATCCCGGATTAAGGACGCCAGGTGTTCCTGTGCGGAAAATTCGCCATGCACCAGAAAGACCTGCATGGCCTTACTCTGAAAATTTTTGAGCCAATCCAAAAGCTGGTCCTGGCCGGCATGGGCGGAGAAACCGTTGATGGTAAACACTTTGGCCGCGACGGCAATGTCTTCATTAAAAATGCGTATTTTTTTCGCGCCGTCAACGATCTTACGGCCCGGCGTGCCTTCCGCCTGGAAGCCGACAAAGACAATGCTGGCGCCTTGTCGCCACAAGTTGTGCCGTAAATGATGCTTGATTCGTCCCGCGTTGCACATGCCGCTGGCGGAAATCACGATGGCCGGTTCCCGCGTTTCGTTGATCCGGATGGATTCTTCGGTGGTGGTGGACAATTTCAGGTTGGGGAGGCCGAGCGGATCTTCGCCGTTTTTCAGCAGAATCTGGGTTTCGCCATCCAGGTAGGACGCATAGCGGCGGAAGATTTCCGTCGCCTTGATGGCCAGCGGGCTGTCCAGATAGACCGGCATGTCCTTGGGCAATTTCCCGTCGCGTAAAAGAAGATGAAGCGAATAAAGAATTTCCTGCGTTCTTTCCACGGCAAAAGCGGGAATGACCACCTTCTCTCCATTACGGTAACTGTAGCGAATGGCGAGAGCCAGTTCATCAAGGCTTTCCTGTTCGCCTTTGTGGTTGCGGTTGCCGTAGGTCGATTCCATCAATAGAAAATCCGCCTCACGCACCGGGCTGGGTTCTTTCATCAAAAGTTGATGGGGACGGCCGATATCGCCTGAGAAAACAAGTTTCGTGGTTCCCCCGTTTTCTTCTATAAACAATTCCACAATGGCTGCGCCCAGAATATGGCCGGCGTCCTGAAACCGGACGCTGATGCCGGGGCCCGGACTGAAGGTTTCATCATATTTCCGGGTTTTAATAAGCGGCATCACCGCTTCGGCGTCTTTTGTCGTGTAGAGAGGGACAGCATCCGTTTTCATACCCGTGCGCTGCAATCTTTTATTTTTTCCGGCGGCTTCCACCTCCTGAATATGCGCGCTGTCCAGAAGGAGTATCTTGAGCAGATCGCCGGTTGGTTCGGTGGCGTAAATGGGCCCCCGAAAACCTTGCTGTGTCATGCGGGGCAGCAGCCCTGAATGGTCGATATGCGCATGGGTGATGATGAAGAAATCAATCCGGGCCGGGTCATAAGGAGCAACGTCCAGGTTGCGTCTTTCAATGGCGTCGGAACCCTGATGCATGCCGCAATCAACGGCAAATCGCGCCTGATCCGTTTCAATAACATAACACGAGCCGGTGACTGTTCTTGCGGCCCCGAGGAATTTAATTTTCATAATCCATCCTGATCTACTTGACGTTATGAGGCCATGGACTACGAGCTGCTATTAAGTATTAAGTTTTAAGTATTAAGTTCTTAAATCTTAAATCTTAACCCTTAACCCTTAAATCTTAACCCTTAATCCTTAAATCTTAACCCTTAAATCTTAACCCTTAAATCTTAAATCTTAAATCTTGTTTTCCTTTTATTCTTTTCCGGATTTTTTCTGTTTTTTGGCCTCTTTCTTTTCCTTGGCTGATTTGACCGGTTTTTTCTTGGTGTCTTTTTTCGCATCTTTGGATTTCGACATAAGTTCAACCTCCGTTTTTTCTTAAGGGAAATATTAATGACTTACCTAATATCAGAATATTGGTGGATTGACTAGATGAAAATGCGTGAAGCGTGAAGCGTGAAGCGTGAAGCGTGAAGCGTGAAGCGTGAAGCGTGAAGAAGGACAGTTGTATGCCCGCTTCACGAACAACGAGATACGCTCCACGAGATACGCTTCACGAGATACGCTTCACGCATTTTCTTCACGCTTTACGAGATACGCTTCACGCTTCACGAGATACGAAGCAGCCTGCGGCTGCTTTTCTTCATCTGTGTGTTAAAAACAACACGCAAATGCGTTTGGGAGGTGTCTTGTGGCGCCGAATGGTGACGGCTAACACAATGTTTGTGGTAAAAATAGATACATGTCGGATGAAGGACAGTTGATCGGAATTGAACGGGCTTCATATCTATATATTCAATTATTTCAAATAGAAGTATAAGTTAAAACGCTTTGCCGCAAGCCATTGTATGGTGTTTGATGAAAGGGGAATCCCCATTATCTTGATCTTTTAGATGTGGCTTTTAACTATGGCATTGAATTTGCTGAATCAAAGAAACAAACGAAACGTGCTCGGGCCGTCAGAAAAATATTGACAAGACTGATGGACCGATGCTAGGTTCGCGCCGTGTATTTTGCGGATAGACATTTAGACGTAAAATATGCGCAAGAGGTTAGGTGGCCTTTTTCAAGAAATGCCCGTTTCGAGAAAAAGGCGGAAGATTTTTGACTCTATTAATTTTTAGGAGGATAAAATGAAGAGATTTTGGTTAGTTTTGCTGTCACTGGGGTTGATCGTAGCCTTCAGCACGTCAGCGATGGCCGTTGATGTAAAATTCAGCGGCGAGTATTATGCGGCAGGTTTATATCTGGATAAAACAACGCTTAGAAAAGACTCGGGAACCGATGGCCCCAGCACAGCTTTCTATTTCCAGAGACTGCGCCTGAGAACCGATTTTGTTGTTTCTCCGGGCCTGAGCCTGATCGCCCGCGCCGACATCATGGAAAGAGCATGGGGCGCTCCGCGATCCAATGTGCCCTTGGTAACAAGCAATGACACGATGTCCGCCGGCACCAGAGCTGAAAATGAAAACATCGTTTTTGATCTGCTGTATGCCCAGTACGTTTCACCGATCGGTATGTTCATGGTCGGTTACCAGATCGATGGCGCGTATGGTACCGTATTCGGTGATACGTCGATGCCGACCCCTAGAATTGCCTATATTTTGCCAATCAAAGGCTTCACGATCGGCCTTATCACCGGTAAAAATCCCGATGGCGAACTCAGCAAGACGGCAATTAATCCCGCAACCGCTGCCGACAGGGATTCTAGCTTCTACACCGCCTTCGTGAATTATGCATGGAAAACCGGTCAGGGTGGTTTTCTGTATAAGTACATCCGCAATGCAACTGTCAGGGGATCAAACTTTATAGGCAATACGAATGTTGCAATAGGTTTCGCTAAACAAAAACTCGGTCCTGTGGATCTGCAGGCTGAGTTGTATCACATTTGGGGACAAGGAGCTAAATGGGAGGCCGGTACGCCCGACGATACGAGATTAAGTATGTTATACGGGTGGGTTGATGCCACGGCTAATTTCGGTATGTTCTATGCCGGCGGTTCCATTGCTTATGTTTCCGGTAATGATCCTGGAAATGGTGCAGTAAGAGGCGCTAGCGGCGGTCTGGACTATAAGCCCACTTTGATCCTGTTCAACAGTGATTTGAACTACTGGGCGGGTGCGGCGCCTGGTTATGGTGGTTCGAGTACTGGTGGTGCGCTGACCAACGCCTGGTTCGGACAGATTCGCGGCGGTGTGAAACCTGTTGACAAGTTGGATATCGGCTTGTCGGTTTCTTATGCGAGTGCCGATAAGAAACCGTCGGCGACATGGCTTTACAATGACTACGGTTACGAAGTGGATTTAACCGCAACGTATAAAATCACCAATAACCTGTCCTATATGCTGGGTGGTGGTTATCTGTTCACCGGTAAATATTTCAAAGGCGTTGATGAGGCCAATAGCCTTACCAATGATTTCCTTGTGATCAACAAGCTGACCCTGACCTTCTAAGAGTCCGCAAGGTGTTGTTCCAAAATTAGTGCATCCCCGGAAGGGCAACCTTCCGGGGATTTTTTTATGAAAAATGGGCGGGAAAGTAGGGGCGCGGTTTTCGCGCCCAACCAAGGGCGCGGTCTTGCCACCTTCAGGTGGTCTTCGCGCCCAACCAGGGCGTATGCAATACACATCTGCGTAAGTAACCGCGAAGTTTCTTATACCAAGTCGCATTCTTTGGATAACTTTGTTGGTCCCGATAAATCGGGATCAGTTTCCTCAATGTGTTTGTAGGGAACGGTCGCGACCGTTCCCTACTTGCCGCCTCATTGCCGAATTGTTATCCTTTGAATGCAATTTGGTATTATTCGACATTGCAATCAGGCAAGACCCCTTGTTCTTTCAAGCTGACACCCATTCGTAGGGGCGCGGTCTTCGCGCCCAACCAGGCTTGCCACCTTTAGGTGGTGGAGACTGTGTCGCAATTATAACAATTGTCATTCCGAACGTATGTGAGGAATCTTAATACCTTGAATTTATTAAAAACAAGATTTCTCGCTTTGCTTCGAAATGACATGAAAATGAATTGTGACAAGTCTGCTCTGGTAGGAAGTGGCGCGAGGAGATCGTTCATGGTAGTTTCTGCCAAGGATTCAGGGCTGCAGTTGCAGAAATCCATTTTGACTTTCGGATTGATAAATACCGAGGCAGACATCGACGACGTTCGGGTCGTAAAGGGCGCCGCGGTTTTTGACGATTTCATCCATGGCGGCTTCCATGCCCAGCGCGGGACGGTAGGGCCGATGCGCGGACATGGCTTCCAGAACATCGGCTACGCCGATAATCCGCGCCGCAAGGAGGATATCCTCTCCTTTGAGTCCCTGCGGATAACCGGAACCGTCCATCCTTTCGTGATGCTGTAAGATAATCTGCGCAATCGGATAAGGAAACTCGATCGTCTCGAGAATATCATAAGCATTTTGCGTGTGGGTCTTGATCATCTCCATTTCCAGCCAGCTTAATCGTCCCGGTTTAGTCAGAATCTCTGCTGGAACGCCGATTTTGCCGATATCATGAAGCGATCCGGCAATCCGGACAGCCTCCACCTGGTCGTCAGAAAGAGACATTTTTTGCGCGATGAGGCCGGCGATTTCGGATACCTGTTGTTCATGGCCTGCCGTGTAAGGATCGCGGCTTTCCACGATTTTGGACATGGCCAGCACGGTTCCACTCAAAATAAGACGGGTCTTTTCATAGCTGGTTTTGAGTTCATCGGCCCGTTGATCCAGATGGCGCGTTTTGATCCGCACTTTTTCTTCCAGATTTTTGTTGAGTTCGAGCAATTCCTCATTTTGTTTTTTGACCAATTCATCCAGACGCCGGTTCTCGATAATCAGCTCCGCTTTGGACAGCATCTGGTTGATCGAATAGAGCAATTCATCTCTCTGCCACGGCTTGGTAAGATACAGATGAATTCCGCCGCTGTTGATCGCGTCGATCATCGCATCCATGTCGGTATAGCCGGTCAAAAGGACGCGCAGCGCGTTAGGGCAGATTTCCCGGGCCTGCGCAAAGAATTGCACGCCGGTCATGCCCGGCATCATGTGATCGGAGATGATCAGGGAAAAATTCGGCGATTCTTTTAATATTTTAAGCCCTTCTGCGGCGGAACCGGCCGTGTGCAAATCATACCCTTCATCCGCCAGCATCATGGTCATGATGTCCAGAATAGCTGCCTCGTCATCAATCAGCAGGATCGAATGCCGGTATTTTAATGGTGATAATGGAAATGGATTCATAGGTTTAAGTCCATAAAAGTGATAAATAGTTTATACGTCCAGCCTGTATATCGTCACGAAGCTCGATATGCTGAAGGATAACAGAATATACAAAAGAAAAAAAGCGGAAATACTGAAATCATGATCGCCATCAAGCCTAGTGCTTGTAAAAAAATTAGTAGAACAATTAGCCGTTCGTGGTGAGCTTGTCGAACCATAAATGGCGGCCCTTCGACAAGCTCAGGGCGGACGGATTTTGCAGCAGTTATTTTTTTACAAGCACCTAGTGTCTCGTCAATCAAGAAATGTCATTTCGACCGCAGGGAGAAATCTAAGATTTCTCAGTCGTTATGACTCCTTCGAAATGACAGAGTATCGTTGACAGGACAATAGTCTATTCCTTTAAAAATCCATTTTATCTCCGAACGCGCCGCTTTTCGGACTGTTCGGGGATAACCTAATAACCTGAAGGTCACACGAGGTCACGCGTCAGTCCCTACAATGTCCCCCGCTGGCGGGGGTAGGGGGTGGATGTGTTATTGCAGGTGTAAGGTTCATCGCAGTGACGGTTTGGCCCACCTCCGTCACGGAGTCTGCCCGGCGCATGCCGGGTGACACCTCTCGGAAATTCTCCCGACTTCGCGCCGGCGGAGGATATGTGCCCGGCAGCCCGGATAGAGTGGTTGTGCAAAGGTCTCAATAGGTTTATAGAAATACATATCCAAAAACAATCTACGACCCCATCGGGGTCGCACGTATGTTGACACAATTAGCTATAAACGTGAAACCCCATCGGGGTTTATAAACACTACCCAAAAGAAGTTTCTTAGGTCATCATTTTTTCTGATCGTTCAAAATTTTTCTTAAAAATAGGCCGGTAGGGGATTGTTTGTTTTGCGCCACGTCCGCAACCGTGCCTGATGCTATAATTCGTCCGCCGCCCGGGCCGCCTTCGGGGCCGAGATCAATCACATGATCCGCGGATTTGATGATATCCAGATTGTGCTCGATCACCACCATCGTATTGCCCATATCCACCAGACGCATCAACACATCGAGCAATCTCTGGATATCCGCAAAGTGCAGACCGATGGTCGGCTCGTCCAGAATATACAGGGTATTGCTGTTCACTCTTTTGCCCAGCTCCCGCGCAATCTTGATACGCTGCGCCTCGCCGCCGGACAGCGTCGTGGCCGATTGTCCCAGGCGGATATACCCCAATCCCACGTCGGCCAGGAGCTGCAGATGCGTTTGGAGGGAAGGAATGTTGGCAAAGAAATCCAGCGCCTGATGGACGGTCATGTCCAGCACGCCGGCAATGCTCTGATCCTTATATTTGATATCCAGCGTGTCGGCGTTGAAGCGCTTGCCCCGGCAGGCGTCACAGGTCACATAGACATCCGGTAGAAAATGCATTTCGATCTTGATCAAACCATTGCCTTCGCAGGCTTCGCAGCGCCCGCCTTTGACGTTGAAGCTGAAACGCCCCGGTTTGTAGCCGCGCACGCGCGCTTCCGGGAGCCCTGTGAAAAGATCGCGGATAAAAGAAAAGATGCCGGTGTATGTGACGGGATTGGAACGGGGCGTCCGTCCGATCGGCTGCTGATTAATCATGATCACCCGTTCGATGTCTCCCATATCTTTGACCCGTTTGATTTTTCCCATCGATCCGCTATGCTGGTTTAAGCGGCGCGCCATCACTTTATACAGCGTTTCAATCACCATGGTGCTTTTGCCGGAACCGGACACGCCGGTCACCGCCGTCAAAACGCCTGCCGGGATTTTAATATCAATATTCTGGAGATTGTTTTGCGACGCGCCTTCCAGAATGATGTGGCGGCCTTTCGTGGAGCGCCTCCCGGCCGGCCCGGCGATTGTTTCCCTTCCGGACAGAAATTTGCCGGTGAGCGATGTTTCGCTGATCAGCACTTCGGCGGGCGTGCCCTGAAAAATGACTTCGCCGCCCTGGGCGCCGGCGCCCGGTCCCATATCCACAATATGGTCGCACGCCAGCATCATATCGGCGTCATGCTCCACGACCAGCACGGTGTTGCCCATGTCGCGCAGTTTTTTTAACGTGTCGATCAGCCGCAGATTGTCTTTCTGATGCAGGCCGACGGTCGGCTCGTCGAGCACATACAAAACGCCCATCAGGCCGGAGCCGATTTGCGTGGCGAGCCTTATGCGCTGGGACTCGCCGCCCGACAGGGTGGAGGTGGAGCGCGCCAGATTCAAATAATCCATGCCGACATTGAGCAGAAACTGAAGGCGGCTTTTGACTTCTTTGAGAATGCGTTCAGTAATGAACAGCTCCTGCGCCGAAAGGGTTACTGTTTCAAAAAATTGGAAGCATTCGCGGATGGACATCAGGCACAGGTCATAGATGTTTTTGCCGCCCACGGTAACGGCCAGGCTTTCTTTCTTCAGGCGCGCGCCGCCGCAGGTTTCACAGGGCCTCAAGTCAATGTAGCGTCCCAGATCGTTGCGCACCGCTACGGAGGTTGTTTCCCGCCAGCGCCGTTCCAGTTGTTTGATCACACCCTCAAAGGAACGGTGGGCGAAGTAGCGCTTGTCCGGACGGTCGGAATAGAATTTAATCGATTCGGTCCCCGATCCGTAAAGGAGAACGTTTTGGATTTTTTCGGGCAGTTTGTTAAACGGTGTGTTGATGTCGAACTTATAATGCGAAGACAGCGCATCGAGCATGTTATGATAGTAAAGGGAGTTTCGTCCGGCCCAGGGCGCGATAGCACCCTCGCGAAGCGACAGGCCTGCGTCCGGCACCACCAGGTCGAGTGCGAAGTGCATGCGCGAACCCAGACCGTTACACGCCGGGCAGGCGCCGTAGGGGCTGTTGAACGAAAACACGCGGGGCGCAAGTGACGCCATGCTGATGCCGCAATCGGGACATGCGTATTTTTCAGAGTACAGCGTTTCACACCCGTCGGCGGTTACGATCCTGACCAGGCCGTCGCTTTTACCCGCGGCGATTTCCACGGAGTCGCGCAGTCTTTTTCGAACGCCTTCCTTCAAGACCAGGCGGTCAACAATCAGATCGATATCGTGGCGTTTTGTTTTGGATAGAATGATATCTTCGGCCAGATCGCGGATTTCGCCGTCAATGCGTATGCGGGCAAAGCCTTCCTTCTGGAGTTTTTTCAATTCTTTGGCAAACTCGCCTTTTTTCCCGCGGACCAAAGGCGCCATGACGCTGAAGCGCGCGCCCTCAGGCAGGGAAAGTACGCCGGCCACAATGTTGTCAATGGTTTGTGCTTTAATTTCCCGTCCGCAACTGTAACAGTGACAGACGCCGATCCCGGAGAAAAGCAGGCGGAAATAGTCGTAAATTTCGGTGACCGTGCCCACGGTGGAACGCGGATTATGGCTGGCCGCGCGCTGCTCAATGGCAATCGCGGGCGAGAGGCCTTCGATGGATTCCACATCCGGCTTGTCCATCTGGCCGATAAACTGGCGCGCGTAAGTGGAGAGCGATTCGACATAACGGCGCTGACCTTCGGCGTAAATGGTGTCGAACGCCAGGGAAGATTTGCCGGAGCCGGAGACGCCGGTGATGACCACCAGCTTGTCGCGGGGAATATCCAGATTAACTTTTTTGAGATTATGTTGGGACGCGCCCTTGATTCTTATGAAATCCATAGTGCCGTTTGCCGCTTCCTAGTGTAGTGCGATCATGAAACATTGTCATATCGACCCCCATTCTGGGGGCAAGACCGAAGAGAGATATCTTTATAGTATGCCGGATTTCTTGAGATTTCTCACTCCGTTCGAAATGACATCTGTGTAAAGTTTTTACGAAACAATTCACTAGTGTCTCGTCAATCAAGAAATGTCATTTCGACCCCCATTCTGGGGGCAAGACCGCAGGGAGAAATCTAAGATTTCTCAGTCGTTATGACTCCTTCGAAATGACAGAGTATTGTTGACAGGACACTAGAGTCGGACATCGATGAAGGATTTCTTGCGGATGCCGGCAAGCCATTCGTCATATTTTTTGGCGATTTTTTCATCTTCAATTTTTGCTTTGATTTCGTCGCGCACCACGGGCAGCGGTTTCAGCCCTTCGCCCCGCTTATCGACAACCGCGATAATGTGAAATCCCATTTCCGATTCGATCACGTCGCTTATGCCTCCCACGGGCAGGTTGAAGGCCGCCTTTTCGACGTCCGGCAGAATAGCGCCTCTTTCCACAAAGCCGATATCACCGCCCCCAGCCACTGCCGGCCCTTTGGAATATTGCGCCGCAAGCATTTCAAACGGCTCACCCTTCAGGATGCGTTCGCGTAATTGCTGCGCCTGTTTTTTGACGCCTTCCCGCGCTGTTTTGTTTTCGGGCGCCGGCAATAAAATCTGTTTGATGCGCACCGCTTCCTTCCCTTCATAATCCTGGCGGTGTTTGTCGTAAAAATCACCGATTTCTTCATCGGTGACCAGAATTTTGGATTGTACTTCACTCCGGAGCAGTCTCATCCGCAGCATTTGTCCCCTGATTTCTTTTTTCACGGCCGCCAGAGATTTTCCTTCCGCCGCCAGTTTACTTGTAAAGGCCTCCATAGTCGTGTTGTTCTTGGCCAGCATATCCTTGATGACATTCATCACGTCCTCATCTTTTATGGCGGCAACACCCACCCCCGCTTTTTTTGCTTGTTGCTCGATCAGCATCTGATCAATCAGGTTCTGCAGGAAGACTTCTTTGTTCTGCTTCAAAACGGCTTCCTTGTCCTTCCCTTGATAGGTGGCATCGATATTTTTTGCATAGGGTTCAAACGCCCGATTGAGATCGGTAAGGGTGATGACCTCATCATTGACTACGGCAACAATTCTATCCGTCATTTCCGCGGCAACCGCTCCGCACATAAGCCCTATCGCCAAGATTATCGTGAGACTTATTTTAAAAACCTTCACAATTTTTCCCCCTGTATTAAATTTATTATGGTGTCTTTGTACTGAGGAGAGAGGTTTCTTTTTTGACGATGGCTTTCACCTTCAATCCCTCCAGCCAGACGGTAAATGCCGCCTCCTCCTTTTGGGCCCGGATAGCGGCCACGACGTCTTCCTTACAATCGGAAAAAGGTCTGGTCCGGGCCGGCTGTATGTCTGTCACCTTGAAAATATGGTATCCATAAGCGCTTTTCACAACCGGGCTTATTTTGCCTGCCGGCAGATTAAAAAGAGTTTTGTCCAGCGGTTCCGGCATGGTCTCACGGGAAATCAAACCCAGATCGCCTCCGCGAACCGCTTCCGGCCCCGTGGATACCTGTGTCGCAACGACGGCGAACTCTTCGCCTTTTTGAAGCCTTGCTTTTATTTCGTCAGCCTTCCGGGCGTCCCCGACGACGATTTGCGACGCCCGGACACTCGCTTGAGTCTTGCACATGCCGGGATTTTTATTAAAGTAATCTTCCGCTTCGTCTTCCGAAATGCGGATGGATGCATTCACGTCCGCGGCCACCAGCTTGTCCCAAAGCATCTCTTTTCTGAGCTCTTCGCGCCAGTCTTCATATCGCACATTTTGTGCAATGAGCAAATCAAAAAAATTGTCGCCGTAATCTTTCCGGATATCGGTCAGCTTTCTTTCCAGTTCCGTATTGCTGACCGACAGGTTCAATTCCTGCGCTCTCTGGAGGACGATTTTTTCCGTGATCAGGGATTCCAGAATTTCCTTTTCCAGCAACTCCCGTTTATCCGATGAATCCGGGAAGGCCTTGGGGGAGAGCAGCTCTTTTTGGGTATTCAATCGCTCTCGATATTCATCCAGATAAATTTTTTCGCCGTTGACTGTGGCGACATGCTTTCGATTGAGAAGATCATCCCTGCCGCAGGCGGTAATCAGGCACAAAACCCCTAGAAAAACCAGGGGCATGAAAGTTCTGTATGGTTTGATTAATTTTCTTAATATTTGCGGCCGCATGTTGTTCATGGCATTCTATATCTTGATAATGGTTATTGGGCAAGCATCTTTAAAAGCCCTTCGGCCTGATCCAGTATTTCCGGCGCGGTTGCAGCCCGGGCGGGCAAAAATAGCTTAAAGTCGGGTGTAAAGCGTAAATCTTTGATTTTTTTGCGCGAGAGGGCGATGATTTTGGCCGGATCAATCGGGGAGGTTTCCCGGAAATACAGATAAAAGTATTTGCCGTCGTAGCCCATCTTTTTGGCCTTAAGCGGTTTCAAGAGATTGCGGATGCCGATCACGCGCAGCAGATTATCCGCCTTCTCCGGCAACGGCCCATAGCAGTCGGCAAGCTCGTTGCGAATCTCATCGAGATCTTCATGACCTTCCGCGTGCGATATGCGTTTGTATAAAATCAGCCGCTGATGAACGTCCTCGACGTAGTCTTCGGGGAGAAAGGCGGAAATCCCCATTTGAATTTCGGGAAGCGCTTCTTCGACAGGTGTTGGATCGCCCTTGATTTCCCGTACCGTCTTTTCCATCAGTTCGGTATAAAGTTCGTAGCCGACGGCGGAAATATGTCCCGCCTGCGACAGGCCCAGCAGATTGCCGCCCCCGCGGATTTCCAGATCGTTGTAGGCGATGCGGAAACCGGAGCCGGGTTCGGAAAATTCCTTGATGGCCTGAAGTCGCCTCAAAGCGTCGCGTGAAAGCAGGGCGCCCTTCGGCAAGAGCAGATACGCACTGGCCTCCTGATTGCCCCGGCCCACGCGGCCGCGGATCTGGTAGAGCTGGGCCAGACCGAATCGGTCGGCGCGGTTGATGACAATCGTGTTCGCCGATGGAATATCGAGCCCCGATCCGATAATGGTCGTGCAGACCAGCACGTCAAACTCGCGCCGGATGAACTGCGACATGGCCTTTTCAATGTCCGCCGGTTTCATCTGACCGTGCACCACGCCGACTTTTGCCTGGGGGGAGAGCCGCTGCACCAGATGGGCGATGGAATAGATGGAGCGCACCCGGTCATGGACAAAAAACACCTGGCCGCCCCGCAAAAGCTCCGCCTCCACCGCGGCCTTGATGGTATCTTCATCAAATTCCAGTACATAGGTTTTTATCGGCTGCCGGTTTTCCGGCGGTGTGTTGATAATGGATAAATCGCGGATGCCGACCAGTGACAGGTGCAGCGTGCGCGGAATCGGCGTGGCCGACAGCGTCAGCACATCGACCAGCGTCCTGATTTTCTTCAGCTTTTCTTTATGCGTCACGCCGAACCGCTGTTCTTCGTCGATAATGACCAGCCCCAGATCCTTGAAATCCACGTCCTTTTGCAGCAGGCGGTGCGTGCCGACGACAATATCCACTTTTCCCAGACGAAGGTCCGTTATGGTCTTCTTGAGTTCGGTGGCGGTCTTGAAACGGTTGAGCACGTCCACGCGGATCGGGAAGTCGGCCAGGCGTCGCGAGAACGTCGCGTAATGCTGCTCGGCGAGAATGGTGGTCGGCGCCAGAAGCGCCGCCTGCCTGCCGTCCATGACCGCCCGAAACGCGGCCCGAAGCGCAACTTCCGTTTTACCGAACCCCGCGTCACCGCAGATCAGGCGGTCCATCGGTTTCAAATCATCCATATCGGCATGAATATCTTCAATCGCCCGGGCCTGATCGGGTGTTTCTTCAAATTCAAACGTTGAACAGAATTCTTCATAGATGCGGTCCGGCGGCGCGAAGGATTTGCGCTCCAGCGCCTCGCGTGCGGCGTAGATCGCCACCAGTTCTTCGGCCACGTCCCGGACGGATTTTTTGACCCGTTCCTTGACCGCGTCCCAGGAGGTGCCGCCCATCTTTTCGATTTTCGGCGTGTAGCCGTCCGGCCCCAGATAGCGCTGAATTTTTTCCAGCGCGTTCACCGGCAGGTAGAGTTTATCGCCATCCAGATATTCGATGACCAGAAAATCATTTTCGATAAGGCCCACGGTAATTTTTTGCAGGCCGAGGTATTGCCCGATGCCGAAATCCGTGTGGACGACAAAATCTCCCTCTTTCAGATCGCCGAAGGATTTCAGGAAATACCCTTCACGAATCGGCCGTCCACGGCGGCGGGATGTCTTTTTGACAAAGATTTCTTCTTCGCTCAAAAAGGCCAGCCCCAATGTTTCAAAGACAAAACTGCCGGATATTTTCCCTTCCCGTAAAAAAAGCAATGAGGCGTCGCCGGGCGTAGTGACGGTTGTGAGAAGGGGAGTGTCCGCGGACAGAATCTGCACCGGCAGATCATACCCCGCGAGCAGGTGCTTCATCCGGGTCGTGTCTTCCGGCGTGGGCGAAATCAGGCAGACCAGCATGTCCTCTGCCATCCAGCTTTTAATTTTATCCGCCGTGCTGCGCAGGAGCGCTTCTTCCTTGACTTCACCGGCCTGCGGCTGGGCTGCCACGATGTGCCGGTGCGCCGCGAGTGTCACCGAAGGGGTTGGACTGCTTTCCGCATCAAGCGTCAGACCGGCAAACTGCAACTGCCGGAAATTGCTCAGGCCGGCGCGTAACGTTTCGATGGTGAGATAGACGCCGGCGCTTTCCAGATAAAACTTGCCGCCGGCTTTAGCCTTGTAGAGCATCTTGTCGATGTTGGCTGCGGCGTTTTGCGCGGCCTGCTCGATCGCCAGCGGATCGTTGAGCACAATCAGAGCATTTTGCGGCAGGTAATCAAAAACATTGGAAAGCTTTTGCAAGGTGATGCCGCCCTGGTCGTCATAGTCTTCATAAAACAGGGGCAGGAAGATCGGGTTGACGGATGTAGCGGATTGCTGCCGGAGCGTTTCCGAAAGCCTTTTGCGCAGATCGCGTGAAAGGTCCAGATCATCGGCGCGGCGTTTGACATTACGCACGGCGCGATTCAGACTTGCTTCGTCGATCAGAATTTCACCGGCGGGCCCCAGAACGAAAGCGTCAACGGCAAGGCCTGAGCGCTGGGATGAGCAGTCAAAGCGGCGGATCGTTTCAATCTCGTCGCCTATCATTTCCAGGCGAAGCCCTGCTGTTTCGGTGGGCGGGAAAATATCCAGAATATTGCCGCGGAGGCTGAATTCGCCGGGATTTTCCACAAGCGATACCCTTTGATAGCCGCCCGCCAGGAGCCGGGCCGGGAATTCCTCCATCAGCAGCGTATCGCCCTTAGAGAGAATTTTCAGGTACTGCTGAAAATCGGCAAACGGCATGACTTTTTGCATGCAGGCCGCAAGGCAGGTCACGATGATCTTACGGCTGTCCACCTGTAACTGGGTCAGCACA
This sequence comes from Smithellaceae bacterium, assembly GCA_030690945.1. Classification (GTDB taxonomy): domain Bacteria; phylum Desulfobacterota; class Syntrophia; order Syntrophales; family Smithellaceae; genus UBA8904. The sequence continues at coordinate 12,560 of JAUYFM010000058.1, read as the reverse complement.
TTCAGACGCGCCAGTTCTTCTTCCCGTTGCAGGGCAAACATATCGATGGATAGAAAATCCAGCGGCGGGTAATGCAGGACATCATTTTCTCCCAGGAATAGGGCCAGATCGCGGGCGAACGCGACGGCTTCCCTGGCCGTGGGACAAATGACCGTGACGGGTGTGTGCAGACGATCAAACAAAAGCGCGGTTAGAAACGGACACGCGGCGCCGATGAGCCCTTGAACATCAATAACAGGCGTCTCTTTTTCGATCAGTTCCAGGAGCTCCCGTACAGGCGGGGCGTCGTGGATAATTTTTTTATCGATGATTTTTCTCAATGAAATCAATCCAACCAAACGGGTTAAACAGCTGGTTAAGATACCGCCAGCATCGCTTCCTTCTATCGTCTTTTGCCATTCTCTATCGCAAATAACCATTTAGTTCAAATGAAGTTTTAAGTATTAAGTTTTAAGTATTAAGTTGAAATAATTGCGCGAAACGCCTCGACTATACTTAAATCTTAAATCTTAATACTTAAAACTTATTTTAATTGACAAGCTTTTAGTCTTTGATAAGGTGCATTCCTAATGAGCAATGGAGACAATAAAAAAATGATTTCTGTGGAAGAAGCGCTTCAAACCATTCTGGTTGGTTGCCGCCCGCTAGGACTGGAAAAAGTGGATATTCTGGAAGCCTGCGGCCGGGTGATCGGCGAGGATATTATTGCCCCGCGCGATATTCCCTCCGCCGCTAATTCCGCGATGGATGGTTACGCCGTGCGGTCCGGCGACACGAAAGGTGTAAAAGCCGGAAAACCCTTGGAATTCAAGGTGATTGAAACCGTCGCGGCGGGCAGCATTCCCCGCAAAACACTGAAGGAAGGTCAGGCGGCGCGCATTATGACCGGCGCCTTGATCCCCAAAGGCGCTGATGCAGTTGTTCGCCGTGAAGATACCGAAACGCGGGACAAGACGGTGCTGATTAAAGTGGCCGCCTCCAAAGGACTGGATATCCGCTTTGCCGGGGAAGATGTGCAAAAAGAAGAACGCGTCATTGCAGCGGGCAGTGTTTTGCGTCCGGGACATATCGGTATGCTGGCTGCGCTGGGAAAGGCGTTTGTCGGTGTTTATCAGAAGCCGCGGGTGGCGATTCTTTCCACCGGCGACGAACTGGTTGATATTTCGACCGACCCGCCGCCCGGTAAAATTGTCAACTCCAACAGCTATTCGCTTGCCGCGCAGGTCCTTGATTGCGGCGGCATTCCGATTATGCTGGGCATCGGCCGCGATAAAAAAGAAGAGCTTGTGGAAAAATTTCAGGTGGCACGGCGCGCCGACGTTATCCTTTCTTCCGGCGGTGTCTCGGTCGGCGATTATGATTTTGTCAAGGATGTGATGGGCGACATCGGTAACGCCATGCACTTCTGGCAAGTGGCCATGCGACCCGGCAAACCGCTGGCTTTTGGTTCTATCGACGGCGTGCCGCTGTTCGGTCTGCCCGGCAATCCGGTTTCCGCCATGGTGTCCTTTGAACAGTTTGTCCGTCCCTATCTGTTAAAAATGCAGGGACACACCCGAATATTCCGTCAGACGCTCACGGCGGTAAATGCGCAGGATATTAAGAAGAGCACCGGCGTTAAAAATTTTATCCGGGCTATTGTTTACGTAAAAGGCAATGTTTATATTGCGAAAGTGACGGGAGAACAAGGGTCAGGTATGCTGAAATCGATGGTGGCGGCCAATGCCTTCATTGTTCTGGGTGAAAATGTTTCTTTCATTAAAAAGGGTGACGATGTTGTCGTGCAACTCCTTGATGAAATATTTACCAGAACAGAGTTTACCCGTTTCGGGTAGATCTTTTGTCCTGCTGCAAAAATCAATTTGAAATATCATAAGGAAAGAAAGGATTGTTATGCGAAAATTAATGTTTATTGTTTTTGTTTTACTTCTGGCTGTTCCGGCTTGGGCCGCCCAGCCTCAGACTGATGACCAGAAAACCCTCTATGCGTTGGGTGTTCATATGACACGACAAATGGCCATTTTCAACCTGTCTGCCGAGGAGTATGAATTTGTCAAGGAGGGCATTACCGACGTTGCCGCCGGTAAAAAACCAATTGCCGAACCGGAAGCCTATGGGCAAAACATCAATGCGCTTTTACAGGCGCGGATGCAGGTTGCCTCGCAAAAACAAAAAGAGCTGGCCAAACCCTATTTAGAGAATGCCGCCAAGGAAAAAGGCGCCGAGAAAACGGCTTCCGGCCTTATTTACCAGCAAATCAAAGCCGGAACCGGCGTTCAGCCTAAAGCCGCGGACACCGTTAAAGTGCACTACACCGGCACCTTGATTGACGGCAAGGAATTTGACAGCTCCGTCCGGCGCGGCGAGCCCGCCGAATTTCCTCTGGGGCAGGTCATCCCCTGCTGGACGGAAGGTTTAGGTCTGATGAAAGTCGGCGGCAAGGCCAAGCTTACGTGTCCTGCGGATATCGCTTACGGCGACGAGGGCAGACCGCCCATCATTCCCGGTGGTGCAACGCTGGTCTTTGAAGTGGAACTGCTGGAAGTGAAAGCTCTCACGGCGCCCCCGGCCAAGACGCCCGCAACGCCTAAGGCAAGTAAAAAGAAATAGTTTGAGGTTGATGACCGCGGCCGATGTTTTCATCGTTTGGGTTGATCAGGTTAAGCCCAAGTTGATTAGACTCTTTGCCTCAGGGCAAAGATTAATTTTTAAATTAAAAGAGAAAAGAAAGGATTGTTATGCGTAAATTGATGATTGTCGTTTTTATTGCCCTTTTTGCTGTTTGGGGTTGTTCCCCGGAAGCGCCGAAAACAGAAGATCAGAAGGCCTTCTATGCGCTAGGCGCTCACCTCAACAAACAATTGTCCGTTTTTGACCTGAGCCCCGAGGAGTTGAAATATGTTCAGCAGGGCATGTCCGACGCGGCCGCCGGCAAGAAGCTGGCAACGGAACCGGAAGCCAACATGCAGAAACTGGGCGAATTGGCTCAGGCTCGCATGGCGAAAGCCACTGAAAAACAAAAAGCGCAGGCCAAACCCTTTTTAGAGAAAGCCGCCGCTGAAAAAGGCGCGCAAAAAACCGCTTCCGGTCTGGTCTATACAGAAATCAAAGCCGGCACAGGCGCGCAGCCTAAAGCTACGGATATCGTCAAAGTCCACTATGTCGGCACGCTGATTGACGGCAAAGAATTTGACAGCTCCGTCAAACAAGGCAAGCCCGTGGAATTGCCGTTAAATCAGGTCTTCTCCTGCTGGACGGAAGGCGTCAGCATGATGAAAGTGGGCGGCAAGGCTAAGCTGGTTTGTCCGTCGGAGACGGCTTACGGCGATCAGGGACGTCCGCCCGTCATCCCGGGTGGCGCAACGCTGGTCTTTGAAGTGGAACTGCTGGATACGAAAGCACCTCCTGCAGCGCCCGCGATGCCTCCGGCTGCCGCACCGAAACCAAAGGCAAAGAAATAGCATCCAACAAGCACCCATCGTCTTTTAAGACAGCAGGGCGGGCGGCAAGCTCAGACCCTGCTGTCAGCGCGGTTAGGGGCCGTTAAGAAATAACTGTTACATTTTTGTCCATATTCGTTACGGCCCCTTATGCCGGTTATGATATTAAAATGTTACAGTTATTATTAAACAACGGCTTAGTCCGGCGCGCAATAGGGTGCTACCATTGTCACGTCAACGATACGCTGTCATTTCGAAGGAGTCATAACGACTGAGAAATCTTAGATTTCTCCCTGCGGTCTTGCCCCCAGAATGGGGGTCGAAATGACATTTCTTGATTGACGAGACACTAAAATATCCGGAATCAACCGGAATGGTGGATGCGATTCAGTAAGATTCGAAATCAACTAAGTCCAATGTAAAGGAATAAAGGCAATGAATATCGGAAGGCTGGCAGAGGACAATATTAAAAGATTCGGCGAATACAAATTTGTCAACTTTGAAGGGCGTTGGCATACGAATGTGGAAATGGACCTTATTGCCAACAGGCTGGGAAACGCCTTGAAAAAACTGGGTGTCGGAAAAGGCGATAAGGTTGGCGTTCAGTTATTGAACTGCGTAGAGCTTATGCAGGCTTTTTTCGCCGTTTTTAAAATAGGGGCGATATTGGTTCCGGTGAATCCGTCACTGCGTGTTCATGAACTCGCCTATTTGTATCAGGACGCGGGTATATCCGCCCTGATCAGCAGTGTTGATTATGTGGCCATTATCCAAGAAGCACGGCGCGAAGCGGCACAGTTGAAAAATGTTATCCTGAAAGGGAAAAAAATACCGGATGGTTTTCTATCCTATGCAAAAATCGTTCAGCAAAGTTCGGATCAACTGGCCATCGAGGATACGGACAACGACGATACCGCCGTCATGATTTATACCGCGGGCACTACGGGAAATCCGAAAGGTGTCATGCTCACCCATTATAACTGGTATACTCACGTAACAGGATATTATGAATTGGTTTTGCTGGACTCCTGGGGCGTTGCCGCGAAAGGTAAAATTTTGAAGCGCGCCGGCGCACAGGATAAAATTACCGATAATAGAGAGGAAGTGTTCGGTATTACCCGGGACCGTGTCTCTTTGATAACGCTTCCCCTGTTTCACGGGTATGGTGTATTCGCTCTGAATCTGGAATTCCTGACAGGCGGGAAGCTGATCATGATCAGCCGGTGGGACACTGAAGAGGCGATGAAGCGTATTGAGAAATTTAAAGTTACCGAATTTCGCGGCGTACCGACCATGTATATTCAGCTGCTTAACCACCCCGCCGCCGCTCAATATGATTTGAGTTCCCTGAAGACCTGTATCTGCGGTTCCGCCCCGATGCCTCTCGAGATAGCCCGAAAATGGAAAGAGAAATACGGCATAGATATCTGGGAAGGTTATGGATTAAGCGAGGCGACTACCGTCAACTGCGGCAACGTTGCCGGAAGGCGTCCCCCCAAATACGGTTCCATAGGTTTTTGTTACCAGAAGTGCAATACGATCAAGATATTTGACGAAAACGACCGGGAGCTTCCCGCCGGACAGACGGGAGAGATCGTGATCAAAGGGCCGGGAGTCATGAAGGGCTACTGGAACAAACCTGTGGAAACGGCGGAAGTGCTCCGCAACGGCTGGCTGCATACCGGTGATGTGGGATATGCCGACGAAGACGGTTACCTTTATATTACCGACCGGAAGAAAGACCTGATTATCCGGGGAGGAGAAAACATCTATCCGAAGGAAATAGAAAATATCCTCCACAGGCATCCTCAGGTGCTGGAGGCGGGAGTCATCGGCGTTCCCGACGCAGTGTACGGGGAAGTGGTGAAAGCGTTTGTCGTTCTCAAAAATGCGGGCGCGGCCAGTGAGGAAGAACTGATGAATTTCTGCAGGGAGAATCTGCCCACCTATAAAAGGCCGAAAGCGATTCAGCTTATGGATTCCCTGCCCAGGAGCGCGGTCGGTAAAATATTGAGGAGAGAGCTGAGAAAAATAGACGGCACCCTGAAATAGCCGCAAGTGTAAATGCTTTGGAGGTATTCATTTCACGTTAAAGCTTTATTTCCTTCTTTTTATCATGAATATAGGAATGGGGTACCTGATCCCTCCAATCCAATCATTTCAGCTCTGCTGCATGATTTCTGGTAAACTACCTATGGAGGTTGTATGCGCAAAATAATCTTTTCCCTTTTTGGTGTTCTTCTTTTTTTACTGATTTTAGTATTCCTGCCGGCGAAGAGTATGGCCGAAAGCCGCATGCCGCCGCCCGATTATCCTCTCCTGGAGGCTGTCAAAAAGGGCGATGTTGAAAAGGTTAAATCTATTCTGAGCGGCCCCCCCTCAGCCTCCAGTAAATATGAGGTCAATCAAAAAGGCAACACCGGCGATATGCCGTTGTCGGTTGCCGCCCGCAACGGCAATCTGGAGATCGTCAAGCTGCTGGCCCTGCACGGAGCGGTTGTTGATGCCGGCAAAGAAACAGGTGATCGGACACCCTTAATTGAAGCCTCCGGGCAGGGACACGCTGCCGTTGTGAAATATCTGATCGCAAAGGGCGCTGATGTGAATGCCAAGGGCAAGGGCCTCACGCCACTGCTTGCCGCCAGCGCCTGGGGACGCGTCCTTATCGGCCCCGCCGGCGATAAACCAAAAACAATTCGTATTCTTTTGGAAAACGGCGCGGATGTGAATGTTCAGGATGAATCATGGCTGAAAACAGGCCGGACGCCGCTGATGTATGCAGTGCTGCAGGGAGACGCGGCCTTGGTGCAGGATTTTCTAGCCAAAGGCGCGAGGCTTGATTTAAAAAATAAGGATGGCGAGACAGCCCTGTCGCTGGCAAAAAAGGATGGGCTGGAATACATTGCTCAATTGTTGGAAAAATCAGCGGGCGGCGAACCATCGCCGCAAGCGGATACTTCACGTCATCCTTTGTTTAAGGCGATAAAAGAAGACCGCCTGGATCAAGTCAAAGCGATGGTCGCCAAAGGCGCGGATGTGAATCTCCGGGCTCCGACGGGCAGTACGCCATTGATGTACGCAGCCGACGGCAATAAGCTGGAAATGGTCCGATTTTTGCTGAATTCCCGTGCCGACGTGAATGCCAAAAACGGCGCCAACAACACGGCATTAATTTACGCCTCCATCAAAGGTCATGAAGGTGTTGTCTATGAGCTCTTAAGCAAAAAAGCCGATGTGAACGTAAAGAACATGGCTAAGGGTGATGCTCTGATCTATGCGGTGTTGAGTAAAAGGACGACAGTGGTCGGCCTATTGCTGAAGCACGGCGCAAAGGTAAACGATAAATATGATGATGAGAAAACAGCCTTGATGATGGTTGTTGAGGCCGGCAGTGCCGATATCGCCAAATTACTGATTGCCCATAAAGCGGATGTCAATGCCGTGGATAAGAATCAAATGACGGCCCTGATGATTGCCTGTGAAAAGGGTAATGCCGATTTAGTGGAAGCGCTTTTGAAGGCCGGAGCGGATATCAATCAAAAATCGAAATACGGGGATACGGCCTTAAGCAAGGCCATCGCTGCAAAAAATGTTCGGATCGTCAGAACATTGATAAAAAACAGCGGGAATTTTGACAGACGGGAAGCTCTTTTTTCGGCCGTTATTGCCGGTGATCAGGAGATCGTCAAACTTTTGCTGACCAAAGATATGGATGTGAATATGCGCGGCTTTGCCTCGGGAACTGCTCTGATGCTGGCCGCGGACGGCGATATTGTCCTGGTGAAATTTCTGGTCGAAAAAGGCGCGGATGTTAACATAAAGGATGACGAAGGAGAGACGGCTTTGATGAAAGCGGTTAAGTCTTTTAAAGAATCAAATCTTTCCTGCATCAAGTATTTCATCGACCATGGCGCGGATCTCAATGCGGTAAGCAAAAAGGGTGAGACGGCGCTGATTCTGGCGGTCAAAAGAGGCAACGCGGATATGGTAAAAATATTGGTCGAAAAGAGAGCCGCCGCATCACTGAAAGATAAAGAGGGAAAGTCGGCCTGGACTTATGCGGTAGAAGGCGCCAATCCCGCTATCGTGAGCCTTCTGGAAAAAGCCGGTGCGGTCCGGGACTATCTCGGGATGGAATGGAAGGGCAATGTTTCCAAGCAAAAAGAGGCATTCATTAAAGTGGTGGAGACGCCAAAGGAATGGTCCGAGCTCTGGCTGCGCGCCTTTGAAAAGCCCGCGCCGGATATGGATTTTGAAAAATACGTGGTGGCGTGTGTTTTCCTGGGGCATGAAGCGCGATGGCTTTATTCTATCGGATTCAGCGGACCCGAACGTCGCGACGGCAAACTGGTTATTGCCTATTCGCTTCATGACGTGATGTTGCGTTTGAGCGGGCCTTTCCAGGCGGGCGGCCAATATCATATGCGGGTTTTCGAAAAATCGAAAGATGTCCCCATGATTTTAGAAGAGGCCGGTTCCACATCTGGAATTCGAAGATAAGATGATGCCTGAAATTGCCTATACTAAAATAGGAAGAAATGCTCTTTTTTCGGGGCTCATCAGTCATCTGGCAGCCCTGCTCGTTGCAATGCTTTCGTCATCCGGGACGGACTATTTTTTTAGTATAGTCTTTCCGTTTTCCTGTGTGCTGCTGGTTGTCGGTGCATTTTCGGAATTGAAAAACAGAGGCTACTCTCCCTTTAAAGACTGGCGCTTCTACTTGATCGCGGCAGTGACAGTTTTTCCTTTGCTTGGACCTTTCATTATCCTGGGGTTGCTGTGCCGTTTCCAGAAAAGCGGCCAGGAAAATCGTGTCGGCATGTCCGGTCTGTTTCCCGCGCTCTTTAGACTCAAGGCGAATGTGCTGATTGTTTTTCTATTGATTGTCATTCTTCTTATTTTGTTTGTTTTCACAAACAGCCAGGATGACCCTTACTACAAGAAAAGGTATCGAAATCATCAGAATAAAAACTTGCAGCAGTCAGTTTTAGACGCTGCTCCATGCGGTAACATTATTGAGACGGTAAAATAGCATGTTGAAAAAATATCAGCCGGGTCGCCCGGATTTACTGATTAACACGGATTGGGGCATTCCTCGCGACAGCGAGACTGGGCTGTCCTTGGAGAAATTGTCATTCCGAACGAATGTGAGGAATCTAAATGCGCTGAATTTATTTAAAACAAGATTTCTCGCTTCGCTTCGAAATGACACGAAAATAAATTACGACACAGCTTCGGCCTGGGAGAAGGGAAGAAACCTGCTTCTCTTTCATGATCGGTGGGTAACCAAAGAAGAAAAAAAGCAGCTCCAGGACGAGCGAAATGCCTACGCTTCGATCCGCGTCATCGGCTATCTCCTGCTTTTTATATGTGTTCCTGTTTTGATCAATATTCGATCCATTGCTGAGGGCGGCATTACGGATGTTGCCCTTGCCGTCCTTTACGCGTTTGCCGCGTCAGTAACCGGTTCCGGATTAATCCGTTATGCGCGTTATGCCCGGTACCCGGCCATCCTGATCTTTCTTTCCTTTTTTATTTTGCCGTTCATGCCGCTCTTCGAAAGTGAAAAAGGCGCACCACTACTGTTTATCATGGGCGTGCTGTGCCTTTACTATCTTCTACGCAAGACGGCCCGGAAAATTCTCTGGCCGAAGACCCAGGCAAAACCCGCAGGCAAAAAATTACGGCCTTTTGTCCGGGGAATCATCATTGCAATGGCGCTGCTGGCCGGACTTATGGTCGGCTACTTTGTCTATGATTTGAATCAGGCCCGGCATCTGGCTGCCGATGCCTGCCGTCAGGCGACATCGGGTATGCCTCTGGAAGAGTTCTTGTCAAGATTTTCCAAAGAGGATTACAAAATCATTAGAAGCTCTGAATATGCTTTGATCGTGCCAAAAAGAGGACTGGGCCGCAATCACTGCGCGGTCATACATGATGGACGGACAATTACGGGCGCAAAACCAGGTTATGTGGACTAAGGGAACGTATCTGAATAAAATGATGGCTACCGGTAAAACATACGGAGGAAACGTGTTTAGCTTTAATAGTTTATTATGTTTTTTGTCAGTCTTTTTTGGAATAATGACCATGTTGCCAGTCACTCCCGTTTCCGCCGCCGATCGACCGGAATTTTATGTGCAGCTGGGACACTCGTCAACGGTCCACTCCGCGGCCTTTTCCCCCGATGGAAAATATGCCGCGTCCGGAGGAATGGATAATAACGTGAAGCTCTGGAGCACTGAAACAGGCCGGGAAATAAGAACATTGCAAGGCCATACGAGCTATATTTACTTTGTCACCTTCTCTCCCGATGGCCGGTTTCTGGTTTCGACAAGCCATGACGCAACGGTACGGTTGTGGGAGGTGGCAAGCGGTAGAGAGCTGCGACGTTATTCTGCTGCGTATACGAGCTTTGCTATTTTCAACGCCGAAGGCGACTTGCTTTTCAATAGTTTCGGAGAAATCGTCATCTGGAATATTCATTCAGGCACATCAAGAAAATTAAAGGCGACATCGGGAGGTGGAGATATCCTTGCCGCCGCCTTTATCGATCAAGGGAAGCACCTTCTTGTGGCCAAACAGTCAGGATTTACCGTGGTGGATCCGCAGACGGATAAGACTGTGCGCAGCTTCCAACTGAAGACCGCCATCCCCTCGGGAGAGACGTCCATCGTGATCTCTGCCGATGCACGCTACGTCCTTCTGGGGAAGTTCAACAGCCTGGTTTTGTACGATGCACAAACAGGCGCTGAAGTCAGAACTTTCGAAGGAAATATGGGGAAAGTGAATGCCGTTGCTTTTGCTCCCGACGGCAGGCATGTGTTGTCCGGAGGGGCAAACTACACCCTGAAACTCTGGGAGACGGCAACCGGCAAGGAAGTCCGTTCGGTTTATCATTACAAGTATTATCAGTATGGCGCCCGTTATGGTGTCACTTGTGTGGCCTTTTCACCCGACGGAAAACGTGCGCTGTCTGGTTATAAAAACGGGGGGATCAAGCTCTGGGACATCTTCAGGGAAGATATTGTAATCGGCGGTGTGGAACGGAACTCCGCAGCGTCCAGGGCGAACCTTGCCGAAGACGACACCATTGTCTCCGTGGATGGAAGGAAAATGGCATCGTGGCAGGCATTCGCAGGCATGGCCGCGGCGAATCCGGATAAAGAACTGACGATTGCCCTGTTGAGGAACAATCGGGAGCTATCCGTGAAGATGATCCCGACTGCAACAAAGACCAAAGACGCCCAGGGAAAAGAGATTTCGGTGGGCGTGGCAGGCGTCATCCAAGGGGGTGTCTGCCTTCGTACGCTTGCGGGCAACAAGCAGAGCGTATCCACTGCCGCCCCTTCGCCGGATGGTCGCCATATAGCGGCTGCGCATGATAACGGATCGATTTCCCTGTGGGATATGCAGGGGCGTGAACTGCGCAGTTTCAAGCCTTATAAACACGATACCTCCGTTGTTTTTTCCCCGAAAGAGCAATTTTTTCTGTCTGCCGGTGATGATAATGTGACGGTCTGGGATACGGCGAAGACGGCGCCGGTCATGTCCTTCAAGAACGACAGCATCTCTTCTGTCGGAAGGGCGCTTGCGTATTCTCCGGATGGCAAATATGCTGTGGCCGGCGGCAGAGATGTCGTCACGCTCTACGATATGGAAGCGCTTCGGGAAGTCCGGACGGTGCCTCTGAAAACCTTCGTGAAAGCTGTGGCGATTTCACCTGCGGCCCGCTACCTGGCAGCCGGGGGATCGATGGATGTGAAATTGTGGGATGCTGAAACGGGGGCTGACATTCGGACAATGCGTCATGGATCGTTTGTCTATTCCCTCGATTTTTCGCCTGACGGCAAATATCTCTTATCCGGCGCCCAGATCTATTCCGATCAAAACACCCTCAAGCTATGGGAGACGGCAACCGGTCGGGAGATGCGGAACTTCGGCCAATATAAAAAATCCGTGTATGCCGCTAAATTTTCTCCCGACGGCAAGATGCTGTTGACGGGGGGCGATGAACTCATCCTCTGGACTGTTGCGGGAGGAAGGGTGTTGAAAACCTTTTCCGGTCATCATAATACGATCTGGTCTGTGGCTTTTCTTCCAGACGGAAAATCGATTCTTTCGGCAGGCGATGACGGCACCGTCCGGATCTGGAGCCTTGATACGGGTAAGGAAACAGCCCAGTTTGTCAGTTTTGCCGACGGCGAATGGATTGTTGTGACGCCGGGAGGCTATTACAATGCGTCGCCAAACGGCGACAAGTATCTAAACATCCGGGTCGGCAACAACGTCTACGGAATCGAGAATTACCGGGAAGCGTTTTTCCGACCGGATCTTGTAAAGGTCGCGCTTTCCGGTGGATCGCTTCAGGATTTCCGGAACATCGCCGATGTGAAGCAACCGCCTACCGTCAACATTGTGGATACGCCCAAGAATGTCAGCAGGGATGAAGTGGCGGTGACCTTACGTCTGAAGGATAACGGCGGGGGCATCGGGGATATCCGCCTTTACTTAAACGGCACGGCGGTGATTATGGACGGCAGCCGGGCCGTCAAGATTGTTTCCCAAGACGACAAAACCCTCCTGAAAAACTACACCCTCAAGCTGGTGAAGGGCAGCAATGTGATCCGGGCTGTCGCGTTTAACAGTGAAAATACCATGCAAAGCAATGACGCCATCCACGAAATGACGGCAGTGTTTGCTTTGGCTGCCAAACCGTCGATGCATGCTTTGATCATCGGCATCAATGAATTTAAGAACCCCAAGTTGAAATTAAATTATCCCGTGGCCGACGCCGATCTGTTTGCCCAAACACTGAAGAACGCCTCGGAAGGATTATTTGAGCAGGTGCATATTAAAAAGCTTGTAACCCCTGAACAGACCACAAATGAAGCGATTATCCGCGAAATCAAATCCTTTCAGTCTTTGCGGCCCGATGACCTTTTTGTTTTTTATATTGCCAGCCACGGCACCGTGGATGAGGGAGAATATTTTCTGATTACCTCCAACGTGGGATCGCTCCGAACCGAGAAGCTCAAGACCGATGCCATATCGCAGCATAGGCTTAAGGAGGCAATTGCGAATATTCCGGCCACCAAGAAACTGATTATCATCGACACC
>JAUYFM010000034.1 GCA_030690945.1 Smithellaceae bacterium | reverse complement strand
CGGATCTCTCTACGATCCAGGATCTTTTGGGGCATAACTCTATCAGGACGACGCAACGGTATTGTCGGGTATCCAACATCAAAGTGCAGAGGGATTACTACAAAGCTATGGAGGTGATCATGCAAAGAACGGCTTGCAACCCAAATAACCCTTGACGAGATGTGAAATTTATGAAATTTTAAACATAACGTAACACCATAATATCAATAGCCAATACTGATTATGTTACGTATAGGTAGGTGAAAGCGCGGCCTACCAAGATTCCTTTCTTCTTTATAAATCAAAAGCACACATCAGCCTGGTGACCCGTTATTTCCGGGCCGGGTTCCTCCGGGCGGTTCCTCCGGCCATACAGGCGTTTTTCCCTTCAGTCCCGCATTTACAAATATCAATATCCCGTGTCGGGATAAGCCCCAGATCGGCAATCATCTCGTGATCCAGTTTGCTGTCCCTGCCCGTGGTGGTCAGATAATTTCCGGTCATGAGAGAATTCGCCCCGGCGATAATGCCCAGCGGCAGAAGCTGACGCAGATTCTTCTCTTTGCCGCCGCACAATTTGATGTCCTTATCCGGGAGCATGAAGCGGAAAACCGCTATGGTCATGAGAATTTCCATCGGTGTCAACGGATGCAGATGATACAGGGGCGTGCCTTTGATCGGATTAAGGATATTGATCGGAATCGAATCGACATTCAGCTTGCGCAGTGTCGCGGCAAGCTCGATGCGGTGTGTGACGCTTTCGCCCATGCCGAAAAGCGCGCCCGCGCAAACGGATAAACCGGCAGCTTTGGCGGCGCTAATTGTTTCCACATTTTCTTCATAGTCGTGTGTCGTGCAGATATTTTTAAAATAGCTGCGGGCCGTTTCCAGGTTGTGATGATAGCGGTATAGGCCTGCGTCTTTAAGCTCACGGGCTTTTGCCGTATCGAGGATGCCCAGAGACGCGCAGGGATGTATCCCGATTTTGTTTATGCCGCGAACGGCTTTGAAAATTTCCGCCCATTCCTTTTTGGCTTTCACGCGCTTGCCGCTGGTGACAATGCCGAAAAACTCCGCGCCGTCTTTTTTGGCCTGGCCGGCTTCAGCGATGATTTGTCCGGCCGGCTTGAGCGGATAAGAGGGAACATCGGTGGAATAGTGAGATGATTGCGCGCAGAATTTACAGTCTTCGGAACAACGGCCTGACTTGGCGTTGGTGATGCCGCATAAAATAATGTGCTTTCCCTTAAAGTGTTCGCGGATTTCGGAGGCCGCGGCCAAAACGCGATACGGGTTGCCGGACCCTTCAATAAAAAGTTCCAGGGCCTCCGCGGCGCCGATGCCTTTTCCCTTAATGGCTCTGTTCTTCAGATTATCGATCAAATCCATGGTCTTTTTTCCTGTCTTTTGTCCTCGGGCGGTTCATAAATAAAAATAAGGAAGCTGTCAATTTATAAATGACCATTGCCTGCCGCTCTGGCGTCAGGACAGCAGAATTTCCAGATCCTCCCTGTTCAGAGAGCGGATCAGACCGGCGTCTTCCTTGATGAGTGAGGCGAACAGATCCCGCTTACTTTGCTGCAATTCCAGCACGCGTTCTTCGACCGTCTCGCGGGTGATCAGACGATAGGCGAAGACCTTCTCCGTCTGGCCGATGCGGTGGGTGCGGTCAATGGCCTGAGCTTCGACTGCCGGATTCCACCAGGGATCCAGAATATAAACGTATTCCGCCGCCGTCAGATTTAACCCCAGACCGCCCGCCCGCAGGCTGATTAAAAACAGTGGCGCCTCCTCCTCTTCCTGAAAGGCGCGCACCAGCTGTTCGCGGTTTTTAGTTTTTCCGTCGAGATACAGATAGCGATGGCCGTTGTCGTCGAGCTGCTTTTTGACGATGGACAGGAAGCTGGTGAATTGCGAGAAAATAAGCGCCTTGTGTCCCTCCTCCAGGATTTCCGCAAGCTGCGGCAATAGAAATTCCGTTTTGGCGCTCGCACCGTTTTTCCATTTCGGGTCGAGAAGTCCCGGATGGCAGGCGGCCTGCCGCAGCCTGAGCAGCGCTTCCAGAATATGCATCTTGGATTTCTGGATGCCCTGCTCGTCAAGTTGTTTCAAAAGACTCTGCCGGTAATGGTCGCGCAGTTCGTTGTAAAGTTTGGTCTGCGTTTTGTCCATTTCGCAATAGACGACCTGCTCCGTTTTTTGCGGCAGTTCCGGCGCGACCAGTGCTTTGGTCCGGCGTAAAATAAACGGCTTGAGCACCTGCGCCAGAAGCGCCCGGGTTTCAGGCGACGCGGCATTGGTGTCCGCTGCCATGCGTTTGAAAACGGAAGCCGACCCCAGAAGTCCCGGGTTGAGGAATTCAAAGAGGCTCCACAGTTCGCTTAAGTGATTTTCGATGGGGGTGCCGCTCAGCGCCAGGCGATGGCGCGCTTTGAGCAGGCGAACGGCTTTGGCCGACGACGTCTCCGCGTTCTTAATAGACTGCGCTTCATCGAGGATCACATAATCAAATTCGATGTCCCGGAAGGCAACCGCGTCCCGGCGCAGCGTGCCGTAAGTCGTCAGCACCAGATCGTAGTTTTCAAAATGGTCGCCCCTCGTCTTACGGGTTAATCCTGTGTGATCTAGAACCCTTAACCCGGGCGTGAACCGGGCTGCCTCCTTCCGCCAGTTGAAGATGATGGAGCGGGGCGCCACCACCAGAGATTGTTTGACGAGTCCACCGCCGTCTTCGGCGGATAGTACAGTTGCATCAGGCCTTTCGGCCGCTTGGCGGGTTTCATAAAGCCTGAGCAGACGGCGCTTTTCGAGCATCGCCAGGACCTGCACGGTTTTTCCCAGCCCCATGTCGTCGGCCAGGCAGCCGCCATAACCGAACTGCCTCAGAAAATCAAACCAGCCCAGGGCTTCTTCCTGATATCGGCGCAGCACGCCCTGAAAACTCGCGGGGGCTACGGCCGGTTCAATTCCGCAAAAGCTCTGCAATTGCCGCCGGGTGCTTTCGAACAACGCATCACACGTGACTTCCGGCTGGGTGGCCAGAAGCGCGTCGAGCAGGCCGGCCTGGCTTTTCTTGAAGCGAACATGACCGTCTTACGCTTCGCCCATTTCAGCTAAAAGCGCATATTTTTTCAACACAGCTTCGGGAATGACGCCGAACGTGCCGTCAGGAAGTGCGACCAGGTTTTCCTTTTTTTTCAGCGCCGCCAATAACGCCGGCAGCCGGGCTTTCTGGTTTTCAAAGTCGCATGTGCCGTGCAGCTCGAACCAGTCGATGCCGGTCGTAATATTCAAAGAGAATGAACCGGCTTCGCGGTAAAATTTTCCGTCCGCCTCGATATGCCAGCCCCCGGCGGTCAATGTGGAGACGACCCGGGCAAACTTGTTCGTATCGATTTCATGGGTCGCGCCATCGCCATCATTCCTTGCCGCCTTGAATCCCAGGTCAAGAAGGGTCTGGTCCGCGTTTTTTTCCACATCGGCGTTCCTCAGCATATAGCAGCCCTGCCTTTCGGAGTAAAAGCCGCGGCCGCGCGGAAACGCGGCGACTGGACAGTCCCGATAAAGGAAATACAGACTTGCCCGGAACTTTTTCTTATCCTGACAATAGAAATGAGCGTCATGGGTGCGCAACACCAGACAGGCCTGCGCCTCGGTTTCGACCTCGTCCACCCGTAATTCTTCGGGAAACAAAAGGGGCGGAAGGCCGGGCAGTGAATATATTTTTTCAATGAAATCATGAATTTGCGTTTTTGGAATCGTAAGGCTTTCCTGTTTTCGTAAATGCTCGATCCAGGGAAACGCGCCCAAATCGTCAATACGGCAGACGCGTTTTCCAACGATCATTACCCCCTGGCGCGCGATCAACAGAGGCTCGGTCACCGGTATTGCGCCCGAAGGGCTATTCAACTCGGCTGTGCAATTGTACTGATCTCCTGAGGTATCCGGTCTGAGATTCAAAGAGGGCGTCCAGACTTCATCGGGATGCCACTTAAGCGGGCCCAACAGGGTTTCATCCCGGTCGTTTTGAAAAAAAAGGCGGCCGGAATCCGACATGGCCGGCAGTACGACCTCCGCCAATGGGCGGGAGATCATAAGACTCGAACTGCCGCAAGAGGAGCGGGAATAATCGTATAGGCCTTGCGCGCCGGTCAGAACAGATACGATTTTTGTGTCCTCGCTGTCCAATTGTGCCATCTTGGAAATGGAACCGTTAAGAGGCTTAATCTGGCCCCACTCCCCGTTTTTCTTGCGGCTGCGACTGTGAATGTTCACGACCAGATCGCCAATTTGAGACGGGTCATAGTATCCGGAAGACTGACGGATGATATAAACGATTTCTTTGGCTTCCCTCCGCACCGGTGTGACGTCCGCCGCGTAACGGGTGAATGTGGTGAGGATGTCATCAAGACAGACATCCCACAGCGGCGGGGTTACGGATTTTGTCAGGTGTGGTGGTTCCAATGTCCGTACATTATCCTCAAAATCATCGTCGAAAAGATCTTCGGGCAGGACAAGCTTCATGTGGACGTTTGGAAGATACTGGAGCTGAGACAGAAGATTTGCGCGTTCAATGTTTAGCAAGACCGCGTAGATGTGTTTGCAGTAATCTTTTTCCGCGTATGGGCAGGTGCAGGCCACGCATAAGAAACCGTCTTTCCATTCGACCTCAACATCGTAAATCTCCGAACCTTGAACTTCTGCCATCACGGACGTATCGTCCGCATAATCAATATCCACCCTGCCTCTTTCACAATACTGGCTTCCGCGTTCGCGGATAATTATTGGAAATAATTGTCTGTTATGATCAAGTATGGACATTTGGGCCTTCCGTATTCAGCTGCTGTCAGCATGCCCGCATGGCGAGACGTCCTGACGGCGTCATCGGCCTACCACAATTTTTGTCAAAATAAAATAGACAGGTAATATTTCGTAATTCTGGCGATTCCTTTGATCAATGCCGTCGGTGAACTTTCATTGCGTGATTCGCCATCTTTTGATATGGCATCGTAAATTGATTAAAGGGGTGCAGGCGTGTGATTAGAGGAATCTTCATTATCGGGACGGATACGGGCGTGGGTAAGACCTTGATTTCAGCCGGACTTCTGTATCTGCTTCTGAAAAAAAAATACCGGGCCGCGTATTTCAAGCCGGTGGCCAGCGGCGAAGTGGATATTGGCGGTGTTAAAATGTCCGCAGACGCGGCGTTTGTAAAAAGTGTTACGGGATTTTCCGAAGACCAAAAAATTGTGACGCCCTTTTCGTTTGCGGATGCCGTTGCGCCGCATCTGGCCGCGCGCTTGGCACATCGCACGATTGAAACGGCCGTCATTCAAAAAAGTTTGAATGATTTAAAGGCCCGCTATGATGTGATTATAGGCGAGGGTGCGGGAGGTCTGGCCGTACCACTCAACGATGAGGGATATATGCAGTATGACCTCATTCGCGAACTGGGTTTTTCCTGCCTGCTGGTTGCGCGCGCCGGACTTGGCACCATCAATCACACGCTGTTGACGCTCCGCGTTGCGAAAAGCGTCGGGTTGACTGTCAAAGGGATTATCATCAGCGGTGTGGGACAGACACTGATCGAACAGGACAATGTCGGGATGATCAAAAAACTCTCCGGTGTGAACGCCATTTTTACCCTGCCCGCTGTTGTTGGAGTGGATACCGAAAAAATGCACATGGAAAATCTCAGAGACGTGTTTGAACAAACCATCAACATTGACGACATCATGGGTTTGATGGAAATTGTGTAAAAGACGGCAGGAAATCATGTTTGACGAAAAACTTCAGCAAATCAAGGCCGGCGGTCTTTATAGGCATTTGAAATATCTGCAATCGCCGCAGAGCGCGCATGTGAAGATGGCGGGCGAAGATTTTCTGATGCTGTCCTCCAACAGCTATCTGGGGCTATGCGCGGATGACCGCCTCACACAGGCCGCGTGCGACGCTATTGAACAGTACGGGACAGGCTCTGGCGGTTCACGCCTGACCACAGGCAGTTACGATATCCATAAAAAACTTGAAGAGGAAATCGCCGCCTTTAAGGGAACCGAAGCGGCGCTGGTATTCAATACCGGCTATATGGCCAACGTCGGTGCGATTTCGGCCATTGCCGATAAAAACTGGGTGATTTTTTCCGACCGGCTCAATCATGCCAGCGTTATTGACGGCTGTCGTTTGAGTGGCGCTGAGATTGTCGTTTACGCGCATTGCGATCCGGCGGATCTCGAAAGCAAAGTCACGCAACATCCGGGCAGGCAGGGCTTGATTGTTACCGACGGGCTTTTCAGTGTGGACGGCGACATCGCACCTCTGCCTCAAATAGTAGAAATCGCCCGACGGCATGGATTGCTGTTGATGGTGGACGATGCGCACGCTACGGGCGTTCTGGGAGATAACGGCGGCGGCACCGCGGAGTATTTCGGCCTGCAAGGCGGCATAGATATTTCGATGGGAACATTCAGCAAGGCCCTGGCTTCTGAAGGTGGATTTGTGGCCGGCAAACGCGCTTTGATCGATTATCTGACCAATACCGCCCGCAGTTTTATTTTTTCAACCGCTTTGTCTCCCGCAACAATTGCCGTATCGCTTGCGGCGCTCGATATTGTGCGGACGGAACCCGCGTTGCGCAAGACTTTGCTTGCCCATTGTGCCTGGCTCAGAGCAAAACTCCGTGCTGTCGGCTTCGCTGTTCCGGATCATCCGACGCCGATCATTTCCATTGTTCTGGGCCGGCCCGACGTAGCGGTTGATTTCAGTGAGCGCTTAATGGAAAGGCGAATTTTTATTTCCGCCATCCGTCCGCCGACCGTGCCTGCGGGTACCAGCCGTCTGCGGATCAACCTGATGGCCACACATACGAAAGATGATCTGACGCAGGCACTTAGCTGCATTGAGGACGTTGGACGCGAACTGGGTGTTATTAAAGCGTGAAGGGAAAGGAGTAAGGAGTGAATAGTTACCAGCAAAAAGATTTGCAATATATCTGGCATCCCTGTTCGCAAATGAAGGACTATGAAGACTTTCCACCCATCGTGATTGAACGGGGGAAGGGTGCTTACCTATA
Source organism: Smithellaceae bacterium (assembly GCA_030690945.1). Lineage (GTDB taxonomy): Bacteria > Desulfobacterota > Syntrophia > Syntrophales > Smithellaceae > UBA8904. The sequence goes on along the minus strand of JAUYFM010000034.1, from coordinate 16,407 downwards.
CGATGTGGACGGGAAGAGCTATCTGGACGCCGTCTCATCCTGGTGGGTGAATCTTTTCGGACACGCGAACGACAGAATCAATCGGGCGCTCAGCGAGCAGGCTCAAAAATTGGAACATGTCATCTTCGCCAATTTCTCCCACGTGCCGGCCATTGACCTGGCGGAAGAAATCGTGCGCATCGCGCCGGAGGGGCTATCCAAAGTCTTTTTCGCCGATAACGGCTCTTCGGCGGTGGAAGCGGCCCTCAAAATGAGCTTTCATTATCACCAGCAAACCGGGCATCCGGGCAAAACCAAATTTGCCGCAATCACCGACGCCTATCACGGCGAAACGCTGGGCGCGCTATCCGTCGGAGATATTGATCTCTACAGTAAAATCTATAAGCCTCTGATGATGAATACTTTCAGAGCAGCAGGTCCCGATTGTTACCGCTGTCCTTACGGGAAAAGCCGTGAGATGTGCGCCGCTGAATGCTTTGACTCGCTGGAACGGGTAGTGACGGAGCATGCCGATGAAATTTGCGGCGTCATCATCGAACCGCTGGTGCAATGCGCAGCGGGCATGAAAATCTATCCACCGGTGTATCTGAAAAAATTGCGGAGGCTTTGCACAAAACACAACATTCATTTCATCGCCGATGAAATCGCCGTGGGGTTCGGCCGGACGGGAAAAATGTTTGCCTGCGAACACGCGGGCATCAGCCCCGACATGATGTGTGTATCCAAAGGCATTACGGCGGGCTATCTGCCGCTGTCGCTTGTGGTGACAACCGATGCGATCTTTTCGGCCTTTTACGCAGATTATGCGGAACTCAAGGCTTTTCTGCACTCGCACAGTTACACCGGCAATGCGCTCGCCTGCGCGGTGGCCCGGGAATCGTTGCGTATTTTTCATGATGAAGATGTCCTGGCCCGAAATGAAATAAAAGCCCGAATGATCTCCGAAAAAGTAGCAACCCTTTTTAACGCCCATCCCTATGTGGGTGAATACCGCCAACAGGGCATGATTGGCGCGCTGGAGCTGGTGGCGGACAAAAAGACGAAAGCAGCCTTCGACTGGCAAAAGCGGGTCGGCTACGGCATTTACCGGATTGCCTTGGAAAAAGGCGTGCTTTTGCGCCCCTTGGGCAATGTCATTTATTTCATGCCGCCTTACATTGTGGAAGAGGAAGATATCGAAAAAATGGTCAGCGTGGCTTTGGCATCCATCAACCAGTATTTTAAATTGTAATTCGGAATCCAGGTAGGGGCACGGCGCGCCGTGCCCCTACCCCTGCTAAGATAGGAATCTTAAAAATGATTCGATTTCAATATCTTATTACGTGCATAAGAAAAACTTGACATTCTGCGACTTGACACTAAAATAAGGCATATTTTTTAAAGGTTTGGATTTGCAAACCGTCTGACGCAATTATTGAACAGATGGAGGAGGGTATAAAACATGAAGAGAGTCATGCTGTTTATCGTAACCAATATCGCCGTGATTTTGGTTTTAAGTATTGTGGTGAAGCTTCTCGGGGTTGACCGGTTTCTCTATACCAACGGAATCAACTACTGGAGCCTGCTGATTTTTGCCGGTATTTTCGGTTTTGGCGGTTCGTTCATTTCATTGGCGATTTCCAAGTGGATGGCCAAGTGGAGCACCGGCGCGCAGGTGATTATGCAGCCCCGTTCAGACATGGAAATCTGGCTGATGAACACGGTGCAAAAGCAGGCCTCCCAGGCGGGCATCGGCATGCCGGACGTTGCTGTTTTTGAATCGGATTCGCCCAACGCCTTTGCCACCGGCATGAATAAAAACAATGCCCTGGTGGCGGTCAGCACCGGTCTTTTGCATACGATGAGGCGCGATGAAGTCGAAGCGGTGCTGGGTCATGAAATCAGCCACATCGCCAACGGCGATATGATCACGCTCAGCCTGATTCAGGGTGTCGTGAACACGTTTGTCATTTTTATTTCCCGCATCGTCGGGTATTTTGTGGATCGCGTGATTTTGAAAAATGAAGAAGGCCACGGTTTGGGCTTTTTTATTACCACGATTGTCGCCCAGATCGTTTTCGGTATCCTGGCCAGCGTTATTGTGATGTGGTTCAGCCGGAAGAGGGAATACGTGGCGGACGCGGGTGGCGCGAATCTGGCGGGCACCGGCAGTATGATTGCCGCGCTGGAAAGTCTGCAGCGCAGCGCTCACGAGCCCCTGCCGGATCAGATGACCGCTTTCGGCATCAGCGGCAAACCGTCAAAACACGGGTTTAAGCTGCTTTTCATGACCCATCCCCCATTGGAAGATCGCATCGAAGCGTTGAAACGGTCGGCGGGCAGGTAGGTGATCGAGGAGTTAGGTGAAGAGTAAAAGCAGGGAACGCGTGCGTTCCCTGCTTTTTTATATTCGCGGTCTGTAGGGAACGGTCGCGACCGTTCCCTACGATTCAGACATGATTGCGCAGTTGCAGTTCCAGCGGGTGTGGATTCAGATAAATTTGTTCCCGGAGATAAGGCTGATCATATTTCCGCACATAATGGCCGATCAGGGTCAAAGGAACGATCAAGGGAAGAAAACCCTTCTGATAATGATCGATAATTTCGAGCAGCTCTTTTTTTTCATCGGCGGATAACTGTTCCTTGAAGTATCCCATCATATGTTGGAGTACATTGGCATTTTTTTTCGGCGTGGTTTTCAGCTTCACCGTTTCCATCAGCAGCGTCTCATATTGCAAAAAGAGGTCTTGCATGCTGAGGCTTTTTTGCGAGGCGACCAGCTTTCCCATCGCCTGATAGAGCTTTGTGCTGTGCGACAAAAGCAATAATTTGTGGCGGGCATGAAAGTCCACCAGAGCGCCCCGGCTGGATTTCACGTTCCGGATTTCCCGCCACCGTTTGAGGGTGAAAATTCTTTCAATGAAATTTTCACGAAGGCCTGTGTCATGGAGCCGGCCTTCCTCTTCCACCGGCAGGAGGGGAAAATGCTCCATGAAAATCCTGGCGAATATTCCCACGCCCGTCTTGGCGGGCATGCCGCTATCGTCATAGACCTTTACTCTTTCCATCCCGCTGGACGGCGAATCGCTTTTGAAAATAAAACCGCAAAGATTTTCCACCACAAGCTCGGCCACCCGCATTTTCGCCCAGCGGACCATCATTTCCGTCTTATCCTCTCGGGTGCGACGGGTTACCAGACGCGGAGCATCCGTTTTTCCTTCCAGCCGCATGGCCTCTCTGGGAATTCCCATGCCGCATTCAGCTTCCGGGCAGACCGGCACATATTCCACATACTGTCCCAGGGTATCGCGAAGAAAACGGTCAAGCTTATGTCCACCGTCATAACGGACAGGATTACCCAGAAGACATGAACTGATGCCGATTTTTATTTTTTCCATGGCGTTTCCTCCCTGCCTCCGGAATGTAGCAGTGGATAAATATTATGTCAATGAATCAAAGACATTATATCGAAAAAAACTGCCCGTGGGACACAAAGTTTGTCCGGTTGGGCAAAAAAACTTCACAAAAATCATCCGATCGTGTAGGACTAGACCATATAAAAAACTACGATTTATTAAATCACCTTTAACGCTACAGGATTGTTGTGCAGAATATCATGTTGAATGACACGCCAAGCTTCTTTTATTACATCGTGCTTTTCGCGATTTATTGCTTCATGGGATGGGTGATAGAGGTTATTTACCGGTCTATCACCCAGCGGAAGTTTGTCAATGCGGGATTCCTGTTTGGTCCTTTCATCCCCATTTACGGTCTGGGCGCTTTTGTGATCATTGTCATGCAGCATGTTTTTCAAAGCTGGCATATTGTGCCGCTGTTTATCATTCTCGGTCTGGCCATCACCTGCCTGGAATACATGATTGGATTTCTTTCCGAAAAGATATTTAAACTGACCCTTTGGGACTACTCGGAAAACAGGTTTAATCTTCATGGCCACGTCTGTCTGCATTTTTCAATCATCTGGACATTGCTGGCATTGATCTTCGTAACCTTTGTTCATCCGGAAGTATTTCGACGTGTGGTGCTGCTGAATGAAGGCTTTGCCAAAACTGCGGCGATCGCTTTCATGATCTATTTCTGGATCGACTACGCTTTTTCCGTGATGTCCCTTGCCGCTTTCCGGAGGGGCGTTGCTTACCTTTATGAGGAATACTTCAACTTAAGCAGTACCGAAATTGAAAATAATTTAAAATCATTTCAGCGGTTGCGCGAAGCTTTCCCTGACCTGAATAAGTATATTTATCAAAACATCAATAAGAAAATCAGAACCAGACTGAATTCTTTTCTAAAATCCATCCAGGATAAAATCATTCTGGAAATGGCGGGCAGGACACCGTTTGAAAAAGAATACTACGAAACCGTGCAGGATATTCTCCAACATGAAGAGTTTTTAAAACTCAAAGATTATTTTCATCATAATTCTTCCATTTATGCCCATGTTCACGACGTGGCCTATTTTTCCTATCGGATATGTAAATATTTTAAAATGGATTACCGCTCGGCGGCTCGCGGCGCGTTGTTGCATGATTTTTTTCTGTATGACTGGCGTAATCATGATGTGCCGGATCTGCCCCGGAAAAAATTTCATGGGCTGGCGCATCCGACGATAGCCGTGGCCAACGCCAAAAAACATTTTTCGATCAATGACATTGAAGAGGATGTTATAAAAAAACATATGTGGCCGCTGACGATTGTACCGCCGAAATATAAAGAATCCTATATCGTTTCGTTTGCCGATAAATATTTATCATCCAAAGAATTTATCAATGAATATAAGAAAAGAATCAATCAGCGTCAGGAGAAAAGAGCGCATAAACGTAAGGAGAAAAAACATGATTGACAAAAGCAAGCGTTATCAACGGACTTGTGTGCCGCTGGACGAGATAGCCGCCCTGCAGGGAAGAAAAATTGAATTCGACAGTATCGCCGAGATGTTTTTAACGCGCGTCCGGGAGAATCCGGATGATCCGTTGGTCTATTATTACGACGATGTCGCAAGTTATGGACAGGTCAATGACCGTGCCAATGCCGTTGCCCATTACCTGACGGAAAAAGGCGTTCAAAAAGGCGATACCGTTTCCGTCATGATTTTAAACGCACCCGAAATTTATTACACGATGTTTGGCGCGCAAAAGCTCGGCGCCGTGACCGGCGCAGTCAATTATATGCTCAAGGGACCGGAAATCGCTTATGTGCTTGAAGATTCCAGGCCGAAGGTGGCGTTCGTCGGCAGCGACTACATGGAAGAATTTGCCAAGGGCTGGCGGATATCCGCGCACAAACCTGTTATTGTGGAGGTGGTGACCGACGTTGAACACACGGCCAGGATTGCCGAAACCACGCTTAAGGATATTCTCGGCGAATACCCTGCCGATGAATGTCTGGTGGCGCAATCGCTGGACGACCCGGTGATGCTTTTATATTCCTCCGGCACGACCGGCATGCCCAAGGGCATATTGCTTTCCAACCGCAACGAACTGGCCATCTGCAAGGGTAAGGCGGTTTTCGGCACCAGCCGGCCGGGCGATGTTTTTATGATTATTCTGCCCATGTTCCACGTCAACCCGCTTTGTGTCTGGACATATCCATCCATCTATCTGGGATTGACGATCTGCATCCGCAAGTCCTTCTCTCCCAAGGATTTCTGGCCGGCGTTGATGCGCTACGGCGTGACCACTGTGCAGGGGGTACCCGCGATGTATTCTTATATCTATAACGCTGTCGATCCTAAAACGATCGATTTCAATAAGCTGAAACTGCGGATGGCCTTTACCGGCGCAGCCCCCATGCCGGTCGAGCTGATCCATGGTTTTAAAGAAAAATTTGGCGTTGAGGTTGTGGACGGGTACGGTCTGACGGAAGCAACCGGCGTTTCGACGACCTCGTCGGGCATTCCGGAAAATATTGGTTCCATCGGCATGGCCTTCCCCGGCCTGGAAGTTGAAATCATGGACGACCACAACAATATTCTGCCCTACGGCGAGCGCGGCGAGATCTGCGTCAAGGGCGACGCGGTCATGATCGGCTATCTCAATAAGCCCGAAGCCAATGCCGAGAGCCTCAAGGACGGCTGGCTGCACACGGGCGATATGGGATACATGGATGAAACAGGCTACGTTTATATTTCCGGACGAATCAAGGAAATGATCAACCGGGGCGGCGAGAATATCTATCCGCGCGAAATCGAAATTCCGCTGGAGAAGCATCTGAAGATCGCCGAAGTCGCGGTGATCGGCGCGCCGGACGAGGCGCTCGGCGAACGCGTCCGCGCCTGCGTCATTTTAAACGAAGGCTGCAACATGACGGCGGATGAAGTGAAAGACTATTTGCAGGATAAAATCGCCAAATACAAGCTGCCGGAATTTGTGGAGTTTATGAAGGACTTTCCGCGTAATCCCACGGGGAAGATATTAAAACAGGAGCTCAAAAAGAAATTCTAAGCTGTAGGGAACGCTCGCGAGCGTTCCCTACAGGATACGAGGAGACAATCCATGTATGATCAAAAACCCTGGCTGAAATTTTACGGCGACGTACCCGTATCCATCGATTATCCCCGCGTGACGATGGTTGAAGCGCTGATGCAGTCGGTTGCGCGCAACCCCGATACCATTGCTTACGATTTTATGGATTATTTATCCACCTACAAACAATTTGCCCGTGATATTGATCAGTGCGCGGCGGCCCTTGCCGCAGAGGGGCTCAAACAGGGTGATTGCCTGACGATTGCGCTGCCGACGATTCCGCAGGGGGTGATCGCCTTTTATGCCGTCAATAAAATCGGCGCGGTGGCCAGCATGATTCATCCGCTTTCGACCGCCCGGGAAATCGCCTTTTATCTCACGCTCAGCAAAAGCCACATGGCGCTGATTCTGGAGGATCATTACGCCAAGTTCAAGGAAGTGGAAAAGGAAACAGGTCTTCAGGCCCTGATTGTCACGAGTGTTGCCGATTCGATCAACAGCGCTGCAGGAAAGCCTCTTCCGACGGAGCCTGCCGATCCGATGGTGAAATCATGGCGCAGACTGATGGCCGGTTCTTATCCGCCCGTGCCGCCGTCCACCATGGGACCCGACGATATGGCGGCGATTCTCTACAGCGGCGGGACTACCGGGCAGCCCAAGGGTATCATGCTGTCCAACTATAATTTCATCAGCGAAGGAATGATGACGGCTGTTTTTCGCAAGATCACGCACGGAGATAAGCATATGGTCATGGTGGCCAGCTTGCCCATTTTCCACGGCTTTGGTCTGGGCATCTGCTGCAACGCCATGTTCATCAGCGGCGCAACCAGTATTCTCGTGCCCACGTTCACGCCCGACACGCTGGCGGAAATCATCCTGAAAAAGAAACCGACGGCCATCTCCGGCGTGCCCACACTCTACGACGCTCTGACTCGCAGCCCGCTTCTGCAGCAGGCGGATTTAAGCTGTCTTTTGAGCGCCTCGGTCGGAGCAGATACACTGCCCAAAACGGTGAAGGAACGTTTTGAAGACATTGTCCGCAAGCGCGGCGGCAGCGTGCAACTGGTGGAAGGGTACGGATTGACCGAAGCGGTAACCGGCATCATGCTCACACCAGCCAATGCCTACCGCGAGGGCAGCGTCGGTATTCCCTGCCCGGATATGGAAGCCAAGATCGTCAAATCCGGCACACAGGAGACGGTGCCTGTGGGCGAGGAAGGCGAACTGTGCGTCAGCGGCCCCGCCGTGATGATGGGATATCTGGAGCAACCCGAGGAAACGGCCAAAACGCTTCAGCGTCATGCCGACGGGAAAATCTGGCTGCACACCGGCGACATATTCTCCATGAGTGAGGAAGGTTTCTTTTACTTCAAACTGCGACTCAAGCGTATGATCAAATCCTCCGGCATGAACGTCTATCCCGCGCAGGTCGAGGCGGTGCTTTATCTTCATCCCGATGTGCGCGACGCCTGCGTAATCGGCGTTCCGGATGAAGCCCAGATTGAAAGGGTAAAAGCGTTTGTTGTCCTGAAAGATGCGGCCAAAGCAACGCCGGCGATGATTGAAGAACTGATCCGTCATTGCCGGGAACATCTGATTAAATGGTCGTGCCCGCGCGAAGTGGAATTTCGCGACAGCCTGCCACTCACACGCGTGGGGAAAATTGCCTTTACGGTGCTGGAACAGGAAGAAATAGCAAAACTCAAGGCTGCGGGAAAATATGCGGGGAAACTGTAGAAGAAAAGCTTGACGAAATTGGATTTATTTGATTATTCTCGCCCACGTAAATATTTGATCCTTAAAACTTTATCTGATCCAGCAGGAGGCTTTTTAACGTCGTCGAGAAAGGAAGCCATGGAACGATCACCCAATAGACCCCGTGTCTCATGCAAGAGAGCGGGGTTTTATATTTTTTATCCGTAGATAAAAAATTCTTAATCGGAGCAAAGAAAGATGTCCTCTGACCTCACCTTTCTTACAAATGAATCCGGAAATAGTCTGCGTGATCGGTTTTCTGTCATCCTCAAGACGGACGCACGTTTTTTCGATTGCCTAGTCGGTTATTTTTTCATCAGCGGCTTTTACAAGCTCTATCCCGCGCTGGAGAATATCGAGAAGATTCGTATCTTGATCGGACTGCATACCGATCGCTCTGCATATGAGCTTCTACAGAAAGCCGGACAACAAGGTGAGTTGCCGTTACAGTCTCACAAGGCAGTCATCGAGAAAATCCCGGACAACGTGCTCACAGAATTTGAAAATTCCACCGACAGCGCGGTGATCGAAACGGGCGTCCACAAATTTGTTGAATGGGTTCGCTCCGGGAAACTTGAGATCAAGGCCTACCCCGGCGAGAGACTCCATGCCAAGGTCTATATCATGACCTTCAACGAGGGGTTCATGGATAAAGGCCGCGTGATCACAGGGTCGAGCAACCTTACCCAGTCAGGGCTACAGGACAACCTCGAGTTCAACGTCGAGCTGAAAAACCGCGCCGACTATGATTTTGCAATCGCCAAGTTCAATGAGCTTTGGGCGTTGGCCGTGGATGTTGCCAAGCCTTACGAAGACACTATCGTTAACCGATCTCCCTTTGCCCATTTCACGCCCTATGAGCTTTACCTGAAATTCTTGTACGAATATTTTCGCGACGAGTTGAACCGTCCGGACCAACTCGAAGACATCTACGTTCCCGATGGGTTTAAAAGGCTGAAGTATCAGGAGGAAGCCGTTCTCAGCGCACGAAAGGTGCTTCAGGAATACGGCGGACTCTTCTTGTCCGACGTTGTAGGCCTCGGCAAAACCTACATGGCAGCATTGCTTGCCCAGCAACTGGATGGACGGTCGCTGGTGATCGCACCGCCTAACCTGCTGGATAAGAACAATCGCGGATCGTGGCCTAACGTTTTCGGGGATTTCCGTGTGCCGCATACCGATTTTGAATCCAGCGGGAAATTGGATGATCTCCTGGCACGTGACTTATCCAAGTATTCCAATGTTTTCATCGACGAATCCCATCGCTTTCGCACAGAGACGAATCAGACTTATGAGATGCTGGCACAGATCTGTCGCGGCAAGCGAGTGATCCTGGTCTCGGCAACGCCGCTGAACAATACCCCACGGGACATTCTCAGCCAAGTCAAACTTTTTCAGAACGGTAAGAACAGCACCATTCCCAACGTCCGCAACCTTGAAGCCTTTTTCACCCGAATTGAGAAACGTCTTAATGGTCTCGACCGTCAGACCAACCGGGAAGAGTATTTTGCGACCGTCCAGGCCAATGCGAAGGAGACGCGCGAGCAAATCCTCAAATATTTAATGATCAGGCGAACACGAAAAGAAATCATGAAATACTACGGGGAAGACTTGACACTACAAGGTCTTAAATTTCCCGATGTCACAGACCCCCAGCCCCTATACTATAAGTTCAACAAGACGGAAAACGACATCTTTATCGAAACGGTCCGCCTGATTACAAGAGATTTCACATACGCCCGGTACAAGCCTTTGGCCTATTATGAGGGTAAACGCGAGAATCGCGAGGTGCAGAGTCAGCAAAACCTCGCGAAGTTTATGAAAATACTCCTTATCAAACGCCTGGAGAGTAGCTTCCACGCATTCCGCTTAAGCCTCGAACGCTTTATCATATCCTATGATCGCTTCATTAAAGAATTTGATAATGGTAACGTTTACATCAGCAAAAAGCACATCAATAAAATATTTGAACTGCTGGAAACTGACAACCAGGAAGCCATTGATCGTCTGCTCGATACGGACAGGGCCGAACGGCTGAACGCGAAAGAATTTAATGCAGATTTTCTCCGTGACCTCGAAGCTGATCGCGTGATCCTGAAAAATATTGAAACCCTTTGGAAGCAGATCAAGCGCGATCCCAAGTGGGAGACCTTTTCAGAGGTTCTCCGAAAAGACAGCATTCTCAAGAAGGGCAAAGTCATTATCTTTACCGAATCCAAAGAGACAGCGGAATATCTCCATCAGCGAATCAACGATGATATTGATCGGAAGGTGTTGCTTTTCACCGGCAGCTCCACTGATGCTGAACGCAAGGAGGTCATCGCCAATTTCGATGCCCGCGCCTTTCAGCCCCAGGACAAATACCGGATACTGGTCACCACGGAAGTGCTTTCTGAAGGCGTCAACCTGCACCGCTCCAATATCGTGGTCAACTACGATATCCCGTGGAATCCGACCCGCCTTATTCAGCGCGTTGGTCGTGTCAACCGGGTAGATACCGCATTCGACACCATTCACACCTACAACTTTTTCCCGACAGAAGAGAGCAACGACCTGATCAAGCTCAAGGAAGCAGCCGAGGCCAAGATACACGCCTTCATCGAGATGCTCGGCGCCGATGCCCGTCTGTTGACGGAAGGCGAAGAAATAAAATCACATGACCTCTTTGCCAAGTTGACCTCCAAGAAAACGATTACAGGCGAGGAGGAAGACGAAGAAAGCGAGCTGGAATATCTCACCGAAATCCGGACAGTACGCGACAAGGAACCAGATCTGTTCACCCGCATCAAACGTCTGCCCAAGAAAGCACGTTCGACTAGAATCATTACAGCCGATAACGGCGTAGGCGTAAAAGAGTTTCCCGCGCTAGTCACTTATTTCCGGCAGGGGTGGCTTGATAAGTTTTTCCTTGCCACACCAGGCGCAGCGGAATCTCTTGAACTTGACTTCTTCACCACGGCGAAAACCCTAAAACCAACTGATACGAAGGAAAAGCGTGAAGACATTCCGCCGGACTTCTACACGCTCTTGGAAAAGAATAAGCGCGCTATTGAGGAGGCGACCAGCCCGGACCTGGACGACGCCATCCCCAAACAGAAAGGCACAGCAAATGACGCCTATATCCTGAAGCGCCTGAAGGCGAAGGAGATTCGCAGCTATCAAGGCTTTACCGAAGATGACGAGATTTACATTCAAAAGGTCGTCCAACTGCTGATCGATGGGGCGCTCCCGAAGCCCACTACGAAAAAGGTAGCCGACGCGATGAAGAAGGAGGGCCAGCCTCTGAAGGTACTGGGGATTCTGCGGCGGGATATTTCCCCGCTGTTCTTCCAAACCACACGAGCGCAAATGACGGCACATGTTCTCAGCCCACGCGAAGTAATCCTGTCATCTTATCTGTTGGAGGCCAAATGAACCGCGATCAATCCTATACGCTCATTCGGCAGACCTTCACCCAAGGCTTCGATAAGGCCCGATTCCAAAACTTTGCCGTCAATCTACTGAACCGGATTGATGAATCAAAGGCCAAGGCCTGGAACACTACGTATGTCAAGGACGCCTTCAAGAACCACGTCGACCGATACGAGCGGCTCGGCACCTACACCTCACCTGATAGCGAGAAACTGGATGTCCTGATCGTTCACCTGACCGAGGAAACCAAGCTGGCGCGCGCCCGCACCGCCATCCGTAATTTTGTTGCCCACCACCTCAAGACAAGAGACGAAAAAGACGCCGCCCTTGTCGCTTTCGTCTCCCCAACGGAAAAGCAGTGGCGTTTTTCCTATGTCAAAATGGAATACGCCACCGTAGAGAAGGAATCGGGCAAGGTGGGTGTGGAAACCAGGCTCACCCCGGCCCGCCGTTTCTCTTACATCGTAGGCGAAGGCGAAAGCTGCCATACGGCGCAAACCCGATTCCTTTCCCTGCTCCAGGACACAAAAACCGATCCCAAACTTGCGGATATTGAGGAGGCCTTCAGCGTTGAGGCCGTTACCAAAGAATTCTTCAAGCGTTACGTGGGACTTTTCGGGAACATTCACGAGGCGCTGGAAAAAATCATCAAAAAAGATACATCTCTTCGCGACGAATTCCAGTCAAAAAACGTCAACACCGTGGATTTTGCCAAGAAGCTCATGGGGCAGATCGTATTCCTCTACTTCCTTCAGAAAAAGGGCTGGCTCGGCGTAGAGAAGGGAAAAGACTGGGGCACAGGCCCGCACGATTTTTTGCGGCGCTTGGCCGGGGGAGAATACGGCGCGTACGCAAATTATTTCAACGATGTCCTCGAACCACTTTTCTACGACACCCTGGCCACCGACCGGGGACACGAAGCATGGTGCAGGCATTTTAAGTGTCGCATCCCCTTCCTAAACGGCGGTCTGTTCGAGCCGCTCGGCGGCTACAACTGGAGTAAGACAGAAATCCTTCTACCCAACCGGTTGTTTACCAACAACGACCCCGTCGAAGCGGGGATTACCGGAACGGGCGTCCTCGATGTTTTCGACCGTTACAACTTCACCGTCAACGAGGCCGAGCCGCTGGAAAAGGAAGTCGCCATTGATCCCGAAATGCTCGGCAAGGTCTTTGAAAATCTGATCGAGGAAAATCGTCGCAAAGGGCTGGGCGCTTATTACACCCCCCGCGAGATCGTCCATTACATGTGCCGGGAAAGCCTCATCAATTATCTCGACACCTCGCTGAACAAAGAAAAGGAACTGGTCTCGCGAAAGGACATCGAGACCTTAATTCATACGGGCGACCAGGCCGCCCATTACGAAGCGGCACGAATGTCAGGCACGAAAACTTATAAGCCGGAGTCACCCAAAGACATCGAGACACACGCCCGGTTGATTGACGATAAACTTCAAGACATCACTGTTTGTGACCCTGCCGTTGGGTCGGGCGCTTTCCCTGTGGGCATGATGACCGAAATCGTTCGCGCCCGTTCCGCCCTTACACCCTACTTCAACGACGTTCATGAACGAACACCATACGTTTTCAAGCGACACGCCATCCAGAACTGCCTTTACGGCGTAGACATCGATCCCGGCGCGGTCGAGATCGCCAAACTGCGCCTCTGGCTCTCTCTGGTCGTGGACGAAGAGGACGTAAAGCAGATTAAGCCTCTACCGAATCTTGATTACAAGGTTATGACAGGAAACTCTCTTATTGGTTTCCCGTTTAAATCACAAAGGCTGGACTTGATAGAGAAGTTGAAAAAGCAATTCTTTGACGAGACAGATCATGAGAAAAAAGCAAAACTGAAAAACCAAATAGATCAACAACTGTACGAGGCTTTTGCGGCATCTAAGAAAAGCCTCGGTTATAATGTGAATTTTGATTTTCTTATTTTTTTCTCAGAGGCGTTCCACGAGAAAGCGGGTTTTGATGTAATCATTGCAAATCCCCCTTACGTTGGGCAAAAGGGCAACAAAGAGCTATTCCAAGAAATCGCGAGAACAGACCTCGGAAGACAGTTCCATCAGCGGAGGATGGACTTGTTTTATTTCTTTATTCACCTCGCTCTTAACCTTGCCCACAGCAGAACACAGATCGCGTTCATCACGACTAACTATTACATAACCGCAACATATGCGGACAAATTAAGGCAGGATCTCTTTCAGCGCTCCACATTTCGAAGCCTTATCAACTTCAATGAGCTCCGCATCTTCGAATCTGCTCTGGGGCAGCACAACATGGTATCTTTGTTCGAGAGAGGCAAAGCCCCCGACGTTAGCGTGCTCACCGCAGCCACTAAACGGGTCGGGTTTGCGACGTCTCTTGTTCTGAATTCGATTGTGTCAGGGCATGATCCTGAAACCGAATACCGGAAAGTTTGCCAAACAGACTTTTATCAAGGCGAACAGCATTACATAACGCTTGTCGGTAATCATGGATCAGCTAGTGATCCGAAAATGGCTATCTTGGACAAAGTGGCCCGGAACGGTAAGTTGCTGGACACACTCTGCAACGTGTTTCAGGGAATTGTCACTGGAGCAGACAAAGTCAGTCCAAAACACATCTCCCGATTCGAGGTCAAGGCAACCCCAGGCGAGGGAATTTTTGTTCTCACGGCGGCGGAACTCCAGACGTTAAGATTGGGGAAAAAAGAACTCCAATACGTTCGTCCATTGTTCAAAAATTCAGACATCGGGCGCTATTGGTGTTCCGTGAACAATTCCATGCACCTTATTTATCGGTCGAGCAAACACCATGAGGACGACCTGCCAGAGATAAAGAAGCATCTTGCACGGTTCAAAATAATCTTGATAAACAGGAATGTTCGCGCTGGCGAGGTGACACTCTCGCAATACGATGATTTTGTTCGTGGAAAGGGGCACATTGACTATGTGATGATTGCTTCAGCCATGAAGGCAGGGAATTATTGCTGCATTTCCTATGCTCGCGATGAAGAACTATTCGATGGCCCGAAAATTGTATCGCCTCAGCGTAGTTATCAAAACACTTTTTGCTTTAACGACGTTCCGTGGTATGCCGCCTCAGATGTTCATTACATCACCCCAAAGGACCCTTACGTTTCGCTCAAATATGTTTTAGCACTTGTAAATTCGCGACTTTATTTTCTTTGGCTTTATTTCAAAGGGAAGCGTAAAGGTGAAATGTTGGAACTTGTCCGAAAACCGCTCTCGGAAATTCCGATAAAACGCATTTCTCCCGATGGACAGAAACCTTTCATCAAACTGGTTGACCGCATCCACGCGGCGAAGCAGCGCGATGCCGAGGCGAACACGAATGCGTTGGAGTGGGAGATTGACCAACTGGTGTACCAGCTCTATGGCCTGACAGAAGACGAAATAGCCATCGTAGAGGGCAAATCCTCTTAAAAATGCCGAAAAACGAACCTAGATAAATAGTTTTTTGACAAAGGGAGAGATGAATGTGACGAAGATTATCCAGTGCATATTTGAGTCAATATGGATTCGTATCCTCTTCATCAACGCGATCGCTGTATTCATCGGTATCCGGTCAAATGCACTAATAACCAATATCACACGGGCAGGTGGAACTGATTGGTCGCTGATGTGGGGATCGCGCGATTTCAAAGCAATTGCTGTGGCGTTTGTTTCAGTGGTCAGTTATCAAGTCATAGGTGGCTACCTCGATTCGAGAAAACAAAGACGAGTTGAGGCAAAGATCGATCAAATACTAGCCAACACCATGCCAATGCCGTTACCGTCCCAGATATCGCCTGCACCAACAAATGTTGCGCCAGTGCAATCACCAAAAAGGCCCATCCGGGTAAGCACAGTCTTTCAAGCCACGTTTGATCAACTGTCCGATGCTGAAAAAACCACTGTCCGCACCATGGTAAGCAGATTGCAAAAAAATGGGCTTAAGCACTTTCTGTCCCAGCCATTCGTTCACAAAGTGAGTGCAAGAGGGCAAAGCATGTATGTCTTGAGGCTTGGGAAAGACCGTATACTATTTTCGATCAACAGGGAGAATCACGACGATTCTGTCTTACTGCATGCTTTCATGTCCGATGAAATTGTTTGGGAACATGCAAAGGTGAATGTCCATGGGGAAAAATGAATTAATGGCAAGAGATTACGGCAATCTTCTCGATCGTGTTGCCGCCATCTTTGCCCAGGCCAGGTCAAGGGCGAGTCGGGACATCAATTTGACGCAGATCATGGCCTATTTCGAAATCGGGCGGGAGATCGTTGAATATGAACAGGCCGGAAAACGTCGCGCCGGTTATGGTGAAGAGCTTATCGTAAAATTGGCGGAAGATATGACCGGCAGATTCGGCAGGGGTTTTTCAGAAAGAAATCTCAGGAACATGAGGGCTCTTTATCTTGCGTTTCCAATTCGGCAGACACTGTCTGCCGAATTGGAAAGCCAGGTTGCCGCCCCTGCCCATTTTACGCCGTCGCTGTCCTGGTCCCATTACTGTGAGTTGCTGAAGGTGGACGAACCCCTCGCCCGATCCTTTTACGAAAAAGAGTGTTCTCAGAACAACTGGTCGGTAAGGGAACTGAAACGGCAGATCAACGCGATGCTTTTCGAACGCCTGGCTTTGAGCAAGGATTCCCGGGCCGTCATGCGGATGGCAAGGGAGGGACAGATCGTCGAGCAGCCGGAAGATGCTATCAAGGATCCCTATATCCTGGAATTCTTGAATCTCAAAGAGGAGACGGCCTATACGGAAAATCAACTGGAACAGGCTCTG